>JANXWB010000095.1 GCA_025351345.1 Synechococcales cyanobacterium GL140_1_metabat_312
TAATCAGGATTCACTTCATCGATCGGACTAATTCCACCCAAATCCCGCGCACCTGCCTCCAGACAGTCCAGCAACACACGCGGTAAGGCAATTAGGTTGGGTGGAACTTGAATGGTGATAGAACTGGGTAAAATACGTCGAGCTAAAGTCACAACGTCTGGTAATTGATGTAAATCAAATCCCGTTTTATTCAAGACTTCTTGACCCCCAGGACTGTAGGGTTGAAGAATACATTCTTGCACATGACCATACTGTGAATGAACATCCGCAATAACCTCCAGACTTTCGACCCAATCTGATGAGGTCTCTCCCAACCCTAAAAGAATGCCCGTAGTAAATGGAATATTCAATTGTCCCGCTTGTCGCAACTGATTCAATCGATAATAGGGTTCTTTACTGGGTGAATGGCGGTGAACAGTTTCCAGTAAGCGCGGCGTAAATTGCTCTAACATTAACCCCATTGAAACATTGACTTCTTTCAAATGTGCCATTTCATCAAATGCTAACGGTCCAACATTTGTATGAGGCAAAAAGCCTAAAGATAATGCAAGTTTGCACAATTCAATAATATGATTCAACCAATCCGATCGCATTACGCTGTTTGGGTGAACTTCACCACTCAAAATCAAAATCTCACAAATCCCACGCGGCAACGATCGTAATGTTTGTTCTGCTTCTACCAAACTCATCCAACCCGATGTCCCAATGTCATGACGAAAGTTGCAATAGGTACAACGATTGAAGCATTCATAGGTGGGAACAAGAGTATAGGCGGGACTATAGGTGATAATTCGGTTAGAGTTAGTCAACAAATTTGCTAAAAGATTGACGAAAAGTTTACTTTTAAAGGTGTTGCTTCTGAATGTATTACTTCTGAATGTATTTAATTAGTCGTTCAATTAATCGATCGCGGGTTTGACGAGACAAGGTAGTGACAGCAACCCGATCGCTCTCCATCGGATTGACAGCAAGAATATCTTGACCGGGATAACTGGCTAAATCCATCGTGTCATTTGCACCAAGATAATCCGCGATCGTTAGTTTCCAATCTAATCGCAACGCCACTGGGCGGCCTTTAACATAGCTATGGTAGCGAATCATCCGAGCAATTAAAGTGTTGTTAGAATCAACTTTATTAATTTTCCGGTTAAAGTATTTATTTTCTAGAGGAACCTCTGGAAGTTCAACATAAATTTTTTGAGCAATGTCAGCCGTACGAACGACTTGAGCCGTGACGCTTGTTGCGCTGATCACCGTAAAGACTAAAACGATCGCTAGAGTTAGAAAAGGAAAATAGCGACGAGACATAGCAGTAAAAAATAAAGTAATCAATAAACTTAAACTCATTATCTCAGTCTCAATCCTTATTACTAAGCAGGATTGAGACTAAGCGATTCACACTAAGCGATCGTTATTCGCCAATAATTTCAGGCTGCGTCATTTCGTCAGACATTTCAATAATGGCGCGCATAACAGGTTTGACCATAGGATCATCAATGCCATCGAATTCTTCAAACCGACGACGCTTTGCACGGTTGGCGACTTGCACAGTAATGCGATAACGGTTGGAAGCCGCATTGATCAGCTCATCGGCACGACGCATGAGCATCTCAGTATCCATCGTAGAACGACGGGTCATTGAGCCGGGAGACTTAGAAGCAGATTTACGGAGAGTCATAAGCAAAACAAGAATTAGCGGTTTAGGATTACGTTGCTGTTGTAAGCATCACTCCTCTATTATCGCAGACAGTTTCCAGAAGCGACCAATTTCTCAATAGATCGATTCCTAAATTCCCGATTTAAGCCACCATGCAACATCTGCACCCACCGTTCCTACCGACATTAGATGCTCAATCACCGCTTTTACGGTCAATTCACCCCAAACAAGCGACCACCCGTTGGATTGTGTTGGGCGATAGTCTGGTCTATGGCTTTGGGGATGAGGTGGGCGGCGGGTGGGTCGAACGGTTGCGCCGTGGCTGGATGACACCGGAACGATCGCAGCAGGTTATTTACAACTTAGGCGTGCGCGGAGATGGCGTGCGGCAAATCGAACAACGCCTAGAAACCGAGTTTACTGTACGCGGAGAATTACGAAATCGCCATCCCGATCGGCTAATTTTGTCCGTCGGCACCAATGATTCAGCAAGATTAGGGAAACGATCGGGCCGAAATATGCTGGAGTTCGAGCAATTCCAATCCCAAATCAACACCGTGCTCGATCGGGCTACAAGGCTCTGTCCGGTCTGGTTTGTGGGCATGGTGCCGATCGATGAACGAAAAATGCCTTTCCTGAATTGTCTTTATTACAATCACGAGGATCAATTCCGTTACAAAGAAGCCACAAGACTCGCGTGTAACGATCGAAATATTCCCTATTTGGATCTATTTGATCTATGGATTACCAGGGGTGACACTTGGCGACGATCGCGTTTTACGAGTGATGGTCTGCATCCGAATAGTTTGGGGTATGCGGCGATCGGGCAGGATGTGGCAGATTGGGAGGAGTTGCGGGAATTAAAGCTCTAGAAAATTAGGAGTAATTAAGTTATTCAAGCGGACCAAAATTGTGTGAGGATAAATATATAAGATTACGGATTGTAAAGCAGCCTTTCTGTGATGAATTTGAATTTTGGGTTTAGGAGCAGCGCATGGCAGTTTTAATATTGGGCACGGGCAATCCGGGTAAATTGCGGGAAATGCAGCAGTATTTTGATGCGAGTTCACATTGGACCTTGGAATTAAAGCCGCCTGAAATTGACGTGGAGGAGACGGGGATAACGTTTTTGGAGAATGCTTGCTTGAAGGCATCAGAAACCGCTATGGCGACGGGGAAATGGGCGATCGCAGATGATTCGGGCTTGGCGGTCGATGCGTTGGAAGGCGCTCCGGGGATTTTCAGTGCGCGTTATGGGGTAGATGATGCCGATCGGATTTCGCGACTGTTACGGGAATTAGGCGATTCAAATAATCGAGCGGCCCAGTTTGTATGTGCGATCGCAGTAGCAAATCCTTCGGGCGAAATTGTGATTCAGGAAGTGGGAATTTGTCCGGGGGAAATTTTGCGTGAAGTTCAGGGCGATGGCGGATTTGGATACGATCCGGTGTTTTTTGTATCTGAAGTGGGAATGACCTATGCTCAGATGTCGGATGACGTGAAACGCCACCTAAGTCATCGAGGTCGTGCATTTGAATTGGTGATGCCACAGTTACAGAAAATTGGGAACTTTTTAAAATAATGAATTGGTTTTGGAGATGGGCGATTGATGATTAATTTGATTAATGGCTTGATCACGGTTAGATCCCGATCGCAATTAAAACTTTTATGAATCAGTCTCTAAGAAATCAGGATTTAATAGATGGTCTAAGTGGAAATTAAAAATTGATCCAGATAATACTAGAATAGTATTCAATGGCCCCATATCTTAGTGTGATGCGATCGCCAAACCCTGGCATAATGGGAAAGTTTTCAATTTAGTCAGAAGCCAGATTTAGTCATATGCGTAGCCATTATTGCGGACAGGTTCGAGCAGCCAACATCGGAGAAACCGTCACCCTCTTCGGTTGGGTCGATCGCCGCCGAGATCATGGATTCGTCATCTTCCTCGATCTGCGCGACAAATACGGTACAGTTCAAATCGTCAGCGATCCCGATCGTACGCCCCAGTCCCACCCGATCGCCGAAGGAATTCGCAACGAATACGTCATCAAGGTCATAGGACGAGTCAGCAAACGCCCCGAAGAATCCCTAAATTCTAAGCTCCCCACGGGCGAAATTGAAATCTATGCCGACGACATCGAAATCCTCAGCGCCGTCCGCAAACAACTCCCGTTCCAAGTTTCCAGCTCCGAAACCGAAACCGTCAAAGAAGAATTACGACTGAAATATCGTTATTTAGATTTACGCCGCGATCGGATGAGCAAAAACCTGCAATTGCGTCATAACGTCATCAAAGCATCACGCCGATTTCTTGAAGACCAAGAACAGTTCATGGAAGTCGAAACCCCAATTCTCACTAAATCTACTCCCGAAGGTGCCCGCGATTACGTTCTTCCCTCCCGCGTAAATCCCGGTGAATGGTATGCATTGCCCCAATCTCCTCAGTTGTTCAAACAATTGTTAATGGTTGCCGGGTTCGATCGGTATTATCAGGTGGCGAGATGCTTCCGGGATGAAGATTTACGGGCCGATCGGCAACCTGAATTCACCCAGCTCGATATGGAAATGAGTTTCATGGATCAAGAAGAGGTTCTCGATCTAAATGAACGTCTTATTTGTCATATTTTCAAAGATGTTAAGAACATTGATATTGCTCGTCCATTCCCACGTCTTACCTATGCAGAAGCCATGGATCAATATGGCAGCGACAAGCCGGACACTCGCTATGATTTAAAGCTTGTGAATGTTTCTGATTTACTCAAAGACTCTGGGTTCAAAGTCTTCTCCAATACCGTAGCAAAAGGCGGAATCATCAAAGTTCTCCCTATTCCCGGCGGTAATGATGCCATTTCCAATGTTCGTATCAAACCGGGCGGCGATATCTTCCGTGAGGCCGCAGAAGCTGGTGCAAAGGGCTTGGCCTATATTCGTGTTCGGGATAATGGTGAAATTGATACGATCGGAGCCATTAAAGACAATCTGACGGATGCACAAAAAACAGAACTTCTAGAACGCACTAATTCAAAACCGGGCGATCTTTTATTATTTGCTGCTGCTGACGTAATCACAGTGAATAAAACGCTTGATCGAGTTCGTCAGTTTGTTGCTAAAGAAATGAACTTAATTGATTCAAACAAAAACAATCTCCTATGGGTTGTCGAATTCCCAATGTTTGAATACAATACTGACGAAAAACGCCTCGAAGCATTACACCATCCATTCACGGCCCCATTCCCCGAAGATGCCCACGACCTAGCCACTGCCCGCGCTCAAGCCTATGATATTGTATTGAATGGTTATGAAATTGGGGGTGGTAGTTTGCGGATTTATCAACCTGATTTGCAAGCAAAAGTATTTACTACGATCGGTCTTTCCGATGAAGAAGCACAAAGTAAATTTGGGTTTTTATTAGAAGCCTTTGAATATGGCACGCCGCCCCATGCAGGAATTGCCTTCGGTCTCGATCGTTTGGTCATGTTACTAGCAGGCGAAGATTCCATTCGAGATGCGATCGCTTTCCCTAAAACTCAGCAAGCTCGATGTGTACTGACCAATGCCCCTTCTAGTGTTGAAGATAAACAACTCAAAGAATTGCATGTTGTTTCGACGCATCGCCCGAAAGTAAAAGAAGATTAATCTAAACTATCAGCCAGAATCTTTTCTCACGTTAGGATTCTGGTCGAGGGTTAATCGTAATGAGTTATTTTGGAGGGACTAGCAGGAAACCACCATAGAAGCGGTTTAATATTCTAGAAATGGTTTCCATAGGCCAAACATTCCAGAGAATACCCTTGCACCTCGTCATAATACGACCCATTGGATTGATTCCCTAAACCCAATTAGAACATCGTCTAAATCAATCTTTCCCTTATTGTCCCGATCGATTCAAACTATTTATTTATTTATTTATTTAACACCAAATCCCATATGTTTTCTGTAGTTTACCGATCGAAACTTTACTTGACCGCTTCCCGGTGCATACAAGGTATACGTTGCAGTTCCAGGCACGCGGCCTACATTACCGACTCCCACTACCTTTTTGGATTTAATAGTTACAACTTCGGGTTCAGAAGACCGATCGAGGGTTTGGACTGTATTGGTTAAATGTCCAGATTCAATTGTCGCTTCAAATGCTAATCCCGATCGGCCACAGAATAAAGTATTCACATCTGCGCGAGATAATCGATCAAGTAAATCGATCGGACTAGTCTCTGGAGTGAGTTCATCATCAGCACCCATCGAACTCCCATGAATTAACAAACAATCTAATTCGACAATTCCAAAATTCAACTCTTGAATCCAAGCTACTGTTTCCCGCGAAACTGAATCCCAAAGCATTTTTACCATTTTGTTACCATAGCGATCGATCAGTTGATCGGGATGCCCTGTACGCCCTAAACTATGCAAAATCAAACATTGTTCTTCCCACTAACCTTGGCAAATGGCTGAAATATATTCATTCGGTTTTGGATGGCGAAGGCGATCGACCAATGCTTCACTTTCAGGAACGGGACCGACCACATCCCCAATGATGAAAAATTCATCTACATCCTGTTTTTCAAGATCTGCTACTACCGCTTCATATGCCGCTAAGTTTCCTTCAATTCCACTTGCGATCGCCCAATACATTTAAATCCCCTGTTTCTATTAATTGAATTATTGATTGAATTATAAATTGTAAAATACTACTGTAAAAGTCTCGCGGCTTGTTTTGCAAAGTACGTCAAAATTAAATCTGCCCCGGCTCGCTTCATACTAGTCAGCGTTTCAAGTACGATCGCATCTTCATCAATCCAGCCTTGTTGTGCCGCTGCTTTAATCATTGCATACTCTCCAGAAACATTGTAAGCGGCGATCGGGAGATTGGTTCTTTGTTTGAGAATGTGAATAATGTCGAGATAAGCCAGCGCGGGTTTCACCATAATAATATCGGCCCCTTCTTGAATATCGAGTTCAGCTTCTTTAATCGCTTCTCTAGCATTTCCCGCATCCATTTGATAGGTTTTTTTATCTCCAAACTTTGGCGCTGATCCTAAAGCCTCGCGGAATGGTCCATAGTAGGATGAGGCATATTTGGCCGTGTAAGCCATGATTACTACATCAAAAAAACCAGCCTGATCTAACCCCTGACGAATCGCTCCAACTCGGCCATCCATCATATCTGAAGGCGCAACGATATCGGCTCCGGCCATGGCATGAACGATCGCTTGTTTAACTAAAACTGCGACGGTTTCATCATTCAAGATTCTGCCATCTTCACTCACAATTCCATCATGGCCTTCAGTACTGTAGGGATCTAATGCAATATCTGTTATCACAATTAGATTTGGGAATGCTTTTTTAATGGCTTTGACAACAGAGGGCACTAATCCATCCGAATTGAAACTTTCAGTTCCGGCATTATCTTTGAGAGCATCATTCACTTTGGGAAACAATGCGATCGCCCCAATTCCCAACTCCCAAGCTTCTTTGATTTCCTTCAGCAACAAATCCAAAGTGTATCGATATTGTCCCGGCATTGAGGGAATTTCGATCGTTTGATTTTCACCTTCCATTACAAAAAGGGGATAAATTAAATCCGCTGCGGTGAGATGTGTTTCTCGCACCATCCGGCGAAGGGTTGCGTTGCCACGAAGACGACGGGGGCGATGAGTTAGTGCTAATTGAGAGTTGTCGCTAAGTTCTGTCATGATATTACCGTTCACAAATGTGACTTGGATCTTCGGCCCGTTCTGCATACTCTAATCCTTGTCCTAACCGCCATGCGAAGATTTTTGGGAGACCTTTTTCCACGATCGCAGCGCAAGTTTTTTTATAATCGTATTCAACTTCTCTTAGCATTGTGAGTTGTGTGTCAGTGTCGTATATGACATAGGTTGCATTCGGTCTACCGTGGCGTGGTTCACCAACTGATCCGGCATTAATAATTTGTTTTAACGGCGATCGAAATTCTTTTAGGGGTTGTGTTTTATTATCCGATGATTTAAGTGAAATATTAAGACTTCCAGAGTCCAGAGTTCGAACGTAGGGAATATGGGTATGACCGCAAAAGAGAACATCTGCACCCGTTGAGATGACCCGTTCTAAGGCTGTGAATGCAGCGACTTCAGGCATCAAGTATTCATGTTGATTGTATGGACTGCCATGAACAAAGCATAGATTATCGTGACGCATTGTAATGGGTAAATTAGCCAAGAACTCGCGGGTTTCAGGATAGATCTCTTTATCCGTCCATTCATGAGCAAGTTTTCCACGCACTTCACCAAGCAAAGATGGATAACTACATTCACAAGCATTCAAACCCTCAACAATATCCTCATCCCAGCAGCCTTGAACCGTAGGAATATCGAGCGATCGGATCATCTCGACAACTGCATTTGGATGCGGACCATAACCCACTAAGTCACCTAAACAAAAGATCCGATCGGCGTTCTGTTGATCAATGTCGGAAAGAACCGCATTGAGTGCTTCGTAATTACCATGAATACAGGAAAGAACGGCGAGTTTCATGAATTGCCTAGGGGTTGTGATTGGTGGTATTCGAGAATATTGTCAGGTAGGGAACAGGCGACGATCGTAGCTTCTATAGAATCTAAATCTAAATCTTGTCCACTAATTTGAAGCACTGAAGGCCGATCGGGCCGCCCAACTAAGCAAGGTTCATCTTCGATTTCAATATATTCACTCTTTTGTTCAGCCGCAATGAATTGAAATCCATACCCTTGGCCATTTACTAAATTAAATAATCCTTCCGCACGATCGACTTCGCCATAGGCTCCAGAGGTTAATTCCATCCAAAATATATCTAAACTTGCTGGATCTAACACGGTCTGAAATAAGTCGATTTGTAGCATTAGAAATAGAAATAACTGGACAAATTGTATATTCTAGTAAATCATGATTTATGCTCAAATTACACACGAGTTAAACAGTTTGTTAGCATTTGTTGAATCTGAAGTGGATTTATTTTTTGGCCAATACAAACAAGTTGATTACTAGGTTCTGTTTCCCAGGTCCGATCGTCGATTTGAAAGCGCTTACCACTCAATTGAAAAATATGCTGAGCATTGCTTTCATTGAACCAAAGAATCCCCTTCATTCGGAAAACGCTTGCTGGGAGTTGATAGTCTAAGAATTCCTGAAATTTTTTCAAATCAAATGGACGCTTACTCTTGAATGAAACAGAAACATAGCCCTCATTTTTAACATGGGAAATAAGTACATCGTCTTGAGACGCATTTTGATAGGTACCTGTATCTCCAAGTTGTACATCTAAAATTAATGGCAAAGGAACATTTCCGTCTTGCATTCTTAGAATTCGAGCATTTTCTTTAATATCTTCAATCTGATGATCGATCGCCTGTAATTTTTCTGGTGAAACCAGATCGGTCTTATTGACTAAAATAATATCGCCATACACTACTTGTTGAAAAAGAACCTCACTACTGAGTAATGAAACCGCAAAATGCTCTGCATCGACAACAGTTAAAATAGAATCTAATGTAGTCATATCACGCAGTTCAGTTCCAAGAAGTGTCAACGCGATCGGAAGTGGATCAGCTAGTCCAGTTGTCTCAATAATCACTGCATCAATCCGATCGCGTTGTTCTAAAAGCTTATGCATTGCATTCAGCAATCCATCATTTAATGTACAACAGATACAACCATTAGTAAGTTCAATCATATCTTCTTCAACAGTCACTAGAAGCTGACTATCAATATTAATATCACCGAATTCATTCACTAAAATAGCAACTTTTAAACCATTTAAATTATGTAGAATGCGATTTAATAGTGTTGTTTTTCCACTCCCTAAAAACCCAGTAATAACCGTCACCGGAAGCCGATCGTTCATAACATACTCCAAAACAAAACTACTCCCCTCCAGTTCCCCCTTATTGTTTAAGGGGGTTAGGGGATCTCTTAATGGAATTGTGGACGATGACGGATTTGATCCATAAACTCTTGACGCTTACGATCGTCGTCTACAAATAATCCGCGCATTGCACTCGTCACGGTCCAAGATCCAGGTTTCTGGACACCGCGCATAACCATACACATATGAGTCGCTTCAACCACAACAGCAACCCCTTTCGCATTCAACAAACCCAACAGTGCATCTGCGATTTGATCCGTTAAACGTTCTTGAACTTGTAAACGACGGGAATACATCTCACATATTCTTGCAATCTTAGATAAACCAATCACCTTTCCATTGGGAATATAGGCAACATGCGCTTTTCCTATGATTGGTAAAATGTGATGTTCACAAGAACTGAATAGATCAATATCTCGAATTAGTACCATTTCACTAGATTTTTCAGTGAATACCGCTCCATTGAGTAATTCATCTAGAGAATCGGTATAGCCTTTCGTGAGAAATTTAAGTGCTTTGACCATACGTTTCGGGGTATCTTTCAGCCCTTCACGATCGGGATCTTCGCCCAGTCCGATCAATAGAGTACGTACAGCTTGACGCATTTCCTCCTCAGTTACAGAAGGGTGTGATGAAGTTTTGACGCTTGCGATCGCTTGAACAGCACTGATTTCATTTGCTTCACTAACTACATTTGCAAGCATTACTTGGTTTGGACTCATAGGGATTCTGTGGGGTCTAAAGTCGTGTGGTCATACAGGTCGCCTGCAACAATCATGGAACTGTTGCAGATTTAATAAATAAACAATCTCTTAGACGTTCTTGGATAATACTTTGGTCCAAATCTCTACCAATTAAGACTAATTGATTTCCATTGGGAGGTTTCTGATCGGGTTCTAAACTACAGCGTTTACCACTAAGTTGAAAAATATGTCGCAGATAACTCTCACGAAACCAGAGAATTCCCTTACCGCGAAAAACATTGGGCGATAAGTTGTCGAGAAACTCTTGGAATTTTTTAATCGAGAACGGATGAATACTTTTAAATGAAATACTAACAAATCTATCATTCTCTAAGTGATCATATTCTTTGTGATGATGCTTTTTCTGATTACTATCATGACTGTAACGATTGGACTCCAGTATTCCGACATCCAAAATTAGGGAGAGCGGCACTTGTGATTGAACCGTTTCTAAAATTCTAGCTTGTGGTTTTAAACCTCGAATAAACCGTTCTAGAACTTGTACTGAACAACTATCCACTAAATCTACTTTATTCAACAAAATGATGTCACCATAAACAATCTGATTGAGTGCTGCTGCGCTCTCAAAATGTTCCGGTGTAAAGATCTCGCTGTCTACAACAGTAATGACTGAATCCAATCGTGTCATATGTTTAAGATCACTACCTAGAAACGTTAAAATAATCGGCAATGGATCAGCAACACCTGTCGTTTCCACAATCAAATAATCAATTTTATCGCTACGTTCCAGTACTCGATATACCGCATCAACCAAATCTGCATTAATTGTGCAACAAATACAACCATTACTTAGTTCAATCATGTCTTCATCGATCGAAACTAAAAGCTGGCTATCAATATTAATATCGCCAAATTCATTCACCAGAACCGCAACTTTTAGATTCTCACAGTTTTGCAGAATCTGATTTAACAGAGTCGTCTTACCACTGCCCAAAAAACCGCTGATCACCGTCACCGGAAGTCCTCGCTTCGGAACCGATTCGCCTCCCAAGTTATCAACACCATCTAACATAAAATCACCTACGACTAGCCGAGCTACCGCTTAACTTCGATCGCCAACGGCTTTCCTCAAGATGTTAATCATCTTAGCATGAGAATGATTCTTATTCTAATTTAATCCAACGATCGCCAAATAAACCCGATCGCACTGACTCGATTTTCTGACTCGTATATTTTCAGCGCCAAATGTACGAAGGGAGATTTTTCAGGAAGTATGATGGGTATAGACCACTATCACTCTAGGAAGGGCGAACCCATGACAGTCGCAACTGACCGACGAATGACGCTTAAGGAGTATCTAGACTATGACGACGGCACAGATATCCGTTATGAGCTTGAAGATGGAGTCTTAGTCGAAATGGGTGCTGAAACTCCTCTAAATCCGCGTATTGCTGCGATGCTGATGTTCTTGTTTGGAGATTTAGGAATTCCTCGTAAACTTCTAGCGATCGGACATCAGATGGAAGTGAGATCGCGCTATGCCACTGCTAGACAGCCTGACTTAGTGGTTCATACTGTCGAGTCGGATGGGGCTTTGTCGGGTGACGAGAAGGTGTTACGACTGGGTTCCCCATCACCTTTGTTAGTGGTCGAGGTCGCCTCACAGACTAAAACTGATGTCAAATCCCGCAAGAGAGACTATGAATATAAACCTAAAGAGTATGCCGATCGCGGTATTCCTGAGATGTGGATTGTGGATCCCGATCGTGCTTGGGTCAAAGTTGGAACGTTAGCCGATGATGCTTACCAGTTCGAGACCTTTCGGGGTGATGAAGCGATCGTCTCTCCTACATTTCCCCAACTGGACCTGACGGCGGCACAGGTCTTAAGTGCAGGACGATAATTTAATCCAAAAACTAAACTCCCCTTCGTACATTTCATCTCTCAGATGTACAAATGGGGGTTTGCTATTAAAGGGCAAAAGTGCGGTATAAGGGAGATACTGAGAATTAGCGCTCAATTGGCTTAAGCTTTACTGCTCCCGGAGTCTTCTGTTATGTCTCGATTGCTGGTTAGTCAATATCATACGGAAGTGCAGAAAATAGTTCAGTATGGTGGGTCTCGAAAGGAGACGAGTATTCGGAATGCGTTTGAGCGATTGCTGAATGATTATTGTAAACCGCGTAATTATTTGTTGATTCCGGAATTGGATTTTAAAACGAAGTTTAATACGACGGTTTTTCCAGATGGGACGGTTAAGGATGCAATTCGGCTGGAGCATGGGTGGTGGGAGAGTAAGGATCAGTATGACAATTTAGATAAGGAGATTGAGAAGAAGTTTGAGAAGGGGTATCCGGATGAGAATATTTTGTTTGAGGATTCGCAGACTGCGGTGCTGATTCAGCATGGGCGGGAGCAGTTGCGGGTGTTGATGAAGGATGCGGATAAACTCGATGGATTGCTGAATACGTTTGTGGATTATGAACGATCGGAGGTGAGAGATTTTCGATCGGCGATTACGAAGTTCAAGGAAGATATTCCGCATATTTTGGTGGCGTTGCGGGACATTATTAATGAGACGGAGAAGACGAATCAGAGGTTTTGCGATCGGCGGAATGCATTTTTAGAGGTGTGTCGGCAGTCGATTAATCCGGAGATTGAGATTTTTGATATTCATGAGATGTTGATTCAGCACATTTTGACGCAGGATATTTTTACGAATATTTTCCATGAGTCGCAGTTTCATCGTGAGAACAATATTGCACGGGAATTGTCGGAGATTATTAGTGCGTTTTTTACGGGTCCGACGCGGCGCAATACGCTGAAAAATATTGAACATTATTATGCGGTGATTCGTCGATGTTCGGAAAATATTGTGAATCATCACGAGAAGCAGAAGTTTCTCAAAGCAATTTATGAGAATTTTTATAAGGCATATAACCCAAAGGCAGCCGATCGGTTAGGAATTGTGTATACGCCGAATGAGATTGTGCGGTTCATGATTGAGAGTACGGATCATTTGGTGCATAAGCATTTTGGGAAGTTGTTATCAGATGAAGGTGTGGAGATTCTCGATCCTTGTACAGGGACGGGAACTTATGTGACGGAGTTGATTGAGTATTTGCCAGCACATAAATTGGAGCATAAGTATAAGCATGAGATTCATTGTAATGAAATGGCGATTCTGCCCTATTACATTGCGAATCTGAATATTGAATATACCTATCAGCAGAAGATGGGAAAGTATGAGGAGTTTAAGAATATCTGTCTAGTGGATACGCTGGATCATTGTAGTGCAGACGGGTTTCAGTTTGATATGTTTGCGATGAGTGTTCAAAATACGGCGCGAATTCAGCAGCAGAACGATCGCAAGATTTCGGTGATTCTTGGCAATCCGCCGTATAACGCATGGCAAGAGAATTTCAATCAAAATAATGCGAATCGGTTGTATGGACAAATAGATAAGCAGATTAAAGCGACTTACATCAAGCAGGGAACAGCGCAAAATCAAATCGCTGTCTATGATATGTATACGCGCTTCTATCGTTGGGCAAGCGATCGCCTTGGCAAGAATGGTTTAGTGGCGTTTATCACCAATCGATCGTTTATTGATGGCAAAACTTTTGATGGATTTCGCAAGACAGTTTTGCAAGAGTTTGATCATGTTTATATCGTGGATTTGGGAGGCGATATTCGTAGTGGTGATACGACTGGGAATGTGTTTGATATTAAAACTGGTGTTGCTATAATGTTTTTAGTAAAATTACAAAGAGATGAGATCAAGCAAAAATGAAGTCTCTTGAGGAAATACAAACACAACTAAGCTCAGGAGCTTTTGAATTAACGCGACACGCTTTAAAACGTCAAGTTGAGCGAAATATTAGCAACAAAGATATTCGGGATACGGGTAAAAATGTGGTGATAATTGAGGATTATCCAAATGATAAATATTCTCCAAGTTGTTTATTATTGGGTTTTAATCAAGCAAGTAGAGCTTTGCATTTGCAGGTGTCGAGAATTGAGTCAGATACTACTAAGATTATTACTTTGTATGAACCAGATCAAAATGAGTGGATTGATTATAAAATCAGGAGAATTTAACTAATGTTTAAATGTCATGTTTGCAGTTCAAATGATTCTCATCTGGAATATGTGAATGAAGTTTTTGAAATTGGTAATAAGTTTCATCTTGTAGAAAATATTCCTGCTACAGTTTGTTCTCGTTGTGGAGAAGAAATTTTTAGTGCGGAAACATCGGAAGCTATTAGAGTTATGTTACATGGTGAATCTAAGCCAATTAAGTCTGTAGTTTTAGATGTTTTTTCTTTTCAGCGCGAGGCAAAAGCTTCTTAAAATCCTGTATCTTTCTGAAATTACGAGCAATAGAAATGAGCCTAAATAAAATTGATCAAGATATTGAGAATTTACTTAAACAGTTACCTGAATCATTAAAACTTCAGGTGCTTCAATATACAGAGTATTTGGTAAGTAAGTATGATAATCAAAATTATTTAGCCGACAATTCTTTAAGCACAAATAATTTTAATGAAGCAAAGCAAAACAAAGAAAATATGGTTATGGCAGTTTAGCGGGTAAAATCGAAATATCTGATGATTTTGATGAGCCATTAGAAGAGTTTGCGGAGTATATGTAATGAGTCAAGCTAAAATTTCTTATTTTTCGCTGTCTAGTCTACAGGGTAAGGATGCAAAGTTAGATTGGGTTGCGGGGACTAAGTTTGAGGAGATTAAATTTGAGAATATCAATCCTGATGGTAAGGGAAATTGGATTAATTTGACTGATAATGATTTTGATAGTTTTTTGCCTTTGGTGGATAAGGAAGTGAAGGCGGGAAGGTCTGAAGAGGCGGTTTTTAAGATTTTTTCAAGGGGATTAGAAACTGGTAGAGATGAATGGGTTTATGATATTAGTAAAGACGAATTGACAAAAAAAATTGAATTTCTTAGTAAGATTTACAATTCTTGTGTTTCTACTGGAATATTAAATTTTGGAATAAAGTGGAACTCCTCGCTAGAAGAGTTTATGAAATCTAAAGTAAAGTCTTCTTTTAACAAAAGTTTCATTCAAAAGTCTCTTTATAGACCTTATTCTAAGCTCTTTCACTACACAGAAAAGATATTTAATCATAGGCTGACTCGAAATCATTATGAGATGTTTTCTTTTGATTTAAGTCAAAAAAATTTAACGATTGTTGTTACAAATCATACTCAAGTTCCATTTTCTATTCAGATAACAGACTGTGTACCAACATTAGATGCTGGTGGTCGTCCTAGCGAAAATCTTCCACTTTATCGCTATGATGAAAAAGGCGATCGTAGCGACAACATTACCGACTGGGGTTTAACTCAATTCCAAACTCAT
Organism: Synechococcales cyanobacterium GL140_1_metabat_312; assembly: GCA_025351345.1. Taxonomy (GTDB): domain Bacteria; phylum Cyanobacteriota; class Cyanobacteriia; order Leptolyngbyales; family Leptolyngbyaceae; genus JAAFJU01. Next base: position 15,623 of record JANXWB010000095.1, read on the forward strand.
TACAACGATTTCACAATCACAAAAGAAAACATCTTTCACTACACCTACGCTGTTCTCCACCATCCCGCCTACCGCACCAAATACGAACTCAACCTCAAACGCGAATTCCCCCGCTTACCGTTTTATCCCGACTTCCATCAATGGACAACCTGTGGCAAAACTCTAATGGACCTCCATCTCAACTACGAAACGATCGAACCTCACACCCTAAAACGCACCGAAATCGCGACCAAACCAAACCCAAAAGCCAAACTAAAAGCCGACAAAACCACCGGACAGATTATCCTCGACGACAATACCGAACTGACGGGAATCCCCACGATCGCCTGGGACTACAAACTTGGGAATCGATCGGCGCTTGAATGGATTCTCGATCAATACAAAGAAAAGAAACCCAAAGATCCAACCATCCGCGAGAAGTTCAATACTTACAAATTTGCCGATTACAAAGAACACGTCATCGACCTACTCCAGCGAGTCTGCACCGTTAGTATTCAGACCATGGAAATTATCCAACAAATGCCCAATAATGTAGATCATCAGAAACCGTAAATCAAAAGGAGAAAACGCGATGTCTGGACCGAAACGACGGGAGATTTACTAGAGAACTTACAACAGAAGGCTTCAGATCAGGTCAAGCGATCGAAATTCTTTCCTCAGGATGCAACGCGATTAGGCAAAACGTTGATTCGACTCACCCCAAACCTTGACGATCGCACCCAGCTACAACCCTAATACCCAGATACTAGAAAGGGCAGAACCCTAGTGTATTCGCGGTTCTGCCCTTTGAAATACTTGGTACGACTGAAGCCTATGATGAGGATTGAACTCATGACCTCACCCTTACCAAGGGTGTGCTCTACCACTGAGCTACATAGGCTAGTTGTGGATGGGCCGAGCTAGATTCGAACTAGCGTAGGCGTAGCCAGCGGATTTACAGTCCGCCCCCATTAACCACTCGGGCATCGACCCCCGCTCCACAAGAAACAATAGTAGCGGGGTCTTGAGGGTTTGGCAAGGGGTAAAATCAAATTTCTTTAATCCGTTGTGCTCAAGTGAGTTCAATGACAACAAAAACAACGAATGAAAAACCAGTCAGGAGTATTAAAATAAATCAAAATTATCAACACAACCCCTAGACCCACACTTGAACTCATAAGAAAACTTGGCATTAAGAGACTAGAGGGTACGATCGTCAGTGCCTTGATGGTCAAAGACCGACATAGGTTATCGTCCTCATCTCGATCGCTCTAGAGAACGCTACAATTCTTAGGGATTCAGTACATCGGCCTTACGAGAGGAATGGACTGAGTGCCGAATCAGCGCCAAACTGATATTTATTGTTCGTTGTGTTTAGAGATGTGGAGGCTGTATGAAACGAGATGGCAAGTTAACCGACGTTCAATTAATTGTGCAACAGAGCAATCGACAGAAAAATAATATCTGGAAATTTACAGGAATCAATCCCCTAGCTGTGTTGGTTCTCGTCTTGGGACTAGTATCCTGTGCAGCCCCTAAACCGAACCCGACTCCTTCCGTTGAAGTCACTCCTAGTCCCACACCTACGCCCACCCTAAAATCCTCGCCTACTCCTACTCCTAAACCTTCTGCATCCGCTCCCCGATCTGGAACGGATGTGCCACAATCAGCGGGTAACTCTGGAGATCGGGAACAAACAAGCGATAGGGCTAGTGATAGACAGGCAGAGCCAGAACCCTCTCGCTACATCCCTAAAGATAAGGCGATCGAACCTGAAAAGCCTCAACGAGCGGTTAGCAAGCCAGCACCTGCTATTGAACCTGACATTGCCCCCAAACCCCGAGCTGAGGATCCTGTCCCACCAGCTCAAAAATCACCGATTCAAATGGCACCGATTAAACCGCCTCAAATGGCACCGATCGTCCCCGAACAGGATTCAGATCCTGTCCCACCACCTGCCCGCTAATGGTTGAACGAATAAATCCATACGTCGCGAATCTTGCGGAGTTGCGTGTATCTCATCCCCCCAAATCTCAGTAGGCTTACTAACAAATTGATGATTGACTCAGTTCTCTGAAGGGAATAATGAGCAAATAGTGCATTTCGTTTTAGGTAAGGGCTGAGTTTTAGATGGTGATCCCTGAAAGTAGTTTGTTTTGTTCATTGGATGGTCTCAGTGCCAAGATTCGCAACCAGATTCGATCGTCTACTTTACAAGATCTAGGATTGTTGGAAGCTGAGACCGTGCCTGTTTTTGAGGAAGTCGTTCAGACGGCAGCTCATTTTACGGGTATGGCGATGGCAATGTTGACTGTGGTTAATGGCGATCGTGAGCTGCTAAAGGCAACTTTCGGATTGACTCGTTTAGGCTTAATGAACGAATTAGTTCGTCACCGTTTTATTGAACTACAGGATTCCTTCGCGGCTCATGTGGTCGATAGTCATCAAGTTCTAGCTATTACCGATACCCACGCCCATCCTGCCTTTGCCCAAAGCCTTCTGACTCAACAGCATGGGATTCGGAGTTACGTTGGAGTTCCATTGATGACAAGTGATGGAACTTGTCTTGGCGTGCTTTCAGTTCTAGATACCGAAACTCGGGAATTTAATCTGCGGGAAATTGAATTCTTGATGATGACCGCTCGGTTCGCCATAAGTGACTATGAGCGTCTGCATAATTTGAAACTAACTCCTCGATCGGCCATTGTGCACCTATCTCAGCCGCAATCAGAATCTCAGTCGCCATCTCAGACCGCTCTCCGGTTAGACAACAGTGAAACTATCCCGTTGAAATTTAAATTAGTCGCCCATCTGACCCAAGAACTACGGACCCCATTGACCTCTGTTCTGGGCATGGCCAGCGTCCTCAGCCGAGAAATTTATGGTCCGTTGACACCAAAACAGCGGGAATATCTTGGGATCATTCACAATAGCGGCGAATATTTGTTGTCCTTGGTGAAGGAGATTTTGGAGATGTCTCAGTTGAACCTACAGCAAGAGGAGTTGAATCTAACATCCGTTGACATTAAAATGCTCTGTCAACAATCGATCGCCACATTACAACAGGCTGCCCAACGACGGGAGCAAGAAATTCGGCTGACGGTGGAACCTGGAAATCGGATTTGGAGTTTGGATAAAGAAAAGATGCGGCAGATGTTGTATCACCTGATCTTCAGCATCGTTCAGTCCTCTAACGCCGGAAGCGTGGTGCATTTACATGCGGCCAACAAAATCTCGGGACTTCGGCTGACTCTCTGGGTAACGCATCCTTGTTTAGAGACTATTTCCTATGGATCTAGCTTGAATGACTATGAGGTGAGCCTCGATCGATCGCCAACAGCCATCAATTCCTCCAGTTCAACCGCACTACTTAACTCACCGACCAGCAGTCCCGAAATTGGAATTCAAGAGCAATTGCATTTCAATTTAGGATTTTTGCTAAGTCGTCAATTGATTGCATTACATGGCGGTGAGATTCAGGTTCAGGGTCATACAAACGGAGGCGATCGCTATGTGATTACGGTGCCTCGTCTGACTTGTTAGTCTGATTTATTTAGATTGATGGTGGTGCTGTCCGATAATCGTTCGCACCATACCGAAGCCAAGACTGTTGCCTTTACTTTAATCCTTTGATTAGCTCAATAAATTCCCACATATTGAGCTAATCAGCTGGAGCAATGGGGCTGGATCAATCGGCAGTCAGGATTCCTGCTCTAAGATTTGACGGGCAAATACGATCGCCTCACCTTGGGTTTCAATCAGTCCTTCCGCTCTAGCGATTTGAAGGGCGGACAGCAATCGACCAATTTGGGGACTGGGCCGCAAGTTGAGGTGACTCATCAGATCTTGTCCCGAAAGAACTGGGACCGGATGGGCTACTACGTCTTCTGGATCCAGATAGCGGTTGATTAAGGGCCGTAATGCTGCCATCTCAATTCCGCTAGCTAATGCTTGGATGCACAGGGCTGGAAAAACTACACCGACCTGTTGAAATAATGCATACTGGGCGCGTCTATTATCTGGAGCTGTATCTGAGTTCGGACTTAGAGTAATGTCTGGAGCCGCCTTTAATAATGCCTGTAACTTGGGTAAAGTTTTTAGGACTGTTAGCACGGCATGAATTTCCGATCGGCTGTATTTGAGCTGCCAGAGCTGAGGTTCAGCGATCGTCACATCATCAGGCATCAAGCTAGCCAGTTTCGCCATCGTTAGCCAACTGCTTCTGCGCCCTCCTGACATCTCAACATTCTTTTTTTGTTCAGATTTATTGCTGGACTGGGCACGAATTGGCTGGCTAATCAGGTCATGAAGCAATGGCCAATCCGACTTCAATCGTTGAAATAGAGTCTCCAGCCGATCGATTTTCTCTAGGCTCGACAGTCCCGCTGACTCAAACCAATCCGACAACAATCCAGCTTCCCATACCGCTTTAAGTTGGGCAGGACCACGCTTGGAGGTGAGCAGATAGTGAAACTCAGATTGAACTCGCTCAGCCGCAATAGTCTTGAGTCGCGGAGCCAGTGTTCTAGCCGCTGCCGCCGTTTCAGGTTGCATGGTAAATCCAAGCTGCGCAGCCTGACGGTAAGCCCGCAATAACCGCAGTGGATCTTCCGCAAGATTTTCAGCGCTCACCATGCGCACAATACAATGTTCTAGATCGAGACAACCATTTAAGGGATCGATAAGTTCCAAGGTATGTGGGTTATAGGCGATCGCATTCATCGTGAAATCGCGGCGAAATAAATCGGCCTCTAGCGAATCGCCAACCTGTTGGGCAAAATCTGCCGTCCCCTGACGGAATACAACCCGTGCAATTTGGCGCTCTGCATCAAGCAATACGAAGCCTGCTCTATAGTGACGGGCGATCGTGGCTGCCGTCTCAACTGCGCCCTGAGGCATGACGAAATCTAAATCCAAATAGTCCGAATGCCGCTCCAAAAGGGCATCTCGCACACTTCCCCCAACCAGATGTGTTTCGGGAGGTAAAAAGCCAATATCAAAGGGCCATGTTTTAGGCGATAGTGCCGACGACCCAAGAGAATGCTGTTGTAAGACTGTCACGCGCTGTGCCAAAGCTACTATTACCTATCGATAAATAAATTACAGCTGATCTTGAGTTGAAAATGCAACATTTAAGGTCAACAAACTCATTCGATCAAAACCCAAATCGAATTCGCCTGAGTTAGAGTATCAAAAAACGTTGCCATAATCTCCCATATCTAAGCCCTGTATTTCAGACCCATAATTCTAGGAGCAACCATGTGTATTTGCATTCACTGTCACTACGTCGATCGTTGCCTGACCTACAATGCCGTTGAATCACAGCATGAACAACCTCACCTGACCCAGAGTCCAGATTTTGAACCCATTGAACCGAGTATCAATGTCAATATTCGTGAACAACGCGACTTCATCGAAGTAGAATGGGATGTCGTGGGATGTTTGAGTTTTTCTGAGGAGAAAGGAAAATGGTCAAAGCTGCGGCCTGGTGAACTGATTCCAACCTGATAAGGAGCCTCAGAACAATTATCTAACGCCATCCCATATAAATTGTAAAACGTGTGTCATTTTTGGGAAGACTGAAACACAAGATGACATATCTGTAACAGTTACATATTTTGAGATGGATTGCCTAGACCTTATGCGTAGCCTTACCTTTAGCCCAATGTTTAGCCCAAAGCGTACCGTCCCTAATTTAGCGGCCCTAACTCTGATGGGTTTGCTTGCCGCTACTGGAGTGGCTGAGGCTCAATCTGTCGTCATTCAAGACCCGCCAGCGAAATCGACCACCGTAACGGAAACTCTAAATGCGGCTAAAGAGGATTTCCAAGCTGGCCAAAAAAGTTTACAAGATCGTCAATATCGGACTGCGATCGCTCACTACAATCAAGCGCTCCTAAAAAATCCTAGCTACACCGAGGCTTATTATAGTCGGGCGATGGCCAAGGCTGAAATGGGCGATAAATTAGGGGCGATCGGAGATTGGGGTGAAGTGTTAAGGCTCAACCCTCAGCAGGCATCGGCCTTGGGACAACGGGGAAATCTTTATTATCAACTGGGTGACAAGCCAGCCGCTTCAAGAGATTGGACCGCCGCACTTCAAATAGACCCGAGCTTAACGTCTGTGCAGGTTAACCAAGCCTACGCCACTATGGAAAGGGGCAATCCGGAAGCTGCATTGACGGAACTCGACCAAGTGTTGCGCCTTAAGCCGAATGACGTGGCGGCCTTGGTTAATCGGGCTTATGTAAAACAGCAATTGGGCGATCGCAACGGTGCCCTGTCTGATTTGGAGCAAGCGCTTCGGATTCAAGGCAACTCTCCTGAAGCCTATCTCAATCGAGGGTTGATTTATCAGCAAATGGGTCGCGACAACGATGCAATTCAAGATTTGACAATGGCGATTAAGGCCAAACCTGACTATGCTGAAGCCTTTTATAATCGGGCCATTGTTTACACTACAGAGAGCAAATTTGATTTAGCAGTTGCAGATCTGACGAAAGTGATTGAAATTCAACCCACCCGCTCGGATGCATTTTATCAACGCGGATTGCTTTACTCCATGTCCCGCAACCGATCGGCAGCGATTGAAGATTTTGAGCAAGTTCTGAAACTGCGTCCAGAAGATGCCGCAACCTTTAAAGCTGTGGCCGACTTACGGGCAGACAATGGCGATCTGTCGGGAGCCTTAGAGGACTATAACCGTGCTCTTCAATCGGATGCGAACCTGGCTGATGCCTACGCAAGTCGCGGGAAGGTGCGCGGAAAAATGGGCGATTATCAGGCTTCTGTTGATGACTATACTCGCGTCATTGCCCTGGATACCCGAAATATCAGTGCGTTTTATCACCGAGGTCAAGCCCGCCAACAACTTGGGGATGGCATGGGTGCGATCGCTGATTATTCGGAAACTCTACGCCTCAATCCTAATCATGCTGAAGCGCTTTATGGTCGTGGAACTCTGATGGCTCAAATGGGACAGACGATGGCCGCGAAGAATGACTTGCAGCAAGCCAGTAAGCTTTATCTTCAGCAAGGAAAAGCGGAAGGGTATCGAACGACGTTGAATTGGTTGAGGAAATTTTAGCGTCTGCAACTAATTGATTTATGTAAGTTGATTGATTCAAGTTAATTCGTTTAATAATTCTTCAACGATCGTTACTAACTTTTGGGCTGCGCCGGGTTCTCCTCGAATCTGCCGTAGCTCTTTTTTCATGGCTTCGAGGCGTTCGGGATGATCGAAATAGCTGCGAACTTTTTCCGTAACTTGTTCTGCGGTTAGATAGCCGACCATTTCAGGGACAATCGATCGGCCTGCCCAAATATTTGGCCATGCTAGAAGACCGATTTTACGCAGTGCGATCGTGTTGATGGCCTTAGCAAACAGAGAGCCGAGGCCTGGTAAATTAGCCAAGATTCCTGGAATCCCGTTCCAAGCCCGCATCGCATCAAGTTGATTGGTCGGGAGCAGAATGATCATGGGAATAGCGAGTGCACCGAGTTCCGCAGTGTTAGCCCCGATCGTAGTGAGGCAGAGTGTGCAGCGGCGCAATGTGTTGTAGTGAGGCGTTCGCGGACCATCATCTCCAAGAATTTTAAGTTCAATAATGGTACCGCCTGAGGTTTCTAGCCAATCTTTGGCGGATTCTGATGGCAATTCTGGAGGCGATCGATGGAGTGTGGCCGTCATGCCGCCCATCAGGGCAACGATCGGGTTTTGGTCTGGATCCCCAAACTGAGCCAATTGTTCAGGGGTCAAGGTCGGAGCTAACGGTAGGACAAATTTCAGATCGGGATAGTAGCTCTGAAGTTGATCGGCAATCTCACACATCAAAGGAACGCCTTGGGCAAGTTTAGCTGCTTTGGATCCTGGCAAAAGTCCAATGACCGGATTGATTGATTTCACAATCGTCTTATCTTCTACCGCAGAGGAAGACATGAGATCCCCCACTACTACAAACTTGTGACGATCGTTGATGGGCGCATTATCTACCAGTTTTTGCTTCATCACGGCAAACCGATCAATCCAGCCTGTCCAAAGCGTTTCCCACTCTGCATAGACCACTGTTTTGTATCCCAACCGTCGCCCCAACACCACGGGAAACAACGGATCGCCTCCTAAGAAAAGCACAATCCCCTTCGATCGCCAATCCCATCGGGCCGCCGTTTTTCCCCACAGTAAAAATGGAAAGAAATGAGTCGCATCCTGCACCCGATCGACTTCCGGGTAGGTCCGAGCAATTTCGCCTTCTTGACCACTCGCATTAGGACAAGGCGACAAAACCACCGAAATTCGGTACTCACGTACTCCAAACCGCTGACGAAGTTCCTGCACCACAGGCTTCACCCAAGTGCTAAGTTCACCGGGACCATTAGAAAGTATCAAGATGTCGATCGGGGTCAAGACATCGTTGGAAATCGGATTATTCGTATGGTTCACAGGCATGGATGAATACTTAATAGAAGTGGTCAGATAAATTAAGAAATTTTTTAATTAACGGATTCAAATCGATCGATTTCCTGATTTTCACTGAAATAGCTGACATGAGATCAGCCATTGTCTAGGACTTGCGTATAGGTCTAGTGAGATAGACTTAACAAACCGTTGAAACGTGCCTTTCCACAAGCTAGCAACATATTGTTGTGCGCTAATTGCACCTAGCAGAGCGCTGGAAAACTTGAGAAATCAGGCTATGACCAGATGAAATCGTTCGGACTAACCCGATGGAACTTATCTCCAAAAGAGTTTTGTAAACAGGGTGCAACTTGAAATAGAAAGGCTACAATCAGAGATGAAAGTCACGATATATTCCATCTATATCATCTCATTAGTCAGAATTTTGGCTCATCTAAACTAGGTTAAGACATTCAATGATTCTACAGATGGCGCAGTTTTAAAGGAAAATAGGTTTTTTGGATTCGATCTTATGCAACATGAGATCGGGTTCAGAGACCCAGTTTTTACGCGTCATCCGTGAGTTTAAGTGGTTGATTTTCTTGGCTTACGATTTAGATCCCTGGGCACAACCGATTCATCTGACTGTGACGAATTCATTGGAACTTCGACATTTTACTGACGTTAAAGAGCATGAGGAAAGCGGCATGGCCCAGCCAAACCAAGTAATCGATCGAGAATTTGAGTTAGAGACAGCCTCGGATGAAGGCGACCAAGAGCCTGATATCTATGGCGCAGATGAAGACGATGATGATGAAACAGAAGCGATCGAGCCTGTTGAAGCAGGCAAACCTGGTAAGAAAGGCGCTCGTAAACGTGTAGTTGCTAAGAAAAAACACTACACCGAAGATTCAATTCGTCTTTATCTCCAAGAAATTGGCCGGATCCGACTTCTCCGGGCTGATGAAGAAATCGAACTCGCTCGAAAAATTGCTGATTTACTAGAGCTAGAGCGCGTTTACGCCAAGCTTGAAGAACAACTGCAACGTGAGCCTTCCGATCGCGAGTGGGCTGAAGAAGTGAGTATGCCTATTGTTCAGTTTCGTCACCGTCTCCATGTGGGTCGTCGGGCGAAGGACAAGATGGTGCAGTCAAACCTCAGGCTTGTGGTGTCGATCGCGAAAAAATACATGAACCGGGGTCTTTCTTTCCAAGATCTCATTCAGGAAGGGAGCTTAGGCTTGATCCGGGCGGCTGAAAAGTTTGATCACGAAAAGGGCTATAAGTTCTCAACCTATGCAACTTGGTGGATCCGTCAGGCAATCACCCGGGCGATCGCGGATCAATCCAGAACAATCCGCCTTCCCGTTCACTTGTACGAGACAATTTCTCGTATTAAGAAAACGACTAAGCTGTTGTCTCAAGAAATGGGTCGCAAACCGACAGAGGAAGAAATTGCAACTCGGATGGAGATGACCATTGAGAAGCTACGGTTTATTGCGAAGTCAGCGCAATTGCCGATCTCGTTGGAAACCCCCATTGGTAAGGAAGAAGACTCTCGTTTAGGCGATTTTATTGAGTCCGATGGCGAAACTCCTGAAGATCAAGTCTCAAAAAATCTTTTACGTGAAGACCTTGAAGGCGTTCTTGCAACCCTGAGTCCCCGTGAAAAAGACGTGCTTCGTCTTCGTTACGGCTTGGATGATGGCCGTATGAAAACCCTCGAAGAAATTGGTCAAATCTTCAACGTAACTCGCGAACGTATCCGTCAAATTGAAGCTAAAGCACTTCGTAAGCTCCGTCATCCGAACCGTAACAGTGTCTTGAAAGAGTACATCCGGTAAACTATCAGATGAATCTGAAGAATTAGAGTTTCTTTCTAGTTTTTTAAACATAAAAAAACGATCGTCTCTTAACCCGAGGCGATCGTTTTTTCTATCTAACTTGATAGTCATATCTAAAATAAAACGGACCCTTAATTTCTTAAAGGTCCATCAACACTTGCTTTTAAAGTTAACCAAACGCTCACATGCTCAACGATTTACATCAAGCCAATAATTACATTAGGCCCAGGTATGCCAAGACACCTTTGTTCGTTGCGTATTCGGTTGCCAATGCTGCAACAAAACCAATCATTGCAAAACGGCCATTCCACAGCTCAGCTTGTGATGTAAATCCAAATTTCCAAGCGTTACGATCGGCCACGACAGGAGTTACGACTGTCTTTTGAGTATCTACCATGGGGTTCACCTTGGGGGTATGAAGCGGTTCTCCTATAATGTAACGCATTGTTTCAGAAAGTGTCAAAGTGTGACGCATTTTTTTGAAATCCCGATTCAAGACCATGCGACTTCGATCGAGGTTTGGGAGATTCATGGGGTCAAGCCTTCTATTTAATGAGGCCACGATCTATGATGAAAGCGACGAACCCTTTAATATTTGTGAAGAAGTATTAGTGATTGTTTCTGAATCCCCGATCGCGCCACTCAAGCAACGATTTATCGATAAAGTCTTGTTCGGCCATCAGCCCTCTCCTGAATTGCTGGCTATTTTGCTTGTGTATTTTGTGCAGGGCATTTTGGGGCTAGCCCGTCTTGCAGTGAGTTTTTTCTTAAAGGATGACCTCGGGCTGGGTCCGGCAGAGATGTCGGCATTGATGGGGGTGGCGGCGATTCCTTGGATGGTGAAGCCGATTTATGGGTTTGTTTCTGATGGATTGCCGATTTTTGGCTATCGACGGCGGCCTTATTTGGTGTTGTCGGGGCTGTTGGGAGTCATGTCCTGGGTGGCGATGGCGACGGTGGTCAATAGTCCCATGACTGCGACAGCAGCGATCGCGCTTGGGTCGTTATCGATCGCTATGAGTGATGTGATTGTGGATTCGCTGGTTGTGGAGCGGGCGAGGGGTGAATCGGTGAGTGCGGCGGGTTCGTTGCAGTCGTTATGTTGGGGGGCAAGTGCGATCGGGGGCTTGATTACGGCCTACTTTAGCGGTGCGTTGTTACAGCAGTTTGATGTGAAGACGGTCTTTTTCATTACGGCAACGTTTCCGTTGATTGTGGCGGCGGTGTCTTGGTTGATTGCGGAAGAGCCATCGAGTGGACGATCGGAGTGGGCTGAGGTTAAGGGACAGTTATCGCAATTGAAAGCGGCGGTGAGTCAAAAGAGTATTTGGTTACCGACTGCATTTTTGTTCGTTTGGCAGGCGATGCCGAGTGGGGAATCTGCATTTTTTTACTTTTATACTAATGACTTGGGGTTTCAGCCGGAGTTTTTGGGACGGGTTCGTTTGGTGACGAGTTTTGCGGCGATCGTGGGGATTTGGGTATTCCAAAGATTTCTCAAGACGGTTCCATTCCGGGTGATTTTTGGATGGTCTACGGTGATTGCTTCAATGCTGGGATTATCGATGTTGATTTTGGTGACGCATTACAATCGGACATTAGGAATTAGCGATCAATGGTTTAGTTTGGGCGATAGTTTGATTTTGACGGTGATGGGACAAATTGCATTTATGCCCGTGTTGGTGTTGGCGGCGCGGTTGTGTCCGGCTGGTATTGAGGCGACGTTGTTTGCATTGTTGATGTCGGTAGTAAATTTCTCGGGTTTTGTATCTTATCAATTAGGCGCTTTGCTGATGAGATATTTGAATGTAACAGAGAGTAATTTTGAACAATTATGGTTATTGATTTTGATTACGAATCTCAGTGGGATGTTGCCGCTGGCGTTGCTCAGATGGTTGCCGGGAGAGTCGGAGTTGCCAATGGACGATCTGGTGGAAACAGGTGAGGAGCCGATCGTCTAGTTTTTGTTTTGGTTAGATTCGACGATCGAGAATGGGAATGTTACGATCGGGAAAAGTTTATTCAAAATTGCAAGAATAATGAACTCCAAAAAATGGATAACCCCAACTTCAGTGGTCACTTTAATCGCTTTGACCTTGACAGGTGTCTACATTAGTATTTCTGAAAGTTACATATCGTTTGAAGATATTTTATTGGTCATTTTTTGTTTTTTAGCAGTAACAGGGTTTCTTAAGGCCGCCTTACAATTCATGGTCTTTCTCAAAGCTCGACCGCTTCCTCCAACTCTATGGTTTCTAAATTCTTCACCATCGAATGAAACGTTCTACGATTCATATAATTCTGAATCAGGGTGGGGCTACGGAGATCTTGGAGATTCTTGCAATGACACGAGTGATGGTGGATGTGATATTGGGGAGTAGTCGTGGATGATAGTATGTCTGACTTATAGCCATTACTGGTCTAGTGAGGTACGCTATTAATCAAAATCATAGTTTCAGTTTATAAACAGTTAATGCAGCCTTATTCATTAGACTTACGTCAGAAAATTGTTGATGCTTATGAGAAAGGTGATGTCTCGCAAC
>JANXWB010000018.1 GCA_025351345.1 Synechococcales cyanobacterium GL140_1_metabat_312
GTTGAATTGCACGTTGCGCCAACGAGTCTCACGCTTAGTCAGGAAGACGTTATCATTCTCCAAGAAATTGGAAAATCATATTGGTGCCATTTGGTACTTTGTTCACTACTACAACGCATCCTTACTTGTTTAGGACTACCAACCGTCTAAACAAGAGAAAGCAGCACAAGCAAAGTCTGGATTTGTGCCTGCCATTGCTCGGTGGGTCATTAAGCGTTCCAATGCATGGATGGAGCGATGTAAGATCCTCGTTAAGAATCATGAGAGAACCCTACCGAATGCGACAACGAAGCTCAATCTTTGCTTTGTCAGACTAATGGTCAAAAGACTTGCAGCTTCTTAAAGATGTCAAATGGGTTCTATAAGCAAGTATTATGACAATCTTCATATTGACTTGATATAAGGCGTCTTCTATCTCTTTAGCTCGCACTTTAATTTTGTCATTGAAGCGGTCGAATTCTACATTAATTAAATCCTTGATCCCTTGAATGAATTTCAGGTTATCCCCGCGTTCAAGACTGCCATTTCCATCTTTCTTCCATTTTGTTTGGACAATGTACAGCGTTTTCTCTCTATCGTCAAAATAAACTGCATCGATACCATTATCGTGATAGCCATCTGTTATTGACGTAGCAGCTTGCTCTGGACTCGTATCAGCAACAGCATAGATTGAGAATGCTGCTAAGGAACGACTCAAAAATGCTATCTCTTTATCTTGAATTGATTTTTTACTATAATCATCCATATTAATTAGATCATTAAACAGCGAAGAAAGCTTCGATTCAATTTGACGCAGATGGATGATACTCACAAGGGTAGCCTGTGTATTAGTTATGCTTCGTAGATGATTTTACTGCTTTTGAGCCAAAGGGCGTGTAATCACCATCTGCATTCCGAATCAACATTGTTTGACCCATCATGTCGTAATGCCAATGATTTAAATCCTTCTCTTCTTGGACCATCACCCCAAACAACGACCGAATCCGATCGGGAAACTCACGATAATTAATCGACATCCGATCGGTAGACAACATTTCCCAAGACAACTCACACATCTGCCCCGCCAACGCCGCTGCCCGACAGGTTGCCGAAGGTAAGGCCAAAGGATTCCCACCTGTATTTCCCCTAACGATCGCCCCCTGTTCAACCTGCGCCGCCAATTGTTCAAACCGTCGATCGATCGTCCGTTCAATCTTTTGCAACTGATGTCCCATCAGCATTTCTTTTGGGGTCTGCGATCGTCTCACCACCGCCACAAACGCACCTGCGAATGCTTTTAGTTCTTCAATTTGATCTACATTTGCCAATCGGACCCTTTGACCAATCTCAGAACTCGCCAGAAATGCCCCTCCCGATCGTAACCAACCTTGCGGATCATTCCCATCCAACACCGATCGAAACAATACCCGAATCTCCCGCTCCCGAAAGATCTGCAAACAAACCTCCGGCTTCCCAATCCCATACTCCACCAGCGCATAGTTATAAACCCCCTCAAAGTCCTCCGGCGGATGATCTGGATCTAACCCTAACTGCTTTAAAACCCGAATTACATGCTCCGATCGCTTCACCTTATCCTGAAGAAACGTAGAACCCGTCAGCGATTGCAACAGATTAATGATGAGATCGATCGGCATAGCTAAGATCCTTAGGGGCTGAGAGAGAACAAGTCTTTCTTCCAGTGTAGCGAAAATTAATTCACCTCATCACGTTCTCGAATTCTAGTAAAGTATTGAGCGCAGTCTAAAATATAGGGTGATCGGTGAAACGGATACCAGATGAAGCCTTGGTTGTCAGAGGCGGCAAAAATCGTCCGGAAGATGTTGCGCGAGCGATAGGAACCCACCCATCCGGGATTACAGGAATCTCCGTCGAATCTGGAGTAGGATTATTAAAAATTTTGTGCTTTCAAGCTGTATTTTATCAAAATTAATTCCTTCTAAAAAATATTTATAGATTTACATGGAAACCTACCCCTAGCCAAGTAGGATTCGTCGCAACACCTGCAAAGCAGACTCAAGCTTATCCCCAGAGCCGATCGCGCTCCACCCAAACTTTTACAGATCTCGATCGGCCAAAGTTCATGGCATCATTACAACAGAATACCCATGTAGTTAGGTCATTTAAAATGGTTGCTCAACTCATGATCAAGCCATCATCTCTTATTCCCAATGGCATCGAGGTAGAACCCTTCGGCAACAGCTATCTCTTCCGCTTCAACGAGCCGTTACAAAATCGTCTCGAAGACCTCCTCGAAAAGAGCAAACTCGATCGCCTCACTCCCGAGGAAACAAACGAATGGGCAGGCATCAAAGAACTCTCCCAAATTTTCACCTTAATCAATGCTGAACTCGCCGCTAAAGCCCAATGGTGTCCAACGCAACCCGACAGCTTGTCCGACAACGCAGCCAATTCCGTTGCGAATACTGCCACTCCCCCGAATACTTAAGCCCCGATCGTTTCACTATGGATCACATTCAACCCCGTTCTTTGGAAGGCTCAGACGAATTATCTAATCTAGCTCTTGCCTGTCATCGGTGTAACGAGCGTCGCAGTAATGCCATCACCGCATCTGACCCAGAAACATCTGCGATCGTTCAGATCTTCAATCCTCGTAAACAAAGCTGGTCAGAGCATTTTTGCTGGACTCAAAACGGCATCAATCTGATCGGTACGACCCCAACAGGCAGAGCAACTTGCGCACGTTTAGATTGCAACGACGATCGTTATCCCGATGAAAATTCCATTCGTTCTGTGCGTCGTTTATGGATAAATGCAGGATGGCATCCTCCCATTACCGATCCAATCTGGCCCAATAGTTAACCGAATTCATCACTAGCTCACGAGATCCGCAACCTGCTACTTCTTAAGATTTGGAATTTGGAGTCGTAGAATTGTCGTCTTTGGTGAGGTTTCCCGTCAGCGAGTTCTTAGACGGAGGGTTTAGACTGAATGAGAAAACGGATGGGGAAACCCAAACACACCTTGAACCTCACACATTAGTACCTCCTATGCAAAGTGGCTGGCGAATTGGAACCCTCTTTAAGATTCCTCTATTTATCGATCCCTCTTGGTTCTTGATCGTTGCGTTTCTGACGTTTCAGAATGGATCGATTTGGCAACAGAGATATGAAACTTGGACCCCCACAGTGGCCTACGGTGCTGGGTTCATTATGGCGCTGTTGCTGTTTGGATCGGTGTTGCTCCATGAGCTAGGCCATAGCCTTGTGGCACAGTCGAAGGGCATTGATGTTACCTCGATTAAATTGTTTTTGTTTGGCGGCGTGGCCTCCATTGAAAAAGAACCCCAAAAGCCTGGTGACATGTTCCAAGTGGCGATCGCAGGTCCACTAGTCAGCGTGTTTTTGTGGATTTTCTGCACCTTCACGGTCGCGCTATTATTGAAATTTGCGCCCACCACGAGTCCGGTCATATTTGTAATTTTGAGCAGCATTGCCTCATTAAACTTGACCCTGACCTTATTTAACTTAATCCCAGGTCTCCCCCTTGATGGCGGCCAAATGCTAAAAGCTGCCATCTGGAAGCAAAGCGGTGACTATCTCACGGGTGCCCATGCGGCGGCTCGATCGGGTCTGTGGTTGGGCTGGATTATTTCGATCGTGGGCTTTTCGGATGTATTGGGCTTAACTAGTTTGCTCGGTCTACCGGAAGTCGTGGGCTTTTGGGGCGTGTTGATTGGCTGGTTCATGAGACAAAATGCCGTGAATGCCGATCGGTTAACGGATATCCAAGCAGCTCTGCTGAATTTGGATGCCCAAAGTGTCATGACGCGCAACTATCGGGTATTGGATGGCCATCAAACTTTACGACAGTTTGCCGAAGAAATGGTGCTAAAAAGTGATCCGACAATGGCTTATTTCGTTGCTTCTGATGGTCGTTATCGCGGATTGGTGACGGCGGATGTGTTGCAAACCATTGAACGCAGTCTGTGGGAATCCACCAAACTTGAAGATGTCGCTCAGCCCTTGCAGGCGATTCCCCATGTAGTTGAAAAAACACCATTGCCTGAAGTGATTCAACAAATGGAACGTTCTGGAAACGCTCGCATTACTGTTTTATCTCCGGCGGGTGCGGTGGCAGGCGTAATCGATCGCGGTGACGTGACGCAGGCCGTGGGCGAAAAGCTAGGGTTTGGCATTTCCCCGACGTTATTGCAGCAAATTAAGACTTCTGGCGACTATCCGCCCGGTCTTCAATTGGCCCGTATTGCAGATTCTGTCCTTGAGTTTCAAGGTAAAAATACGATCGGTGTTGCGGCTGAAGAGATCAAAGAAGAATCGGTCTAATCAATCAAATATTAGATAGACCTCTAGTATGAGGTTACTAATACTTCTGTAATCTTGCCGCGCTTTGTGCCTTGGGAATTTATATGTCGGGATGCGTAAATAGTATGGATATTGAATCCAGAATACAAATCCCGAACAAATTCACAATCTGAGTTAGACAACATGACATGAACGCCCCGAGCGCGCAGTCGCTCAAAGGTATCTCGAAGTCGAATTTGGTCGGCTTCATTAAATGAGTAGCGGGTGTATGAGGTGAAGCTACTCGTTTGATTCAGGGGGTGATAAGGGGGATCAAAGTAGACAAAATCATTAGACGATCGGGCACGGCGCAACACATCTTCAAAGCCTACTGGCTCAATGCGTGCTGATTTTAATTGTTTGGCACAGGCCCGCAGTAAATCGGGAGCATAAATACTAGGATTTTTATAGCGTCCGATCGGGACATTGAAATGACCCTTAGAATTTTCGCGATATAAGCCATTAAAACAAGTCTTATTCAAATACAGAATGCGAGCTGCACGTTCTACATTATTTCCAATCCAAAACCATTCTGCTGTCTCTTCCACCCGCGATCGTACATCATAATAATAGGATTCATCGTGATGAAGATAATGCTGATGAAGATGCGTAATGATCTCCTCGACCTGATCCCGAATGCAACGGTAGACATTGATGACTTCCAAGTTTATGTCTGACAAAAAGCTACGCTTAGGCTGCAAATTGAAAAACACTGCCCCTCCCCCAAGAAACGGCTCGTAATAATTGCGATAGGTCTTCGGAAAAAGATCCGTATATTGGGCGAGTAATTGACTTTTTCCGCCCGCCCATTTTAAAAACGGACGAGCAACAATACTAGGAGTGGGTCTAACTTGGGTCAGCATTGGCTTATGATAAAAGGAAATTAACGGGCTAGAACGAATTAATTACCATGGGCGATCTTTGGAGTACGGTTTCAAAATATCCACGTTTTTTGATTGGTGTGATGCTGGGTGTGATCCTGAATGGATTTTCTCCACTCATGCCACTGTTTAAACGCCCCATCACCGCGATCGCTGTAGTGGCGATGCTGATTGCTATTCTGTCTTTCTTTGTTTTCACATTGAAAGCCATGTTGGGAGTTGAAGTAGAAGGTTTATAGATCAGATGATCTAGATCATCTGATCTAGTGTACTTCATGGGTGATCTCAGCTCAAGGTCTAATGCTTAATAATTAGTTGAAGATATATTTTCGATAGTTTCTGATCGACACTTTGGGTTTTCAGTTCGAGTTTTCAGTTTTTTGAACGTGCGGAGCGTAGCAATGGCAACAGATAGACGGGTAGCAAAGGTCGCAGAACTAATGCGACGAGAAGTAAGTCAGTTAATGATGTCGGGCATTAAAGACGATCGGGTTGGGGTAGGTATGGTGAGTGTCACGGATGTGGTGGTATCCGGCGACTTGCAACATGCCAAAATTTTTGTCAGCATCTACGGCTCAGACGAAGATCGGGCGACCACGATGGAAGGCTTAAATTCAGCGACGCGGTTTGTCCGTAGTGCATTGGGTCAGCGAATGGGCTTGCGCCGGACTCCAGAAGTAGTCTTTATTGAAGATATTTCATTGGCACGCGGGACTGACATGCTCAGCTTGATCAATCGTTTGACAGATTCTCGTAAAGAGTCGGGTGTTGAAGATTGGTTGAACAAAGAGGCAGAACTCGATCGTCAGGCGGAGCTTGCAGCATTGGACGATGACGATGACGAGGGTGATGACGATTAATCTGAATCAGGTACTTTGTAAACTGCGAAGTTAAGCGGCTAGATGAATCTTGAGTCGGCTTTCTTGGGCCTGATAACATTAGCCCTCATTCATTTGCGATCATGATTGCGGAATCCAAACGCCAAAATCTATATGCTTCCGACCGTCTCTTCCCTTACAATTTCCCAATTGATCGCCCAGATCATCGTGGTGCGGACAACGGGCTATTTATTCGATCGGCAGTTGCAGTATCCCCAGTGGGAAGCTGGTAGCGAAAAATTACGTCATCTAGTCGAAACTATCGGCGTGGGGGGCGTAATTTTTTTGGGAGCTAGTGCAGCAGAAATGGCGTTGAAAACAGCGCAACTTCAGGCTTGGTCGTCTATTCCACTATTGATGTGCGCGGATGTCGAAGAAGGGGTCGGTCAACGGTTTAGCGGGGCCACAGTGTTTCCGCCGCCGATGGCATTGGGTGCGATCGCCCTGAAAAATCTGCCCTATGGGATCGAGTTAGCTCGTCAAATGGGATCGGTGATTGCTCAAGAATCTCGGGCGATCGGTCTAAATTGGATTTTGGCTCCGATCGTAGATGTGAATAATAATCCAAAAAATCCTGTGATTAATATCCGGGCCTTTGGCGAAGATCCCCGCATCGTCACGGCTTTAACTACCGCATTTATTGAAGGCGCACAGCAGCATTCGGTTCTCACCTGTGCGAAACATTTTCCGGGGCACGGCGATACGGATTTGGATTCTCATTTGGAATTGCCGCGTATTGATCATGGTTTGGCCCGATTAAAAGCCGTTGAGTTTCCACCGTTTCAGGCGGCGATCGAAGCGGGTGTGGCAACTGTGATGACGGCCCATTTGGAGGTTCCCGCGATCGATGCCCATGAAATCACGACTTTTTCTCATGCCGTCAATACGGAATGGCTGCGCGATCGGTGGGGGTTTGAGGGATTAATTGTGACGGATGCGTTGGTGATGGGTGCGATCGTCGATCGGTATGGCAACGGGGAAGCGGCGGTTAAGGCCATTGAGGCTGGGGCAGATCTGTTGATGATGCCTGTGGATGCGATTGGTGCGATTCAAGCCATCCAGGCCGCGATCGAGTCTGGGCGTTTAAGTCGCGATCGTCTTGAAGCGTCGGTCACACGAATTTTTTATGAGAAACAACGGGTTTGCACTGTGCCTGTGCCTATAACTCAAGCGTTATTGACCAGTAGTATTGCGTTGCCGGAGTTTTCACATTGTGCGACTGAAATTATTCGTAATTCAATGACAGTGCATCATCCAGTCCGATCGCGCCTGACTGAAGAAAAATGGCAAAAAAATCGGCAGACCTTAATTTTGGTCGATGATTTTCTTAATTGTCCGTTCTTAACTCGCACCGCTCCAGCCTTAGTTCAGTGTCGAGCGCAGGGGTATTCAACCCAAATTATCGAAGCGAATACGGATTTATTTTCAATTTCAAGCTGGCGATCGACGTTGCTGCAAATTTTTGTGCGCGGAAATCCGTTGCGGAGTAATGCTAAATTTATCGATCGAATTGGCCAATGGCTTGAGTTTTTACAACGATCGGACCAGTTGCAAGCGGTGATTTTTTACGGTAGTCCTTATATTGCCTCTAGATTTTTACCGACGCTGATTGAGACGGTTCCGTCAGTATTTACCTATGGTCAAACTGTAGAAGCACAAGCGATCGCCCTTGAGGCATTATTTCAGAGACAGCGATCGGGCGAACTTGGTAAAGAGGGGATGTTTGCTTAGTTTATATAAGCTTTAACGCCGTAGAATGCCTTCAAGCATCCCAAAAGCACCGCTGGAATTGGCTTATACTAAAGAAAAATCTCGATCGTTTCAGCCATCCATCTACCCATCAATCTAGTCATTAACATCTAGTCATTAACTATGTGGGAAACCCTCCAAACCCAGCTCTATAATTTCAGTCAGTTAGCCAACAACCAAGTTTTACACCAGCTCAACCAACTTAGCCTCGTCAGCATCGCCGTCATCTTCACCGCCGGGCTGCTTACTAGCCTAACGCCCTGCACCCTTTCTATGCTCCCCATCACGATCGGCTACATCAGTAGTTGCGATGACGATCGGACTGCTTCTTCTTCTGGATTCGTACAGTCCTTATGGTTTGCCCTTGGTATGGCGACCACGCTTGCAGGGCTAGGGATTGCAGCTACATTATTGGGTAAAGTTTACGGTCAAATTGGAATTGGGCTGCCCTTAATCGTTGGGGCGATCGCCATTCTCATGGGACTCAATCAACTCGAACTATTGCCGTTGCGAATGCCCGCTGGCTTGGGTCTTGAATGGATTTCAAAGGATTTACCCCGAGGGCTGCGATCGTATCTAATTGGCCTGACCTTTGGTCTCGTCGCCTCCCCTTGCAGCACTCCCGTTCTCGCTACATTGCTAGCCTGGATTGGCACCACCCAAAATCCACTCCTCGGCGCTGGATTGCTGTTGAGTTATGCCATCGGTTACGTCGCCCCCTTAGTCTTAGCTGGAACCTTCACCAGCGCCCTCAAAAAAATCCTAGAAGTCCGTAAATGGTCCGGTTGGATTACTCCGACCAGCGGCGTGATTCTGATCGGTTTTGGCGTGGTGTCGATTGTTTCCCGCATCCCATAAAGCGCGGTATTGTAAATGAGAGTCCTTAATAAATCTTCGCAACCCCACCCTCATTATGATTGCGGCTGTCAAACGTTTTACCAACCGAAAAGTCCTCCCCACATTGGGCAACCTCCAACTCGCTATTGTTCTCCTTCTCGTCATCGCCGTCTTTAGCATCGCAGGCACCGTCATCGAACAGGGCCAAGGTCAAGCATTTTATGCGGCAAACTATCCTGAAAAGCCTGCGCTATTTGGATTTTTGACCTGGAAAGTGTTGTTAATGGCTGGATTGGATCATGTTTATCGAACGTGGTGGTATTTGTCGCTCTTGATGCTGTTTGGGGCGAGTTTGATTACCTGCACCCTAAAACGTCAAATTCCTTCACTCAAGTGGTTTTCCCGGACCCAAAAGCTTTACACCAATCCTAAGCAATTTCAAAAATTTGCCCTCAGTTCCGAACTTGCTCAAGACTCGATCGATCCATTGGTGATGCTCCTCACTGAAAATAAATACAAAATAATTCAAGACGGGGACAAGCTATACGCCCGCAAAGGAATCGTGGGTCGTGTTGGCCCGATCGTGGTTCACATCAGCATGATCGTCATTATGGTGGGCGGCATCATCGGCGCAACCACCGGATTCATTGCCCAAGAAATCATCGCCAGTGGCAACACCTTTCAAATTACTAACATTGTGGATGCTGGACCTTGGGCTGCGTCTCAAGTTCCCAAGGATTGGGCCGTGAAGGTGAATCGCTTTTGGATTAATTATTTGCCTACTGGGGAAATTGATCAGTTTTATTCTGACCTTTCCGTACTTGATGAAGCGGGGAAAGAGGTCGATCGTAAAACTATTCATGTCAATGAGCCGATGCGCTACAAAGGCATCACCATGTATCAAGCCGATTGGTCCATTGCTGGGATTGCCCTCAAATTTAACAACAGCCCCGTCCTAAATTTCCCCGTCGGCAAGTTGAAGATTTCGAGCGGTCGTCTCTGGGGAACGTTTGTGCCCATTAAGCCCGACGGTAGCGATGGCGTATCGCTGATTGTCAAAGACATGCAGGGTCTGGTGCTGGTTTATGGCATGGACGGAAAACTGATTTCTACGGTGCGAAAAGGGATGTCGGTAGATGTCAAGGGCGTGAAAATTACCATTGTTGATGTTGTCGGCAGTACGGGGCTACAAATCAAGGCCGATCCTGGGATTCCCGTGGTCTATTTGGGCTTTGCATTAATGATGATCAGTGTGTTGATGAGCTATGTGTCCCATTCTCAGGTTTGGGGGCTTTATGAAAAAGGACAGCTTTATCTCGGCGGCACCACCAACAGAGCGCAAGTTACGTTTGAACGGGAATTTATTGGGATACTCGATCGTCTCAGTGCGTCAAAAACCTCTCCTTCGCTAGATTCTATGAAGGAAACAAATTCTTCGGTTTGATCTGGGTGGACTTTTCAACATAAAGTCAAAAAATCACTGTCTAAATCAGTGTCAATTGTGAAGGACCTGTGTATACTGCTGTCAGTTAGGGGATCTTGAGCATCAGTCCCTAACATCAGTCTTATTTTCATGGGTCGAATGGCTACAGATGTCGTACAAATGTAGTCGATTCAATACCGTCGTCCGATAGGTTGAGTGGACGATCGCTCTTTATTATCTCTCCCTACCCCATGACCTCTCTTCCCTATTCCCGTTCCTTAGCCGATCGTTCTAATGCCCTAACTAATTCTTTAGATGGCACCTCTGTTCTGGCGCTTAAAGAACTAGTTGCCCGTCTGAGTCGGGAGCAAACTAAAATTCAGGATTTACTAAGTTCCCTTGGGTTTGCCCTGCGTAGCTTTAACAATCTCAATCAATTTTTAGAACTTATTCCCATGATGGCCTCTCGCGTCACGGATGCAGATGGTGGGGCATTACTTATGTTTCGCAACGGCCAAGTGAGATTAGAGCAAATCCATTGCCAAGATCCCCGTTGGGGCCAAGAAGTTCGTCAAGCCTTCGAGCGAGCGGCCCGACAAATCACCACCTCGATCGCAAAGCTTCAGCCAACTGAGGCATTGACTAATTTTCCGGCGGCGATCGCATCGATCGATCAGCAAATGATCCAAACCCTAGGGGAAGAAATCCAAGTTTTCGGAACGTCCATTGTGGCTAGAACTCATGAACGGGGTCGGCTTTTTGTCTTTAGTCGTGATCCCAACTATGCCTGGACTGAACAGCGTCAAAAGCTAGTGCGTCTCGTTGCTGACCAAACGGCGGTGGCGATCGATAATGACGAACTCACCACCGAACTGCGTAAAAAAGAACGGCTCGATCGGGAGCTTGAAATCGGAGCCGACATCCAAAACCGCTTGCTACCGCGCAATTGCCCCACGATCGAGGGACTTCAACTCGCTGCACGATGTAAAACAGCAAGTCGAGTGGGCGGAGACTATTATGATTTTATTCCAGCGGGTTCGTTAGGCCAAACGGTTGATAAATTCGGGCGATGGGGAGTGACGATCGGAGATGTGATGGGGAAGGGTGTTCCGGCGGGTTTGATCATGACCATGACCCGAGGAATGTTACGGGCTGAGGTTTTGAATGGTCATAGCCCTGCGAAGATTTTGCAGCATTTAAATCAAGTCATGTATGCCGATTTAGAAAATTCTAATCGCTTTGTGACCTTGTTTTATTCTGAATATGATCCTAAAACTCGAATTCTGTCCTACAGCAATGCGGCCCATAATCCTCCCTTCGTCTGGCGATCGGCCACCGATACGATCGGGCGACTTGATACCTTAGGCATGTTGATTGGGTTGGATGCTAATACCTCCTATCAAGATTCTCAGATTCAACTTTTTCCAGGGGATTTAATTATTTATTACACCGATGGATTTACGGAAGCAGCGAATCCAATGGGCGTTCAGTTTGATGAAGAAAACCTAATTCAAGCCTTTCGTTGGGCTGCGCTTAACCATACCGAGCCACAGGAAATTCTCACTTATCTGTTTGATCAAGTTCAAGAATTTATTGGGGTTGGAAATCCAAATACTGACGATATGACGTTAGTTGTCCTTCGGGTGATGCCCTAAATTCAGAGTTTAGGCATGATGGCCCTACGAGAAATCCGTCACTAACCCGTCGTTAAACTCATTTAAATCGTCTTTCGCTAACGCTTCAAGTCGTTCGGCCTGAATTCTTTTGGCTAACACCATCCAACCGGGAATATGCTCCGGGAACCAACCTAAACGAGGATAGATGGTCGGATTGGTGCTAATTAATCCGTTTGTATCGGGTAGTAATGGCCGAGGAAACCGATCGCAAACTAAATGCTCAAACTCGTAGCTAAAATGAGTCGCAGGTTGGTCCCGTCTAACCCATTGGCGCAAAATTTGTTCGACAGATACAGCTTTATACCGTCCTAAATATAAAGCTTCAATGACCGCCAACCTAATCCAATCTAGTGAAAAAAGCGCTTGCCATTCGGCTAATAGTACTTGTAAAGGACGATTTCCCAGATCAAAGCTGTAGTGCTGAAGTAGCGCTTCAGCATCTCGTTTAGTTAGATTTATTTGGTCAGGTCGAGTGTGAGTCCAGGCAGGCAATGTTTGATAAACCATATTTAGATTGCATCAATAGAATCAATAGGGATTACATAATTTACTGTAAATCTGATGCCTAAGCTTTTGCACCTCTTCAGTTTGAGTGTAAACGAATTTTCGATCGGATAAGTGATTCTGCCGACCTATTAATTACAGTGTTTAATTACAGTGTATTCACTAGAGCCTATCAACGCCAGCTTTGGCATACTTTTCCTCCAAACTAATCAACCATTAGGGACTTACACCATTGGACACCACACCCGTGCCTTTAAACCCCTCAGAACCGCCATCCCAGTTAAAATCATTAACCACCAAATTAATCGATCCCAAGGATAAGATTGGGTTATAACGTAGTCGTAAATTATAGGTACGTCGGCTATATTCTAGGAAATAATCCGTACTAATTTCTTTGGCTGTATCCACATTCCATGCCGTCTGAAATCCAGCCCGAATTGGTCCATAAATCTGCTGAGTAATTCCGCCCGCTAAGATTTTCCCATCTGCAACCCGATCGAATAAAAAAGGTGAACTTCCGGTTCTAATGGCCTGTGAATAGGTCAAATTTAGTGCTGTATAGTCAAAAACAGGCTTTGAAAAATGACCCAATTGAGCATTGAATCCAGCACTAAAGGTCACATTGTTTTGGCTATCTCTACTGCTGTAGGCCGATGCAACAGCTGTCGTCCCTAGGATGAAATCGAGATAGGGTACAACAGGGGCGGGGGTGTAGCGCATTCCTTCATTTTGGGTTGGGGGTAGACCGATACCTTGCCACAATCGGACAGAGCGGCTCAGGGCAGCAGCAGCTTGGTATCGGCTTAAATTAATTCGGTTATTGGTGCGCACTGGCTTTAAGAGATCAGCCCGATCGGTATCGGCATTGATGTATTGATAGCCCAGTTGATAGCTGAGATTTATTCCGGTGTTCCCCAACGCAATATTGGGCGAATACAAGAGTCCGCCTATAGTGCTTTGGACATCCTGGAAGCCTAGGGAGTTGTTAAACAGGCGTTGACGGTAGGCTCCTTGTAGGGCTAGGGTGTGGGTTCCGATCGGTCGAAGGAGTTGTAGATTTCCCCGGAATCGCTGTTCAAATTTGGTCAGGTCAAGGCTTGTAAGTTCGACGGCTGCCCTGAGCTGAGTTCGTCCTAGGTTTGCGGATACTGTTGCTTTTGTGCCAAACCAGTCGATCACGTTGCTGCTGTTGAATGCGCGCTGTATGTAAAATTCTGGAGTGATGTCTAGATAAAAATTAGGAGCGGCAATAATTGTGAAGCCACGCTCAATATAAAGTCCACCCCGATCGAGATCGTCATAGCCTGGAGAAATCCGCAGTACATCTTTCTTAGGGCGTTTATCCAGCAGAATTCGATTGCGGGGAATGGGTAGCTTGAAGCGTTGGTCAAAAACGAGTTGGGGCTTGTCAAGTAGGATTTCATCTTCGTAAATCGATCGTTTGCGGGAGGTAGCCGATCGGGCACGCAGTTCTAATTCGGGGGGCGAAAAGGGATCGTTAGTAATCCGAATATTTTTTGCATCCCAACCATCCGGAAAGAACTCTGCTGAATCTGCCTCAAATCGCAATCGGCGATAGCCTCGTCCCCCTAGCCCCTGTTGCCCAAGAGAACTAAAGTCACTCCCGACAACTAATTCCGAACCAATGCGGTTGTCGATGCCTGTGGCGGGTTGGTTACGGTAAATTCGATCACTAATGGATTTGCCGATAGTGGAACTAGCCGAAACATCCGTGCTGAGAGGGCTATCCGTGAAGTCTTGAGTACTTTGGGTCGCGATTTCTCCTTTAGCTCCGCGAATACTTCCGTTTCCTTGGACAAAGTTATATTCAAACCGATCGCCCTGAAGCACTTGCGAGCCTTTGACAAAGGTTACATTTCCTTCAGCCACGGCGAAACGATTGACCAAGTTGACTTGAAGCCGATCGGCCTTAACTCGGCTATCGCGGAACCGCATGAAAACATTGCCTTCAGCAATAAAAATTTGACGACGATCGTCGTAGGTTTGTCGATCCGCTTTGAGTTCAATCATGCCATCGGCGGCGAGTGGTTGAATTGCGCTGGGCAACGGGACGGTGGGAACGGCTGGGATTGGAACGGCAGGAGTTTTTTGACTGGTAGATGCGGGAGTTTCCGCAGTCGGAGGCATCGGGCTGCTGGAACGATCGGAATTGGGAGAAATTTCGATCGAGGGGATTGCTGGGGGGACTATGCCACTACGTGGGCTGATGAGCTGAGCTGCCTGTGACAATGAGGGGAGTGCTAAATTGGGCGCACTTTGGGCCACACTTTGGGTCAGGGCCGGGGGCGTTTGCGACAAGAATTCTGGAGTCTTGAGCAAGTCAGCGAAAACAGCCGGATAGGGCATAGAAAATGTCTCACAAAAAATTGAGACAGCTAAGGTAGGGACTGAAGGCTTAACTGAAAACCGATCGCACAGTGATCTTATGAAGATAAATCTGTGAACGATCTGTTCTTTAGTTCAGTCTCAGAACCAACCCACTAACTGTCTGTCACGATAGCGAATAGATTTTTTCGTCAACCAACCAGAGAAATTACTCAAGGTCACGTTGGTTTGGGTTCCGGGATGGATCGCTGTTTAGGAGACCAAAAATGAACATCAATAAAAACATTGCCACAATGACATTAACAACAATTTTGAGGGTAAGCATGGCTAAATACTCCAAGAAGAGTTTGAGATGGGTTTGATCTATGAAATGTATCTTAACCTGGAATGTTATCGACTTTGAAACAGAGTGACTAGAGCTTGCCAAATTGTTAAGAAAGTTTGCTCAATTTTCACTAAAATCCAATCGATCCACCCGATGCAGCGATCGGCCCAGTTTTTTTTGTAGCCGAGATCAACGGATTTTGCTTCTAGCCAGTCTGGGCTGTGTTTGGTGCCAGCGGTGGATTTTTTGACTAGATTGTTCTGGATGTGGGTACTGTCGTGTTCTTGGACAGAAGAGGTATTAGAGATATTACTAGAGGATTTGTTCAATACGATCGGTGTGGGCGATTTACTGATTATGCGGGGTTTAACCAGTAAATTTGTTGCGAGTGGGATGGTTCCACCCCTGAGGGGCATGGCGGTTATTAGGGATGTTCTACGATCGGAATTTGGAGTTTGAAGGTTTGGAGCTTGAGGGTTTGCACCTTGAAGTACGGTGATCGGTGGAGTACCCCAGAACGTTTCAAGCTTGAACCAGGTCTCGTCGGTTAAGCGAGTTTGATTATCGCCGCGAATGTAGTATCGGCGCGATGGCCCGAAAAAATAGCGTAAGGCCGCTTGGATTAGGTTGGGTAGCTCTTGTAGATTAGGTAAATCTTGGAGGTTGAGTAATGAAAAGAAGCCCAAGGATGATGGATTGGTCCAGAGGGTTGGAATGGTGATGGGAGAAAGTCTAGGTTGGGCGGTTGGAGGAAGTTCGATATTTTGTCTTGGACTGCTCAAAAAGACTTGACTCCGAACAATCCGAGTCCAAAAGGTTTGAATCCAAGACGTCCGATCGGATGCCGTGATTGTTTGTAACCTTGCGGGTGATGATGCGGATATTTGTGCGCTCGATGGTTGTAAGATTCGCGATCGGACCCAACGCAAGTACATAGCAATCTCGTAACGAATGCGATGTTGAAGCTGGGCTTCTTGGGAATCTGAGAGAAGGTCTAAAACCTGTTGATTGCTGGTTACTAGGCCAACGCGTCGATCGCTTAACCGGGATGCTACACCTTGAATGGTGAGGCCAGAAGCGAGGGCTACGGTAATGGCATCGGCAGTCCCTACGGGAGTTTGAGAGATCTGGCCTTGGCTTAGGGCGGTTAAGATGCTGGTGAGGGGCGCGTCACTGGTCAGATGAACCAGATTTGGGGTTGGGTTGGATTGGCCCGATCGTAACCATCCAGTGATGTTATCTGATGAGGCTTGAATTTGTTTCCCTACGAGTTCAGTTGCTTTAATCACCGCGTAAATCGGATACATGACGGCTTGAACACCGATCGCCAGTGCTGTGGAAATAGAGAGTTTCACCGTACGCCAGATTATGCCTGTTTTATCTTTGGCGGTCTGGAGCTGACGATTTAGAAAACTCAGAAGATGACTTTGGTAGGGGCGATCGGCTGCCATGGGAGAATTGGGGGGAGGAGGGATGGTGAATTTAAGCGGTGCGAATTGAGAATTGAAGAGATTCCTTAGTTTACTCGCTTTTGATTAATGGGGTATGTAACGTACTATGACAAAGCTAATCGGTGGCAAAGTTGATTTTCTCTGTTGGGTCGGCGATGGATTTTCTTCAAGTTTTGGTAGAGCGGTTGCGATCGCGGTGCGTTGTAGATGTGATGGCGGGTTGGCGATCGGTCGATAGCGCTCCGGTTTCACTGAATGAAAAGGGACAAATTACTTGGGCTAAGGGGCGAGAATCAGTTGAATTAATACAGCACGTTACGCTGCCTGAGTCTTGTGCGGGAATGATTGCACGGCTTGGGTTGACCTGGTGGGCGGAGAGGGCGGATGTGTTTGTGGCGGGAGTTCTGGTTCAGAGCGGGGATTTGTTTGATCATACTTGTCGGGTGGTCTTAAGTCCTGCCGCGAGTCATGAAACGATTGAAGTTCGGTTAAAGCTGGTGAGTCCGGGGCATGACATTGGGGCATTGATGCGATCGTCGTTGATCTTTGAAGCGGCGAATGGGGCGGTGGATGCTGGTTTCGTGGCGGATGAGGTGGAGATTGTTTGGAAATTTCTTACGGCATTTTATCCGGATGAGGTTTGTGTTTTAGCGAGTAAATTGAGTGCGTTGGATGATTTGAATGATTTGGCGGCGATTCAATTGGTGTTGATGGAGTGGAGCGATCGGATTAAGCACTATAAAATTCAATGTCTAGGTCATGCTCATTTGGATCTGGCGTGGCTTTGGACGGTGGATGAGACTTGGAAGGCGGCGGAACGGACGTTTGTTTCTGCGCTGAATTTGATGGAGGATTTTCCTGATTTAATTTTTGGCCATACGACTCCTGTTTTGTATGAATGGTTTGAGAAGAATCGACCTGAACTATTTGCGAAAATTCAATCTAAAGTGCGATCGGGGCAATGGGAAGCCATCGGTGGGCTTTGGGTGGAGCCAGAGATGAATTTGATTGGGGGTGAGTCTATTGCGCGGCAGATTTTGTATGGTCAGCGATATTATGCGGAGAAGTTTGGGGCGATGAGTCAGGTGGCTTGGTTGCCGGATACGTTTGGATTTTGTGGACAATTGCCACAGTTTTTTAAGTTGGGTGGGATTGATTTTTTTGGCACCCAAAAGCTGCGTTGGAATGATATGACCAAGTATCCCCATGAGGTATTCAATTGGAGTGCGCCGGATGGTTCAACGGTATTAGCATTGATGTCTGCGCCGATCGGGGAGTGGGTTGATCCGATTAAGATGAGTGATTATTGTTGGGAATTTGCGACGCGATCGGGATTGCAAAATTGTTTGTATTTACCCGGAGTTGGCGATCATGGTGGTGGTCCGACACGGGATATGTTGGAGATTTTGCAGCGTTGGGACCGATCGTCTGTGTTTCCGGTGATTGAATTTACGACGGCTGAAAGGTTCTTAAATGAGATTCGAGAGATTCCCCTAAGCTCTACTCTAGAACAGGCTATACCCACGTTAAGGAGCGAATCCTCCGAGATTTATCTAGAATTCCATCGGGGCTGTTACACCACCCATGCAGATCAAAAAGCTTACAATCGGGATTGCGAGAATGCGCTCTATGAGGCGGAACTTTGGTCGTCTTTGGCTGCGTTGACCGTGGGCTTCAAATATCCGGCGGCTGAGCTTGAAAAGACTTGGAAGAAAACGCTGTTTAATCAATTTCATGACATTTTGCCGGGAACCTCTATTCGTGACGTTTATCCCACGGCTAATCGATTTTCCGATCGGGTTTTAATTGATACAGATTGTATTATCAATAATGCAAAAGAACGGATTCTGAATTCAATTGCACTAATTGATTCTCCCCATCTTGAAGCTCGGTTGATTGTTGTATTTAATTCTAATAATTGGACCCGATCGCACTTGATCAGTGTGTTAATTGCGGCGACTCCGACCCAAGATCTTTCGCCCTATTGGCAAGTTCAAACCATTGAGGGTGGGGCGGTTGAGACTCATTCAGTTTTTAAATATACCGGAGATCAACAAGTTTGTATTATCAAGGCGATCATTCCGGATGTCCCAGCTCTCGGATATGCCTGTTATTGGGCGGTTCCAAGACTTGATGTTCCCGCGATCGAATCGGTGGAAGATCGGGAATATTACATCATTGAAAACGAGTTTTTAAAGGTTGAGATTAGTGCTAGAACGGGCAACATTACAACGCTATTTGACAAGACAAATCAACGGGATGTGATGCGGGGTGAAAGCAATGAACTCCAGAGTTTTACGGATGATGGACAGTATTGGGATGCGTGGAATATCAATCCGAAGTATCAAGATTTTCCATTGCCGGACGCCAAACTTGAAGATATTCGTTATGTTGAACACCATTGTTTACGATCGCGCATTCAAGTCACTCGAACAATTGGCAAGTCTACATTTATCCAAACCTATTCTCTAACTCAATATTCCCCCATTCTCGAAATCAAAAACTATGTTGATTGGCAGGAAAAGCATGTTTTTGTTAAAGCGGCATTCCCCATCAATTTAGATGTAAGATTTGTTACCTATGAATCAGCTTGTGGCGTGGCCGATCGGACTACAACTCCCACGACTGAGGCAGAACGGGCGATGTGGGAAGTGCCGGGACTGCGGTGGGCGAGTATGAGTGATGGACAGTATGGCGTGAGTATTCTGTGCGATCGTAAACACGGCTATGACTATAAATACTATGAACATAAGCCCAATGAAATTCGTATTTCTCTATTGCGGGGTTCTGAATTTCCAGATCCGATCGCAGATCAAGGCATTCACGAGTTCACGATCGGGATTTACCCCCATTTGGGCAATTGGAAAACAGCAGATACCCCCAAACGTGCCATTGAATTGAGTTTGCCGTTGCAAGCAATTGTCCCGGATGAACGCTCATTACAAGGATTACTACCACCGAGAATGAGCCTACTAAACTTGAATGCTGAGCATATGATGTTGATGGCGATTAAACGATCGGAGGACGATCGGAATCAATATATTCTTCGCGGTTATGAATATTATGGCGACACAACAGAGATCTCTGTAGGTAGTGCAAATGAGAACATTCAAGGGGTTCAATTGGGCGATCGGGTTGATATATTAGAACGCCCGACGGAGAATCAATCTCATTCCATTGAACCCTGGACTATTGCTAGTTTTAAACTCATCCGCGCTTAATTATAGCGCATTGTTTTTTGGGATTGTGCAGGGTTTAAGATTCGATCGAATAGCTTGAACATGGCCTGCCTATTGACCTCAAACAGCACTTTTTTCTCGAATGGGATTTTTGGGATTTTTCTGCGTCATTTTTTCACGCCATGCTTCCATATAGGTATAAAAAACAGGCGTAAGGTATAGAGTCAGAATCTGTGAAAATAGTAAGCCGCCCACGATCGCAATGCCCAAGGGTCGCCGAGCTTCCGATCCGATCCCAGTTCCCAAAGCGATCGGAAGCGTTCCGATTAATGCCGCCATGGTTGTCATCATAATCGGACGAAATCGTACAATGCAGGCTTCATAAATGGCTTCCAACGGCGTTTTTTCTGCATTTCGTTGACGTTCGATCGCAAAGTCCACCAGCATGATGCCGTTCTTTTTAACAATACCGACTAGTAGAATGATGCCAATGAATGAGTAGAGATTGAGTTCGACTTGGAAAATCAATAGGGTGAGTAATGCCCCAAATCCTGCCGAGGGTAAGCCTGATAGAATGGTCAATGGGTGAATAAAGTCTTCGTACAGCACGCCTAAAATTAGGTAAATCACAACGATCGATACCAATAGTAATCCACCCAAGTCATTGAATGATTGTTGGAAGACTTGGCTTGATCCTTGGAAACTGGCGGTGACGCTAATGGGTAATACCTCTTGAGCCGCTTGTTTGATGGCGATCGTTGCATCACCAAGAGAAGTCCCGGGGAGCGTATCGAACGAAATTGTTGCTGAAGGAAGTCCGGATAAGTGTTTCACCGTCAGAGGTCCAACGGTTTGTTCAATGCTGGCGATCGCACTTAAGGGAACGGATTGGCCACTGCTCGATCGTACATAAAGCATCGAAAGCGCCTTTGCATCACGTTGATACTCTGGTAACAGTTCCATAACCACCGTGTATTGATTATTTGGGGTATAAATCGTCGAGACTTGCCCCCCGCTGTAGGCACTGCTGAGGGTTTTCTGAACTTGGGCAGCGGTGATATTGAGGGTCGAGGCTTTGTTTTGATCGACTTTCACCTGAACTTGAGGCGTGCGAAGTTCTAAATCACTATCAACACTGCGTAGTCCTGGTAAGGCTTTTACTTTTTCCGTGAGAATCGGTACGAACTGGCGAAGATCTTCAAGATTCAAACTTTGCAATGTGAATTGATATTGAGCATTAGTTTGTTGACCCCCGATTGGAATGGCCGTGGGCGATCGTAAAAAGGCTTCAATACCGGGAACAGCGCGGAGTGGTTTAGCTAATCCTTGAACGACTTCATCAGCACTGATTTTCCGTTCAGGACGCGGTTTGAGGCGAATATTAATCCGTCCAGAGTTGACAGACGCATTCGGACCGCTGGCTCCAACGACGGAATTTAGAGCATCAATATTCGGGTCTTTGCTGATGATGTCAATGACTGCCTGTTGTTTGAGTAGCATTTCGTCGAAGGAGATGTCCTGAGCAGCTTTGGTATTCCCCATCAGTTGCCCTGTGTCTTCGTTAGGAATTAAGCCTTTGGGCACTAAGGTAAAAAGATAGACCGTCAGGATCAGTAAAACAAAAGAACTCAATATTGTTAATCTGCGATGCTTTAGAACAGGTTTCAACGTCCATTCGTAGCCTCTGAGAAGTTGATTGAACCCATTTTCGGCAATTCGGTAGAACCGACCTCTGTGTTGCTGGTGGGACGATCGGAGAAACCGACTACAAAGCATTGGCGTTAAGGTCAGTGATACGAATCCTGAAACGAGAATCGCAACGGAAATCGTAATGGCAAATTCATGGAAGAGACGGCCAATCAATCCGCTCATGAAGATAATTGGGATGAACACCGCAACCAATGAAAGCGTCATTGAGATAATCGTAAAACTAATTTCCCGCGATCCCTTCAATGCGGCTTCCAATGGCTCTTCCCCTAGTTCTCGGTGCCGCACAATATTTTCCAAGACCACGATCGCATCATCCACCACGAACCCGACTGAAAGCGTCAACGCCATTAATGACAAGTTGTTCAGGGAGAATCCTAACAGATAGATCACCGCAAACGTCCCGACAATGGCGATCGGTAACGCGACACTGGGAATCAAGGTTGCAGTAATGTCGCGTAAAAATATGAATATTACGAGAACCACTAAAGCGATCGATAGTAGTAATGTAAATTTCACATCTTCAACAGACGCGCGAATCGTTGTGGATCGATCGTAAAAAACGCCAAGCTCAATGGACTCTGGAATTTGACTCCGTAGGCTTGGCAACATTTGCTTCACTGCGTCCACAATCTTTACTGTATTTGCATTGGGTTGCGGTTGAATCGCTAATAGAATTGCAGGCTGATTGGCAATATCGGTATCATAGTAGCGATTAGAAACTTTATTGTTTTGCACATCATCGCTGACTTTGGCGACATCCTCAAGCCTTATGGCGGCACCATCTTTGTAGGCTACGATGAGCGATCGAAATCCATCGGCATCGAGCAGTTGACCGCTGGCTTGGACCATATAGCTCTTATCTTGATTCGACAAACTGCCTGTGGGTAATTCGACATTACTGGCTGAGATAGCCGATCGAACTTGATCGAATCCAATATTTCTAGTGGCTAAGGCATTGGGATCAAGCTGTACTCGAACAGCATATTGTTTTTGTCCATAGACCTGAACTTGAGCCACCCCCTCAATCGTAGAAATCGGTTGGGCGATCGTCACCTCTGCCTCATCATCCACGCTGGCAATCGGTAAGGTTTTGGAATAGAGATAGAGATAGAGTACGGGGGCTGCGGAAGGATTTACCTTTCGATAAGAAGGAGGTTTCGGCATTCCGGCAGGTAATTCTCCGACCACCGCCGCGATCGCAGATTGAACATCTTTTGCCGCATCATCAACGCGACGACTAAAGTCAAATTGTAATGAAATATTCGTACTCCCGGTCGAACTGGTGGAGTTAAACGAATTCAGTCCAGAAATTGTCGTGAATTGCCGTTCTAGTGGTCCTGCAACGGCTGATGCCATGGTTTCTGGAGTGGCACCCGGAAGACTAGCAGAGACGCTGATAAAAGGATACTCAACGCTGGGCAATGCACTAATTGGCAGTAAAAAATAACTCATCAACCCGAAAAGCACAATCCCCAACATCACCAATGTGGTCGTCACTGGACGGCGAATGAACAACGATGAAAAATTCATGGATTACTCTCCCGCTGAGTCGGTGAAAACATTCGGTTAAATTTCGATCGCCCTAGGTTTTTGCGCCAAGCTTCCATGTAAATGTAAAACACTGGGGTGAGGTACAGGGTCAAAATTTGTGAGAATACCAAACCGCCCACCACTGCGATTCCCAACGGTTGCCGAGACTCCGATCCCGCTCCAAATCCGATCGCAATTGGCAATGTTCCCATCAACGCGGCCATGGTCGTCATCATGATTGGACGGAATCGCACGAGACAAGCTTCATAGATTGCTTCAGAGGGTCTTTTGCCAGAGTCACGTTGGGCTTCGATCGCAAAGTCCACCATCATAATTCCGTTCTTTTTGACAATGCCAACGAGTAACATAATGCCAATAAAGGAATAAACATTGAGTTCAACATGGAAGAACATTAGGGTCAACAATGCTCCAAAACCCGCAGAAGGCAATCCAGAAAGAATGGTAATGGGGTGAATAAAATCTTCGTATAAAATCCCTAAGATTAAATAGATGACCAAAATTGCAATCAACAGCAAGAACAAGAGGTTTGGCAATGAACTTTGGAATACTTCGCTAGCCCCTTGGAAACTTGTGGTGATGGTATTGGGAAGGGTTCTTTTAACGAGAGTATCGATCGCTGTGTTCGCTTCTCCGAGGGAGCTTCCGGTGGAGAGATTAAAAGAAACAGTAGCTGCATTCATCCGACCCATATGGTTAATCATCAGCGGTGCTGTACCCGGTGTGATCGTCACAAATGTACTTAGGGGAACCGATTGATTTACACCCGTCGTCCCACTCGGTGCATTGATATAAAGCTGCATGAGGGATGTGGGATCTTGCTGATACTTTGGATCAAGTTCTAGAATCACCTTATATTCATTACTCGCACCATAAATAGTCGAGACTTGGTAGGTGCCATAGGCATTTCGTAAAGTGTTTTCTAGTTGTTGAATGGTGATGCCGAGGGACATTGCTTTGTCACGATCGATATTCAATGTTACCTGGGAGGTCAGTTGTAAATCACTATTCACATCCTGAATCTGCGAGAGATCTTTCAAACTTGTCACCAGCTTTGGTACATAGTCGTTTAACGCTTTACTATCAGTGCTTTGAAGCGTCAGTTGGTAAAGTCCAGTAGTTTGCTGAGTGCCGATCGGAATGGCAGGCGGATTTTGCAGAAATACCTGAATACCAGGAATGCTGTCAAGTTGCGATCGGAGATGTTGAATCACTTCTTCAGCGCTGGAATGACGCTGCGATCGATCTTTCAAGCGAATAAACAAACTCCCTGAATTCCCTGCTACTGCCGCACCGCTACCCGTCGCACTCGACCCGGCACCAATATTCGAGTTCACCGCATCTACATCCGGATCTTGCCGAATCATCGCCACTACTTCCTGTTGGTGACGCATGAGGTTATCAAATGAAGCATCCTGCGCTGCCTGGGTCACGCCAATAATCTGTCCCTTGTCTTCACTGGGAATAAATCCCTTCGGCACTACTGCAAATAATCCTACGGTAACGACCAACATCACCGCAGCCAAAATCATAGTTGTGCGGTGATACTTAAGTACAATCTTTAGGCTCCGATCGTACAGGTCTAAAACTCGATCGAAAACCTGCTCAGAAACTTGATATAAGCGACTTTTCTGTGTATGGTCCACGGGCCGCAGAAACCGACTGCACAACATGGGGGTCAAACTCAGGGAAACAAAACCAGAAACTAAAATGGAAACGGCGATCGTCACAGCAAATTCATGAAATAGTCGTCCGAGTAATCCCGATATAAACAACATCGGAATGAACACTGCGACCAATGAAAGGGTCATGGATAAAATGGTAAAGCCAATTTCACGAGAACCATTCAGTGCAGCTTCTACAGGACTTTCACCCATTTCCATATGACGGACAATGTTTTCTAACATCACGATCGCATCATCGACCACGAACCCCACTGAAAGCGTCAATGCCATCATCGACAGGTTATCTAATGAATAGTTCAACAGATGCATGACAGCAAACGTGCCAATCAATGAAATCGGTAAGGCTAGGCTAGGAATTACGGTGGCAGAAAGATTCCGAAGAAACAGGAAAATCACCAATATCACTAAACAAATCGTCAGAATCAATGTGAATCTCACATCATCGACAGATTCACGAATCGTTTGAGACGCATCGTAGAGAATGCCAACTTGAACCGAACCTGGAATCTGTTCCTTCAGGGTGGGAAGTAAATTTCTAATGGTATCGACGACTTCTACGGTATTCGTTCCAGGTTGGCGCTGAATCGTGAGAATAATCGATCGTTCGTCATTATACCAACTCGCCACTTGAGCATTTTCCACACCATCTAGCACCCGCCCTAGTTGTTCTAGATAAATCGGTACGCCGTCTTTATAGGCCACAATCAGCTTGCGATAAGCAGCAGCATCTTGGAGTTGTCCATTAGTTTGGATGGTGGAATTTTTGAATTTCCCCGAGAGACTACCTGTGGGAAGATTAACGTTTCCCTGTTGAATCGCTGTTTGCACTTGCTCAAGACCGATTCGACGACTGGCGAGTTGCTGTGGATCAAGCTGAACTCTTGCTGCGTATTTTTGGGAACCGTAGAGCTGAACTTGTGCGACACCGCTGATCGTCGAGAGCTTCTGGGCCAGATAAGTTTGGGCGAAGTTATCGATTTCCGAGAGCGGCAAGGTGGGGGAATTCAAATACAGGTAAAGAATGGGCTGGTCGGCGGGATTGACCTTGCTGTAAGTTGGTGGGCTTGGAAGATCGTTGGGCACCTGTCCTGAAGCAGCAGCGATCGCAGCAGCCACATCTTGAGCCGCATCGTCAATGCTACGACTTAAGTTAAATTGTAGGGTGAGTTGTGTTT
Organism: Synechococcales cyanobacterium GL140_1_metabat_312; assembly: GCA_025351345.1. Taxonomy (GTDB): domain Bacteria; phylum Cyanobacteriota; class Cyanobacteriia; order Leptolyngbyales; family Leptolyngbyaceae; genus JAAFJU01. The sequence goes on from JANXWB010000018.1 coordinate 25,690, forward strand.
TACCCAACGTGCTAGTGGAATTTAAAGTATCAAGTCCGGCAATACTAGAGAATTGTTTTTCTAACGGCCTAGCGACAGATGCTGACATAGTTTCAGGACTAGCCCCAGGACGTGATGCCGTCACCTGTAATGTGGGATAGTCAACGTTCGGGAGATCACTAATGGGCAAGAGTTTGTAACTCATTAACCCAAAAATTAAAATCGCGACCATTACCAACGTTGTCATGATCGGACGACGGATAAAGATTTCGGAGAGGTTCATGGATTACCTCCAGCAGGTGCGGACGACTCACTCGATTTCTTTCCTTTTCCGCGCTGTTTCTTTCCGTTTGGCGGAGTGTCACCATTAGCGGGGTTGGCACCTTTAGAATTCGTATTTGTGGTCTCTCCTGTAGTGGGTTTAGCAGTTTCTTCTTTAACCTGAATCTTGCTACCTGTAACGAGATTACCTTGACCATCTGTCACGACTTGATCACCAGGTTTTACACCCTTTTGAATCAAACTCTGTCCATCGATCGTCGCGATCGCTGTCACCGGGACGTTCTCGACCGTATTATCATCCTTTACTCGGAATACAAATTGACCATCGGGACCATTCTGCACCGCTTGCGACGGAACGATCGTAGCATCGACTTCTTGGCTCAATGTCAGGGTCGCATTGACAAATTGCCCTGGAAACAATTTCCCATCCGTATTATCAAAATCACCTATCAATTGAATGGTGCCTGTCGTATTATCTACAGTGTTATTAATAAAAGAAAGAGTCCCCGAAACTGACTTTTTCTCATTGCCTGCAAAGGTGACATCAACCTTGAGATTTCTGCCACTCATGCGTTTTTGAATGGTCGGCAGATTGGATTCAGGAACCGAAAATGCAACTTGAATGGGCCGGATTTTTTGAAGTACCACCAAGGGCGTATTACCATTTGCCTGAACAACAGTGCCTTCTGGAACTAAGACATTCCCCGCAAGTCCATCGATCGGGGCATAGATTTTTGTATAAGAGGCCAATACCTCAGCATTACTTAAAGCACCCCCATTAGTACTGACAACGGCCTGTGCAGTTTCGATCGCCGCTGCATCACCATTCACAACAGAACTAGCATTTTCGACCCCCACTCGGTCAATTTCTACAACAGATTGTGCATTGGTAATCGCAATCTCATCACTTCCCACAACGGCTAAGGCGGTCGCAATGGCTTCACGATCGGCTTGTAGAGTTGCTTGTGCAGCTGCCGCATTCGTTGCATATTGCTGAGCTAAATCTCTACTAATTGCGCCACTGGCCGCCAAGTCAGCGTATCGCTTACTCTGAGACATCGCAAAGTCGGCCTGAGCTTGGTCTTTCTTTAGCACGGCTTGAGCTTGCCCCAGTAAGCCTTGGTCTTTCTTCAACGTGGCCCGAGCCTGAGCTACTAATCCTAAATCCCGCTCTACCGTTGCTTCTGCCTGCTTGACCAAGCCTAAATTTTTATTGGCAGTAGCCCGAGTTTGTTGGACTTGTGATTCTGCTTGGGCAACAGTCCCGGTAGCTTGCTGGACCGCAGCGGTTTGCGATCGTTCATCTAATGTGAAGAGTAAATCGCCTTTCTTAACCTCCTGCCCTTTTTTAAAGAATACTCCCGTAACACGTCCGCCAGTTTGCGGTGTGACTGAAACAGCTGCATCGGCCTGAACGGTTCCGATCGCACTAACCTGCACAGGAACTGTTTTCCGAATAACGTTAGTAACGGCAACAGGAGTGACTTGATTTTTGCCTTTTCGATCGGCTTTTTCAACTTTAGGTTCATTCGATCGATTCACGGCAAATCCAGCACCCCCGAGCAGTAATAAACCTGCCAATAAAAATCCAAGACGTTTGCGGGTAAAGGCTTTACGAGAAAACAGATTGTTATGGGATCGATGAGTTTTGGATTCAGGCACAACCGCTGTGTCGATATCAGTATCAACAAGAGAGGCTTCAGAATTATCTTTTATTTTATCTTGATTCATTTGAGAATAACCTCCACTTTTTTAGGGTGTTCGCTTAATGATTTTAAGTAGGTAAACTTCAATTAGGTAACTTCTCAAAAACAACTTACTCAACATCGATCGTGTTACACAAATATTTGTTGTGACAGAGACAATACCTTACAGGTTTTAGAGTGGCTTTTCTATAGGAGAAAAGTCCCGATCCCTCATTTCTTAAGTACCCCTAGGCATTAGGTTTTCTAGATATTAAAATATGGCATTGCCCTTATCTCAAGGATACAGAAAATAACTCAGTCTAGAAGCTCTATGGAATACCGCTTCCAAAGCTACTAATTATTCCTAATCCTTGACATAACGGCATTACCCAATTGAACCCTGGACTATTGCTAGTCTTAAATTCATATGCATTTAGTTATAATTTTTTATTTGCTGGGATTTTAATTGTTCAAAATTCGATCGGATATCTTGAGAAATGCCTGCAACTCCTGTGATTTCCAGCTTAATTCGATCGGCTAATTCATTTAATGGATACTTTTTTTGAACTTTTTCCAAAGCACATCCGCAAGTTATTAATTTACCTAAATCTAAATTGGCCTCGGTGATAAATTTACGATCGTTCTGATGCAGCGTTGAGATTTCCCTTTCTCTGACTGTTTTTACCATTTTTTCGATATGACTTGGCTCTTTTTCTAACATGGCGAAATCTTGTTCAGACTCTTTCATGAAAGCAAGTGTTTCGGGTGAAAGCTTTTTACCATTGAGTAAACCTGTGGCAAGAAAACTACGAATAATAGTTAGTTCTTTCTTTAGTAATTTTTGACTTATCTTTCAGCATTTCAGTGAGGAGACCTAGGCGCTGTTGGACTTGGGCATTAATCACTTGTTCTTGTTGAAGACTTCGCTCTTTATACTGTGCGATCGAATTCGTTAAGATATTTTGATAGTCTCCAATTATAGTGGGTAATGTTTTTTCAGAATCTTTGTTCGCTTTTATAGATTTAAAGGGCACAAAAAACCCTTGATCTTTCATACAGGTTTCCAGCAGCGATCGGACTATTGCCTCAGGATATGGTTTTTCATTAGCTTGAGCCGCAGGTATAACTAAAACCAGGTATAACTAAAACAATGCCGATCGTAGTCAACAACAAAATAGTACAAAATTTAGAACAAAATCCCGTCATAACTTAACTCGCCACAAGCTCAATTCAACAGCGCACTTATTTTAGCAACTGATATGATTCCTGAGTTAGGTCGGCTTTGTAGATATGATCGGCCTCAAGCGAGTACCCGGCTTCTGGTAATATAAAAGATTGCAACGAGTGCAAGTCCATAATTCAGCAATCGCAACTTTAAACAATGGCAAATCTTCAGCGCCCTGACGGCATCGCTCCCCACGGCGGCGAACTCATTAATCGCATCGCAACTCCAGACCAAAAAGCAGAATTTTTGAGCAAAGCAGACGTTCTGCCGATCGTAACTTTGGATGAGCGTGCCGTTTCTGATCTCCACATGATTGCGATCGGTGGCTTCAGTCCACTCACCGGATTCATGAACCAAGCGGATTACGATCGGGTTGTCGTCGAAATGCACCTGACGAGTGGATTGCCTTGGACTATTCCGATCACTTTATCAGTTACAGAAGCGATCGCCGACACAGTTGAAGTTGGCCAGTATATCCGTCTGAATGATCCCTCAGGTCAATACATTGGCGTTCTCGACCTCACTGAAAAGTATAGTTACGATAAGAAAAAAGAAGCCATCAACGTTTATCGCACCGAAGACGAGAAGCATCCTGGTGTCGCTGTTGTTTACAACCAAGGCAACATCAATCTAGCTGGACCCATTTGGCTTCTGGACCGTGAAGCACATCCACTTTTCCCAACCTATCAAATCGATCCGGCTGCATCCCGCAAAGCTTTCCAAGAAAAAGGCTGGAAAACTATTGTTGGATTCCAAACTCGTAACCCCGTTCATCGTGCTCACGAATACATTCAAAAGTGTGCGATGGAAATTGTCGATGGACTATTCTTGCATCCCTTAGTAGGGGCAACCAAGGAAGATGATATTTCCGCTGAGATTCGGATGCGATGCTATGAAATCTTGATTGATAATTACTATCCAAAAGATCGGGTCATTCTAGGTATTAACCCATCAGCAATGCGCTACGCCGGACCACGGGAAGCCGTTTTTCATGCCTTAATTCGTAAGAACTATGGATGTACTCATTTTATCGTGGGCCGAGATCATGCAGGGGTGGGCGATTACTATGGCACCTTCGACGCGCAATATATTTTTGATGAATTTGATGCAGCGGCGATCGGAATTATTCCACTTAAATATGAACATGCGTTCTATTGTAAAGTGACCAACACCATGGCCACCATCAAAACTAGTCCAAGTACTCCAGAACAACGGATTCATTTATCTGGAACAAAGGTTCGCGAAATGTTACGCAATGGTGAACTCCCACCTCCTGAATTCTCTCGTCCACTTGTTGCGGCTGAATTAGCAAAAGCGATGAAAGTAAACAGTTAAATAAAACTAAATCAAACGCCTACATTCTATTCCTTAGATGATTCTCCAAATTCCATTTAATAAGTGGGATCTGGAGAATTTCATATTTCAAGATAAGCGGCTTAATACAAAATCACAGAGATTTTCCAGTGACTCTCTAGATTCAGAGGTCGGGAGATTGGATAAATATCCGATCGCAGATTTCGCATGATCTTTCGCCAATGCCCGAGATTTCTCAATGCCTTGACTTTTCTCGACTATGGTCAGCGCCTGCGCCAAATCGCCGTCTTCTGAAAATTCTCGCTCAATCAATGTTTTTAAATAGGGCTGCTCTTCCATAGCAAATAGCACTGGAGCAGTCAAATTGCCACTTTTTAAATCTGATCCAGCGGGCTTGCCTAAGCTTTCCATTGATCCAGTAAAGTCCAAAATATCATCCACAATTTGGAATGCTAATCCCCAATGCCGCCCATAATGGTAGAGGGCAGAAGCATCCTCAGAATTCCAATCACTCAAAATCGCGGCTGCTTTTGCACTATTGGCCACCAATGATGCCGTCTTGTAATAGCTCTTTTGCAAATAGGCTTCCATCGTAATATCTGTATCAAAACAATTTAGACCTTGCTGAATCTCACCCTCAGCAAAATCCTTAATTACTTCTGACAGCAATTTGACTACTTCTAAACTGTCCAAATTTGCCAAATACCACGACGACTGCGCAAACAAAAAATCACCCGCCAGTACCGCCACTCGATTTCCAAATCCTGCATGAACGGTCGGAACCCCGCGCCGTAATTCGGATTCATCTACCACATCATCATGAACAAGACTAGCGGTATGGATCATCTCAGTGATTTCAGCCAGCCGCCGATGACGTTGGGTTAAATCACCTTTAGGCATCGTTGCCCTTGCCACTAAGAGCACAATAGCCGGACGCACCCGTTTCCCTCCCGCTCCAAACAAGCGTTCAGCAGCTAGATAAAGAATCGGATGCTTGGCCCCAATTAACTGCTTAAGATTTTCTGTCATCGCAGAAAGATCGGCATCAACGGGAGAAAAAAGGGAGGCAACTGATGTCATGGTGCGAACCAGATGAGGATAAAGATTAAGAAACTTTACAGGTTCTGATTTTATTCTAAGCGATGGCGATCGTCCTTGAACGATTCCTTACGGATCTTCCTTAAAAAATGATCATCTATTAGATCTGTTTTTTGGATCGCTCCCACGATTTTAAACTCCTGTGATAGTCTATATAATAAGCTTTCAAAACTGCAAATTTTTACCTGTAAGAGCAAGGCATGTGAGTCTAGTCAGATGATATTTATTCTGAGTAGGCTTGAAAAAGCGCCTTGATCTTCGAGATCAGTTAAAGAATGATTCTACAGTCATCTTTCGGGATCTGTGGTCTGGTCTTAAGTTGGTCAAGGTAATCAATAGAATCCATACAGATTGAAGTTGTGCTGTGCAGTTTTTTTTCGTCGCTGTGGATTTCCACTAAACGGGAGGCGGCGCTTTGCGATCGATGGTCTGAAGGAACAATGCTGTCTCAAGGGAATTGATTGGGGCAACACTTCATCGAACTTGTATTGAACTTGTGTTGAGAGATTGTTGCTCTGATGGATTTACCTGTGGAAAGCGCGAACGGTTATTAGGTTGCGCGTTTATTTCCTTTGGGCTTCCATTGAGGTGATGTCATGATTGATCAGAATGTACCACTGATGATTCCTGTCCTAGCGACAGGCTATTTGATGCTGGTTTATGGGTTACTAGAACTTCTTCAACGACGACGCACTTGAGTGGTCATTGTAGTCAAAGATTTAATAAAAAAATAAGGCAGCGATTTGTAGTTTTCTTTGGAAGATAATGCCCGATCGCCGCCTTACTTTTACATATTTAGTCTGCTTTTCTAACCGTAGTTAGGGCTTAATTTTCCCTTCTTTAATCAGCGCTTGATAGATATAAAAGGCTGCATCGGCGCGAGTAGCGATTTGGCTTAGACCAAGCTGAGTAGTATTGGGTGAAATAAGCCCCGCTTCCACAGCGCTACTGACTTTTGAGATAGCCCACTTCGGCAGATCTTTGCCATCACTATACTTGTTGAGGATTTGCACCGGATCGCCGCTGGATTTGAGATTGATGCCCGTTGCGATCGCGCTCAGCATTTCTAGGCGAGGAATGGACTGGTCTGGTTTAAAAACACCGCCGGGATAGCCTGTCATAAATCCAGTTTGAGTTGCTTCATCAATGGCCGTCGCAGCCCAATATCCACTTTGAATATCGGTGAAGTTAATCGCATCTTTAACTTTTACCCTTTCAAAACCTTTTTGAATCATCCCAGCAAATTCAGCACGGGTGATTTGTTTGTTGGGTTGAAAGGTGTTGTTGTCTAAACCGCTAATTACGCCTCGGCTTGATAATGCCACGATCGCAGATTTGGCCCAAAAATTATCGGGGACATCGCTAAAGAATTTTGGCTTACCAGGATTATCCACCGTGCCGGGGTTAGCTGCGATCGTTCCTGCTGCTAAGGGTGCGACTGTTTGTAGGTCGCCTGTTCTTGCTGGGGTTGTTGCAGCGATCGGGGCGGTTGATAGATTTTGTGGGTTTGCTGCGTTGATATCCTGCTGATTAGACGGTTGATCTATTGGTACAGATGCTATTGAAGTGAGTTTTCTACCATCGGACTCCGTTGAATTCGTCGTTAAACCATCTGCTGCCGTTGCGCCTAACTTTCCATTAGGATTTGCGGAAACCTCGGAGGAAATTCCTGAGGTGCCGGGTGCTGTTATTCCAGGGCTTGCTTGAGTTCTAGAATCGATCGTGGCAACGGGTGAACCATTCGTTAATCCAGTCAAATTAATGGGAGAGGTCTTCAACCCCAGCGTCCAGAATAAAATGGATCCAATTCCTGTGAAGGCTAACGCCACGGCAATCATTTCATCGGAAGAAAGTCTTCTGCGGCTCGGTCGAAGTTCTTGGTCCGTCCGGGATTCATCTTGATTAAAATCGCTCATAAAGTTAACACTCTAAAATTAACGCTCTTGAGATTATGAACAGAAGATAAACACAACCTAGTAGAAATACTAGTGTGATTTTCTGATTTAATCCCGTACTTTTCTAAAAATGATACGAAAATCGAGCAGAATTCTTTTTATTAGGCTATTTTTTCCATGGAGGATAGGAAATACGTGGATTACGGCTATTATTTATGAAGCAAGCGTGCTGATTTGTTCTCCGCTAATATCTTTTTCAGCTAACAACCACACCTTTAATACCTAGAACGATTCAGTCATGAGTGCTAATCCGTCATCCATACCCTATCCAGCCCGCACCCTGACACGAACAGAGCGAGCCGTACGATGCGCACCGTTTCATTTGCAAACTTATGAGGCGATGGCGCGCAGTAGTGTGGGCTTACAGGAACTATCGGGGCGAATGGGGATGGAGAATGGCTATACCAAATGGGCCATCACAGAGTTGATTGCTGATGTGGAGCTGATGTGGATGATTGATGTGGGTGTTTTACGGCGGGAAGTTGATGGTCAGGGTTTGACGGATAGTTTCCGAGTGACACCTCTGGGGCGGATGGTTCTTGATCGATGGCACGATCGAGGTCGTCTGGAGTTGAAGGCTACTTGGCGCGATCGGCTGCTCAATGCCATCACCCGTTGGATTCGATTACCGTTCTAATTTTTATTTTACTCATTATATTTATCGGAGACTTTTTAAGATGAAAGCAATTATGGTGGTTGGAACGACATCCCACGCGGGAAAGTCTTTAATCACAGCAGCCCTCTGTCGGATTTTGGCACGGCGGGGTTGGCGAGTTTCTCCCTTTAAGGGCCAAAACATGGCACTGAATTCCTATGTGACAGCGGGCGGCGGCGAAATTGGCCATGCGCAAGCGGTTCAAGCCTGGGCGGCTGGTACTAATCCTTGGGTGGAAATGAACCCAATTCTGCTGAAGCCTCAAGGGGATATGACGTCTCAAGTGGTACTGAAGGGGAAGGTCGTTGGGGTTGTAGGCGCGGCTGAATATTATGAGAAGTTTTTTGATATTGGCTGGCAGGCGATCGAAGACTCCCTTCGACGATTAGCGGAAGAATTTGACATGATTGTCTGTGAAGGTGCGGGCAGTCCAGCGGAAATCAACCTGAAGCATCGTGATTTGACAAATATGCGGGTCGCCAAGTATCTGAATGCACCAACCGTTTTGGTGGCAGATATCGATCGGGGTGGAGTTTTTGCTCATATTATTGGCACCTTAGAGTTACTAGATCCCGATGAGCGTGCCTTAATTAAGGGGTTTGTAATCAATAAATTTCGGGGGCAACGAGAACTATTGCAATCTGGAATTGACTGGCTGGAGCAGCGGACCGGAATTCCGGTGATTGGGGTCGTGCCCTGGCTAGAAGAAGCGTTTCCAGCAGAGGATTCTTTGAGTCTTTTTGAGCGTCGTCAAAGCAATACAAAAAGTGATTTAACTATCACGGTGCTTCGTCTACCCCGAATATCAAATTTCACTGATTTTGATCCGCTGGAGTCAGAATCGTCGGTGACCTTAAACTATTTGGGATTAAAAGAAACGTTGGGCCATCCTGATGCGGTAATTATTCCAGGTTCTAAGACAACGATTCCTGATCTGATTGCGATGCATAAATCTGGTATGGTGCAGCAGCTTCAGGAGTACGTGGCTGCGGGCGGAACAGTGATGGGGATTTGTGGTGGCTACCAAATGATGGGACAATTGTTGGCGGATCCAGAAGGGGTTGAAGGTCAAGAGGGTCGATTCCCAGGGCTTAAACTATTGCCGCTCCGAACGGTGATTGCAGGTCAAAAGATTGCTCGTCAACGTACAGTTACGTCCCACCTTCCTCAAGAGGGTTTATCCGTGACGGGTTACGAGATTCACCAAGGCCGAACGCGCATTGTGGAAGGGTGTGATCAGGAAGTGCGTCCATTGTTTGATGATGCAAATCTTGGTTTGGTCGATGCGAGTGAATCGGTGTGGGGCACCTATCTCCATGGACTGTTTGATAATGGACCATGGCGGCGATCGTGGCTGAATCGATTGCGGACGCAGCGGGGACTTCGATCGTTGCCGACGGGTGTTCCTAATTATCGTGAACAGCGCGAGGTTTTGCTTGATCAACTTGCTAATGCGATCGAACCCCACATTAATCTTGAACCTCTCTTAAAGTAATGGCCTAATAGATTAAACGCCTAGTAGGTTGAATACTTTGGCTCAGAAGTTAAGGAGTATGCGATCGGAATAGCAAATTGAAACTATTCCGATCATATTAAGTCTACCGCGCAGATCCGATCGGTCTCAAGGGTGGATTGGGTGGATTAAAGACGGGAGCTGTTCGGTTTTTTGAGGCCGATCGATTAGATTGATCTGCCAACAACACTTCACGAATGAACCGAGAAATTAATCGCTGAGTCAATCCCATCGCAATACGTTGACCCATTTGTTGTGTTTCGGCCCGAGCCGCTAGCTTTGGTAATAACGTCAAAAGATGATTGGCATCAAATCCTTCAGTATCTTGCAAAATCGCCCAAATCCGTTTGATATAGTCTAGAGTCGCCGCATTATCTAGAGACTGAGGAGATTGAATAGATTGCTCTGTTGGCAGTCCCAATCGGCTTCCAACATTGGCTGTGAAATTCTGCCAAGCATTTTGACCTAGAAGATCAACATTTTTAATAATCTCTTCAATTAAGCGTTCTCGAATATAGTTGCCTTGTTCTGAAAACAGAAACTCAATTCCCTGATCCAATGAACCACTAATGTCATATTCCATGCTGCCTTTCGCATTTTTAAGCAGTCCTTCCAAGCGATTCCATCGGAAACTTTCTTCTTTGAACAGCAGCTCTTTCAATGAATTTCGCAGTTCTGGCGCAGGATCTGTTAGCAATCGTTTTGCAATGTAGGGGTAGGCTTCCCCTAAAACTTTAAAGTTTGGATCGACATTAATCGCAATGCCTTCTAACGTCACAAGCGATCGGATAATTAAGGCAAAGTAAGCCGGAACCCTGAATGGATATTCATACATTAGTTCCGAAAGCCGATCGGTAATTGATGCAATATTAATATCCGAAACACTGCCGCCCAGAGCATCTTCAAATACCATCGCAAAGGCTGGAATAATCGGCGTGAGATCAACATCTGGCGTTAGAAATTCTAATTTTACATAGTCCTGAGCTAAGCCTTCAAAGTCACGGTTAATCAAATGAACAATAGCTTCAATTAAGCCATATTTTTGATAAGGTTTCATATTGCTCATCATCCCAAAATCGAGATAAGCCAGCTTGCCATTGGGCATCGCTAAAAGGTTGCCGGGATGGGGATCGGCATGGAAAAAGCCATGTTCTAAAAGTTGACGCAGTGAGCATTGAACGCCCACATTAACCAAATAGGTGGCATCTAAACCTTGAGCCGCGATCGCTTCTAGTTCAGTTAGTTTTGTGCCTTCAATCCATTCCATTGTCAGAACGCGCCGTGCCGTGTAATCCCAATAAATAGTTGGCACATAAATATCAGACATGTAGCCGTACAATTCATCAAACCGTTCCGCATTTCGTCCTTCTTGCGTGTAATCCATTTCCTCAAAAATACGTTCGGCAAATTCATCAGTAATTGCAACTAAATCACTACGAATGATTGAAATACGCGCCATGGCTAGGGCTGCAATTTTTCGTAGTACAAACAAATCCAGAGCAATCCCACGGGCTAATCCTGGACGCTGGACTTTGACAGCGACCTGTTCTCCTGTTTTTAGGATTGCTCGATAGACTTGGCCGAGGGATGCGGCAGCGATCGGTTTGGGTGAGATTTCGGCGTAGACTTCACTGGGGTCTTTTCCGAGTTCTTCACGAATAAATTGGAAGGCTATTTCGTTGGGGAAGGGAGGAATTTGATCTTGGAGTTTAGAAAGTTCTTCTAGGAATATGGGCGGCACCAAATCGGGCCGAGTAGACATGGCTTGGCCAATTTTGATGAAGGCGGGGCCGAGTTCGGTTAATAAATCTCGCAGTTGTACGGCTCGAATCCGTTGTTCAGAAATCTTTTTGCCCTGAGTGATGTCTAACCAAATGCCGAAAAGATAGGTAAACAGAGGAAGAAAGACGCTGACAGCGCGTTTGATGACTTCCCAGTAATGACCTTGGTAGTAGGCGGCGATCGCTTCCGGGTCGTAGCGCAATGGAATCCCATCAACATCGGTCATCGTCGCGTTGGCCGTGGGTTCGGGTGCATTGCTGATGACAGATGAAGGCGCTACAGCAGTGGCAGCGACATCAAGCGTCAATGGTTCGGCAGTCTGGTAAGTCATAGGGCGGTGGGCGCGTCCTGGCGGTGGGCTGGCTGTTGATTGATAAGAGTTGAGGTAAACGTCTTACTATAATGCGGCGCTTGTAATCAATTGTAACAAGAATTTCGCCGAAGTCTTCGGTGGAACGGATATTCCATCCAGTATCTTTGGTAAATGATTGGGATGCTTGCTGTTTCGAGTGGGGATTTCTGGGGTGAGCGGGGGTTAGACGGTGTCACATCACACTTCAAGCGTAGTAAATTTCAGATGCTGGCCTATTCGCGAGGCATAAAATCCAAAATTTTTCGATCGCTCTTCGCGCGAAGAGCTAAGAAGCGCAAAGATAAGAGTGTAAAAGAGCTAAGGGCTATGAAGAGTCTTCGGAACACAACTCACAACACGAAAACCGATATCGTGGCCGCGCGCGCCCGCAGCAAAGTCGTAACGGTAAGCAGAACGGCACCACCTAGGAATGTTGAACCAGGAACCACCCCGCAAAACTCTTGCTGCACCTGGCTTTGAGCTATTTTCAAGCCATGCACTGCCACTATCTGGAGCCTCATCATAATTTCCATGCCAATGGTCCTCACACCATTCATAAACATTTCCATGCATGTCATACAAACCAAAAGTATTTGCTGGAAACGTTCCGACGGGTGTCGTCTTTTCTAAATATTGGCCCTCTGACCCGTCAGCATGATGAGTATAGTTACCGTCATAGTTGGCTAATTCGGTCGTTAACGTCTTCCCGAAAGCAAAAGGAGTCTTTGTTCCACCACGACATGCATATTCCCATTCTGCTTCACTCGGCAGTCTGTACGATCGTCCTGTTTTAGCCGTCAACCGATCGCAAAACTCTACGGCTTCATCCCACGAAATTTGTTCTACGGGAAGATGGTTTCCTTTGAAGTTTGAGGGATCTTCTTTTAGTTTGATATTCACTGTTGGATAATCAGCCACAATTCGCCATTGTGCTTGGGTGACTTGATATTTCCCTATAAAGAAGTCTGGTACTGTCACTAAATGCTGCGGACCTTCATTATCACGTCGCTCCGGCTCATCTTCGGGTGAACCCATCTCGAATCTGCCGCTAGGAATGAGAACCATATCTAGGTTTATACCTTTCCCAAGGTCTTCTGGGTAGAATTGGGCGGTGAGTTTGCGGCGGTGAATGGTTAGAGGCATAAAAAATTGAGAATTTTTAGAGATGGGGGCAAGTCTTCACCGAAGCTACCAAGCTACCCCCATCAGGTTTTATTTTTGGATACCTTTGCGGACATCACAGGAACAGGTCTGGACTCTTCGATACACGATCGATCGATTCCCACCGATCGAATTTGGCAAGGTGAAGAGTGCTCGGAACACAACTCACAACACGAAAACCGATATTGTTATTGCGCGTCCCCGCAGCATTGTTGTTACGGTAAGCAGAACGGCACCTCCTAGGATTGTTGATCCAGGAACCACCCCGCTTAGAATTGCCTGCCCCAAGAGCTAGCTTAGACGATCAAAGACCCGATTCCCCCAAATCTCCCTTGATAAGTGTCTTGCTGGAGTTCTTTAAGACGTTTGCGCGATCGGCGTAGGTTGTCGTTGCGAATGCGAATCCGGTCGGGCAAGACTCGAAACCCTACAAAACTTACACCGATGTGCGTTTCGGATAACTGACTCTTGATTGGGTGAATTCGTAGTCGTAAGCTTTCTAAATACTCTTCGATCGCAATTCTGGCTTTTACTAAAGTTGCACGATCGTCTGAAAACAATGCAAAATCATCGACATAACGCAAATAATTCGGCAGTCGCAAGCGATCGGTAACAAAATGATCAAATCTATTCAAATAACAATTTGCAAAGAATTGGCTAGTCAGATTACCGATGGGAAGTCCACGCGATCGATCTGGGTTTGGGTTCAAAGATACGAAAGGTGCGATAGGTGCCGGGTTGATAGATTTGAGTCGTAAGTTCGGTTTGGATTTGAAAGAGTTCGGCTTCGAGGTTGTAGTTGAATGCTAGGACATTACTGCGATAGCGCTTACTGCGTTGGGCTTGGCGAGCGGCAACTAGGAGATTTTCAAAGGTGCTGATTTGCGGATAAAGATTGCCATAACGTTTCATATTTAAACAAAACTTGCTTCAACATATTCACAGATGGATCTAGGTTGTGGAAGTGCATCGCCATCACTTTTTAAGCCTTCAAGATGGAATTCTATTGCTTCTTGAATCAGCATTCTGACTTCCTCAAGAGTCTCTGCTACGGCGACACAACCGGGGAGATCCGGAATATAAGCTCCATAGCTAGTCGCTCCTTGTTCAATGACGATCGCATAGCGCATTAGGAATCCTCTTTGTTGAGTTGATCGAGTTGTGCCTTTTTCGATCGCGCTTGGCGCGAAGGGCTAAGAAGCGCAAGGACAAGAGCGCAAAGACAAGAGTGTAAAAGCGCTAAGGGCTATGAAGAGTCCTCGGCACACAACTCACAACACGAAAACCGAGACTGAAGTAGCGCGTCCCCGCAGCATAGCTGACACGGGAAGCAGAACGGCACCTCCAAGGATTGAAGATCCAGGAACCACCCCGCAATACCTTTATAGTATCGGAATCCGGATCGGATCCGGAATCATTAGAGGCATTCCAAATAGTTCCGTCTGTAGGTGCTTCTTCGTAATTGCTATGCCAATCATCCGCACACCATTCCCATAGATTTCCATGCATGTCGTATAAACCAAAATCGTTTGCAGGAAATGTTCCGACGACAGTGGTTTTATTTTTAGGTTTACCTTTACGACCTCGACCATACAAATTATCAGCGTCATAGTTAGCTAACTCAGTATCGATCGTCTCCCCAAAATGAAACGGAGTAGTCGTCCCCGCACGGCAAGCATATTCCCACTCCGCCTCACTCGGCAGCCGATATTCCCGTCCCGTCTCCAGCGATAACCGCGCACAAAATTCCACACAGTGATCCCATGAGACTCGTTCTACAGGCAAGTTATCGCCCTTAAAGTTAGAAGGATTAGCGTCTAGTACAATTTTAATCTGAGGTAAGGCCGTCGCCACCGATCGCCACTGCGCCTGCGTAACCAAACACTGTCCCATATAGAATTCTGGCACCGTAACCCAATGTTGTGGTCTCTCGTCAGAAGCAGACTCCAGTTCCTCCTCCGGCGCACCCATCAGAAACCGTCCAGCGGGAATCTGCACCATATTCAACTTAATGCCATTACCCAAAGGCTCAACGTAGCCCGCAACCGTTGCGCTACCGGGAATAATCTTGAATAATTCTTTCTTCTTTTTACGACGCAAGAATCCAGATTCTTCGACTGATAACTGTGCGGTCTTAAATTCAAAAGTAATGTTCTGCCATTCTAATTTCGGCAGTTCATCCACAACCAATTCCTCCCCCTCTTCAAGACTCGCCGTCTCAAACTCAAACGTCTGAAGCGCTGGATATCCCAGCAATGAATTCGGTAACGGATTCCCCAACAACGCCATCGGAAAGGCCAACGTCCGATCGCCCACCACAAACTCGATCGCCGCATCCCCCTTAACCTTCTCCGGCTGCCTCATCGCCTCACTCACCCTCCCCGCCAACGCCACCAACCCCGAATGCTCCAACAATCTCGGCGCAAGCTCCTGCACAATTCCCGACAACCAAGCTAACTCCGCCTTCCCCGCCCCAAAACTCCCCGGCTCCGTCACCGCCCCACCCCAATGGGCAAACTCATCCCCCATCTGCCCCACTGCCTCATCCCGCAACTCTGCCACACACAACATCGCCGCCCACTGCTGATACTTCTGCTGCCGCTGCGTCACATAGGAATTCGTCCGAGCTAAATGCTGCACATAGCCTACCAACACCTTCGCTATTATCTCCACCTGTTCCGGCTCCTCCCGCTCCAACCGCCCCAATAACTCCGCCTGTACCCCCGAATCCATCACATACCGCTCATACCCCACCTCCCGACACAAATCCGACAACAATAAATCTGCCTCCGCTACCCAAGGTAACAACGGCAAAAACTGACTCCGCAAATACCCCACCAACTCTGGTGTCAACACAATAGGCACCGCCGCATACCACAGAAATCGCTCATAAGACGGCTCAAAGCAGCGTACAAAGCGATCGATCCCCCACTCCACCTCATTCATCTCAGCACTCGCCCGACGCACCATACCAGTAGCCTCCAGCACTAAAATAATTGTCCCATTAATTTCTCCACCATCTGCCCAAACCCATCCCGATCCATCACAGACATCGGCAACACCTCAGCCAAGATTTCCGCACTACTTCGGTCCCACCGTTCCCTCGGCATCGGATTCAACCAGCCCACCGCCGCCGTCCTCGATCGCACCCCTCTCAAAAACCGCATCGTCGCCAAAATCCTTTCCTTCTCGCGCCGTCCCCGCGCCGCCCCCGCATCACTCACCATCACCACACTCGTCTCATCATCAATCACCCCCAACACCTCCGCCAGCGCAATCGGCTCCGTCAAATGCTCATCCCGATACAGGAACTCCTGGGGCACATTGTAAAAGTAAAAAACATCAAACCGTTCTAAGTTTGCATCCTCCCTCGCCGTCTCCACCAGATCCCGACTCAACCGATGAAACGGCACCATCGATCCCTGCTGATCAATCAACAACAACAGCCGCATATGGTTCACGCGGCGATGCCCCATCACCGGACCCACATATATGCCTGTCTTAGCCACCCGAACTACTGTCAGCCTAATATCTACCACATCCCTCGGCCCATCCGCCCGCAACCGCCGCATCGATCGCCAGCCATAGGACATCGATCGCCGTGTCACTGGACCCATGCCTCTCAATTCAAACTCATCCATCGCCGTCGCCAGATTCGGCACCTGCACAGGCAACGCACTAAACCCCGCTGTCACAGGTGTTTCCACCGATCGTCCCTGCGGTTTAGGACTAGTCTTCTGTTCCGATCGTTTCTCAGAGCCACGATCGGTTTCAGTTTTATCGTCCTTATCATCAGACTGTGATCGATCGTCCTTAAAATCCTCCTTCTGCGTCTCCCAAGCCACCACAATCTCCCGCCACAGCTTCTCCCAACTCATCTGCTCCGCCACAGAATGACACCACAGCGATTTTAGTACCTGCTCTAAAGCATCACTATCTGCCAACCCAAAGCCACCCTGTACTGCGTCGATCGCCGCCTGCAACTCACCCACTCCCAAATGAAACTCCCTACGGACCTTCCCAAACGCATCCTGAACCCTTTGCAATACCAGCGGAACATCATTCATTTTCCTATCCCCCGATCGTCGCCGCGTCAAATTTTTGCCAATCTTTTTGCACCTTAAACAGCACCTCACGAAATGGAATTTGTTTAGTATCCGATTGCAATAACGGCAGCAAAGTTATCAAATTACCAAACGTCATCATGACATCCACCCAATCGAGAAACTCACTCGTCCCCGGATTTTTATACAGTTCTCCCGATTCCCGAAGCCGTAAAAAACGATCGATCGCAGCACTTATAAATTTAGTTTTAAGTTCAGTTTTAAGTGAAGTCTCTGCTGTTGCAGATTCTGTCCTCCCAGTGATAGCTTCTCCATAGTGCGCTTCCACAATTTTCTGTAGTCCAGTGGGACTGGGAAACTTCATATAGTAGTAAACGCAACGCCGTAAAAATGGCAACGGCAAATAACCTCTCTCACGATTACTGGTAATAATCACGATCGGCGGATGTAGTGCTGGACCCACTTGTTTTAGTTTTCCATTCTCAAGCCCAGCCTCAGCAATCTCAAACGTCCAAGGATCATCCAAAACCGTCAGCAGATCATTCGGAAAATCCAAATCTGCCTTATCAATCTCATCAATCAGAACAACAGCCGGACGATCGCCCGAACTAAATGCTTTTCCTAGTGCTCCATAGCGTAAATAATCCTCTGAATTACTTGGATCTCGACCCAAATTAATTGCATTATTCGAGTTTTTTTGGGCAACCTGAACATCATGCAATCGCAGCAACGCATCATATTCATAGAGTCCCTCCTTTGCTAAACTCGTCGATCGAATATCCCACCGATGGAGCACCAACCCCAATTCATACGCGATCGCCGTCGCCAACCGAGTCTTACCGCACCCCGCCTCGCCCTCCAACAACAAAGGCCGACCCAAATAGATTGCTAGATTAATTGCCTGTTTCAGCTCGGCATCGTCTGCCACATAAGCCTCAACCTCACTGGGAGAATCAGGATGAGCATCCTTCGGACGTTTGGCCACATCGCCCGTGAACGTATACCTCGATCGTTCTTTCCGTTGATTTCGATTATTCATAAGTCGCACACCTCTTAACTTTAAAATTACTAGTTTTAACTCGCCAAATTTTCTAATTCCCGCAAAAGTTTAGCTTCTGAGGCTCCCGGTAAACCATTTGTAAATCGAAAAATACTCCTAGGAATTTTCTCCAATTGACCTGGCAAAAGTTGTAGATTTGAATAGCATTCTATCCATTCTCGAATCTCGTCTTCTTTCCATTTCACATTAGGTAAAGCAATGAATTTATCTGAATACGGCTTGGTAAGCTTACAGGTAAACTCATCCAGAAATACTTCATTAACCTCTGATTCCAAGGTCACTACAGCAATAAATACTGCTGATGAATTTTGCGATCGAAATTCCGGCATCCTCTGTAGCAACTTCCCCCAAAACTTCTCAAGGAACCAACACAAGAAGCTGTTATCTCCATCTAAATCCGGCAGATTCACTTCTAGGAAAAATACATTACACCCCTTCAGTCCAATCTTAATTTTCTCAAAAATCTGATCCATCGAAATCTGCTGAGACGATGAGATTTCGATTGCAAGGTGTTCTCCCAAATTCATCAGAAATTCGGTTTCAGTTGGTACATTATCCAGAAATCCAACTTTATAGGGCTTTGAAAATCGTCCAATTCTCTCACTAGCGATCGATTTCTCTAGATATTTAATGTATCGCTTCCCTAAGAATTTCTCATAACCTTGAAACAAAAACAAAGAAGTATCAGATTTGTTCCTTTTGATTTTCTTGAAAATTTTGGAAGTCCCTTTTTTAGCTTGATCATGATCAAGCTGATACAAATCTTCCTCCCAACGATTAGTAATTTGACGAAATTCTGTAGCCTCTGAAGCAGGTTTATTTTTAATAGTGATTGACGAATCAATCTCAGCAATTGTTTGATTTAACCAATCTGAGTCTTTATTGTCTTCAGTGGTTTGCCGCTGTTGATTAGATTCCGATCGTGTTTCTTGCTCCAAGATCTTCTTGTCGCGAAATAGAAGATAGGGCTTAAAATCATCAAACGTACTTGAAATCTCTGTTTTCCCTAATTGAAAAGCCTGCTCATAGCTCATTCCCCCAAAAATGCCTTCATAGAATGGAATCGCGAACTCCTGTGATGATTCCTGTGCAATTTTTTGCTTCATCCCAATTACACAAGGCACGTGCTGATGTATCGTTTCCGCTTGAACTCTACTATGACAAGCATTTAAAACAATACACTTCACAGAAAAACATTGAAGCAATTTCAAAAGCCGATCGCCCGAAATCTCTTGAATAGTTCCATCTTCAGCTTCTATCACTAGGCCTGGTTTGCCATGACCATGACCTACAAAGTGAATGATTTCGGGTTTATAATTCACTAGTGCGCGTCGCAAACGTTCCCAAGTCAAAGCTAGTTCTTGTTCGATTTTAAATTGAACGCGGTCTCGTGACTGCTCCCACGCACCTGTAATCTCTCGAATCTCTCGATCGAAGTGAAACCGATCGGAATCCTTTGGATTCGCCGCCAAGATCAAAAGAGTTTTTGTCATATCAGTATTGAGAAGCCCAAATAAACCCAAAATACACTCAGCCTCTGGGATTGACATTCCAGGACTATTTTTCCAACTCATTAATAATCTTCACAATCTCTTCCGGTGTTGCATTCTCTACCTCAATCTCCCGATTGCCCGAAATCACCAATACCGACTGCACAGGCTGCGACTGAAAATCCCGCAGATGTTCCAGAAAACTCAATCCCTGATCAGCTACCTGAACCGTCTGCCCCGTTAAATCAACGATCGCCTTCATTGTAATTAATACCCGTGCAAACTTATCACTGGTCTCGCCCTGAGTCACCACCGTTGCATCTTCCACCGCGTAATTCACCTCATAACCGGGCAATCCCTCCAACGCCTGAGCAACTGCGATCGCACTTGTCCCTTCCAGGGAAATTTGAATTTGGCTCATCATTGCTCACCGAGTACGGATCTAAACTCTTGATGATCATACCTAATTTCCGTCCTCCAGAAAGAACATTCTTATGATGGTTAAAGACCATTCATGGCGGCATTGATGATAGACAATAGCGGTCCCAGTTGTTCTTGACCGCTGGTTGCTAAATCGCTGTGACAGAGAATAATTCGATCGGACGATCGTTCCAATAAATCCCGCACAATCCGAATCAGTCGCTGTTCGTTCATTTTCAACGTATCTTTTGTTTCCCACTGAGTGCCGGACCAATTGCTTAAAAATAACGGTGACCCAAACAGAGCATCTACGCCCGTCAACCAACGACTTCCCCCAGCATCAAACCAAAATTGACAGGAATGGGATTCTCGGTTCAAACGGTATTGAAATACTGACGCGATCGTAACGGCATCCTGGGCACTGCCGATCGCTTGG
This sequence comes from Synechococcales cyanobacterium GL140_1_metabat_312, assembly GCA_025351345.1. Taxonomy (GTDB): domain Bacteria; phylum Cyanobacteriota; class Cyanobacteriia; order Leptolyngbyales; family Leptolyngbyaceae; genus JAAFJU01. The sequence goes on from JANXWB010000018.1 coordinate 46,161, forward strand.
ACTGGATAAGGGTTTGCGGTGACAGCCCCCGATCGCAGAAGTTGAATGAACGATCGTACCGAGTGAGCGGTTGCCATGGAATTGCTTTTAATATCGCCTTTAATCTGGTCAGATTTATGAATTCGAGTTTCCACTTCCCAGTAGTGCTGCGCAGTGTCGAGTAATTCCCGCAGACTAGCGACCTGTTCAAAGGGCAAGTGGGCACCGCCAAGAAAGAATTTTTGAATCGCTCGATCGAGCAGAACAATCGGATTGGCCAATAGACGGGCGGCTAGTTGATCTTGCTGCATCGCAATCCAAGCAATCAGATCGTCATAGGCCGTCATTCCGTCATAGCCTAAACGATCCCATCGCTCAAAAACCTTACTCGGTAATAAACGTGGCCGATCGGGATGAGGTTCAAAACAATAGTCCGTGAGCAGGCCCGATCGGACCGGATCAATCTTTGGGTTCAGGACGACCAACATTTCTGCAATGCCATCGCGGGTAATCAAACGCCCCAGGTTTGGATAGACTAGGGTAAGTAAGGTGAGGAGCGATCGGACTAGGGGCACGGAGGTTAGAGGACGCTGTTCATTTAAATTTTTGACCCGAATGCCTTGGCCCGTCAGCATCTGAGTCAGGGCATAGCGTGAGATTGGATCAAACCCCGGAGCCACAATGGCAACGTCTTGGGCACGGACTTTGCCGGATTTGATCCGATGAGTAATAGTGGTGGCGGTCTGACGCAGAAGTTGAGCGCGGGTTGTGGTTTGGATGGTTTCTATACAAGATGGAAGCGGCGGCGGTAGAAAGAGGGGCGTGGTAACGAGATCTAATAGTTCATCACCAGCCATCGTAAAACAGCAATTTTGGCGCGGCGACAAATCGATTCGATCCCAGTCTTCTGCCATTCTTTCCATGACAGCCGGATCCGCACCTAAGCCCAACCGAATGCCGCCATTAGGATTAAAGGTGCAGACAATAGGCGCTTCGTAGGTCAACACTTGCTGAAATACCGATCGCATCACGGGCGGATATTCGTCTACATCATCCGCAAAAATAGCCTGAATTCGATAGGGCAATTGCAATTGATAATGTGGGTCTGACAAAAGATTCTGAGCATACAGTTCAGTGAGCAGACCGTAATTGAGCAAGCCCTGCTCTAAACACCACGATCGCCAGTCCAAAAGCATCGTGCCGATTATGTCAGGCGGTAGTACTAATTCTGGCGACTCGGCCATTAATCCTTGTTCCAGAATGGCTGGAATCTTTTCTAATCTTGTCTCTGAAAAGGCCGCAAGCTGATAAATATCGAGCAATCTACGGACGAGTTTTGAGGCTTGGATTCCGGTTTTACCGATTGCAGTGTCCAGTTGCGATCGCCAAAATCTTGTGGCTAGTTCTTGTTCATTTTCAGGTCGTAGTCGGACGGGAAACTGAGCCGTCAGTCCCATATTTTTCACCAGCAACGGCCAAAATAGCAGGACTTCTTCTTCAAAAAATCCTAGGGGCGTGGTCGATCGAAATGGGATTTTGGATTGGGTTAGTGTGGTGAGCCGATCGCTTAACACAAGACGATTGTCCCCGATCGCGCTGAGGACTAGTGCCCGTGGATAGATAGCCGATTGACTCGGATTCAGAGAAGATCCCCAGGGAAACGGTAAATCAATGGCTGTCCCGTGAGATGGCGCGGCATCCTGGGACCAAGTTTGAAATGTGGTCAAAAGATGGCGTGTTTTTCCGCTTAGAGTTGTTCCGACAATCCACTGACGACTGATTTGACCATTCATTATCAAGATACCTTTCCATTTTCAAAGACACCTTTCAGCTTGAATTGCTTAAGGTATGGAGTCTTTAGGTTTGTCATACCAATTCAAGTGACGTTCCAGATGCTATACAAAAGGATTAACACCTCTTAGAATGAATGCACTTTCTCTAAGAAATCTTAAATCGAATTGCGGACTATTATGGTGAACGTTGATCTAGACTTCTAGGCCAACAGGCTTAAACTTACTACTTATTATCTTAATCGTCTGTACGCCATGACTACTCCACTTTGGTCCCGTATGACAGGGTATCTCCAGCGTGCAGAACGCTGGTATTTGACAACGCCCGATCGTGCCCTCGATCGGGCCTATGATGCAGCACTTACGATTCAATCCTTGGAAAATGAACATTTTGGGGGACAGAAAATCTCACTTCAAAATGGTAATGGACTCGGGCAAGCATCCTTCGGCTATTTTGAGCAGGAACTCCAACGTCACCTCAAGGAGTTGCGTCTGCGTCTGATGGAGTATCGCAATAGCCGATCGACAGTTAGTTTCACTAATCCCAACCAAAACGATCGATCACGCTCTGAACTGACTGGTCCATCTCCGGGTGAGCTTCGCAGTGCGACGGATCAACAGTTGGTGCAGGTCGAAAAGCTGAAGGTTATTGATCAAGTTTTGGTTCGTTATCGTTCCGATCGGGAAATTGTACTGTCCCAGGCGATCGTACCCGCTACGTCCCAGAAAACTACGGTAGCCCCCTCGTCCAATACTTCATCGTCCAATAATGGAGCGATTAGCGATCGTGAATTTGATATCGCCAATCGCAAAGTTCCCAATGCTCTGGGGAATATTGAAGCGATGACTGACAATGTAGGTGTATTGCCCCGATCGATTTTAGGAACCCTTAATCGGTTGCGCCGCGAGCTGGATCCAGATGGTGCAACCGATGTCGTGGAAGAATTCCAAACTCGCCGGATTCGGACAAAAATTGCGGTGCGATTTCTTCTAACCTTAGTGGCCGTGCCGATTTTGGTGCAGCTCTCGGTGCGAAATTTTGTCCTTACCGATCGTTTACCTGTCGGGCACTTAATTCACGAGCAGTTTGCTATTGTCAATCCGGCCAAGATTTTTCTGAATAGCGAAATGACTGAAAAGGCCCTTGAGGAGCTGACTCGTTACGAAGAACGACTAAAATTTGAGAATATTTTAAAGGAAGCGATCGGACAAGAAATCCTATCGCCAGAAATCCGAGAAGAGAAAGTTCGCACCAAAGTCACCAGCCTTGCTAATGATTTCTCTCGCGACAGTGCCGAAGCCGTCAAAAACTGGATTGCAGATCTAGCGAGCCTCATTACCTTCATCATTATTTTCGTTAACGGCAAACGGGAAATGAGAGTCCTCGGCGGCTTCTTGGACGAGTTGACCTACGGACTTAGTGACAGCGCCAAGGCATTTATTATTATTCTGCTCACTGATATTTTTGTTGGATTTCACTCGCCCCACGGCTGGGAAGTTTTACTCGAAGGCATCGCGAATCATTGGGGTGTGGTCGCTAACCATAGCTATATCTCGTTTTTCATCGCGACCTTTCCAGTGATTCTCGACACCATTTTTAAATACTGGATTTTCCGTTATCTCAATCGTATTTCGCCTTCTGCTGTGGCGACTTATAAGGAGATGAATGAATAAGCTGAAAATAGATATGAGAATGCGATCGTCCTCCAGAACTTTTTCAAAAGGCTTTCGCAGTTTCCCATCGCACGATATACTTAGAAGCCTGAATTATTTTCGAGTATCAAGGAAATTTAAAGAATGTCTCGTTATCGTGGTCCACGCCTAAGAATTACTCGTCGCCTCGGCGACTTACCTGGACTTACCCGTAAGTCTGCTCGTCGGGCATATCCGCCGGGACAGCACGGTCAAGCACGTAAGAAGAAATCTGAGTATTGTGTTCGACTCGAAGAAAAGCAAAAGCTCCGTTTCAACTATGGGTTGAGCGAGAAGCAATTGCGTCGCTATGTCCAAAAAGCACGTCGTGCGGCGGGTTCGACTGGACTTGTGCTGCTCCAACTTCTGGAAATGCGTTTGGATAACACCGTGTTCCGTTTGGGCATGGCTCCAACTATCCCAGGAGCACGTCAACTTGTGAACCATGGTCACGTCACCATCAATGGCAAGGTTGTGGATATTGCATCCTACCAATGCCGTCCCGGTGAAGTTATTACGGTGCGTGAACGTGAAGCGTCCAAGAAATTGGTCGAAGCGAATCTTCAATACCCAGGTTTAACTAACCTTCCAAGCCATCTTGAGTTTGATAAAACTAAGATTATTGGTAAGGTCAATGGTCTTTGTGAACGGGAGTGGGTCGCACTCCAAATCAATGAATTGCTAGTGGTTGAGTATTATTCTCGACTTGTCTAGATCAATCTATTTCATTGTATTTCTTTTTAAATCGAGGACTATTCGCGGCAACTGATTACCACTCGAAATTATCTTCAGAGCCTTTGGACCCGTCAGTTCAAAGGCTATTTTTTGCCATTAATTCTCAATTAATAGACTCTAAAAGTAATACGCAATAAAAAAGCAGAGCTATTTCATTCTAAATTTAGGCTAAGAATGAAATATAAATTTTCCGATCGCAATCATCAGGGTGACAGATATTGCCATTAGAAATAGGACGAGCAAGATACACCCACCGAATAAAAGCCAGAGCGCGAGTTTGTCTGATTTGTGGCTGGTTTGTGGCGATTTTAGATGGGCTTCTAATAAGTTTACGTTTTTAGTATTGGCCTTCCAGGTGGTGTCGAAAAGATCTCCTAAAATTGGTACGGCTCCAACGATCGCATCAATTAAAACATTTACAACCATACGCACCATGACGGATCGGGGAAGGTTGAACTTCACGGCGTGAAATAGAATGTAGCTAGACATCAGAAGTCCGATCCAATCACCACCGATCGGAAGAAGTCCAATTAAAGATTCAAGTCCCATTCGCCACTGGGTGCCTGGGATGCCAAAAGCTTGATCCCAGAGGTTGCTGAGGTTACGAAGTTTTGATAGTTGATAGATGTGCTCATCAGGGATAGGAATATGAGAATTAACGATAGCTTGGGGCATATTTCAGAGCTAAGGAGCGATTATTCTCAGACTATAACAGGGTAAACAGTTTTTGTTGAGGATGAGTGAGTACAGGGGCATTTCATTTTAGATTGGGCGAGGAGCTTAGACGATTCAGCCATCGAAGACGAAAATCTCTGAGGACTGAACGGCATCTTCTCGTCAATCTACACTCGTCAGTACACGACATGCCTAAATTTAGAATGAAACGGCCCTGAATAAAAAAGCTACTTGCTGTGACTTTTAGCAAATAGCCTTCTTTATACTCATCGAAAATATTTCGAGAAAATCTCTAGGTTTTATTGTGTCACTTAACCTATTTTTTAATTGTATTCATGTGATATGGGAGAAATCGAGGTTAGAACGGGGAGAAATCGGTTAGTAGTTGATGGACTTAAATGGGTTATCACATTATTTCATGCGATAGCCTAAGCCGTGAACGGTCTCAATGCAATCATCCGGTGCGCCCACGAGTTTTAGCTTTTGACGAAGCGCTTTTATGTGAGATTTTACAGCTTCTTCCGTGGGGGAGTCTTGCATTGGCCACAGTCGATCGATGATGCCCGCCCGACTCATCACTCGCCGACCATTACTGACGAGGAGTTCTAGCAGGGCATATTCTTTGGGTGTGGGAAAAAATTCATGATTGTCATAATGAACTTCGTGAGTTAGAGAGTCGAGCTTGAGTTGTCCCCACACTAAACTGAAACAGGATGCTGTCGTTCCTCGGCGAATTAATGCCCGTACTCGAGCCATGAATTCTTGTAAGTCAAAGGGTTTGACCATGTAGTCATCCGCTCCGGCATCGAGTCCGATTATTTTGTCGGAAATCGTATCTCGGGCAGTTAACATCAAAATCGGTAAACTTAGTCCCCGATCGCGCAATCGCCGACACAGACTTAAACCATCTAACTTTGGTAATGTCACATCCATGACAATTAAGTCATAAGTCAACGTATTCATCCATTCTGTCGCTACTTCCCCGTCCTGAGCCAAGTCAACAATATATTGCTGATCGGATAATGCGTCGGTTAACACATCAGCCAGTTGAACATCATCTTCTACAACTAAAATACGCATAGCAAAGGGATAATAAAAATACAGCAGTATGATCAATTCATGAAATGGTTTCGATCGTTAAAATGGAGTTCTGAATATCAATGGCTAGTGGGTGGATTATTGGGTTCGCTATTTTGGATTAGTGGCAGCAACCTAATCTCATATCGTAACTCCATACAGTTAATTGAGAGCAATCACCAGGTTTTAAAGTCCTACGAAATTATCCAACATTTAACCACTGTTTATGCGGATATGACGGTGGCTGAGTCCGCACGGCGCGGATATGTGTTGCTGGACGATCGAGCGGAAAAGGATCGGTATAGTGCGAGTATTAAAGATCTTGACACAGAACTGATTCAATTGCGGCAACATCTGAATCTTGATTCGGAACAAACGCTGCGGCTCGATCGGATGGAAGTCCTAATTCGCGATCGAGTTGTCCTACTTGAACGATCGCTTAAGCTTTATAAAATTGACAAGACCGAAGTCATCCAACAACAGGACATTACTCGAGCCAGCGTCCAGCTTCGAGAGCAGATCCAACGGTTGATGGTCGAAATGCAAAAAGTAGAAGAATCGCGACTGCGGCGATGGCTTCAAGAATCTCAGGCCAATATTCGCGATCGGGTTTTCATTGAAGCTTGGTGGCTGGTATCAGCATTTGGAATTGTTAGTTTAGGAGTTTATTTGGTCCAACAACAACTCAGCCAACGAAAGAAAAGTGAAGCCCAACGTGAAAAACTGCTTGAACAAAAAGACCGCGATGATTTGAAGTTAAAATTTTTCTCCATGGCTTCCCACGAATTCCGAACACCCTTAAGTGTGATTTTAGGATCAAGTCAGCTGCTGCTCACAAGCGACCAATCTGGCGATCGTGACAAGGTTCGTAAAAACACCCTGCGAATTCAATCCTCCGCCAAAGCCATGACCCAGTTACTCAATGATATTTTGACCTTGGCACGAGCGGAGGCGGGAAGTTTGATGTGCCAACGCGATCGGCTAGAACTCACCTCTTTTTGCTTAAATCTAGTCGAAGATATTGATCTAGCCAATGCCCATCGTCATGTGATTCAATTCATCAGCCGATCGAGTCAACAATATGCCAACTTAGACGAGAAACTTTTGTATTTAATTTTGAGTAACTTACTGCTAAATGCAATCAAATATTCGCCAATTCAGAGTGAAATTCAACTTATTTTAGAAGACCAATTCCATGCTCCCAGTCAAATTAATAGCATTACTAGTGGCGTTAGGGATGGCATTATTTTTAGAGTTCAAGACCAAGGCCAAGGAATATCTCCGACGGATATTCCTCACTTATACACACCCTTTTATCGCGGCCAAAATGTTGGATTAATTGCAGGAACGGGGCTTGGTTTGGCGGTGGTTAAAACCTGTGTTGACTTGCATCATGGAACAATTGCTGTCGAGAGTAATCCTATGCAAGGCACTACTTTTACATTCTGTATTCCGACACAAACAAGAATAGACGTTACATAAAAAAATGATTTAGAGATAAAATTTACAAATAACCATTTTGCGTCACACTGATAGGTGCGTTTGGATTCTAGGTAAAGCTTTTGGATAATGTTTCACCACATCAGATCTCAGAACAGAATCAGGCGATCGATCGCTTGCTGGGAAGCTATGCCCGATTTGGGGTCAAGTTGGGGCTAGAGAACAGTATCCGTCTGATGGCGGCATTAGGCGATCCCCAAAAGCGGATTCCGGTAATTCATGTGGCGGGCAGTAATGGAAAAGGATCGGTTTGTGCCTACCTTTCGTCTATTTTTCACCGAGCTGGCTATCGGGTGGGTCGCTATACATCTCCCCATTTAGTGGATTGGACAGAGCGGATTTGTATTGATGACGAACCGATCGCTTGGGAAACCCTATTGAGAGCCTTACAGGTTGTGCAATCGAAAATTTCTGGAGATCTTGAACCGACGCAATTTGAAGTATTGACAGCGGCGATGTGGCGTATTTTTGTGGATCAGTCCGTGGATATAGCGATCGTTGAAGTAGGTTTGGGCGGGCGGCTTGACGCGACGAATGTGATTGATGAACCGTTGGCGAGCATTATTACCTCCATTAGTTTGGAACATGTTGAACGTCTCGGTGACACGTTGGCAAAAATTGCCTTTGAAAAGGCTGGAATTATTAAAACGGGTTGCCCATTAATTGTGGGTCAGATGCCCAAGGAAGCGGCGGCGGTTATTGTACGACGCGGCTATGATCTTTACAGTCCCATGAGTTTTCCTCAGCCTGCTCAGGCGATGGCTCAAGGTTGGGCGATGTATGAAGGATTTGAATTATTTGAATTAGAAGAAGAAGGCGTTGCCTTGGTCCCGCGATCGTTGACGTTTGAGTTACCGCTTCAGGGCGCGGTGCAGTTGGCGAATGTGTCGCTGGCGATTGCGACGGCGCTGTTGTTGCGTCAAGATGGTTGGGACATTCCCAATGAGGCAATTACTCAAGGGATTGCAAAAACTCAGTGGAAGGGCCGTTTGCAATGGTACAACTGGCGCGGTCATAAAATTTTGATTGATGGTGCCCACAATAGCGATAGTTCTGCGGTATTACGATCGTTTTTAGACAGCCAACCGACGACATTGCCAACCCATTGGGTAATTGGAATGTTGGCGACGAAGAATCATCGTGAGATGTTTGAAACGCTTCTCCGATCGGGCGATTCGGTCTATCTCGTTCCGGTTGCGGGGCACAAGTCGGCGGATCTGGCAATATTGGTGGAATTAGCAAAATCTATTCGACCCGATTTGAAACGCGTTTGGGTCTTTGATGATGTGATGAAGGGGCTTAAGGCGGCGACGGATGCTCAGAACGCAAGAGTCGTGTTGTGCGGATCGCTTTATTTGTTAGGGGATTTTTTGGGACGCGATTCCACTTAGCAGTCATTTGGGAATCACTTAGAACTCACTTGGGACTGTTGAATTGAGCATTAAAAAACACCCTGTGAATTTTGGATCTACAAGGTGTTTTTTAAGCTTTGAATTAATCTTCGATCGTTACTTTGATGATGCGATCGTTGCCGCGAATTGCATTAACAATGTCCATATCTTCCGTTTTACCGAAGACAGTATGAACGCCGTCTAGATGGCCTTGGGGTGAATGGCAGATAAAGAACTGGCTACCACCTGTATTCTTGCCCGCATGAGCCATGGAAAGAGTTCCAGCAAGATGTTTGTTCTTGTTAATTTCGCAATCAATTTTGTAACCCGGACCACTGGTTCCGGGGGTTCCACTAGCACCCGCACGGCTATTGGGGCAGCCACCTTGAACCATGAAATTGGGGATGACTCGGTGAAACGCTAAGCCGTCATAGAAGCCTTTTTTCGACAGTTCGACAAAATTTTTGACCGTGTTAGGTGCATCAGCTTCAAATAATTCGAGATGGATTGTGCCCTTGTCGGTTTCCATGGTGGCGCGGGTCATATGCGTAGCTCCCTAAGATAAATTCAGTGTAGGCCATTCAATTCTGGCAGCGATTTATTCCATTATGGATGCGATCGCCTGTATGAATATAGCGCGAAACTCACTAGTGTGATGGCGGGAATTCTATACTTAGTTTGTTGAGCTTGTTTGTTCTAGTTATTTGTCGGTTGTATTTATTTGATGCGCATCGATCGTTCTTAAGCATCGGGCGCTTGGCAGTAGGTGTTCACAGCTTGGACTAAGTTTTTTTGGGTAATGCTATCGGTTTGAATTTGTTCGGCGGCGGTGCGGACGGCTTTGGCATTCTGGGACTGGGCTAGGGTGAGATTGTTGGTGCTATCTTGACGATAAAGAGTAGTAAGTTGTTGCTGTAGGTCAAGCAATTTGCTGTCGGATGGCTTCAAGTCCTGCATTTCTTGAGCGGCGCGCTCTAACAAGTCGGCGGCTTTGGTAAACCGATCGGCGGGTTGTAAATTCTCAGCCGGAAGTTTTTGCACCGTTTGGCTGGTCCGATTGCTAATGGAAATTAGGCGATTGCACCGATCGGATTTGGTTTCGCTACAGGCCCTCAGCACTAAAGGCAACACAAAACTGAGGGCGATCATGCTCCAACATAGACTCTCCACAGGATTTAAAGGGCGTCTTTTACTGCGCTGACGATTCATTACCTTGTATCTCACTAGTTTGCGGTCTTATCATAGCGGGCCGTCCTACAAAGCATCTCAACCAATCCTTCAAATCGTATTTCGTCTGAAGCACCAACAGCGCTATTGTCAGTCAGAGAATTGCTCTCAGTTTTAGTAAATGTGATATATGTATGTAGAAATTACGGTTTCCCCATCGGATTTTCGTGGTTTCTAGTCAACAGTTCACACAGCGGTTGTTCACACCTCGGTTCATCAACAAGGTAATTAAGTTTATGGGTATTTGTGTTCAGGACGTATCCAAACGGTTTGGGGACTTTCAGGCGCTCGATCGGGTTTCCGTTGACATTGAAAGTGGTTCGCTGGTGGCATTGCTTGGACCGTCGGGTTCTGGCAAATCCACGTTATTAAGATCTATCGCGGGCCTAGAAAGTCCTGATAGCGGTAGAATTTCTCTCATGGGGGAGGATGCAACCGATCGGAGTGTGCAAGACCGCAAAATTGGTTTTGTGTTCCAACATTACGCTCTGTTCAAACATATGACCGTCCGACGCAATATTGCTTTTGGGATGGAAATTCGCAAAATGGCGGCATCTCGGGTTAAGGCTCGGACTGAAGAACTTTTAGACCTTGTACAGCTCACAGGAATGGGCGATCGGTATCCATCTCAGCTTTCCGGCGGTCAACGTCAGCGGGTTGCGTTGGCTCGGGCGTTGGCGGTGGAACCCAAGGTGTTGCTGCTGGATGAACCCTTTGGGGCCTTAGATGCTCGCGTGCGGAAAGACTTGAGGGCTTGGTTAAGGCGATTGCACGATGAGGTTCATGTCACTACAGTTTTTGTGACCCACGACCAGGAAGAAGCTATGGAAGTGAGCGATCGGATCGTGGTAATGAATAAGGGCAAAGTGGAACAGATCGGGACTCCGGCGCAAGTCTATGATCATCCCGCCAGCGCCTTTGTCATGAGTTTCATTGGTCCGGTGAATGTATTACCCACGAGTTCTAAAATCTTCCAAGAAAGTGGATTTGACTCGGCCCATCCTGAAATGTTTTTGCGGCCTCATGATATTGAAATTGCCTTAGAAGCTGCAAATAACACAGTTCCGGCTCGCGTGGCCCGATTGATTCATTTGGGGTGGGAAATTCAGGCTGAACTTGAACTTGAAGACGGGCAGCTTATGATTGCGAATTTAACTCGCGATCGGTACGATCGACTTCAGCTTGAGGAAAACCAGTGCGTCTATGTTAGACCCAAAGAGGCAAAATCCTTTGCGCTGAATTACAACATCTAGGACTATGACACCATCTAGTATGAAATTGAGTGCTATAAATCCCTATTTGCTTTTAGTTCTCTGGGCTTTACCCATTGTATTGAGTCAAACCATTAATCAAAGTTTAATGGCCCACGATGAAGGCTATTACGCAATTCAAGCGCGGTATATTTTGGAAACTGGAGATTGGATTACGCTTCAATGGGGCGGAGGCATTAGCTTCGATCGGACGATTGGCATTCAGTGGTTAATTGCGTTGTGTTACACGTTTTTTGGGGTGCATGAAACAAGTGTTCGACTACCGAGTATGTTGGCTTATTTAGCGAGTACGCTGCTCACATTTCGTATGGGTGAGATTCTTCTAGGACTGGGAATTGGCTGGCTGGGGGCTATTATTTTTAGCATCACCCCTATTGTGGTTCAGTATGCTGGGTTGGGCACTCAGGATATGGTGCTGGTGATGTTGGAACTGTTAGCCGCTTGGTCATTATTGGAGTCGCGGATTCAAGGACGACGATCGCTTTTGTTTCTGACTGGGGTGATGTTTGGTTGGGGCTTTTTGATTAAGGGATTTATGATCATTCCCGCCACTATTGCCTTTCTTCCTGCGCTGTGGGTGGGTGGATTTATCAATTCAAACGCAATTGAAGTTACCGATGAATCTAGACTTGCCCAATTCAGGCTTACTCAATTTGAGAAATGGTCGAGTATTAAGTGGTCGAGTATTGATTGGATTGCAATGCTTTGGGTTGGATTAGGGGGAATGATCGGATTGCTTCCCGCTATAGGCTGGCTTTGGGCGGCAACACAACAATATGGCTGGGGTGCATTGCAAACATTAGTGGGAAAGGTCTTCTTCCTGAATCAGCAGGAATTTCATAGTGTTGGACCGCTTTATTATTTTTGGAATATTCCTGTCAATGCGTTCCCTTGGGGCATTATCGGTTTGATTGGACTGGCATTGTGCATTTGGAATCCACGATATAAAACATCCTATCGTTGGCTGCTGTTGGGTTATCCTATTCTGCTATTCACCGAACTCAATATTTTCCGAACTAAAACGGCCTACTATCCGCTCCAACTCCTTCCCTGGATAGCGATCTGGAGTGCTGTTGCGTTGAGTCATTGCTCTGAATATTATCTGAAAGATCGGCGATCGCAGCTTCTTGGCCAATTGAGTCTAGGAATTTTTGGATTAGCGCTTATTCTGTTGACAGCAGGTATACTCCTCTTTTTGAAAGTTATCCCAGTTGAACTTGATGTCATTCGATCGGTTGCAACAGTCATTACTATTTTGTCGATCGGGTGGTTGATTCCGTTAATTCTGTGGCTAACTCGGTCCGGTTTTTCCCAATCAGAATTCATTTCTAGATGGTTGTGGAGCATTTTCCTTGGCCCTTGGTTGGCGCTCACGTTCATGGGGTTGTCGGGATTGTGGGGAGACTATGCGGTGTCGCTGAATAATGGCGTTGAATCTCCAACAGTTCAGGCAATTTTGTCGAATGAGACTATTAACTTTATCGCGCCACCTTCTCAGGATGTTGATCCACAGAAAGATTACATCTTATTCATTTTTAAGACGCCTCATTTGGGCCAACACCTCACATCAATAGAACAACTTCCTGCAAGAAGTTATGCTTGGATTGCTCCCAAAATACCGACTTCCGATCGGACTTTTGCAACTATTCGCGGCTGGCGATTGATTCAACATGAGGGATGAGAAGATAAAACAAACCTAGGAAGATAAGGTATTTTGCCTCAGCATTTGGCTTGTATTAGCGTGCTCACCACCCAACAATTACACGGCTCATTAGAAGGGCGATCGTAATCCCCGCCAAATGCTGAGGCAACAACTTCCAAAATGATTGCCGTGCAATTTTCTGCGTCAACACCACCGTGGCCAAAACCGAAGCAGTGAGCACGACAGCTTGCAGAAAAGAAATCACAGCTGGATGGGCGATCCACATAATGGGATTAGTCATGGCCAAGCCAAAGGTTGCAAAGGTGACTGGAATGATTTGACCGCCTTCAGAAAGTCCTAGGCGGAGAAAGTGGGCCAACAGACCCCCCATAGCCAAAGGTAAGTAACCGTAGGCGAGTTGAACAAACGGACGAGATTTAGGGTCGAGCAGACGAATTAAACCGTGGATTGGAAACGCGATCGCCACGGGCACAAATAGAACCGCCACTGAAACTAAGGTATGAACGCCAAAGTTATCTAATTGCAAATCCCAGCCCATCTCCTGCTCAATCTCCGGTAATCGATGGAGAAACGTTGCCCCAAACAATAAAAATAGCAAAGCAACTTCTGGATAGTTTGGCTTATGGGTCGTCCATAGCTCAATTCCCGGTGGGCGCAAGTTCAGTTCTACCGATCGGTGAGGACAAGCCTTGAGACAGGTCATGCACAGAACGCAATCCTTATTATCTTGTAGCTGTGCAGGGTGGGAATAGACGGGGCAGCCGCCAGTTTCTTGACCTTCACCCAGTTGGGGACCACCCTTATAGCATTGGTAAGTCGTACAACTGGCAGAACAAATTCCCTGCTGTGCCCGCAGTTCAATCATTGAGAGTTTAGCAAACATGCCATTCATGCCGCCGATCGGGCAGAGATAGCGACACCAAAACCGTCGTTCAAACAGCAGCGAACAGATCACAGCGCCTGCCGTAATGAGCAGCAATAAAGAACCCGAAAGATAGGCCGTATTTTCTAAATTCCATAGCTCTTCCCACAGCAGAATGAGCGCGAAAAATCCAAATAGAAACCAGCCGCCAAACCGTTCGGCTTCTTGACGCGGCCACGATCGCAAGGTTCTTGGAAACCATTTCAGAGAGAGCTTTTGAACCAGTTCACCGTAAATCATAAACGGACAAAAGGCACACCAAATCCGGCCTAAAAATGGAAAAATCACCAAACTTCCCAGCCACCACCAGTCCCAAAAAAGATTTAAGACAAAATTACGATCGCGGGTTTGCGGTCCCAGAAATAAAACACCGACAATAAATGCAAATCCCAGCAGCGTGATGCCATAGTTAATCCGATCGGGATACCAATCACTGCGCAGGAATCGCCGTAGCCATGGATAAACATTGAGCAAATTAACTCGAAATCTACGCTCTTTTTTGCCCTCCGCCCAGAAGACTTCTTCGGTCAGAGACTTCGCTCCAGCTGTTTGAACTAAGGCTCTTTTGAGCAAATTTTCCAATTCAATTAAATTGTTAGGAAAATCATAGCTTTGCAGTCGGCGTAGGGCTTCAGGCGTGACAGTGGGCTTGGGGAGACCTCGCGATCGACAGAGCAATCCCAAATAATAGTCAATTTGAACTTTAATATCCGCTTTCCGAACCCGCAAGGGCGGCACTTTAATGTTGTGTTTGAGCAACTTACACTTGGTAAGTTTGGGAATAACCTTTTCAGCAATCATGATGATGCGTGCTTCGGTTCGTTTCGGCGATGGAGTGGCTTCGTCTTCTCGATACTGCGACGTATATTCACCCGTGTTTAGCAAAAGCTTCAGTTTTTCTAGAAGTTCTGGAGCTAAATCTTCTAAGTTATTCAGCATTAAGGTACCGCGCCCAATCCAGTCTAACAAACCGGATTTGTTGCCCCGTCCAAACAGTTCGACGCCATTGGTCTGCAAGGTGCTGCAATTTACTTTGATGAGAGGTTCTTTGCGAGTTCCAGAGCCAAAATGAATTAACGCAGCAATATTGTCCTTGTTCAGACCCGGTTCTCCTAAAATCAAAACCGCGCCAGTTTCCTGCATGGCTTTTTTAATATCCTGTCGCAAGCGCAGAGCATAACGACTAGAGCCTACGATGCCTCGACTGGCTTTGGGTACGATATAGGGACGTAAGGCGGTGGCACGATCGCGTTCATAAACAAGTTCTGACTCTGCCCGTTGGAGATCGATCGCTAACTGCTGGGAAAGAATTTGAGTGATTCCAGGATGTTCTTGGGTGATGGTTAAAAATTCGGCGCGGGGAATTTGCCACAGGACGCAATCATCTAAGGTGATGCTGGTTTTGTCTGCGGCTTGATCCAGCAAGAGTTCCTTGAGATAAAGCACTGAACCGGGAAGAATACTAACGGTTTGCGCGATCGTGGTGGGGCTGGTGCGATAGCTTTCGAGATGACCGCTGTGAAGAATCAGGAGCGTCTCGGGAATGGTGTCTTCGAGGACAATACGACGATTGGCGAGGACGGAGGTCTCTTGGATCTGAGTCGCGATCGCCCTTAAGGCTGCCTCAGGAATCTGGCTAAATACAGTATGGTTTTGTAACCAGTTTATTCTCTCTGAGATATCCATATTTGTCCTGGGAGTAATCAGGGGCGCAACTCAAACCGACTTTGATACTCTACTATGATCTGCTCTTTTCAGTTATTGAGCCATTCTTGATGAGTAGATCAGATTTGTTCTCAAGCTGCTGATTCATCCAAGCAATCGCCTCCTCTTCATCAGTTTCGATCGCCCGTTCTACTCCTGTTTTAGCAATTTCTAGGAGTTGTTGAGATTGTTCACGTTTTTCGTGAGAGGCTTCCACGTTTGCTCTGATCTTCAATTGGATGGTTTTAGGTGCATCCCAGACAATATCTTTAGGGTATAGCTTAGTTTGACCGGATGAACCTTTAAAGTATTTTCAACCTGTAGCTTTCCAATAATGCTATTGAGATAAATAGATAGATAAACGGGATCGAGTGAATCAGTTCTAAGAATAGTGACGTAATTATCTGGTAGTGCATCTTGTTCATAGAGATAAGGCGCACAGCGTCCAATAGTGCCCAAAGATCGCCCCTCCCCAAGAAAACCGATCGCCTGTCCATTCACCACCAACTTCAACCCGGCAACTGAGACATTATCGATCGCCTGTGCTTCAAACGTGATCTCCTCTCCCACATTCAACAGATTCCGCGTTGCTCGTAACGTCACCTGTGGTGCTTCCGTATCTGCAACTACCCCGATCGTAAAGTTTTGCGTTACCGTTGCACCTTGAGTATCCTTCACCGTCACAATCACCGAAACTGGGACTGACAATCACTCCCTTCCTGAACAGTGTCTTGAATTAAGGAAGTAAATCTGGAATAGCATTTAAAAAATGCCTTATTAATTCAGAGACTATTTTAGAAGCTAAAGTGAGATCTTCTTCCATTAAAAAATCCCATTCAGTTACTCCCAATCCAAGCCAGCCGAGAAAATTAATCACCCTCGGAGATAATATATATTTATTAGACACTAAAGGAAATAGTGAGTACTAGTTATGTTGAATAAATGATTGATGTGCAAACTACATTTCTCTCATTTATTCTCTTTCTTATCCATCTCTATTCAACTTCTTCTCTAGATCAGGCTGATTTCAGGCATTTAATCTCCTTTC
>JANXWB010000069.1 GCA_025351345.1 Synechococcales cyanobacterium GL140_1_metabat_312
GAAAGCCAACAACTGTTTGCCTCTAAATACCAAACCCTCTTGCCCACCGAAGCAGAGTTGGCGGCTATGCTAGAGCAAGAAGCGGCTAAATGCATCAGAAATGCAGAAAACAATGCAACGGAAGGTGATGTATGAGCGGTATGAATTTTCTGGAAAAGTTGTTGGACGAGGCGACGGTGGAGTGGAAGACGCTGGGGGAAGTAGCCAAAATCTATGGCGGTCTTACTGGAAAAATAAAATCAGATTTTGATGGCGGCAATGCAAAATACATTACATACAGAAATATATTTTTCAACATAGATGTTAACTTTAATGCTCTCGAATCTGTCAAGGTGTCTGATTCGGAAAGTCAGCACGAGGTTAAATATGGCGATGTTTTATTTACAGGATCATCTGAAACTGCTGATGAGGCAGGAATGTCCTCGTCTGTCACGACAAAACTTGAAGGTTCTGTGTATTTGAATAGCTTTTCATTTGGTGTTCGATTTAATGCGGACACCCCGCTAGCTCCTGAGTTCTCAAAATACTTGTTTCGCAGTCATTTCATGCGCTCTCAAATTTCAAAGACTGCAAGTGGTGTAACTCGCTTCAATATATCCAAGGAGCGTTTTAAAAAAATCCAAATCCCCATCCCATGCCCAGACAACCCCGATCGCTCTCTTGCTATTCAAGCCGAAATCGTGCGGATTTTGGACACTTTTACAGCGCTGACCGCCGAGCTGACCGCCGAGCTGACCGATCGTAAGAAACAATATAACTACTACCGCGATCGGCTGTTGACTTTTGAAAAAGGTGAAGTGGAATGGAAGACATTGGGGGATATATCCCTCAAGTCATACTCTGGTGGTACTCCCACAGCAGGCACATCAGAATATTACGATGGTGGCACAATTCCTTGGTTAAGAACGCAAGAGGTAAGATTTTCTGACATAGAAGAAACGGAAGTCAAGATAACTCCTTCTGCATTGAAAAAATCAGCCGTCAAATGGATTCCTGAAAATTGCGTTATTATTGCGATCTCAGGTGCGACCGCAGGACGATCTGCAATCAATAAAATTCCATTAACAACTAACCAGCACTGTTGTTGTTTGGAAATCGATGCAGAAAAAGTCTTGTATCGATATGTTTTCCATTGGGTGAGTCTTAACTATGAAAACCTTAAAGGACTGGGACAGGGTGCCAGAGGTGATCTCAATTCAGGAATCATAAAGGGCTTTAAAATTCCCATTCCTTATGCTGGCGATTCCCAAAAATCACTCGCAGAACAAGCCCGTATTGTCGCCATCCTCGACAAGTTCGATACCCTCACCTATTCCATCAGCGAAGGCTTGCCCCGTGAAATTGCCTTGCGCCAAAAGCAATACGAATATTACCGCGACTTGTTGTTAAGTTTTCCCCAGATTAATAAATAATTACTTGTCAAATTATTTATTAATAAATAATTTCCGTACTTCACCATGACCGACATAGTGAGTGAGTAGTCGATAGTTTCCCGTCTCTTTACGAATTCGGCCAGCGATAATAGCTGGATTAATATTTACTTCGCGCGCAAATTTTAGAACATTTGTAGGGGTTGGATTTACAGCAACTTCACTAGATTGCCATTGAGCAGTAGGAATGAGAACATTCATTGCCCAATCATCAGCCTGACGCTCTTTAATATTACTTTCAGGTGGTTCCACACTCAAATCCTCGAAAAAAGCATCGCCAGGATTTTCTTCTAGGTGCAGTGTTTGATGTGCTAGTTCATGACATAGAGAAAACCAGAAATTATCTAAACGATCGTGGCGTAGAGTTAGCCCGATTACAGGAGTTCCATCGGGTAGTCTGAGGGCTGCACCGTCTAAGCGGGTTCGTGGTAAATGAGGTAGATAAATTAAGTGAATACCATACCGAGCAAGGAACTCTTTCGCCAACCGAGGAGCAGACTCAGCCCAACTGAGACGCACCATTTTTTGAGCCAATTCTGCTGTTAGAGTGCCAGATTTATAGTGAGTAGGCAAATTGGTTTCACGGGCGATCGCCATCAATTGAAGTCCCCAAGCTTGAAGAGCATACCTATCCATTTGTCCGTTGCGTCGAATATTTTCATTCTGGCGACAAAGCATCATTGCAACTGCTCGATCGCCGCCTGCCCGATCAATGAGATCTCTCATCACCTCTTCAGCGCGATCGCAAGCATCTTGACCAATCCAACCAAGTTTTGCCATAACTTTGACGGGATATTGTGACCAGTCAATTGATTCAAGATTATCAGGCAACGTTGCCCCCGGCTCTTTTAACAATACCTCTGCTGGAATTCCTAGGTTTTGATGCAGCGATCGAATCATTTGTAACGTCAGGGAGCGTTTGCCTGAAAGTACTTCTGAGACCTTGGAACGACTACCAATATAAGGAATCAGATCGCGTTGACTCAGTTCGGATTGTTCCATACGAAAGCGAATTGCGGCAATCGGATCAGGCAAGTTAATTGGATAATGCTCAGCCTCATAGCATTCGACTAAAGTTGCCAACACTTCTAGTTCATCAGCTTCATCTGTACCTGCCTCAGCATCCATCAGAGATGAAATTTGCTCTAGAGCGGCATCGTAGTCAGCTTCGGTCTTAATTGGTTTAATGACAATGCTGTTCATATTGTCTCTGGGTCTATAGTGTCGTATTGCTTATGAGTACCGACAAAGCGGATGTAAATAATTTGCGTATCAAAGTTAATTGACACGACAAGCCGATATTTATTACCAGCGATATTGAAGATGACACGTCCACCTTTAAGAATACTGGCATTACGATATTTAGCTTTAACGTCTGTAGGACTCAACCATTTTGCGTGCTTTGCCTCTTGATACCAAGCTTCTAAAGAAACACGTGCATCTTCATAGTTTGAGTTATTCTCCCAAAACTGAATTAGGGTTCGTTTGGCAATAACTCGCATATTGTCACAGAGATACTCACAAAGCTACTCACAAAGCTAGTTAATAAGCTGATGTTAACTCAACTACCTTAGCACAGTAGTCCCAGTTTGGGATCGTTGTACTTACTTCTAACATTACGCATCCTCTTCTTCTGACAATCCAAGCCCAACCGTGGCCGATCGCTAAATCAAGCTCGGGCTGTAGATAACTGCTGTACATAACTAAGGATTGTGTCACAATTTGAAGTAAGGGGAAGACTAGCGGAGAAAAAGTTTTTGGAGGACAAAAAACAATGACCGACTATAGTACGATCGCCGAATCCAATAACTTTATCCGACTGGATCGAATCAATGAAGCTATACTAAAATCATATTTTGCTGCCACAAGTGAGATAAAATGGAAACTATGATTAGTCAATATCAAGTTCGTTTGTTTCATAATGGACGCAATCAAACTTTAAATATTCCTCATGCTTTTGAAATGCCTAGTAATGATGTAGTAATTCGGAAAGAAGGTGAGAAATTGATTATTGAACCATTTAAGAAAAGATCTTTATTGGAATTGTTGGCGACTCTTCCAGATATTGATGAAGCTTTTCCAGATATTGATGAGGGGTTACTTCCACTTGATGATATTCAATTTTAGTCATGACTTATCTCTATCTGTTGGATACAAATATTGTTTCAGATTTGGTGAAGCATCCTTCTGGAAAAATTGCTCAACGCATTGCAGAAGTTGGAGAGGCGAGGATATGCACAAGTATTGTTGTTGCTGCGGAGTTACGGTTTGGGGCAGAAAAGAATGGGTCACTACGTTTAAAGCAGCAAGTAAATCAAATTCTTGAGGTAATTACAGTGTTGCCACTTGAGTCACCAATTGAGTTTTATTATGCTGAGATTCGGGCGTATTTAGAAAGGGAGGGAATACCAATTGGTGCAAATGATTTGCTGATTGCGGCGCATGGTTTAGCTTTGAATTTAACAGTTGTTACGGCGAATGTGCGTGAGTTTTCGCGTGTGCCAAACTTGGTTGTGGAAAATTGGCTATGAGAAACTAAAACGAAATTTTATCTAAAAAGAAACCGAATCATGACCGACTATAATACGATCGCCGAATCCAATAACTTCATCATTCTCGAACAATACAGCAAGCAATCGAAAGTTAGCGAAAGCTACCAAAGCGAATACGACTTAGAGAGCGAGTTTATTCAGGATTTAACCCAGCAAGGCTATCAATACCTGCCCAGCGTCACCAATCCCCAAACCATGCTAGCCAACGTCCGCGAACAGTTGCAGACGCTGAATAATGTGCAGTTTATCGATCGCGAATGGCAGCGCTTTGTAGAAACCTTTTTAGATAAACCTAGCGACAGCATTACCGATAAAACCCGCAAAATCCATGACGATTACATCCATGATTTTGTGTTTGATGATGGTCGCATTCAAAACATCTACCTCCTCGACAAAAAGAACCTGGCCCGCAACAAAGTCCAAGTGATCAAACAATTTCAACAAAAAGGAACCCAAGCCAACCGCTACGATGTCACCATCTTGGTCAACGGCTTGCCGCTAGTGCAAATTGAGCTAAAAAAACGCGGCGTAGCCATTCGTGAAGCCTTTAACCAAGTGCATCGCTACAGCAAAGAAAGCTTTAACACTGAACATTCGCTCTATAAATATTTGCAGCTATTCATCATTTCCAACGGCACCAATACCCGCTACTTTGCCAACACCACCCAGCGCAATAAAAACAGCTTTGACTTCACCATGAACTGGGCCAAAGCCGATAACACCCTAATCAAAGACCTCAAAGACTTTACCGCCACCTTTTTTCAGAAAAATACCCTGCTGAATGTGCTGTTGCAGTATTCAGTATTTGATGTGAATGATACCTTGCTGGTGATGCGCCCCTACCAGATTGCCGCCACCGAGCGCATTTTATGGAAAATCAACAGCGCCTACCAAGCCAAACACTGGAACCGTATTGAGAGCGGCGGCTATATCTGGCACACCACAGGCTCAGGCAAAACCTTAACCAGCTTTAAAGCAGCGCGGCTGGCGACGGAGCTAGAGTTTATCGACAAAGTGTTTTTTGTGGTCGATCGGAAAGACCTCGACTACCAGACCATGAAAGAATACCAGCGCTTTTCGCCCGATAGCGTGAATGGTTCTGACAACACTGCGGGGCTGAAGCGTAACCTGGACAAAGACGACAACAAAATCATCGTCACCACCATCCAGAAACTCAATCACCTGATCAAAACCGAAGGCGACCTAGCTATCTACAACAAGCAGGTCGTGTTCATTTTTGATGAATGCCATCGCAGCCAGTTTGGTGAGGCGCAGAAGAACTTAAAGAAAAAATTTAAACGGTTTTATCAGTTTGGATTCACTGGCACGCCGATCTTTGGCGATGACATTGTGGACGGCAGATTAATCCGTAAAGGGAATGCCTTGGGCGCAGACACCACCGCCAGCGTATTTGGTCGTGAGCTACATTCCTATGTGATCACCGACGCGATCCGTGATGAAAAAGTGCTGAAGTTCAAGGTGGACTACAACAATGTGCGCCCAAAATTCAAAGCCATTGAAAGCGAGCAGGACGAGCAGAAGCTAAACGCCGCCGAAAATAAACAAGCCCTGTTACACCCCGATCGCATTCGCGAGATTTCCCAATACATCTTGAATAACTTCCGCCAAAAAACTCACCGATCGCAAGGGAGCAGTAAAGGCTTTAATGCCCTGTTTGCCGTGAGCAGTGTGGACGCTGCCAAGCTGTATTACGAAACGTTTAAGCAATTGCAAAAAGACAGCGATAAACCATTGACGATCGCCACCATTTTCTCTTTTGCAGCTAATGAAGAACAGAATGCAAAGGGAGATTCCCCAGATGAAGGCTTTGATGTCTCCGCCATGAACAGCAGTGCCAAAGAATTTTTAGGCGTGGCGATCGCCGACTATAACACCCTGTTTAAAACCAACTTCAGCGTAGATAACAACAGTTTTCAAAACTACTACCGCGATCTTGCCAAACAAGTAAAAGCCAAAGAAATCGACCTGCTAATTGTAGTGGGTATGTTCCTGACAGGCTTCGATGCACCTACACTCAATACGCTGTTTGTAGACAAAAACCTGCGCTATCACGGTTTGCTGCAAGCCTATTCACGCACCAACCGCATTTATGATGCCACCAAAACCTTTGGCAATATCGTCACCTTCCGCGATTTAGAACAAGCCACGATCGATGCCATTACCCTGTTTGGCGATACAAACACCAAAAACGTAGTACTCGAAAAAAGCTACAAGGAATATATGGGCGGCTTTACCGATGTGGTGACGGGTGAAGCGCGGCGCGGCTTTGTGGAGGTGGTGACAGAGTTAGAACAGCGGTTTCCCAACCCCGACGAGATTGTTTTAGAAAAAGACAAAAAAGACTTTGCCAAGCTGTTTGGCGAATATTTGCGCGTTGAAAATGTGCTGCAAAACTACGATGAATTTGCCAGCCTGAAAGCCCTGCAACATGTCGATATGAATGACCCGACGGCGGTTGAAGCGTTTAAAACGGAACACTATTTAAGTGACGAAGACCTGACGGCACTGCAAGCAATCAAGGTTCCTGCCGATCGAACCATTCAAGATTACCGCTCCACCTACAACGATATTCGCGACTGGTTGCGTCGGGAAAAAGCGGGCAGTGAAACAGAAACATCCGCGATCGATTGGGATGATGTGGTGTTTGAAGTGGATTTGCTGAAATCCCAAGAGATCAATCTGGATTACATTCTTGAGCTGATTTTCGAGCAGAATAAAAAGAATAAAAGTAAAGGTGAATTGATCGAAGAAGCTCGCCGCTTGATTCGAGCCAGCCTAGGAAATCGAGCTAAAGAAAGCCTAATTGTAGATTTCATTAATCAAACCAATCTCGATAAGATGGCCGATAAAGCCAGCATCATTGATTCATTCTATAAGTTTGCCCAAGCCGAGCAAGCCCGTGAAGCAGATGAATTAATTCGTTCAGAAGGCTTAAATCAAGAAGCAGCCAAACGCTATATCATTACCTCCCTGAAACGCGAGTTCGCCAGCGAGAATGGGACTGAGTTAAATTCAACCCTGCCGAAAATGAGTCCGCTTAATCCACAATACAAAACCAAGAAGCAGAGCGTTTTCCAAAAAATTGCGGCGTTTGTTGAGAAGTTTAAAGGCGTAGGCGGGCAGATTTAGGACTGCCCATGCGTGAAAAAACGGTGAGCAAACCGTTATACCAAAACCGATGAGTCCGTTCAGGTTATCTGCTTCGGTTCATTCCTCACAAGCGCGATGCCCCAGAACTTTGAAGTAGAACGGTTAGATCCGGAGTTGTCTGAGTCCGGTGATTGCGATCGTTAGCCCGATACAGAAACACGATCGATCGCCCCTCCGAGCAGCGACGTGAATTTTTGGTAGAATTTGAGTCCGGTAAAGTTCCTGAATATTTTCATTTAGCCGGGATAGAGAATCGTCTAACTTAATAGGTCGGAAAGTGAATCTTCGTACTTCAAATGAATTAAGTCGCTATTTTCGGTAGGAAGTGAGTAATTTAGCGGTGGTACAGTATGTGCAAGATTATGGATCGAGCCGAATCCTTCTTAAGCATATCTAATGAATCAACGCCTTCAACTGAAACCCAAAAACGTCTATAAATTCGCCATTCGCGCCATGGTCCCGATCGTCGGACTGGGGTTTGCAATAGATATATCGGCTCGTTTGGGAGCGGAACTCCTTTGGTTTCAGGAAGTTGGATACCTCGAAATATATTTGGTTAGGCTCACAACTCAGGCGGTATTGTTTTTTGCCGTTTTTGCCCTCAGTTTTGGTTATCTGTTCAGTAATTTAGCCCTGGCTCAACACCTCAAATACGATCGATCGTCTGATGATCGATCCGTGGGACAACTCTCTCAAGGAGCCATTAAACTCCGGTGGCTGTTGCCCTTGACCTTAGGACTTAGTATCCTGGCAGGCATTTTGTTGATGTACTACGGGCAGACCCTGTTCAGTCAGTGGAATCCTGATCCTAATCAGCCGACAGGTTCCGCAGCCATGCCCATTTTGCTCAGAGCCGTAAGCTTTTGGCATTTAGTGGTGCAGAATCTCTCTCAAAAATGGAGTGCGATCGCGCTGTTTGGATTAACGATCGTACTATTGCGATTTACTAGATTTGGGCTGATGGTCGTATCTTTGCTCTTGAGTGGGACGATCGCATTGACCTTAGCGCGTCAGTGGGACAGGGTATTGCAATCGCTTCATCCGGGATCTTTTGGTCAAGTAGAACCCGTCTTTAATCAAGATATTGGCGTTTACATTTTTTCGCTCCCGGTCTGGGAACTCCTAGAATTTTGGTGGATGGGATTGTTGCTGTACGGATGGATCGCCGTAGCCTTAACTTACCTGCTATCTGGCAATAGTATCAGCGAAGGATGGTTTAGGGGATTTTCCTCACCGCAGCGGCGACATCTCTATGGGTTAAGTAGTGCCCTTTTGCTCATGATTGGCCTGAGTTATTGGCTAAGACGTTACGAATTACTCTATTCCTCTAGGGGAGTTTCCTACGGCGCTAGCTTTACAGACGTTCTCATACAGTTGCCCGTCTACCTAGTACTTAGTGTCCTAAGCTTGGCGATCGCAGGGCTATTAGTTTGGCAAACGAGCCGTCATGATGCCATACCTTTAACGGATAAAAGAGTACGCTATGGTCTAGGGCTTTACCTCGGATCGGCTACTGTTTTAAGTCTGATTTTGCCTATGCTTGTCCAATCTTTCATCGTTCAGCCCAATGAATTAGCACGGGAAAAGCCCTATCTTCAGCGCACCATTGCTTTCACCCGCCAAGCGTTCGGCCTTGAAAAGATTGAAGCACAGACCTTTAACCCCACCGGAGAGATTACAACCGCTGATCTCAAAGCCAATGAACTCGCCATTAGTAACATTCGTCTTTGGGATAAGCAGCCTCTTCTTGAAGCTAATCGTCAGCTTCAGCAAATTCGCCTCTACTATCGTTTTCCGGATGCTGATATCGATCGTTACCCGTTACAAGTGGAATCGCCTGCGAAACCCACACCGCTACAACAAGCCACAAAAGAAAAAGTAGCGCTCAAACCCGATCGTAAGATTACCGCTCAAACCGAGAGTCAACAAGTTTTAATCGCCGCCCGTGAATTAGATTACAGTGCGGTTCCCCAGGAGGCTCAAACCTGGGTCAACCAACGAATGGTCTATACCCACGGCTACGGCTTTACCCTGAGTCCGGTGAATCGGAGTAGTCCAGAGGGTTTGCCTGAATACTTGGTCAAAGATATTGGCCTGACGGAAGGCGTTCCCCTGGCCACTAGTAGCCCCGCCGTGCGATCGAAGATTCCCATTGGGCAGCCTCGAATTTACTATGGTGAGCTGGCTAATACCTACATCATGACGGGCACAAAAGTAAAAGAACTGGATTATCCCAGTGGTGAAGATAACATTTACAACACCTACGATGGGCAGGGTGGCATTTCCTTAGGCTCTTCCGGGCGGAAACTATTGTTTGCAAAATATTTAAATGATTGGCGGATGCTGTTCACGCCTGAGTTTACGCCCACCACGAAGCTATTGTTCCGACGTAATATTAATCAACGGATTCGGGCGATCGCTCCCTTTCTTCGCTATGACAGTGATTCCTATCTTGTCGCGGCAAATACGACTCCCGAGCAACCCGATAATCCTAGTGGTCTATTTTGGATTGTGGATGCCTATACTACTAGCGATCGTTATCCTTACTCCGATGGCGGGACCAGTTCGCTCAACTATATCCGCAATGCCGTCAAGGTGGTAGTAGATGCCTATAATGGCTCCGTTTCCTTTTATATTACCGATCCCAGCGATCCCATCATCTCTCGGTGGACGAGTATCTTTCCTAATTTATTTCAGCCCTTGAGTGCCATGCCGACTGCATTACGGCAGCATTTGCGCTACCCGGTCGATCTGCTCAAACTTCAGTCCGATCGACTGATGACGTACCATATGACCGATCCGCAGGTCTTTTATAATCGTGAAGATCAATGGCAGCTCCCGACGGAAATCTACGGCGATCAGCCTCGATTGGTGGAGCCTTACTATTTGATCACCAGTTTACCGAGTGTTCAGACTGAAGAGTTTATATTGCTACTTCCCTTCACTCCAAAAGAGCGATCGAACTTGGTCGCTTGGTTGGCGGCACGGTCTGATGGGGAAAATTATGGCAAATTGCTGCTCTATACTTTCCCTAAGCAACGGTTAGTGTACGGACCCGAACAAATTGAAGCGCGGATTAATCAAGATCCGGTGATTTCTCAACAAATTTCATTGTGGAACCGTCAGGGTTCGAGGGCGATTCAGGGGAATTTGTTGATTGTTCCTGTGGAGCAGTCTTTGCTTTACGTTGAGCCGCTTTATCTGGAAGCAACACAGAACAAACTTCCCATTTTGGCCCGCGTCATTGTGGTTTATAAAGATCGGATTGCGATGGCGAAAACGTTGGCTCAAGCGCTGCAAGCAATTTTTCAGACTAAGGATACCGCTGTACCGCCTCCGATCGTACGATCTCCCCCAGTTGCGCCCTAGTTGCGCCCTAGTTCTGAAGTCGTTTAAAGACTTTGCATTGTTCTCGCCGCTACGATCGCCCACACATCCACTAGTCCCAAGAAGATTGTCAATACAAATAAAATCAAATACATCCAAGGCTGAGACAAGGGTTTCACGTCTCTTGTATCAATTTGGGTACATTCTTGAACGACTTGGACTAATCGTTCAAATCCAGCTATTCGCATCGGCAGCAAATACCCTTTTTCATCATCACTAACAAAGTAATAGACTAATCCGCCTTGGCCTGTACTTCGGGCTTTTAGATCTTTCACCTTCGACCACTCTAATTGCCAGCCGCGCCGAAAGGGAAACCATCTTGGATAGGTGACTTGAATTTGTGTTGCATCGACTAACACCCGTTCTGAAAGCGCACCGTAGAGACCAATGAAACCGATCGCGATCGCAACCCACAACCATTCACTAGATATTTCAGACTTCGTTGCAGTCGCTAGATAAGGCAGGGGTACCGTCAATGTTAAATACAAACTCAATAATGTAATCCGAACGATCGGTGACAAATTAAATTGAGTAATTTCACTATTCTTTTCACTACTCTTCAATTCTTCAGTCTTCATTTTCCCGCTCCGATAAACTCCAACGTTCCTGTATGACTATCTAATCGAACCATAACACCCACAGGCAATGCCGCATTCTCGCCTTCATGACCAAACGGAAAATCCGCCACGATCGTAATTCCCAATTCCCCCAACCGATCGCGCAACATCTCCTCAACACTCAAACTCGGATAGCCCTCTGGAGCCTCGCAGGAACTAAACCGCCCGATCGCGATCCCCGCAACTTTATCCAACGCCCCGATCATTCGCCAATGGGTTAACATCCGATCGAGCCGATAAGGAGCCTCACCCACATCTTCTAAGGCCAAAATTACACCCTCAAGATCGGGCTGATAGGCGGTGTTTAATAAATGAGTGGCAACCGTGAGATTAGCGGGAAGCAGCAGTCCTGTCACTGATTCAGCTACGCCTCCAGTCTTCCAACCTGTGCCTTGAAGTGAATCAATCTCATGATTTTCAAGCCAGTTAAAAAGACGATCGTGGCTAGACGGTGGCTCATCACCCATAGTGGACAAAACTGGGCCATGAACGCCCGAAATCCCCGCACAGGCAAATCCCCATAGCAAACTCGTCACATCTGAAAAACCAACGAGCCATTTAGGATTCTCCCTATCGATCGGCATCTGCCAATTTTCCAATAGCCTCGCCGCCCCCCAGCCGCCCCGAATACAGAGGATTCCCTCGCAGTTTGGATCCTTTAGGGCCATGGCGAGTTGATTCCTCCTATCCACATCGGTTCCAGCCAAGTATCCATAGCGATCGTCCCACCCTTCTGCCAACACAACTTCGTAGCCTCGCGATCGCCACAGGTCTAGCCCTGGTTGAAAGGCGGCAGGATCTCGAACAGCTCCACTAGGGGCGATCGCAACTAAACGAGATCCTGGTTTTAAGGTTGGCGGAATGACGGAGGGTTGCATGGTTTGACTCTAGGGGTAACTGCAAGTTTAGCTCCAGTCCTCTTGTTCGCGGCGGGCACGAACGGTATACAAGCGCATACTGTTATGGAGTTCACGGGTTTTGTCGAAGAGCTGTTCTTCGGTCAGTTGCCACTTAGCAAGAGTTTTATCGAGATCTTTTTGAATGTCTCTTGCGCCCGGAAAACCTCGGTAACGAATTTTGAGTCGAGCCAGTTCAGCTAAATTTAAGTCCGTCGGTTCGCCAGCAAGAATCGTATTGACGATCTGACGATCGCTTCCGTAGAGCGGGTGTTGTTGTTCACGACGATCGGTAATCATAGGAATAATCCGGAAGTGAGTGAGAGTTAGGCAACTTTTCAATGCAATTTTTAAAAGGTATTATTCAACGCAATTTTTAACGATTAGTGTACGTCGCTTTACGATCGGATCTTAGATTGGTACAAAATCAATCGATTGTCGTCCGGGTCAAATGCGTAAACTTCTCGTCCGTGGGAAGCGATCACAATTTCGCCCGGTGGCGGATAACCTAGACTGGTAATCAATTCGATCGCGGCCTCTAAATCATCCACTTGAAAACAGATCGAAAGGGGTGAATAGCCAGACGCCTCAGGTGGGGACTTTGGGGCGTAGATTCCGAGATTAAATCCCGTGAGGTGAAATTCAGCATAAATCAGTTGATTCGATCGGATTAACGTCTGATCCGGAGGTTTCCCGAGGAGCTTACTATAGAATTCGCAAGCTTTTGAGAAATTTTTCGGGGCAAGAGTAATCCAAGCACGCTGGTAGTGAAGTGACATTCAAAAAACGGTCCAAGATTAGGCTTTCATTAAGGCTACATTAGAACCATAATGGACAACGATCGACTTATGTCTTGGTAGAGTTTTGGAACTATGAAGCTGGCAGCACGGATTGGACACGTTACCCCCTCCATGACCTTAGCGATCGATGCCAAGGCAAAGGCGATGAAACGAGATGGAATTGATATTTGTAGCTTTAGCGCCGGAGAGCCGGACTTCGATACGCCCCAGCACATTAAAAACGCTGCGATCGCGGCCTTGAATGCGGGCAAAACACGCTATGGTCCTGCTGCTGGCGAACCAAGATTACGGGAGGCTATAGCCAATAAACTCCAGCAGGATAATAAATTAGACTACAAACCCGAAAATATCGTCGTCACCAACGGCGGCAAGCATTCGCTGTTCAATACGTTCCTAGCGCTACTGAATGAAGGCGATGAAGTGATCATTCCAGCTCCGTTTTGGGTGAGTTATCCCGAGATGGTGAAGCTGGCGACGGGAACTCCTGTGATTGTGCACACCACGCCCGAATCTCGTTATAAAATAACACCCGACCAACTGCGGCAAGCCATTACCCCGCGCACTCGGATATTGATCATGAACTCGCCGTCCAACCCAACGGGTATGGTCTATAACCCTGATGAATTGCGGGCGATCGCGGCTATTGCGATTGAACATGATCTCGTTGTGGTGTCGGACGAAATTTATGAACGCCTGCTCTACGATGGCACCGAGCAAATGAGCATTGGAGCCGTAAGCCAAGAGATGTTCGATCGGACCATTATCAGCAACGGCTTTGCCAAAGCGTATTCAATGACGGGCTGGCGGATTGGCTACGTGGCAGGGCCGTTGGACTTGATTAAAGCGGTTACTACGTTACAAAGCCAGAGTACGTCTAATGTTTGCACGTTTGCGCAGTATGGAGCGATCGAAGCCTTGGAGGGATCGCAGGATTGTGTTCAAGAGATGTTGACCGCATTTACGGCGCGTCGGCAGGGCATTTATGATTTGATCAATGGGATTCCGGGGTTGTCTTGTTTGAAACCGGATGGCGCATTTTATATGTTCATCAATATTGCTGGAACGGGTCTAGGTTCGTTAGCATTTTGCGATGAGTTACTGACGGATTATCAGGTTGCAGTGATTCCCGGTGTTGCCTTTGGCGCAGATGATCATATTCGCGCTTCCTATGCTACAGATATGACAACGATCGAGCGCGGGATGGAAAGAATTAGTAAGTTTGTCCGTTCAATCTAATGAACTTCTATGCAACCCCATACAATTTAAAACCGTCCAAGATCAAGGAATTTAGTTACAATGCACCTGCATCTACGGCTTTTATTTTCACTAGTACTTATCATGCGATCTTCCCGCCCCGCCCGAGCTAGCTACAAAACAGTGAGTATGAGTAATCCCAAAAATCGATCGATTTGGGGACTTTTATTTAAAACCTTAGGACTCGCCACCTCACTTGGCACCTTTGTTTTAGGCTTGGTGATTTTGTTAACGATCGGCGTTTCGGGAGATTGGTTGCGTAAACAAATTACGGCTTGGACCACGCAGCCTCAGCCTGCCCCCCAAATTGATGTGCGATCCGTAGTGGTGAAGCAAGTTCAGGATGCCAGTGAATTAACTACCGCAATTTTCACCATGGAAGCCGTGGTGCCGACCCAGCAAGATTCAACCATGGGCGGCGTGGTGATCGGGTCTACAAAGTTACTTTATATTGCTCATGGCGAAGTGCGGGCAGGGATTGACCTGAGCAAAATCGGGCTGACGGATGTGCAGGCCGTGGGCGATGCATTGACGGTGCGGCTTCCGATGCCAAAGTTGTTG
The DNA here is from genome assembly GCA_025351345.1 of Synechococcales cyanobacterium GL140_1_metabat_312. Classification (GTDB taxonomy): domain Bacteria; phylum Cyanobacteriota; class Cyanobacteriia; order Leptolyngbyales; family Leptolyngbyaceae; genus JAAFJU01. The sequence continues at coordinate 14,669 of JANXWB010000069.1, forward strand.
GATAGCAAAATTGATGTAGGGCGATCGAGTGTTTATGACTATAACCGAGGGGCGTTGGGGTTAGGTCCGGATGTGGCGCCGCAATTACAAACCTTGGCCCAGCAGCAAGCATTGGTGAAAATTACGGATGCAGCCTGTGAGAAAGGCATCCTGACTCAGGCAAACGATCGGGCTAAGCTGGTGATTGGACAATTGTTAAAAGTTCCGGCCTATAAAACCGTCACCGTTCAAATTCAGACTCCGGATGTGGCCACCTGTAAAGCTGCTGCCGCAATTCTAACGCCACCCGCACCTACTCCGACCGTTACACCAGCGGCGACATCGATAGTTACACCGACAGCGCCACCGATCGGGCCTTCCCCTGCAACTATGCCGCCCGTAAAGAGATAATCCATCAATTCCCCCTAATTCCTAAGCTTCGGATTGTAGCTCTAGTTGATTGGCGCGCAATTGACCACAAGCAGCATCGGCATCTAACCCCCGCGACCTGCGAACACTAACGGCTACATTTTTTGCTTTTAATGCAGCCATAAAAATTTGAAGCTGACGATCGTTCGGGCGTTGGTAGTCCACCTCAGAAATGGGATTGTAGGGAATTAGATTAACGTGACATTGAAAGCCTCGCACCAATTGAGCTAACTCATGAGCGTGCTGGGTTTGGTCATTTACGCCCGTTAGGACGATGTATTCAAAACTGACGCGCCGTCCGGTGATATTGACGTAATCTCGACATTCTTCAAGCAACGATTCTAAAGGATAACGTTTGGCAGAAGGAATGAGCTGTTCGCGGACTTGCTGGTTGGATGCGTGGAGGCTTACGGCAAGCGTAGCTTGTAAATGGCGATCGGCGAGACGGGCAATCTGACCAGGAATTCCTACGGTGGAAATGGTGATGGATCGTTGACCGATGCCGATGTCTTGATTCATCGATCGGACTGATTCCAGCACGGTTTCAGTATTTAGCAACGGCTCGCCCATGCCCATAAATACTACATTGCTGACTCGTTTTTGAAAGTCGGCTTGAACGGTCAAAATTTGATCGACAATCTCGTGACGTTCTAGATTACGCTTAAACCCTCCTTTTCCGGTCGCACAAAAATCACAGGCCATGGCACAGCCAACTTGGGATGAGACACATACAGTTAAGCGTTCGAGTTTTTGGCTACCGGGTCGATAGGATGGAATACCTACGGCTTCAATGATTTGACCATCGACCATTTCAAGCAAAAATTTTACGGTCCCATCTTTGGATGGCGCACGGAAGGCAATGCGCGATCGGCCAATGTTGACCTCTGCTACCGTGTCCCGCCATGCCTTAGGAAATACCGACACTTCCGACAACGATCGAATGCCCCGCTGATAAATCCACTGGTGCAATTGCTTGCCACGATAGGCGGGTTGTCCTTGCGCTTGCATCCAATTTGTTAATTCAGCGACATCAGCACCAATGAGTGGGGCAACCGAGGGGGTTGGGGCGGGGGCGGGGAGCAAAGATTGGGCGTTCATGAATGGGGGCGCAGGAAATCAAGAGTGGTTTTATATTCTAGCGGGTCAATGGCGATCGCGGAAATCCAACCCGATCGGAGGAAGCGACGCCATAAGCTTAAACCATAAATTAGAAGCCGAGGTTTGGCTAAGAGAGCAATATGAGAATTACCTGATTTACCTTCAACGTGATTTATGGAAATCATAATCGCAACATTACTATATTTTTCCTAACTCATTTCATTAGTGATGGGAAATAAAATTCGATATCGATCAACCATTTCTAAAATCATGCCATTAGAAAAAACGAGTGTTTCGATCGTGTTAGTTTGTGGTGAGATAATTGAATGAGTTTAAATAAGTTTGAATGAGTTCTACAACAAGCCTAAATGCACCAAATTGTTATTCACCATTATTTTTGATCCTAAACTCAAAACATTGTGGGCTAGCCATATTCGGGTCCGACCAATGAGGTTGAATTTATTGTCGAATGCGGTAGAGTTTTCAGAAGAAGATAGAAGTATAAGAGTGCAGACTACGTAGAACGATCGATTACTTTGTATTTCAGTTAAAAATAATGGGATTGGAAATCGGATCTGAGCCGATCGATTAGGATGATTAGTGAGGTATTGTATAGGGCAGTTGGACGGTGATTTGGGATAATTCTATGATTTCGCAATTATTGGCGTTTGTATTTACGTCACCAGGTCCGATCGCATTGGAATTTGGGCCACTACGAATGCATTGGTATGGCATCTTGATTGGAGGGGCCTTGCTTTTAGGGGTAAATTTATCCACTTGGCTAGCTAAGCGCCGAAAGATAGATCCGGACATGATTGCGGATCTTGCTTTTGCATTGGTGTTAGGAGCGTTACCGGGGGCCAGAATTTATTATGTGCTATTCCAATGGAGCGATTATGTAGGCCATCCGGAAAAGATGATTGCAATTTGGGAAGGTGGGATTGCAATTCATGGGGCAATTTTGGGTGGAATGTTAGCGGGCTGGGCTTTTGCACGGTGGAGGCAAGTCTCATTTTGGGTGTTAACTGACCTAGTGGTGCCATCGCTGATTTTAGGGCAGGCGATCGGACGTTGGGGTAATTTTTTCAATTCAGAAGCATATGGTGCGCCGACAGACTTACCTTGGAAATTGTTGATTCCACCCGATCGTCGAATGCCAGGATTTGAATCTGTGGCCTATTATCATCCGACTTTTTTATATGAGTCGTTGTGGAATTTGGGTGTGTTTGGATTGGTGATGGTTTTGGTGTTGAAGTTTGGCCAGCGGTTGAAGCCGGGAATGCTGTTTTGTTTTTATACGATCGCCTATGGGTGTGGACGGTTGTGGATTGAGGGATTGCGGACGGATAGTTTGATGGCAGGACCATTAAAGATGGCGCAGTTGGTGAGTTTGACGGGAATTATTTTTGGGATAGTGGGCCTTTGGTGGTTCTCAAAAAGAGAAAATCTCCAAAGAGTGAATGTTGGAGAGAAGTAAGTTAGGCTGTCTATCTATCATTCTCTTCTTCTACCTTAATTAAAAAAATATGGCAGTTCCTAAGATCTATATCGTTGGGGTGGGACCAGGTGACCCAGATTTGCTGACAGTAAAGGCCGATCGATTGATTCGGTGTGCAGATATTATTTTGTATACCGATTCATTGATTCCGCCCGAAATTGTGGCGATCGCCAAACCCACCGCGCGTTTAATTACGACGGCTGATAAGAATTTAGAAGAGATGTTGGCATTGATGACGGATTCGGCGAAGTTGGGATTAAATGTAGTGCGATTGCATGATGGCGATCCTTGTTTGTATGGTGCTATTCAAGAACAAATGTCGGGCTTGTTGCCAGCGGGTTTAGATTTTGAAATTGTCCCAGGAGTGAGTGCTTATCAATTGGCGGCGGCAAGGCTGAGAGTGGAGCTGACAATGCCGGAGCAAGTTCAGACTATTATTCTATCCCGTATAAGTGGTCGGACGATTGTACCGAGTGATGAAGAGCTTTCGAGCTTGGCGGCACACCGATCGAGCCTTTGTTTGTATTTAAGTGCGAAACATATTGCACAAGTTGAATCAAAATTACTATTACATTATTCGCCTGAAACCCCTGTGGCCATTTGTTTTCGTTTAGGTTGGAAAGATGAAAAAATTGTATTATCACCACTTTCGGAATTGAGAATACAGAATGAAAAATTGGGACTGGTTCGATCGACTTTGTATGTGATTAGCCCAGCATTGATGGCGGATACGGTGCCGAAGGAATTTGGATATGCGGGACGATCGGAGTTTGGCCGTGAGGTAGGGCGATCGCAATTGTATGGTTCTGGGGAGGATGATTTACGGGGACTGTAAAATAGTTTGTGTCAAAGGTCAAAAGAGATGATCTAATAAACTAGTGAACCGAGGCGCTGAATAATGACCTTCCGACCTGAACTAATTGACGAGTTGTTGAAAGATTATAAAAATGTTGATGATTTGATGG
>JANXWB010000076.1 GCA_025351345.1 Synechococcales cyanobacterium GL140_1_metabat_312
GTTGAATTGCACGTTGCGCCAACGAGTCTCACGCTTAGTCAGGAAGACGTTATCATTCTCCAAGAAATTGGAAAATCATATTGGTGCCATTTGGTACTTTGTTCACTACTACAACGCATCCTTACTTGTTTAGGACTACCAGATATTTAACTGAAACTTGCTTGGGTGCGACGTTTCGCTATTTTGTTAAGCCGGATGGATTTTCGGGGTTCTCTTATCTCGATGAGCAAATTCAGAATCTCTATGGTCTAGATCGTGATCAATTACTAGAAGATGCACATTTAGTAGAAACAATTGCACATCCAGAAGATCGTCACATCTTACAGAATCTACTGCAACAGATACTGACCCAAACCCAACCGATCGATATGGAATATCGGATCATTACGCCAGAAGGGCAAATTAAATGGACTAAGGTGTATGCTCATCCTGAATTGCAAGATAATGGCGATTGGATTTGGAATGGCACGATTTTGGACATTACTGAACGCAAACAGGTTCAGACTATTCTGGAAGACTATAACCGGACCCTAGAGCAGGATGTGAGTGAACGAACCCTGGAACTGGAGATGGAAATTCAGGAACGAAAACGGGCAGAAATTTCAGCGAAACGAGCAGAATTAGCTCTAAGACAAGCTAATCAAAAATTAGAATCTTTGGCGACATTAGATGGGTTGACTCAAATTGCAAATCGACGACGCTTCGATGAGTTTTTACAACATACTTGGCGAATGATGATGCGGGAAGGTCGGGAAATGTCCGTAATTTTATGTGATGTTGATTATTTCAAAAATTATAATGATACTTACGGACATCAAGCTGGAGATGTTTGTTTACAACAAGTCGCGATGGCTATGCAACAGACCGTCCAACGTAGTGGTGATTTGGTGGCACGCTATGGAGGCGAGGAGTTTGTGATTGTTTTGGCAAATACGGATGCAGAGGGTGCGGCCCGTTTAGCAGAGCGTATAAAGAGGACGATCGCTGCTCTAAAAATTCCCCATTCCACCTCTGATGTGAGTTCCTATGTCACTCTAAGTATGGGAGTGTGTAGTATGGTTCCGAAGCTAACGGTGTTACCGGAAAGTTTGATTTCTTGTGCGGATAAATCTTTATATCTTGCTAAGCATTATGGTCGTAATTGTATTGTTGCTGACTTAGAGGGTGCTCAACGACTAGATCTGCCGTTTCTTTGATTGACTACTCTTTGATTGACTAAGAGAGCTTTGTAAGGTTCTTTCATTGTTGTCAAAAATTTTGATCCCGCTAGCCCCCTTAAAAAGGGGGAACAAGAATTTAATTTCTAGTCCTCTTTTTAAAGAGGGATGTAAGGAGATTGAGTCTCGATCGTCACAACCTTCAAGTTTTAAAACATTCTCGCTTTATATGCTTGCGGCTTCTCGTCCAGCCTCTTGTTGTGCATGAGTACGATTGAGGCTACCGCTAGTCACGGTGCTATATAAACGGTTTAGGGCATTGAGATAGGCTTGGGCTGAGGCAACAATGATGTCGGTGTTTGCCGATCGCCCAGAGAAGATACGTTCTTCATATTTCAGACGAATGGTGACTTCCCCGATCGCATCAATACCCGCTGTGACCGATTGAACTGAAAATTCAATGAGATCATTCGGAACTTTTACCACCCGATTAATCGCCTTATAGATTGCATCCACTGGACCTGTTCCGATCGCAGCATCCATCAATTCCTCACCATCGGGGGTCCGAATCCGAACAGTGGCGGTTGGTTGGGCATTATTGCCACAGGATACTTGAACCATTTCGAGCCGGAACAATTCAGGCGGCTGTTGGGTTTCATCATTCACAATGGATTCAAGATCCCAATCGGTGGTTTCTTTTTTCTTATCGGCTAGTTCCTTGAATCGAACAAAGGCTTTATTCAATTCTTGATCCGCTAAGTCATAACCCAGTTCTTTCAAACGGGTACGGAAGGCATTACGACCGGAATGTTTACCCAATACAATTTGGTTGTCATTCAGACCGATCGACCGGGCATCCATGATTTCATAGGTTTGTCGATTTTTCAACATCCCATCTTGGTGAATCCCGGATTCATGGGCAAACGCATTTGCACCGACGATCGCTTTATTCGGTTGTACCAACATCCCCGTCAAATTCGAGACGAGACGAGAGGTCCGATAAATTTCTGTCGTATTGATTCCGGTCAATGGCGTTTCAGAATCGACCGATCGACCCAAAAACGGATTGAAATACTGTCGCCGTACATGCAACGCCATCACCAATTCTTCTAATGCAGCATTGCCTGCCCGTTCTCCAATCCCATTAATGGTGCATTCCAATTGCCGCGCACCATACTTAATCGCTTCGAGAAATGATGCGACGGCCAACCCTAAATCATTATGACCATGAACTGACAGAATGGCTTGATCAATGTTCGGTACATTCTGCTTAATTCCGCGAATCATATCCCCAAATTCACTCGGGGTCATATAACCCACGGTGTCGGGAATATTAATAGTGGTGGCACCCGCCGCGATCGCTTTTGTCACCACCTCATACAAATAAGCAGGCTCCGATCGGGCTGCATCCATAGGCGAAAATTCGACATCTTCCACAAAGGATTTTGCATAGGCGACCATTTCCTCGGCGATCGTCAGCACTTCCGATCGGCTCTTTTTGAGTTGATATTCCAAATGAATATCGGAGGTTGAAATAAACGTATGAATCCGTGAATGCACTGCGGGTTTCAACGCATCGGCTGCGGCCTTAATATCGGCGGGAATCGCCCGCGCCAAACTACAAATAATTGGGCCATTTTCCGTGCCAATCTGTTCGGAAATCTTTTTCACCGCCTCAAAATCCCCTGGACTGGCAAAGGCAAACCCAGCTTCAATCACATCCACCCCGAGCCTTGCCAGTTGACGAGCGATCGCCATCTTTTCTTCCCCATTCAGGGTGCAACCGGGCGCTTGTTCGCCATCACGCAAAGTTGTATCGAAAATAATAATGCGATCGTCGTGGTTTCTCATGGCTCGTTGTTAGGTTCGAGGTAAATAGTTGGAAGTTGTCGAACGTTTCATCTATTGTAGTCGCTTTTGGCGATTATGTACTACAAAAATTACAAGGCACTACGATAACTCTTTGACTCTAACTCTAGAGGAGCCTGATGATGGATTAAATCGCATTAAATAATTTGAATGCGTGGCCGCAAAAATAGACTGGGAAAATGATTAACTGAGTCTAGACCAAAAATAAAATCATCTAAACGCCTCTACCCCAAATCAATAGTTCTCCCTAGTTCCGCCGATCGTTTCGCCGCTTCTGCCACCTTCATTGTGTACAAACTTTGCTGAAGTGTCACATACAACGGCGCTTGATCAAACAAATGATCCAAAACCATGGCCATATCACGAGAGAACAATCCTCGTCGTCCCGGCACCTCAATTTCACTACTGCCATTGGACTGAATCAACGTACCCCGATCGCCATCAAATACTAAAGCTCCAGTATTGCCTTGAATTTCAAGTTTACGCTCTGGCACCCAAACAGACTCACCTTTGCCATAGACGATATCCAAAAGCAATCCATTTTTAAATAGAAACTGTCCCGAACATAGGCAAGAATTGTAATAGGCTGGGTCAATTGAAGGCTGATAGGTAGCTCTGGCATTCACACTAGACACGTCACCAAACAAATGAGTAAACCGATGAAGCCGTGACAACGCACCCATTAACGGAAACCCAAACATCTCATGATTAAAGGTCCATTTCTTTGGCGCTGGATTCTGCGGGACGACCGTTGTATAGCGTCCATAGAAGGGCTGGCCAATTTTTGGTAAATGGGAGATTAAGGATTGATGCAGTCCGCCTAAAAGTTCAATATGTTCAACATGTAATAAACAATTTTGATTCTTTGCGAGTGCAATTAACGACTCTGCTTCGGAGACCGATAATGTGAGCGGATACTCTACTACTACATGTTTTTTTGCAAACAATGCAGCCCGTGCGATCGCACCATGTTCACTATTTAAATTTGAAATTACGACCAAATTCACATCCGGTGAATTAATCAATGCCTGCCAATTCTCAAAGGCCCGAGTTTGATGCGTTTCCACAAAACTTTTGAGCTTATCGGTAGTATTTCCTGCGACCCCAACCAACGTAGCTCTCGACTCTGCATTAACGACCTCGGCCCGTACCTTCGCCGCATACCCCGTTCCCACTATCCCAATTCCGATCGTTGTCTTCAGTTGAGTCATTACTAAATTCCTATAAATCCCTTAAGTTCACTTTAATACGATTATTTGTTTTTATTTGTTTTTTAGTTTATTTGATTTTAGAGGCGAAAGATACGATCGGACTGTCTTAAAACCTTACCCAAAACCGATCGAAGCTTACGCCATAGGTAGGAGACCAATCCCTTTGAGGCTTTCTCAAATTTGTAATAGAACAAAATATCAACGACATCTTCAAGTGTTAAAGGCCGGAGATAGTTCACCACCCGATCGACCAATCGGTCAGAATCCGCCAAATATTTTTTCAATCCTAGCTTTTCAGAACGAGTCCAAGACTTCAAAAAAACCTGATGCATTTCCTGTTGGTAGCCATCAAAATTTTGCCCCGTTCCTTTCAGATAACGATCGATGTACTTCACCGAAATCTCGCTACTCTCCATCGCATGACGAATTCCCTCACCGCCCAAAAAATTAATCGTCGAAACCGCATCCCCAACGGCAATCACGGAGCCATCAACATACTTATCCTTCAATCCTAAACTATAACGAACCGTACCACCATGACGTTCAACAATAGAATAGTCTGTGGGTTTGATATGTTGATCAATAATCAATTGAATATAATGCTTTAATGGCTGCATTTCTTTAACAAATTCATGGGGCAAATTAACAATGCCCGCCCCCACCTTCAATCGTCGATTCTCCATAGGAAAAATCCACGAATACCCTTTCGGCATCCATTTATAACCCAAGAAAAATGTCAATGCATTAGCACTCCGATCGTAAGCCGCCTCATCCACTTCAATCAAAAATTCCACCCCCGTTCCCGTAATCAATTCTGGTTGATCCTTTGGGTTGGCATACATCAGCGATCGGTTAGGTCCCGTCGCATCCACCAACAAGCGAGCCTCAATCACCACATCAGTCCGATCTCGGCGAACTTGAACTATGGTCCGATCGCCACTCCGATCGCCTTTTTCACAAGCCACAGTTTTATGACTAATATACAAACAATTCAGCCAGACCTCACTGCCATGGGCAATGGTTTCATCCGCTAAAAACGATCGTAACTTAGCAAAATCTAGAACACTTCCTTGAATTTGAGGCGATCGCCATTTTCCAGTTTGATTTGACGTAACAATAGAAATTTCATTCCAAAAACTACCCACAACAGATTCAGGAATTTGATATTTAGTTAATGTTTCATTTGGGGTTCCAGAACTCGAAAAACTATTAACATTAAAATTCTTATAGCGCTCAATAAGCAACACACGATGCCCCAATTGCGACAGCTTCCGCGCACAATGTCCACCCGCTGGCCCCGCACCCACAACCACAACATCAAAAGAATTGCTCACCGCTTCCATACTCGTCACTCTGAATTGCCCTTAGATATCGAGATATTGTTCTCAAATATTGTAATCTCGAATTGGATATGAAATAGACCATCAATAAAATCACTAGGATCTTAAAATCACGATCGAGAACTATAGTCCGAGAGCTTCCGCAGAGCATAATAAAAGCTAACTACGCTTACCAAAATTACTAATATTTGCGGATAAGCTGCAAACACCATCGCCAACTGCAACATCAGAAATACTAAAACAACCACACCCGGCATCAAAACAAGACCATATATCCGAGCCTTAGTTGCTAAACTTAACCGATCGAACCATGTTTTCGATCGCATTGCATCATGAAAGCTGGATGCCACATTCCACACTTGGGGATCAGGCGATCGCTCAGATTTACTATCGGGTGTTCTAGCCTCTGTTCTACGATCGGCTCGTTTTTGTCGAAGTTTTTGCTGAGCTTGCAGCAGTGGAACCAACGTTTCGTAGGCCAGATTGAGCTGTTTTAACTTAGCCTCAGCGCGTTCCTGTAAACGAGGACTGTGGGTAAACCTGTCAGGGTGCCATACCTGTACGAGATCCTTGTAGGCTTGCTTTGCATCCTCCAGCCCTACCGGAGGTACCAAGTCTAAAACATTACAACACTGGTGATAGTCCATACCTAAATCATTGATTTAAAACCGTGCGCCCTTATGATCGTACCCCGCAACTCCCCACCGCGCACTAAAATTCAACCCTGAACAATAACGTGAACAATTGGCACTTAGCCCTAGAATAGAGTTAGTCATATCCAAACCGTTGTAGATCCTCAAGTAGAGACCCCGTGAGCGCAAGAAGACTGAACGACGGAGAAAAGAAAATAATTGTGGGGCTATACCGCGAATCCGGTGAGACGGCCATGAGTCTTGCTGAGCAGTTTGGGGTGAGCAACACAACGATTAGCCGCATTCTGAAGGCAGGCATTGAGAGCGTTGAATACGATCGTCTCATTCAGCAAAAGCGTCGAGGCGTTGACAATACTCCTACTCTAAACATCACTATTCCAGCCCTCCTAGAGTTACCCGAAGCTCTAGCCATTCCAGAGCCTGTAACGATTCCAGACCCGGAACCCGTCTCACCCACCAACGAACTCGATTCCTCTGGCAGGCGTTTGCGACGACGACGGACTACATCAGAACCGATCGTTGAAGCTAACCTTATTGAGATCAATGCTGAAATGACTGAGCCGATCGAAGTACCGACCATTGAACCGATCGCTAGAGAAATAACTACCGAAAAAGCATCTACTGAAAAGCAATCCATCGTCAGCGTAGTTCCAGCATTTGTACAAAATTTCCAGAAGAATTTCCAATCTCCCGATCGCATGAACGATCGTTTCCCGAGCCTGAACCCAATCTCGACACCAGCTAATGCAGAACCTAACGCAAAAGTTGAACTAGAATCTAGCCTTGAAGCAGACCTTGAACCAGAATCGTTACCAGAACGCCCTGTGCGGAAAGTTATTCAGGTCGGCGTTCCAAAGCGTAGACCAGTTGAGTTAGACGATGATGATGACGACGACGACGATATTCTTCCTCCAGTCACCGAAGAAATCTCTGCAATACTAGATGAGGACTTTAGTGAAGATGAGGAGGGTGACGACGATGATGATAGTGATGAGGACGACGACGATGGAGAAACTTATACTGACGCGGAGGCTCAACGAGATTTAACGGCATTGCATATTCAACAGTTCATGCGGGTCATTCCCCTAGATCAAGCGTTGATGCCTCGTATTTGTTATGTGGTCGTCGATCGATCGGCAGAACTAGTTGTACGCCCCTTGAAAGACTTTGGGGATACGGGCCAAGTCGCGATCAGCAGCGATCAGACCATGACACTCCCTATTTTTGACAATCCTCGCGGAGCTAAGCGGTTTGCCAATGCCCGAACAGAACGAGTCATTAAAGTCCCTGACAGTCAAGTGTTTCACAAAACATCTGATAATTTGCGTTCTAAAGGAATTACCTATCTATTCATAGAAGGGCAGCTTTACAGTCTTTAATGAATCTTTATTAGAGACTACGATCAAATAAAAAAGCGAACTCAGCTAGGGTCCGATTTTTTATTAAATGAAATAATGACTTAAAACAATCAATTGATTAAGATAATCATTCTAAGTCATTACCTTCAAATCAGGTCCGACGACGAGACGATCGGCGTGAATGGCTCAGATCGTATTCCAACGTCGCTCCAATCCCGAATAGAACAGCCGCAAAGATAAAAAATACCTCCAGCACCCCTCCACTACTATAATTGGCACTGACCAAAGTAGAGTACTTCACTGACATATCAGCAATGTACAGACTAAAGGCCGCAAACGCGATTACCCGCCAAGACTGAGACGCCCGTCCACCCCAAAATGCTGTCAGTAACGCCGTCGCAATCACCACAAGACAAACATCTGATGCGACATAAATCCAATTAATGGCGCTCTTGTAAGGTCTCAGAAAGTTTTCGATTTTGCTAGCCCACTCTGGCGTTGCATTTGTCGGAGGTTCTGCAACAGGGACCGGAACTTTGAGGGTGGATGGCGCAGCTTGTGGTGTTGGTCTGATTTGTGGCGTTGGCTTGATGCTGGGCTTTGCAACAACAGGACTTGGCTTAATTGTTGGTGGGGCTGCCTGTGCGATCGCGGGCGCTTCAAAAAAGTTGAAATTCACGCTAGCACTGGGAGCATTTTTAGCCCCACTACTGACAAATATCGCAAAGACAATGCCCAATACTCCCACCACCATAACCATCGCCCATTGCAGCGGTTCTAAATTTAGCTGGCGCTTAATCACTGCCATGATCATGCCATAAATCAAAAACAAATAGGCTGGAACATAGAACAAGTCTCCTAACGACACATCAGGACTCTGGCCCAGCACCACTTCCCAATAGGCAAAGAGGCAACTCCCAATGGCGTAACATCCCAATCCAATCCCAATCCCCAGCCACACATCCTTCCCGCTGACACTGTTAGAACCCAATACATTCCGCAAACAAAGTAAAGCAGCAGCAAAAAAGGCAACAACCTCAAAAAATGCCGTGATCGCTAAATAAGTCTGGCTTGGATCAGGAGCACTCTGAGTCAGAAAATACATAGCGGCTAGAAAAGCCCAAATCGCACCAGCAATATAAATACGCTGGGACGATCGCGCAGACGTTGAAGAGGATTTATCCGATCGGCTCATAGGAATTAACTCAACAGCAAAGGACTAGAATGACAAAAAATTAGACTATTAGCATAGACACTGTTATTACCACAGAGTAAGTGCGACAGGCACTACTACTTCCATAAAGAAGCGGCAGGCGATCGCGCGAGCCAATCTAAAAATGCAGTGCGATCGACAGTGGAAAGATCTTGAAGTGCATCTAAAGCATTTCGGACAAACCCAGCATTACCGAAGTACGCACGACCGAGGCGATGAATTTCTTGTAATAGATAAATGACCTGCGCCTCTCGCCAAGGAGGCAACTGTAAACTATTCAAGGGATCAGCCGTGAGAACTTGCTGCACTTCATCTGGTGTCATCGCACCTTGAAACCGCCCTTTTTGGAATATCCCAGCAACATCCCTTTGAAATGCGGTCCCCTGCTTGGCACCCATCAAATCCTCAATATCTAAATAAGTTGTTTGAAGCATCAAGAGAGATGCCTGAATCAAAAGTGGCGAAACTCCTTCCTGAACAGGCATTCCCGATGGAGGAATGTCAGAATTGAGTTGGTCTAGACGAATTTTCCCCCAGACACTATAGCGCTCCGGCTCTTCAAGCAAGACACAAGCCTTACCTTGATGGTCCGTTAAGTCTCTCCAAAGCGATCGGGCATCATCCTCTTGATGTGCTTGAAACACACTGAGTAGACGAAACGTCATGCTCTGATAGGTCAAGATTGGAATTTTCTGGTCTTTTCGAGGATGTTGAACACTGGAAATTTCAACATCTTGCCGCCGCAAAATAAACATGACATTCTGTGAAACTGTGGGCTACTGGGATTAGCTCCCCCTTTATATGTCAAAAGACTACGCTTGACACATTCCAGCTACAAGTTTTTGCATTTTTGGAGGAGATTAGAAAATCAGTCTTTACTCTGGCAAATTTGGATTAGTATCTATAGTAGTTGGAAATTGAAACGTTCATCGGTCGTCAACCCTCCTACAGAGAAGTTGTTGTCGGGATCAAATCATCCATATTTTGGGGATCCTTAGCTCAGTGGATAGAGCAACCGCCTTCTAAGCGGTCGGTCGAAGGTTCGAGTCCTTCAGGGTCCGTTCTAATCCTAGGTTGCGCCTTGAGTTGCCCTTTGGTTCTTTACTCGAATTATTAATCTGAATCATGACTGAACTGCTTAAAACCTGGATTGAGACCACGATGGCGAGTGCGGGGAATTTTGGTATTGCAATGCTGATGTTTGCAGAGAATATTTTTCCACCGATCCCGTCGGAGCTAATCATGCCGTTGGCGGGGTTTACCGCCCACACTAAGCCAGAGTCAGGGTTGACAGTGACATCGGTAATTATTGCGGGGGTCTTAGGCACGATGATGGGGACGATGCCCTGGTACTACTTAGGCGTTTGGTTGGGGGAAGAACGATTGCGGACTCTGGCCGATCGCTATGGCAAGTGGGTGGCGATGACGGGAGAGGATCTCGATCGAGCTAATCGCTGGTTCTATCGCCATGGCGCAGTTGCGGTGTTTCTAGGACGGCTGGTTCCGGGACTGAGAACCGTTATTTCCTTGCCTGCCGGAATTGCTCGGATGCGTCTTGCTCCCTTTTTGGCTTATTCAACCTTAGGCAGTGGGATTTGGATTGCGATTTTGACGGGCGCAGGCTACACCTTGGGTCAAAATTATGAACTGGTGGACCAATATCTAGCCCCCGTCTCAAAAATTGTGGTGGTGAGTTTGGGGGTGGCGTTGGGTGTATGGATCTGGAAAAAGAAGCATCCAAAGACTTAGCTTTTATGAACTTGCAGATAAACTCGGGAAGAAATTGAGATCGAGTATCCGGATTTCTTTAAAATGAGAGCGCAAATTGACCTAGCTATACCTCCCAGTCATTAGAGAATTTCATGCATTCCATCCTTGTTGACTCGATCGCCTTCCATCTCCCTTCCATGTCTCTGATTGCCAATGGCTTTTTTGATACTGCTAATTTAAAAAATCTGTTGATAAATCTGAATCAAACCAGCCCACTTCTCGGGCATTTATTGATTTGGGGTATCATTTTTGCAGAATCAGGCTTATTAATTGGCTTTTTTCTTCCGGGAGATAGCTTACTGTTTACCGCTGGTTTTTTGTCGGGCCTTAGTCTGGCGCCGGGAGGGTCGACACTGTTGAATTTGGGTTGGTTATTGATGGGGTGCTTTGCCTGTGCCGTAATCGGAGATAATGTAGGCTATGCAACGGGATCGCGCTATGGGCGAAAACTATTCCAGCGAGAAAATTCTCGATTTTTCAAGAAAGAGTACCTAACTATGGCCCAGTCTTTTTATGAAAAACATGGAAAAATGGCCATTGTTTTGGCTCGGTTTACCCCAATTGTGCGGACCTTTGCCCCGATCGTAGCGGGCATTGGGGCGATGAATTATCGAACATTTTTGTTTTTTAACGTCATCGGCGGCTTTGTTTGGACCTTTGGGTTGTTGATTGGTGGGCATTACCTTGGAAAGTTGATTCCCGATGTAGATAAATATTTACTACCGATTACTGTTGGGGTCATTTTGTTATCATTTCTGCCATCTGTTATTCACATTTATCAAGAGCGCAAGGCAAACCGCCATTGAGTATGCCATTGAATTCCTCTCCCCCCATCTCGACCGCTCTCTCGGCCAGCGCCCCACGCAAACCGGGACGATCGCACTATTGGCGATTGATGCCCTTGGTCCGTCGTCAGAAAAAGACCCTATTTCGGGCTGTACTGTGTACTGTTTTATACAGTGCTATTTGGCCTGTCTTAGCGTATAAGTCTCAGATCTTATTTAAAGTAATCGGCCAAGGCAGCAAACCGGGTGATATTGATCCCATTCTTGGAATTATTGATCTAATTATTTTTGCAGTAAGTATTTTTGCCTTGCAGAAAGTGGCTCAGTTTGGTATGGATTCGTTGATGGCCAGAGCCTCCCTTGCCATTGCCTTCGATTTGCGTAAAGAAACCTTTTCTAAATTACAATCTCAAAGTTTGAATTACTTTGAGACCTCGCAGACAGGGGACTTGAGCTACCGAATGACGGAGGACATCGATCGGATTGGCGAGGTGGTGTATAAGATTGCCCATCAGTTCTTACCCTGTGTGTTGCAGTTAATTGGGGTGTTGGGGTACATGATTTATCAGAGCTGGCAAATGACGCTGGCGACGTTGATCGTGGCTCCGATTATGGCCGTCTTGATTGGCTGGTTTGGTGAACGGATGCGATCGTTTTCCAGGAGTAGTCAACAGCGTGTTTCAGATTTATCATCGTTGCTGGTCGAGACCTTTAGTGGGATTCGATTAATTAAAGCCTTTGCAGCCGAAGATTATTCTACGAAAAGATTTGCCGCTGAAGCAGAGCGCAACCGAGAGGCAAAATTTAGCACTGAACGACTACGAGCCATCGAATATCCGGTGGTTGGATTTCTTCAAGTTTTAGCCTTTTGTGTATTATTTTTTCTAGGCGTTTGGTTGATTGCGGGCGGTAAATTAAAGCCGGAAGAATTTGGCAGCTATTGTATTGCCGTGACGATGTTGATTGACCCGATTAATTTGTTGGCTAGTAACTACAATGAATTTAAACAGGGCGAAGCGTCGGTCGATCGGATTTATGAATTAGTTGACTTAAAACCCACCATTACCGAACTCCCGACGGCAACAGACCTCCCCGCAATTAAAGGAAAAGTCGAGTTGCGTCAAGTCAGTTTCTTCTATCAAGCCGATCGGCCTGTATTAGAAAATCTAAGTTTAACGGCACAACCCGGAGAAGTGATTGCACTGGTGGGCGCGTCTGGAGCGGGAAAATCGACTTTGGTGAATTTGATTCCCCGCTTTTATGATCCTCAAAATGGAATGTTGCTAATTGACGATTGTGATATTCGTAGTGTGACCTTGAAGAGTTTGCGTCGTCAGATTGGAATTGTGCCCCAAGAAACCACCTTATTTTCTGGAACGATCGCCGAGAACATTGCGTTTGGTCAAACTAATATTGACTTTGCCGCAGTTGAAGAAGCTGCAAAAGTCGCTAATGCCCATCAATTTATTAGTCAATTTACTCAGGGTTATCACACTTGGGTGGGTGAACGGGGGGTGAATTTGTCCGGGGGACAACGACAACGTCTCGCGATCGCCCGCGCTGTACTTTTGAATCCCCGAATTTTGATTCTTGATGAAGCAACTAGTGCCTTAGATTCTGAATCTGAAGCATTAGTTCAAGAGGCGTTAGAACGAATTATGAAAGGTCGAACTGTATTCGTTATTGCCCATCGATTAGCGACCGTACGCAAGAGCGATCGGATTTTGGTGATGGAAAAGGGGATGATTGTAGAGTCAGGACGACATGAGGAATTGTTGTCGAAGAATGGCCGATATGCTGGGTTTTACGCTCAGCAGTTTTCATAATTTATTGACGAGATGTAACTGGAGATAATCAGATCACGTCAATGAATCAAATCTTCAAAAGGCCCGACTCAGATCTCACCATCCACTCGTTCTAATTGCCATAAGATTTGATTTCGTTCTTCCCGAACTCGCGAAATCAACCAACTTCGCCAGATCCAATCCTCTTTTTTGGCACCGATCGTCTTTGCCGTCAATTGTACGATCGTCGCCAATTCCTGTGTAGTGAGTAAATAATTGCCCTTCGCGACTTCATCCGCAATTCTGAGCCGTTCAATCGTCTCGCGTAAATCTTTCATTTCACAATCCTCTTCAATTACTACTTTTTCAATTACTTCAGATAGTACGGACGTGCGTAAATCTTTAGATGAATCAAGTTCATCCAGTGCAAAAAGCGGAAGTCCAACCCCATTGATCGGTTTAGCCTCTGATTTAATTTCGGGCTTAATTTCAGATTCAATCTCAAATTTAATTTCAGCCTTAATCTCAGGTTTTGCCGTTATTTTCACATCATCAGCCGAAAATTGTCGCAGCGGAATCGCGGAATTGTGGGAGAACGATCGGGCAATTACATCACAGCGCTCATTCCCTTCATCGCCCGAATGTCCTTTCACATAGCGCCATTCGACCTTACTAGAATGTAATTCATCGAGTTTTTCCCAAAGATCTTTATTCAGAACATCTTTTCCCGCCGACGTTTTCCAACCCTTTTTCTTCCAACCGGAAATCCATTTAGTAATACCATTTTTTACATATTCACTATCGGTATACAGAAGAATGCCTTCCTTCTGACCCGATGCAATGTAATACTCCAATCCACCGATCGCCGCCTGCATTTCCATTCGATTATTTGTCGTAGCAGGAAATCGACCGCCCAACTCCTGAATACCGCCGCCTTCAAAATAGACAACCGTCCCCCAACCTCCAGGTCCGGGATTTCCAGAACAAGCACCGTCAGTATAGATACGATCGATTTTGGCAATTGGCTGATTCATGATCAAAAACACTAGACACTGAGCAGAACATCTGAACCATTATCTATCAAAAGATGTCTAATACAATCCGGCGTTAACTATGCATTCGTCAATTTTGAAATGCAAGTGCTAAACTTGAATCCAATTTACTCGTTTGCTGGATGAGATGAACAACCGGACGATCGCATGAACCACTAAATCGCATAGATTACTAGACTGTCGGTTGAAGAGGTACGATGTTTGAGATAAGCCCGATGAATCGACCTAATAAATCGACAACCTCTGGTCAAAGACTCTGGTCAAAAAAGTGTCACTTTCAGTTGGCAAGATACAATTAGGATACGATCGCCTTAGATCAAAAATCGCCTTAGACCAAAATTAAGTCGCGATCGTTCACAGTTCTGGAGTACCGCACACAATGGGAAGAGTCGTAGGGATCGACCTGGGCACCACAAATTCGGTTGTCGCCGTCATGGAAGGGGGTAGACCTGTTGTCATTGCCAATGCGGAAGGAATGCGCACAACGCCTTCAGTGGTGGGCATGAGCAAGGACGGCGATCGTCTGGTGGGTCAACTTGCCCGTCGTCAGTCAGTCCTGGATCCTCAGAACACGTTTTACAATGTCAAGCGCTTCATTGGTCGCAAACACACCGAACTAACTCCCGAAGATAAGCAGGTTCCCTACACGGTACGGCGGGACGAAAATAGCAATATTAAAATTAAGTGTCCGCGCTTAGATCGTGACTTTGCCCCGGAAGAAATCTCAGCTATGGTGCTGCGGAAACTGGCAGAAGAAGCATCGCGCTATCTGGGCGAACCTGTGACGGGCGCGGTAATCACCGTTCCCGCTTATTTCAATGACTCCCAACGGCAAGCCACTCGCGATGCTGGAAGGATTGCAGGCTTAGATGTCAAACGGATTCTAAATGAACCCACAGCCGCGTCTTTGGCTTATGGTCTCGATCGTCGCCAAAGTGAATTGGTTCTAGTTTTCGACTTGGGCGGCGGGACGTTTGATGTGTCAATCCTAGAAGTTGGGGATGGCGTTTTTGAAGTGCGATCGACCAGCGGCGATACTCAGCTTGGCGGCGGCGACTTCGACATGGCGATTGTCAACTGGCTAGCCGCACAATTTTTAGAAAAAGAAGGCATCGACCTGCGACGCGATCGGCAGTCTCTTCAACGTCTGACGGAAGCTGCTGAAAAAGCTAAAATTGAACTCTCTGGTGTCAATGTTACGGACATTAATTTGCCTTTCATTACGGCCACAGAGGATGGACCGAAGCATATTGAAATGCGTTTAACCCGATCGCAGTTTGAAGCCTTGTGCAGTGAGCTGGTGAGTCGATTACGGTTCCCCGTTAAGCAAGCGCTGCGCGATGCTGGATTTACACCCCGCGATATTGACGAAATTGTCTTAGTCGGCGGCGGCACTCGGATGCCCATGGTGCAGGAATTAGTCCGCTCGATTCTGGGTCGTGAACCCAATCAAAACGTAAATCCTGATGAAGTAGTGGCGATCGGTGCGGCAGTTCAGGCGGGTGTTTTGGCGGGCGAACTGAAGGATATTCTGCTGTTAGATGTGACTCCAGTCTCGATCGGCCTTGAAACAGTTGGCGGCTTGATGAAAAAGCTAATTCCACGCAACACCACCATTCCAGTGCGGCGATCGGATGTCTTTTCCACCTCCGAAGATAATCAAACTTCTGTTGAAGTCAACGTCGTCCAAGGCGAACGGGAAATGGCAAGCGGGAATAAAACCCTGGGCAAATTCAAGCTCATGGGCATTCCGCCTGCACCGCGTGGGATTCCTCAAGTTCAAGTTTCCCTCGATATTGACGCAAACGGTATTCTGCAAGTCACGGCTATGGATCGCACCACGGGCCGCGAACAAAGCATCACTATTCAGGGCGCATCAACCCTGAGTCCTGATGAAGTGCAAATGATGATTCGAGATGCCGAAGTCTATGCCGACAGCGATCGTTTGCGCCGAGAAAAAGTCGAAAAACGCAACCGAGCCGAAGCTATGGTGGTCCAAGCCGAACGCCAAATGCGAGAAGCAACCCTCGACTTCGGCATGAATTTTGTCGCCCCTTACCGATCGCGGATTGAACCTCTGAATCAACGGCTTCGCCAAGCACTCGGCGACAATGATGAGCGACTGATTGACATTACAGAAGCGGATCTTAAAGATGCGTTATCTGACTTACAGCGCGAAGTTTATGAACGCAATCAAGAGTACGAAAAAGAAGGCGGATTCTTCGAGGCCGTGAAAGACTTCTTCTTGGATGACGACGACGATTATTATAACGATTACAACTCTCGACGAGATGGCGGCGGTGGAAGTTACGACTACAATTCCGGTTCTTACAACTATGGGAACCAATATGGCACGGGACGTTATGGGAATTCGGGCGCATTGCCACCTAGCCGTAATCCATCCTTTGATGATTGGTCTGCGGGAAATCGTGGCACAAATAGCGGAGACTATAAGTCAGCGACCGATCGTTCTGGCAACTATGACGATTATCCTGACAATCGTAATGTCAACCGTGATTCTAATCGCTACGACGATCGATCCGGCTATGGTAATCAGAATCGTGGCGATGATCGCTATGACGATCGAAACTCTAATCGCGATGGTAGTCGCTATGATGATCGTCCTCCCAATCGTGAACCCGATCGTCCTTACAATCGTGAACCGGATGGCTATGACGATCGTAGCCGCCCCCGTCAGGACAGCACCAATGAGGCTCGGAATGTTCGGGATTCAGGACGACGGGATGATGCTCGTGATCAGAAGAAAAAAACGGATAAACCAAACTATGACTACGACAACTGGGACGGCGATGAGTGGTAGCCATTTCCGTTGCTCCATTATCTGTTGCTAAATAGCCCGATTCATTTCCTATGCAAAACTTCCGCAACTACTACGAAATTCTAGGTGTCGATCGTGACATTGAAAACGATGAAATTAAACGTGCTTATCGTCGCCTAGCTCGGACTTATCACCCGGATATGAATCCAGGAAATAAAGAAGCGGAAGAACGCTTTAAGGATATTAATGAAGCCTACGAAGTGCTTTCAGATCCCGATCGGCGCGCTCGATACGACAAATTTGGGAACTTCTGGAAACAGAAAGGATTTTCAGGGGTCAACAAAGCCTGGGACTTTTTCAAGACTAAATCGGGCGATCAAAGCGAGGACCAATCTGAAGAAGACTTCAGCAAAATTCGGGACTTCAATGAGTTTTTCGACACCGTACTGAACAACCAAGAAAGTTCTCGCAAAGGGGGTCGCCCAAACCGAACCGATCGGCCTAGCCCTGGGGGCACTGACTACTCGGGCAATGCCGTCCGACCCAATAATCTAGGAAAAAATAGCCGCGATACCTACTTCAATGAGCCAGCTACTCGTCCAAACGCCTTCAATGAAGCTCGTAATTCTGAACCTCGCCGAGCCACTGAAAGCCCTCGTAATGACGGGGGACCCTCTCGAAATGACTCCCGTAATGACGATTGGGGCACTTCTAGTAAATCCCGAGATGACAACTGGGGACCACCGTCGCAATCACCTAATAGCGGATATGATCAGACTAATGATCGACGGAACACCGATCGCCCCCAAGACCCCACACCCCGTAAATCCCAGCCTCGTGATGCCGAAGCCCAACTGACTGTGCCTTTAGAAAAAGCTTACAACGGTGGAAAAGAACGAATCCGACTCGAAGATGGCCGCTTACTAGAAGTGACGATGCCCGGTGGATTGGTATCAGGGCAGCGGATTCGGCTTGAAGGTCAAGGAATTAGTGGCGGTGATTTATATTTGACGATCGATCTAGTCGCCCACCCCTTTTATCGGTTTGATGGCATAAACCTAGTCTGTCAAGTGCCATTGACGGTTCCAGAAGCCGTATTAGGGGGAGAAATTGAAGTCCCAACCCTCGACGGTCTGGTGCGCATGAATATTCCCGCAGGGGTGAAATCTGGCCAACGCTACCGCCTTGCAAAAAAAGGCTATCCCGATGGCAATGGCAACAGAGGAGACCAAATCGTTGAACTCCAATACGTGCTGCCCAAAACATTAAGTGATCGCGAAACCGAACTCTACGAAGAACTTCGACAAATCAATACAAGCAATCCGCGATCGGGCATGTCTTGATCCGTTTTAGTCCAATAAAAAAGCTTACCTAAGACAGTACTCAGGCAAGCTTTTTTAAGTTAAAAATTTGGATTTAGAACAGACCTAAAGTCAGTGCCTTATCAACTGGAAAGAGCGCACCTGCACCAAGGTACAAAGTAACGGCTGTCCCAAACAAAAACACAGCCATTGCCAAAGGACGACGGAATGGATTTTGGAATTTGTTCACATTTTCTAAGAAAGGAATCGTGAACAGACCCAATGGCACAGACGCCATCAACACAACTCCAAGGAGCTTATTCGGCACCAAACGGAGGATGTTGA
Source organism: Synechococcales cyanobacterium GL140_1_metabat_312 (assembly GCA_025351345.1). Classification (GTDB taxonomy): domain Bacteria; phylum Cyanobacteriota; class Cyanobacteriia; order Leptolyngbyales; family Leptolyngbyaceae; genus JAAFJU01. The sequence continues at coordinate 18,618 of JANXWB010000076.1, forward strand.
ACACAGGATACAAATACCACTCAGGAAGAATTTCCAAGGGGGTTGCAAACGGATCAGCAGGCTCGCCGACAAGTGCGGGGTCTAGTACTGCTAAACCAACGATCAATGCAAATGAACCCATGATCACAACAGGGAACATGTACAGCAAATCGTTAGGCCAAGCAGGCTCACCGTAGTAGTTGTGGCCCATGCCTTTCGCCAGCTTCTCGCGGACGATCGGATCGGTCATATCCGGCTTTTTCAAAGTAGTCATGGAAAGGCTCCTATGGGTGAGAAATCTAGTAGTAAATTCTTAAACTAAGACGCTTAAAATTTACAGAGGACCAGAAATTCCTTGCTTACGAATCATGAGGAAGTGAAACAGCATGAAGACTGCGATCAACCAAGGCAACACAAATGTATGTGCGCTGTAGTAGCGAGTCAGTGTCGATTGACCTACGCTAGCTCCACCGCGTAACAAGTCTGCAATCAGACTGCCCACAACAGGAATAGCTTCTGGCACACCAGACACAATCTTGACAGCCCAAAAACCCACTTGATCCCAAGGCAATGAGTAACCCGTCACGCCAAAAGATACAGTCAGCACCGCCATCACAACGCCACTTAACCAAGTCAACTCACGGGGTCTTTTAAAACCACCCGTCAAGTAAACACGGAAGACATGGAGGATCATCATCAGGACCATCATGCTAGCGGACCAGCGATGAACAGAACGAATTAACCAACCGAAGTTAACGTCATTCATGATGAACTGAACCGACGTGAATGCTTCAGCTACGGTTGGCTTGTAATAAAATGTCATCGCGAATCCAGTAGCAAACTGAATAAGAAAGCAAGTCAGCGTAATCCCACCCAAGCAATAAAAAATATTGACATGGGGCGGCACGTACTTGCTGGATACGTCTTCGGCGATCGCTTCGAGATCCAAGCGCTCCTCGAACCAGTCATACACGTTTGCCATGGTTGGAAAGGGTTCCTAAAATAAGTCCTGTTCATTAAAAATGTAACACATCCTAAACCCATCTTGCTGAGGGAAAGCGGGTTCTAGAGCGTTATTGGGCCATTCCGATTAGCGAACTAACGGTATCCCATGTTTCCCAGTATGATAACAAAGTGTTAAGTTTTCAAGTCTCTTCTCTCATACTCCATGCATAACCCTATTTTTCATGCCTTTTCTAACCGGATTTACACGATCGCTAAGCGAGGGATGGTTGTAATTCTAATGGGGATCATGGTGGTGTTGATGAGTCTTGGAACGTCAGGTTCAGCGGCGGCGTTGACGGAAGATCAACGGTTACTCAATGAAGTGTGGCGGATTATCGATCGGGCCTATGTCGATGCTAGTTTTAATCATCAAAATTGGTGGGCAGTTCGAGAGAAATATCTTAAAAAAAATATGCCCGATCGCGAGGCCACCTATGGGCTTATGCGAGAAATGCTGGGGCTACTAGGTGATCCCTTTACCCGGGTCATGAATCCAGAGCAGTATCGTAGCCTTCAAACCAGCACGTCCGGCGAACTGACAGGCGTAGGCTTACAAATTGCTTTAGATGCCGATCGAAATGTTCTCAAGGTAATGGCTCCCATAGCTGGATCTCCTGCTGAAAAGGCTGGCATTCAACCGGGGGACGAGATTCTTGAGATTGATGGAAAATCGACGGTGGGCTTAAGCTTAGATGATGCAGCGGGTAAGATGCGCGGCAAATTAGGCACCGTAGTAATTTTAAAGATTCTTCATGCAGGGGAGCCGGAACGAGAATACGATTTAGTCCGCGATCGGATTGAGCTAAATCCTGTCATGTCTGAACTGCGCACAACAGAGCATCACCGCGTTGGATATATTCGTTTAACCCAGTTTAATGCTAATGCCCAAGCCGAAGTCACTAGTGCGATCACATCATTAGAAAAACAAAAGGCCGATCGTTATATTCTCGACCTACGAAACAATCCCGGCGGGTTGCTACAGGCTGGAATCGATATTGCTAAACTCTGGATTCAGGACGGGGCGATCGTCTACACCGTCAACCGACAGGGCGAGCTAGGCAGCTACTATGCAGAGCAGACGGCAGTAACCAATGATCCGATGGTGGTGTTGGTGAACAAGGGGACAGCCAGTGCGAGTGAGATTTTAGCTGGAGCGTTACAGGATAATCAACGGGCAATCTTGATTGGGGAAAAGACCTTTGGTAAAGGCTTGATTCAATCGCTATTTAATCTTTCGGATAGTTCAGGTTTAGCGGTGACAGTGGCTCGATATGAAACGCCGAACCATAATGACATTAATAAACTCGGCATCACCCCCGATCGCATCGTAGAACTCGGCCAAGTTTCCCCGAAAGACATCGGCAAAGATTTGGATCCGCAATACCGGGCGGCGATCGAGTTTCTGGAAACAATACCGGATCGCATTCAACCCAGCTAATTTTTATGGCGACAGAACGGACCTATCACGATCCACTTCACGGCGCAATTACGTTGTCTCGAACCGATCGTACGGAAGCCCTGTTGGTCGAATTAATCGATACTCCCGCATTCCAGCGATTGCGACGGATTCGGCAATTAGGTCTGGCGAGCTTGACGTTCCATGGCGGCGAAGCTTCACGGTTTACTCATTCCCTGGGGGTGATGGCCATTACCCGGCGGGCCTTCGATCGCTTGTGTGTGGGAATGCCAGAGCTTTTGCCCTATCGTGCATTAGTGCTTTGTGCGGCACTTCTCCACGACATTGGCCATGGTCCCTTCAGTCATACGGGCGAGGAATTATTTCGGACCCATCATGAGATTTGGACCTGCAAAATTTTGAATGAGTCGTTACCGATTCAGACGTTGCTTGATTCTCATGACCCCAGTCTCCGATCGCAGCTCGTTCAGATCTATCACAAGAGTCACCCTATTCCTTGTCTGTGGCAATTGATTTCTAGTCAACTCGATTGCGATCGGCTCGACTATCTAATGCGCGATAGTTACATGACGGGAGTTTCCTACGGTCAGCTTGATCTCGATCGAATTCTTCTGGCATTACAAGTAGACCCTGTAACCCAGCAATTAGTTGTGGCGCGGAAGGGGTTAGGGGCGATTGAGCATTATTTGGTGGTGCGATCGTTTATGTATTCTCAGGTTTATAATCACGGGAAAAATATTGCAGCAACCTGGTTGCTCGATCGGGCATTCACAAGGGCAAGAGACTTACTGGCGTCCGGGCAAGAGCTAGCAGTTGATGAAACGGTGCAAGCTTGGCTAAATGGGGCAGAAGTCCCGATGATGTTATCCGATTATTTGGCTGGGGACGACACCGTATTTCAATATCATTTACAACGCTGGCAGGCAAACCCAGACTCGATTCTGAGTGATCTTTGTCGCCGATACTGCGATCGGAATTTATTCAAAGCTCGTGAAGTCTCTCATCTAAACCCAACGCAGCAACAAGAACGTTTCCATCAAGCTCAAGAAGAGATGCGGGCGATCGGTTTAAATCCTTACTATTACACCGGATTTCGAGTGGCTCGCAGCAAAGGCTACGCACTTTATCAAAAAGGTATCAAGCTCCAACAAAATGGAGAACTCACGGAAATTAGTGAGGTGTCTCCACTAATCAAAACGATCGCAACCACTCAAGAACGGTCTTGGGTGGTTGCGGTTGAGAGATGAAGTTGGAGTTTACTGATTTGAGGTCGTCGTCGGTTTTTGGCCTAGGTTTCGCTGGGAAATGAGTTTGGTTATGGTGGAGACGGCTCGGACGTACTGAGGGTCATCCAATGTGCCGAGTAAACGAGGATTGCTATAAAGCTTCTCCAGTTGTTCGCGGGTCAAGGGCAACAAAATATCTGGCTCAATTCCCTTGTGGCTGATGTCAGTGCCATTCGGAGTGTAGTAATGGGCAATGGTAACCGCCAAACCGGATCCATCAGACAGCGGATGAACCGACTGAACCAATGCCTTACCAAACGTCTGGGTGCCAATGATGGTGGCCCGTTTGTTATCTTTGAGTGCGCCAGTCAAGATTTCGCTGGAGCTAGCTGAATTTTTGTCCACCAACACTACAAGAGGCAAGTTGCTAATGGCAGTGCGATTGGCGACGAGTTCTTCACTGCCGCCTTTACGATCGACAGTTTTGACAATGGCCCCTTCATCCATCCACATCCGAGAAATTTCAACACTAGACTGCAACAATCCACCCGGATTACCTCGCAAGTCGAGAACAAATCCATTGACGTTATCTTTCTGAAGGGTTTTAATTGCTTGACGCATTTGGTCTGCGGCATGGCTACTGAATTCACTCATGCGCATGAAGCCCACCCGCGTGGAACCTTCTTGAGCCACACTGTAACGGACGGCTTGAAGTTCAATTTTTGCGCGGACTAATGGGAAATTAATCAGTTTGCCATTACGTTCGATTTTCAAGGTGACTCGGCTGCCGCCTTTGCCTCGAATTAAGTTGGATGCATCTTCGACACTCATGCCCTTGGTTGAGCGGCCATCAATGAACAAGACTCGATCGTTCGATCGGATGTCAGCACGGGAGGCTGGCGAATTGGGTAGCGGTTCGACGACAGTCAGAACTTTAGTCTTTGCGTCCGCTTCTAATCGAATTCCGACCCCTTCGAGATCGCCGGACGTTTGGCTGGTGAGTGATTCAAATTGTTTCGCATCCATGAACCGAGTGTAGGGATCCTCTAAAAGCTTAAGAGCCTTACGAAGGGCACCATAGGCTTGCTCTTTGGAGTTGTAATCGGGAGTGATGAGGCTGGTGCGGACGGCTTGCCAATCATTTTTGTTGAAGGAGCCATCGACATACTCTCGATTGACAATTTGCCAAGCCTCGTCAAGGACGGCTTTTGGGCTGTCTTGTTGCCATGCAGCACGAACGGGAGAAGTAGGACTAATCAGCGTTCCAGTGGCGGCCACGATCGCGAGACCTGTGGAAAGCAATGAAGCACGGAGAAAAGACTTGCGAATCATAGAAAAATCACCGGAGAGTGAGGAAGTGCAAGCAATAGCTACAGGAAAGGAGTGTTCCCTAATGCTGAGGAAAAACCTGATGAATTGAGAAATGTTACCAAACGTTAATATTGTTACTAAAGATTGGATTCCTAAGTCACTCAATTATCTTGCTATGACTGTATCGACTAGATGAAAGATGATGCAATGAATTGGAGGTGATGCGAAGACTAAAAATAAGATCTAGGTGACACGATGTCTAGGTCACAGTGCTTAACTAGAACCTTAGCTTTCAGTATAGACTACAGAAAAAATATTTGGATCCCTGGATTCCCTGTGACGATTTTTGAATTGGAAGTCATGATCAGAGAAAGTCTAAGAGTCGCCTTAACTAGCCTTAACCAATAAATTTATTTCCAGCTATGTTGCATCTAAATCAATTTTCTTGGGTCTTGTCTGGGTTCATAAAAGTGGCGATCGTGGCGGTGGCGATCGCTGGCATCATCAAGCTTCAGCAGCCCCAGCTTCAGCAATTGTCGGCCCGAGACGTGGCATCGGCGGAAGATCAACGTCAAGAAGCACTAAATCTAGCGCTGATGAACCGATCGCCGAGTTTTGGTTTTGATAATGTTTTGGCAGACTGGGCGTTTTTAAATTTTGTGCAATATGACGGAGATACGGGGACTCGAAAGACGGTGGGCTATCCGTTGGCTCCGAAATATTTTGACATAATTACTCGTCTGGATCCGCGCTTTGTAGATAGCTATGTTTTTCTCAGTGGCATCATGTCCTACCAAATGGGAATGCCAAAGGAGGCGATCGCTTTAATGGATCGTGGCACCAGTGCCTTGACTCCGAAAGACCATCCAAGAGCTTTTTTAGTTTGGCGATTGAAGGGATTGGATCAGCTTCTGATGGCGAACGATTTAAAGGGGTCGCAGTTTTCCTATGATCAAGCGGGGGATTGGGCGCTGGCTTCAAGTGATGCATCGGTTCGGCAAGTGGGACCAATTTTTAAACAAACGGCAGAGTTTATTCGGACGGATCCAAATAATAAGACGGTGCTGCTATGGTCTTGGAGCGCTATTTACGATCAGGCGGTGGTGACGCGAGATGAGGTGACGCAGGCGCGGGCGAGAGAGATGCTGCTGAAAATTGGGGCGATCGAACGCAACGACGAAAAGGGTAATACCTACTTTGAATTGCCACCATCGCCCAAATCTGAACCAAAGTCCAAATCTGAACCAGCTCCGACACCGACCGCAACACCCAGGGCAAGTCCAATCCCATCGATCGAACCTAGCCCTACGCTAAAACCTTCGATTTAATGAGAGACTGACACAGTTCAGAGACTCTTGGCGCTGTTTCTATCCCAATTCCTATGCCTACCCCAAATCCTAAATCTAATTTGCCTGCGATCGCCGCTCCTGATTTGCAATCTGTCAGTAAAACGGTCGCGAGTCTGTACGATACCTATCCCTTCCCCCCAGAGCCACTGGTTGATTCTCCGCCTCCGGGTTATAACTGGCGCTGGAACTGGGATACGGCTTATAACTTTTGTGCGGGACGTAAACCCGATCGGCAAGATATTCGGATTTTAGATGCGGGCTGTGGGACGGGATGTGGTACAGAGTATTTGGTACATTTGAATCCGGAAGCCCAGGTGACGGCGGTAGATTTGAGTCCGGGGGCGTTGGAAGTAGCGCGGGAACGCTGTCGTCGAAGTGGGGCGTTGGGGGCAGATTTTCAGCATTTAAGTTTGTTTGATGTCGATCAGTTACCGGGTCAATTCGACATGATCAATTGTGTGGGCGTATTGCACCATACCCCGGACCCGATTCGAGGCATTAAAGCATTAGCGGACAAGTTGGCTCCGGGTGGAATTTTTCATATTTTTGTCTATGGGGAATTGGGCCGTTGGGAAATTAAATTGATGCAGGAAGCAATTGCAATACTGCAAGGTGACAAACGTGGGGATTACCGAGATGGTGTGGCACTTGGGCGAGAGGTGTTTGCGACATTGCCAGAGGGCAATCGGTTGAAGCAGCGGGAACTCGATCGGTGGTCGATGGAGAACCATAAAGACGAATGCTTTGCGGATATGTATGTTCATCCCCAGGAAATTGATTACAACGTCAATACGGTATTAGATTTTGCAGCGGCATCGGGTTTGGATTTTGTTGGGTTTTCTAATCCAAAACTATGGGAACTCGATCGTTTAATTGGTCAGTCTCCCGAATTACTAGAACGAGTGAAAACGCTGAATCAGCGCGATCGGTACCGATTGGCGGAGATTCTAGATCCGAGTTCATTTACCCATTACGAGTTTTTCTTAAGTAAGCCCCCGCTTACTAAATTAGATTGGGCGAATGATGATGATTTGCTGAAGGCGATTCCAGAACGGAGTCCTTGTATGGAAGGCTGGGAAAGTAAGATGATTTTTAATTGTGATTACCAAATTGTAAATTTAAGTGATCAGGGATTTGAATTTCTGAAAGCCTGCAATGAGAATACAACTGAGACGGTTGCGAGTATTATTTCAAGTGTAGGAATTGGCTTAGAGGAAGTTCGATCGTTGCAGCATCAGCAATTGATTTTATTAACCCCAAATTAATTCAATGAGTTTTAGATGGATTTCCGAATTATGGTTCTTCGTTTAGAAGCTTTCGGCATCCATTGACTAGCAATCAGGTCGCGAATTTCCCGATCGAAAAAATCCACCGCACGGGCTACGGCTTCTTGATCTGTACAGCTCTGGGATAGTGATTCAGTTCTAAGTTTTTCGTGTTTACTGAAATGCATTAAAAATAGTTCTTTTAAAACATCATTACTAATGTCTCGGTTAATAATGGATGTCATTTCTAGTAACTCATCGCACCGATCGGGATTCAAGCGCACGTAGGGACTATCTTTCCAAAATTTAGTTGAATGTCCCTGATAAATAGTAATCAAATCTTGTCGTTTCATATCTTACGTCCCTAAAATCTGCTCCAGCATATCGTAAGGTAGTACTTCTCTCAAGAATGCCCGATCGCCTGCTAAACTAGGATTAAGCAAAATGTAAAGTTAAACACTTTGAATACTGATTCATAAATTATGGAATGGACCTCTGAAGCTGAAGCAAGACTTAAAGAAATCCCATTTTTCGTGAGGCCCGGTGCGCGAAAAAAGATTGAGAAACTCGCTCAAGAGATGGGAGAGGTTTCAATTACGGCGGAAATTTACGATAAAGCAAAGGCTAAGTTTGGTTAGAAGAAGTAATCCTTCTAACCCGTTTGAAACAAACTGAGTTTATGGACATGGACGAGTTGTTCCAACAAGAAAAGTCCGCCGACTGAATTCCCAGTTTCATCAATCGCTGGACTATAGATTGCGATCGCTCCTGCTTTGGGTACGATCGCAATCAATCCACCGCTAACCCCAGATTTAATCGGCAGTCCAATGCGCATGGCATACTCACTCGAACTCTCGTATAGGCCACAGGTCATCATTAAACTATTAACAATGTGCTGATCTTGAAAAGAAATAATGGGATGAGGCAGCGCAATCAAAAGACCTAAACGAGCTAAATCTACGACGGTGCCTGATAAGCAGCAAATTTGATTATAGGTTTCAATCACCAAATCAATATCATCAAGATATCCGGCGCACTTTAGTAAATTTGCGATCGATCGATTGGTCTCATTGCCGAGCGATCGGACTGAAGACAACATTTCTTCATCCAGAATCAAATTACAACCTGCCGATTGATTAAGCCAATATCGTAACGACTCACAGCGCGACGTCGGACTATTTCCGGGTAATAGCGAGGCTAAAAAAATTGCCCCACTGTTGATCATGGGATTACGAGGACGGCCCCGATCGGAAGAAAGTTGAGCAATAGAATGAAAGGATTGGTCGGATGGGGTAATCCCAACCCTCGAAAACACCGCCTCATGTCCCACCCGAACCAATAGAAAAAGCAACAAAAATGGCTTAATCAAACTCATTAAAACAAACGGTTTAGCGACATCGCCAAGTTCCACAGATGACGATGAATTAGTTTGAATTGTAACCGCTAAAAGATCCGGCTGAATCTGAGAAAGAACGGGAATATAAGTCGGGAGTTTACCAGATTGAGCCTGAAGTTGAGTTGCGGTCAACCACTGTTGTAAATGGTCTGTCGTAATACTTTTCAGATGATTGTGCGCATTTAATAACACCTGTCTTTATCTTCCCTAGGTGATTGAGTTTCATTATGCTACAAGACGGCAATATCCGATCGTTGATCATCCCACTTCTGGATCTCGTCCATTAAACGGCTGAATCCACTGAGCCTTGAGGGCAAAATCTAACAGCAATGCTGCGATCCCAAACATAACAAAATTCTCCACAATAGCAATCCCCACCGCCCAAAGATTTTCGCGGTAAACCCAAAAAAGTTCAGCTTGAGCCAGTCCCCGCACTAAAGCAAAGGCTCCGATCGCACCAGATTTTAAATGTTCATCCTGGCCTTGGCTGACTAAATGACGATAGGTAACGCCAAAAAGTCCACCGGAAAACCCCGCTATGAACACATCTAATACTAGGGTAGGCAGACGCATAAATTCAGGATTAACCAGCGCACCAATACCTGCAATGGCTGCGATCGCGAGTCCGGCTAGGATACCTGCTTTGATGGATTCAAGGCGTTCATATTGCTTGTGGTCATGCTTCGTATCATATTCTTGCTTCGTTCTCACTCGTCACCTGACATCCTGTTATGATGATTAGTAATGTTTGTTGTGTATTGTAAGCGAGCCATTAAAGCTATGGATATTTTGTCGTTAGGTTGGGCAGGAATGTTTGCAGTATTTACCTTTTCGATCGCGATGGTCGTCTGGGGCCGCAACGGGATTTAGAGCTTCATGAGTAGTTCACTGTTCACGACGCTTGAGTTGGTCGCTGCTGTGTTGATGGGATCTATTACGGTAGGAGTGATTTATATTACTACCTCCGAATGGCGCGATCGTCGCCGCCGAGAAGATGAAGCTCGAAAAGCACGACGACGGTAATTCAAGACGGTTATGTTACAAGGCTATTAAAATAGGAAACCCCGATCAGAATTTCCGATCGGGGTTTCTTGCTATTAATCTAGAAGAGCCTTATTTCACTTGGGCAAACCCAGATGACAGCTCATCACCATAACCTTCTTCACCATGCTCGTTGATGTCGAGACCTTGGTATTCTTCTTCTTCCCTCGTACGCAACGGCATAACAAAGCTCAAGAGCTTCAGAATGACAAACGTACCGCCGCCAGCCAAGACATAAGTAATCAAAATCGCCATGATTTGGGTGATCACTTGACCGCCTGCACCGTCGATTAAGCCAACAGCAACATCTTTACCAAACAGGGGATTCACATCCTTTGTTGCAAAAACACCAGTCAGAATAGCTCCGATCGTTCCACCCACGCCGTGTATCGGGAATGTATCTAGCGAATCATCAAACTGAATTTTCGCTTTCAGGCTAACCGCAAAGAAACAAGCTGTTGTGGTTAATGCCCCAATCAACAAGGCTCCCAGAGGATTAACGAATCCGGCAGCGGGCGTAATGCCAACGAGTCCAGCAACCGCACCCGTCGCCACACCAACTGCGGTCGGTTTACCCCGCAGCACCCACTCCAAAATTACCCAAACGAGGGCCGCTGTGGAAGCCGAGATTTGCGTCGTGACAAAGGCATTAGTTGCAATTCCATTGGCCGCCAATGCGCTACCACCATTAAACCCAAACCACCCAAACCAAAGCAACCCAGCACCCAACAGGATGTAAGGCACGTTGTGGGGAGCAGCAGGCTGGTTGGGATAGGTTTTACGGGGACCAATCATCCAGGATGCCACCAATGCTGATACGCCAGAACTAATATGAACAACCGTTCCACCCGCAAAGTCAAGCGCCTTCATGCCACCGTTGACACCCAGGAAGCCACCCACGCCCCACACCATGTGAGCAAAAATTGGGTATAGAACACCAGCCCACAGAACCATGAACCAGAAGTAGGCTTTAAAGCTGGTGCGCTCAACGATCGCTCCCGAAATCAACGCAGGGGTGATGATGGCAAACATCATCTGATAGACCATAAAGAGCTGGTGAGGAATCGTCGGTGCATAGGAACCAGCACCTTCAGTGGGACTCCCCTTAACCGCATCAACAAAGAAGACCCCCACATCCCCTAAGCTCGCCATCACATCTTTGGCAATGTAATAACCCGCTTCTGGCTTCACATCTTTCAGAAATGACCACTCAAACCCGCCGATAATTTTATTTCCAGGAGAAAATGACAAGCTGTAGCCCCATAGCGTCCAGATTACGCCCACAATGCCCATCATGATGAAGCTCATCATCATTGTGTTTAGAACGTGTTTAGAGCGGACAAAACCGCCATAAAAGAACGCAAGGCCGGGAGTCATCAACAACACCAAAGCCGCAGAAATAAGCATCCAAGCCGTATCTGCACTGTTTTGAGCTGTGCCCGCCGCAGTAGCTGCTGCTTCCACGGGAGTCGGGTCAGCCGCCCAAGCCACGTCTCCCACCATAGGGACAAGTAGCAGCGCAATCGTCACCAAGCCTAGTTTAGAAATAAAATTCAACACGCTCACAACCTTCCGAACCACACAAAGAATGATGAAACAGACAAAGAGACTAAAAAGTTTTCACAACTCTAAACAAAACACACATCAGTAACCCTACAAAAAAGATAAGAAACTCTAGTTTAAAGATAGAGAAAAACAATCTATAGAGTTGAATTTCATCAATTATGAAGGAATAATTCTGTGTTTTCTGATACATTTTAATTCTCACCTCGCAGAGCTTCAGGCGGACTCTCGCTGGGGGCACGGTTTTCAGTTTGATTTGTTGTTCAGCATTTTCTTGTAAATTTCACAATAATTTGAATCTGCTTGTTACGTAAATTTGCGGAGAGTGATTCACGCGACAGAACCGATCGGAGGTTCAAACCATCATTGTGGTGAAACTATTTTGTGCTTCTGAAGGATAATTCAAAGTCAAAAACCTGGGAATTTATAATCCCAGGCTCACAATTAATAAAGATCGTATTGATCACAATTAATGAATCGTTAGTGAATCGTTTTTTGTCGCTAGAACGGTGCAGTGACCTATCTCTATTCTCAAGGTAGTGGATTGGCCATATCAAAAAGAACAGTGGTCATGTACCGATCGGCCCAAGCGGTTCCAAACGCTTTTTCCAACACCCGTCTCGTCTTATCATTTTCCTGTTGACGCGTGCAGTAGTAGCTCTGGGCCGCCACAATTTCATCGCTGCGTTCGGGAGTCGGCGGAGTATCGACGGCCAACTGACAGTGAAGTTGCAGATATTGGGTGACGCGAGTGACGAATCTGAGTTCTTCCTCAGCGCCCTCTGGATGAATAAACAGGCAATGAGGTGAGAAAATATCGCCCCATGTCGGAAATGTACGCACCTTTTTGAATTCAGATTGAGGTAGTGCTTCTAGCGCTTCACTGTAGGATAATGGAAGGGTCCGATCGCCACTAATGGGAGAAAGATCTGCAATGGCCATGCTGATTCCGGCTCGTCCTGCAACTAAATCAACCCCAAACATGGGTAGGGCATAGTCCGATCGGGGAAACATAACACAGTGGAGAATATCTAAGCCATTACCAATTTTGGCCAGTTCTAAATGTAGCTTACGAAACTGAGGTGTTTGGTAGCACTTGTTCTCAATCACAAGGCGCTCTCCCTCTATCCGACCTTCCACATAGCCTAAATCGTCAGGTAGAAAATAGGGCGTTAAGTCCAGAGATTCGGTCCAGATGGCATCGATCCGATCGGCCAATTGGCGAATCGTCGGGTTCTGTTCATCGCGAAGGGAAGTAGCAAGAGTCATGGCAAGTGTCAAGGTGCAGTTAATGTCTGAACTTATTCTTAACCATACCGTTTGGTGAGGGCAGATTCTAAAGTACAAGCGACTGTAACAAATTACGATGAATATCTCTCTATAGTGCTTAAGGACATTAACTCATGGCTGGCCAACTTCTGGGCGATCGGTACGAAGTCGAGAAACAACTGGGAAAGCAGGCCGGACGCTGGACGTTGCGGGCGCGAGATATTGTCACGGGAGATCAGGTGGTGGTGAAGCTGCTGTTTGTGGATGATGAATTGGATCCAAATGACTTAAAGCTATTTGGCCGGGAAGTCGAGACGCTCCAGACGATTAATCATCCTTGTATACCGAAATTTTTAGAATATTTTGAAGAATCTTTACCGACTAGTCGAGCCATAGCTTTGGTCCAATCCTACGTCCCTGGGATGTCGCTTCAGAAAGTTCTCGATCGGGGCCGAATATTTACAGAAGATGAGGTCCAGAAAATGGCGATTGTTCTCCTCAAAATCATTGGTCATCTCCACAGCCATAATCCGCCTATTCTCCATCGAGATCTCAAGCCCAGTAGCATTGTTTTAGGTCAAGATCGTCGCCCTCATTTGGTCGATTTTGGAACAGTAAAGGCATTGAAGAGCTTGGAAACAGTGAATTTCACCATTGTGGGTACCTATGGGTATATGCCTCCAGAGCAATTTAGCGGACGGACGGTGTTGGCCTCCGATATCTATAGTGTGGGGATGACCTTAATTGCGATGTTAACAGGCAAGGCACCTACCGAATTACCCCGTAAAGGTGGCTATTACGATTTGAGCAGCGTCACTATTAGCGATGGGTTTACAAAGTGGCTCCAGCAAATTACAGAAACAAATCTCTATCGGCGGTTACGATCGGTGGATGAAGCGCTTGAGGCATTAAAGACTTCGGGCATAGCCGTCTAGGTTTTATTAGGACAGAAACGAAATAATAGTCGCGACCAGAGTGGACGACACCACGCGTATACCCAGACCAACGGCTGGAATGCTGAAGATAGCAAACATCAAAAACATGCTTATTTCAGGAGTTTCAAGAGCCTTGAGCTTAGGGAAAAGCTGGCTGTAGACATGAAAACCATCTAGAGGCGGTACGGGAAGCATGTTGAGGGCAAACAGAGAAAAGTTAATTTGAGCCGCCATCAGGCAGAATTGTTCATTAATCATCGACGCCCCACTGCGCGCACCCATCACAGCAAGGACGACGGCCACAGCTCCCAAAATTAAATTTGATACTGGACCCGCTAGAGAAACTGCGATATCGCTCCAACGAGCATGGCGAAATTTGGCGGGAGTGACGGGCATCAATCCCCAAGCCATACCGGAAACGCAAAGAAAAATGATCGATGTCCAGCCCATATGAACAATAGGATTCGGCGTAATATGGCCAGAGATAGTGGGCGTGTCGTCCCCTTGGGAAATCGCGGCAACACCGTGGGCCAGTTCGTGGATGACAATGGAGCCGATAATAATGAGGATGTAATGTCCAAAAAATAGAGGATCCCGAAATAATTGATAGATAAAAAGATTCTGCATGAGGGGGTTCTATTTCGGAGATCTATTGTTCAGTCATGAGGTGACGATCGATATTTCTCATTATCTCCGATCGTTCTGGTTTAAACTAATTTTCCCTTACGCTAGTATTTACTCACTATTTAGATAGTTATGGACGGATTTCTTAATCTTCACAAGCCACTTACATTTACGTCCCATGACTGTGTAGCGCGACTACGGCGGCTATTAAAAACAAAAAAAATTGGTCATGCTGGAACCCTGGATCCGATGGCCGATGGAGTGTTGCCGATAGCGATCGGTCGAGCAACCCGATTATTGCAATTTTTGCCGCAGTCCAAAGCATATCGAGCGATCGTCCGGTTTGGGATTATAACGACTACTGATGATCTCGAAGGCGAAGTGGTGTCCCAGACGGCTTGTCCTCAAATTACGTTGGATCAAATCAAAGCCTTGCTGCCCCAATTTATCGGGACAATCGATCAAATTCCGCCTGCCTTTAGTGCAATCCAAGTTGATGGGAAACGGTTATACGATTTGGCTCGGGCGGGGATTGCGGTGGACGTGCCGATGCGGACGGTGGAGGTGTCTGCGATTAAGGTTTTGGATTGGCGCGGCGGCGAATTTTCAGAAATTGATCTCGATATTACCTGCGGCGGCGGAACTTACATTCGGGCGATCGCTCGGGATCTGGGCGCGTCACTGGGGACTGGGGCGACTTTGGCGGGTTTGACGCGAACCCACAGCAGTGGTTTTGATTTATCGAATAGTTTGACGTTCGAGACGATCGAAGCGGCGATCGAAAATCAATCCTTGGTCCTAACCGCTGTGGAACACCCCTTAATACATCATCCGTCAATTTTGCTGAACGATGAAGAAACTTGGCGCTGGTGCAATGGTCAGAAAATAGCGCCGCCAGATAAAGCGTTGCCGATCGGTCAAGTTTGCTGTGCAAAACGATTGAACCCTGAGACCCAACAGGAAGATTTCTTAGGCATTGCTGAGGTTAAAGCGCGGGAAGATTTTGTGTTTTTGCGTGCGAAAATGGCCTATGCGGAATGTCCCTGCGATCGGCCTTTGGAGGCATTGAGCTTAGAACCATTGAGCTTAGAATCAGACCACGATCGGCTATAGTTTCTAAGCGATGAAACCGAAGTCATTACGACTTTGTCCGCTTACTCTAGTTCACCTACTCTGCCGCTAACGTCATGATGGAAAATACTCTTGAAAACGCGATCGAAAACGTCGTCATCATTGGATCCGGTCCTGCGGGATATACGGCGGCGATTTATGCAGGGCGAGCGAACTTAAAGCCGTTGATGTTTGAAGGACAACACATGGGCGGGGTTCCGGGCGGGCAACTCATGACGACGTTGGAGGTCGAGAATTTCCCTGGATTTCCGGAGGGCATTACGGGACCAGAGTTAATGGTGCGGATGAAGGCTCAGGCGGCACGGTGGGGTACGGAGTTGTACACAGAAGATGTGATTTCGGTGGATTTGAGTCAGCGGCCTTTTGTAATTACTTCTACCGATCGGACGGTGCGCGCCCACAGTATTATTATTGCGACCGGAGCGACGGCCAAGCGATTGGGGTTGCCGAGTGAAGCGCAATATTGGAATTCGGGAATGTCGGCTTGTGCTATTTGTGATGGGGCTTCGCCAATTTTTAAAAATGTGCCGTTGGTGATTATTGGCGGCGGCGATACGGCGGCTGAAGAGGGCGTGTATTTAACGAAGTATGGGACTCATGTTCATATGTTGGTGCGGGGCGACAAATTACGAGCGAGTAAGGCCATGCAAGATCGGGTTTTGAATAATCCGAAAATTACGGTTCATTGGAATACGGAAGCGATCGATGTGTTTGGTGAGAATGGTTTTCTAACAGGCGTGAAGGTGCGCGATCGGTTAACCCAAGCGACTAAAGATATTCCAGCGAAAGGGTTATTTTATGCGATCGGGCATAGTCCAAATACTGATATTTTCAAAGGTCAATTAGAACTCGATGCGACTGGATATATTGTTCCGCAAATTGGGACGGTGAAGACGAATATTGAGGGTGTATATGCGGCGGGTGATGTGCAAGATCATGAATATCGCCAAGCGATTACGGCGGCAGGAACAGGTTGTGCTGCTGCACTTCTAGCAGAACGCTATTTGTCGATGAATGGTTTAGACGTTGAATTCCATCAAACTGAAAATCATACGGCTGAGACTACTGAAGTTGCGACTAAACAAACTCCTTCTGAAGCGCAGAAACAAACTACTTCAGCAAATTTTGATATTACGGCAACACGCTATGTGGGCGGCTATGCATTGCGTAAGTTGTATCACGAGACCGATCGGTTAATTATGGTGAAGTATTCGTCGCCGACCTGTGGACCTTGTCATAGTTTGAGTCCGATTTTAAGTAAGGTTGTGGGTGAGTTTGAAGGCCGAATGCATTACATTGAAATTGACATTACGGAAGATCCTGAAATCGCTGAGTCAGGGGGCGTAGTGGGCACTCCGACTATTCAATTTTTTAAGAATAAAGAGAAGGTTGCAGAACTTATGGGCGTAAAGTCGAAGAGTCAATATCGGGAGACGATCGAGACTTATCTTTAAAATTGAGAATATTGAATTGAGAGTTGAGAAAGGGACGATCGCGTTGCTTGAAAAATAGTTCACAAAGTTCTAAAAAGCAAGGAAATTGTCTCTTTCTAAGTCTCTAAACCGATCGATGCGCCCGCCAGACTATTTCAACTTAATGTGCTCGATACTGAGTTGGCAATTTGTCGTGCCGCTTGGAAAGCACCTGCACCGCTCTATACCCGTGGAGTATTAGCGAAATATACCAAACTTGTTTCATCAAGCCCTTTGGGTGCGGTGACAGATTTGGGCTAGGGCTAGGGATTAGTTTAAAGGGTGTTTGACAAGTCCGATCGTTCTTGCCTAAATAGAGGGACGATCGGGCTTTTTACTACAGGTATTTTTAGGGTATGTGTATCTAGTGTTTTTATGAGTTTATGACCTATTTTCTCAGCAAGAAGAACAGGAACCGCATTGCCAATCTGCCGCATAGCTTCTCCCCAAACACCCTTAATCACAAAGTCCGGAGGAAATGTTTGCAGTAGTTTCGCCTCACATACAGTCAAGTATCGGACCTTCCCATCTGCAAAACGAATCATGTTCTCCCCTCCCGGAACGCCGTGATCTCCAGCTTTGATCGTTTTTGCGGGTGAATCTAGGGTGCTGCCCGTATGTCCTGGATAAATTCGTGCGCCATTACGAAATATGTGGTCACTTATTCCATGATTAGACTGAGGATTTGGCAGATTGTGAAGCGTGTCTCTAACCGTTTGCCAAGCCATAAAGGTTGGTTCAAATGCCCCATACTTCTCTGAAAGTCTAAACGATTTATCTTCTATTAATTTATCTATCAGTGGGCGATTAGATTTACATATTTTGTGCTTTTCCCAGTATTCTCCCGTAACATACATATCCCAAAATAGTTTTTCTGACGAATGAGTTTCTGCTGGGAATGACCAAAGACAGTCTAAATCAGACCTAATCCCCACAATTATCACACGCTCTCGGGTTTGGGGCACTCCATAATTTGCTGAATTAATTAGTTTAAACTGGACGTTATATGTTGTTCCTGAATAAGAGTGTCGGCTTACCTTACGGAGTTCATCTAGCTGCTGTCGCCAATCGAAAATTGCTTTTGTAATCAGATTTGGGTAGGTTAGGCTAAGAATAATGTAATCGAAATAGTCAGCAAATGTTTGGCGAAGTAACCCTTTAACATTTTCAAATATGAAAGCTTTCGGTTTAAGCTTTTCGATCGCACGTATTGCATAGGGAAACATATCACGATCGTCCTGCTCACCTTTGTGTTTCCCCCCAAGGGAGAATGGCTGGCATGGAGGACCACCTGCAACAATCTCAATATTGTCTAACATTTCTAGATTGAAGTCTCTTACATCCCCGAAAAAAATGTTTCTTGGCTCGAAATTTTCACATAGAGAGGCATAAGCATGTTTATTAGACTCAACAAGTGCAGCGTGTTTTAAGCCGGACAATTCTAGGCCTTTTGCCAAACCACCTGCGCCAGAGAACAGTTCAAGAGAATTCATCGTTGTTCCTCGATGGTTCTCAGATGACGTTCAATGTTTGAAAATATAATGCTTTCATTTTTAGGTGTACCGTTGCAACGCTCCGCCCAAGATCTCCCTGGATGTATTACATCCCAGTCCGATTTTGCTTGTTCATATCTCCCCCGTCCGGGATCATGATTCCCGAATCCATCAACAGCAACATTCCAAAGCGGTCGATTGAGCTTGATTAAAGCTGCCTCAATTGTGCCGATCATATCCGATCCTTCATCCTCAAAGATAACGAAACGGCACATGAAATCCTCAAGGGAAAGCCCTGCACCAACTACAATATTCCTGCTATGTTCTCTCAAACGGTTGTTTAGCTCACGAGATTGATTTAGGGCACTATCTGAAATACGAGACTGCCGCCATCCTTTTGGAACAGCTTTACCAACATATATGGGATAGTTGTAAGCAAGTCGATTTAACTCTGAATACTTCTTATAAAGGGGATTCGGACCAATATAATAAAGCGCATAAACTCCAGTTCCCAGAAAGATTTCAGGAGGTAGAAGGGAATGAACGGGTGTACCGTTAAAAAATCTAACGGCATCTTTAACGAGTTCAGCAAAGGCGTCGTTTCTGTATAGGTGCTTCTTTCTGTCAAAAGGGTTAGACTGCATCGTCTTAGAATTTGTTTAATTTATTTAAAGAGGAAAAGTTTTGCATTGACTACAGTGAAGACTAACTCCGAAGACAACAATAACTGAAATTACCCTCTTAGAGAAGTGCTACGATCGGATTAAACCATTTCCGAAACTCTACCATGTCTAGAACTGCCTTCGATTCACCAAAATATAAATCCTTCCAACTCCCCGGCGCAAAGCCTCAATATAATCCCGATCGCTATGGTCAAGTCACCCACATTGCCCTAGACCTAAAACTCGACATTCCTAATCAAATTTGTAGCGGAACCTGCACGACTACTCTAACTCCTATTCGTAATGGCATCACCTCGATCGTTATGGATGCGGTTGATATGGAAATTATTTCTATTCAGATATTGAGCGAAGATCAAAAATATGATTACGATGGGAAGCAAATTAGGATCGAGCTTACCAATGAGATAACTATTGGCAAACCGATCGATTTAGAAATTGCCTATAAATTAGACAAGCCCGATCGGGGAATGTACTTTGTTCAGCCAAATGAATATTTTCCAAATAAACCAACGCAAGTCTGGACCCAAGGCGAGGACGAGGATTCACGCTATTGGTTTCCCTGTTTTGACTATCCGGGACAGTTGGCGAGTTCTGAAATTCGGGTGGAAGTTCCCAGTAGTTTTACGGCTATTTCTAATGGGAAATTAGACAAGGTTGAAGATAAATCAGATTCTAAAATTTATCACTGGATTCAAACCGAAGTTCACCCGACTTACTTAATGACCTTAGCCGTCGGAGAATTCAGTGAAATTCGGGACGAATGGAATGGTAAGGACATCACCTACTACTTTGAAAAAGGCAAAGACCACGAAGCCCGTTTGACTATGGGCAAAACCCCGCGCATGGTCGAATTCTTCAGCCAAACCTACGGCTATCCCTACGCCTATCCCAAATATGCCCAAGTTTGCGTTGATGACTTCATTTTCGGCGGCATGGAAAACACGTCTACAACATTGCTCACCGATCGGTGCCTGATTGACGATCGGGCTGCTATTGATAACCTCCGCGCCGAAACTCTGGTCGCCCACGAACTAGCTCATCAATGGTTTGGCGATTTGGTGGTGATTAAACATTGGTCCCATGCTTGGGTAAAAGAAGGTGCGGCGACCTATGCAGAAGTATTGTGGTTGACCCATGAATATAGTTCAGATTTAGGCCGATATTATTGGCTAGGACAGGCGCGAGAATATTTAGACGAAGACAGCAACCGCTATCGTCGGCCCCTCGTGACCCATGTTTACCGGGAAGCGATAGAACTTTACGATCGGCATATTTATGAAAAAGGTGCTTGTGTCTATCACATGATGCGGACTGAATTGGGCGATGAATTGTTCTTTAAAACCATGGCCACGTTCCTGCATGACAATGCTCACAATACTGTGGAGACCATTGATCTGCTTCGGGCTGTGGAAAAAACAACCGGACGCAATCTAACCTTCTTGTTTGATCAATATGTTTATCGCGGTGGACATCCTGACTACAAGGTTGAATACAGTTGGGATAATGATTCTAAGCTTGCAAAAGTGGCGGTGACGCAAACGCAGGTGAATGATGGAGAAACAGATGGATTGTTTGATCTGAAGATTCCGATCGGATTTACAAGCAACGCTGTCAACAAGACATTCACCGTCCGAATTCACCAGCGTGAACAAGCCTTCTATTTCCCATTGGAATCCAAACCTGATTTTGTTAGCTTTGATGTTGGAAACAATACGCTTAAAACGGTCGAACTTGCCTACCCATTGCCCGAACTCAGTGCCCAACTTGTGCAAGATCCTGATTGTCTTTCCCGTCTGAATGCCGCAGAAGCGATCGCGAAAAAAGGGAATCTCGAAGCCCTAAAAACCTTAGAAAAAGCACTGTCTACTGAAGTTTTCTGGGGAGTCCGGCTTGAAATAGTAGAGGCGATCGCCACCATTAAACTTGATCAAGTTGGCGCAGTGTTAGCCCAAGCGCTGCAAGATCCCGAAGCCCGTGTCCGTCGAGCGGCCATCATTGCCCTCGCTGACCAAAAGACTGCCGCCGCCTATCAATCCGTCAAAGCGATCGTCGAAATGGGAGATCCTAGCTACACGACTGAATCCAGTGCGATCGCAGCCCTGGGAACCTTTGCTATGTCAGGATTACCCGATGCGCCCGATGAATCAGAAGTCCTAGGGATTTTGAAATCGGTTTTAGAAACGCGGGATGGTTGGAATCAAGTCGTCCGATCGGGTGCGATCGCGGCACTTAGCAAAATGAAAACGTCTAGTGCTGCCCTAGAACTTCTGCAAACTCACACCAATCCCAATATTCCTCAATCCCTCCGCTTGGCAGCCATTCGGGCGTTAGGGTCGATTTCAACGGGACAGAATCCACCCCAACTCGAACAAATTTTAAATCGTCTACGGGAATTGTCCTGCGATCGGTTCTTTTTCACCCAGCTCGCGGTTATTTCGTCTTTAGGACAAATGGAAACAACGAAAGCGATTCCATTACTCAACAGCTTTGTGAATCTTCCCGATGGCCGAGTCAAACGCATGGCCGAAGAAGCGATTCAACGAGTCCAGCGTAAATCTGGCAGCGATGCCTCGGTCAAGCAACTGCGTGAAGAACTCGATGGCCTGAAGAAAGATAATAAAACCCTGACCAGTCGCCTCGAAGCTTTAGAGGCTAAGGGCTAAGGGGATTTAATCTAAGCGTTAAGGGGTTTGGAATAGCACTAAGGGCGATCGTAACCAACCGATCGCCCTTTTTGTTACGAAGTCGTAATCTTACAGGACATAAAATCTGAAAAAGGATTACATTTCTTAATAATTAAGTGTTACATTCAGTAATGAATGACAGTTCATTCCATCCCCACATTTATTTCTTATAGAGCATTACTTCATGCAACTTAACAAGATTTTATCTACCGTGTTTAAGACAGATGCCAATTCGAGTGGATTGAATCAGGCCGCTTGGTTGGTATTTCGTGTGGTTGTGAGCGTCATGATGGTTCACAATGGAGTAAACAAGTTTGAAGACATCGAAGGCTTTTCGAGTGCATATGTTGAAGTCATTGGATTGCCATTTCCAATCTTCTTCAGCTACCTTGC
>JANXWB010000083.1 GCA_025351345.1 Synechococcales cyanobacterium GL140_1_metabat_312
CCATCAAATCATCAACATTTTTATAATCTTTCAACAACTCGTCAATTAGTTCAGGTCGGAAGGTCATTATTCAGCGCCTCGGTTCACTAGTTTATTAGATCATCTCTTTTGACCTTTGACACAAACTATTTTACAGTCCCAATCCAAACTACAACCCCAAATCCAAAACCCGACTTTCACCCTCCGGCGCATTCACAAAGTGTTGCATCAACAAAAGCCCCACAATCGTCCACGTTTGATACGTCCGAGCCTGTTGTCCAATCCAATACGCCGTCGGACCATCGTGATACTCCGCCCATTGTTGATCCGGCAACTGACGCAGCATCAGATCATAACAATTGTTCAAAAACGACTTCACTGTATATTGCAAATCCTCCGGCAAACTATGATTTTGACGTTGCATCGCAATACATAAAAACCAAGTCAAAGAAGCCCAATGACCCCCATTGTGATAACACCACGGCAAATTCTTCCGATCGTACCCCGTCTTCTTCCGCCAATCCGTATCTTCAAGCGGTGGATGACAAATCCGCAACGGCATCTGCGCCACCAAATGCTGTTGATTCTGCATCACCAACCTAAACAACGATTGCTGTTGATTTGGACTAATCACATCAAAAATCGCACCCAAACAATTGCCCAGTGAAAAGAAGCGAAAATCAGGTCTCCCCGTCCGAATATTCCCAATCAAATAGCCACCCCGATCGCCCAACCATTCCTGAAGCCAATGGGGAATCGTCTCCGTTTGAATATTAAACTCATTCTGAATGCCAGTACCATATTGCTCCGTTGGTCTGCGCCGCAACACCTGCACCGTCTTACTCGTCACCCAATAATGCTTCAACAAATGCCGCCGCAACACCCGCGCATAACTCAAACAATCGTGGGGTGTATGAGGCTGCGAATGACTGCCCGCAAACGTTAACAACGCCGCCGCACTCCGCAATGCCCCATACAACAACGCTTGAATCTCCAAAGGCGCACCCCACACATCCAAAGGACGATCGATCATAAATGCCCCATCCGGCACATACAACGTCGGAGCTTCTCGAAACGAAGGCCGCAAAATCAAATCCAAAAACTTCTGAATCCCACTTTGAACATTCGGTTGTGCCGCCCAATCCCTATCGCCACTATGCTTCACATACGCATTCGCCAACACCACCCACCACAGCGTCGCATCCACCGAAATCACCCGACCGATCGCCCGTTGCCCATAATCCGCCACCAACACCCCATCATGCTCCACAAAACTGGTTGGAAAAATGCCTCGGGTTTGCGGCGTTTGGCTTTGCAACGATAGACAAGTTGTTAAAAAATTCTTAACAGCAGCATATTTTTTCTGCAATAGCAAATACACCATTACCGGGACATTATCGCGAATAAAGATCTCAGAATAGTTAAGATCCCCTTGTCCCTCACTCACTGAAGCCTTAGGAATAGCTGCTATTGCCCCCACCCACTCACCATTCCAAGACACCATGGCCCGATCGTATAAAAGTGATTGCGCTAATTTAAGAATATCGGCTTCTTGCATTTGATATACTGATATACAGCTATTAGAGTTGTAATGCACAATCGGTCATCAACCGCAATTGAAATGAATACTCAAACAAAATGCTACATTGTGACAGACCTCGATAATACTTTAGTGGGAAATACGATCGCAACGCAGGAATTTAATCAAAAGATCTTAAACTGCGGCGATCGAGTCGGATTAATCTACGCTACTGGACGATCGTACGAATCCGCCAAACAATTGCAAATCACTGAAGGCTTACTTGAACCTCAGTATTGGATCACCGGAGTCGGTAGCGAAATCTACCAAAATGGCATTCTTGTCAGCAGTTGGTCCGAGCATCTCAAAGCCCAATGGCACCGCGAAAAAATTCATGCCCTAGCGCTCGAATTCCCAGAACTTCTTCCCCAGCCAAATGCCAGTCAAAATGAATTTAAAATTAGTTTTTACTTACATGATGACAAGGCAAATGAAGTCCTAACTCAATTACGCGATCGGATCGCAACCGCCGGATTCGCCGCCCAAGTGATCTACAGTAGTAAGGGAGATCTCGACATTCTCCCCGTCCGTTGTGATAAAGGATTAGCGATGCGTCATCTAATGACAGCATTAAAAACCAACAATGCAAATACTATTGTTTGTGGCGACTCTGGGAATGATATTGGACTATTTGAACAAGACACCCTTGGAATTATTGTCAACAATGCTCAATCAGAACTATTGAATTGGTATAACGATCGCGGGGGCGACATGATCTACTGCGCAGAGAATAATCATGCAGCCGGAATCTTAGAAGGACTCGATCGTTTAAAACCAGGATTTTTTGCCATACACTAACCCTAGACTAATTTAATCCCGACTAATTAAGTCTGCTTTACGAAATCCATTGCACCAAGGATCCCAATCCCATCTTAGAATGGATATCTGGTTTGCGCCCCGTCTCGTGATTTGTCTCATGATTTGTCGGGCTGCTCGCCGTCATAACTCCATTCTTCGATCGAGCCAGGTCTAATAAGCAAATTATGTTGAACCCGAATCTAGATGAAATCCAACTGTCAAAAGACGATTACGAGCGCTATTCACGGCACATCATTCTGCCTCAAGTTGGGGTAGACGGTCAGAAAAAACTCAAAGCCGCTAGCGTCCTCTGCATCGGAACCGGTGGCCTTGGATCTCCGCTGCTGCTGTACTTAGCGGCGGCTGGTGTGGGTCGCATTGGCATCGTAGACTTTGATGTGGTTGATACTTCAAATCTCCATCGCCAGGTCATTCACGGCACATCTAGCGTTGGCAAACCCAAAATTCTATCCGCCAAAGAACGCATTCTCGAAATCAATCCCTTCTGCCAAATCGATCTTTACGAAACCCGGATCAGCGCTGAAAATGCCCTAGATATTGTGCGGCCCTACGATGTAGTGGTTGACGGAACCGACAATTTTCCAACGCGCTATCTGATTAATGACGCATGTGTTTTGCTCAACAAACCTAACGTCTACGGTTCGATTTTCTTCTTTGAAGGTCAAGCAACCGTTTTCAACTACAAAGGGGGCTGGGTCCGACCTGACGGCTGGGATGCCCTGACAGCACTCGAAAAAACCGCCGCTCGCAAATCTGGCAAAGACTGGAACTACGACGAAAATGCCCCCAGTCCAAACTATCGCGATCTTTACCCTGAGCCACCACCACCCGGTTTGGTTCCATCCTGTGCGGAAGGCGGAGTATTAGGGATTCTCCCCGGCGTAATCGGGACATTGCAAGCGACTGAAACCGTCAAAATCATTTTGGGTGTGGGCACAACATTAAGTGGGCGCTTGATGCTTTACGATGCCTTGAATATGAAGTTCCGTGAACTCAAACTCAATCCAAATCCCGATCGTCCCGTAATTGATAAGCTGATTGATTACGAAGAATTTTGTGGAATTCCGCAAGCTGCCGCTGCCGAAGCAGAGGCTCAAAAAGAAATGACTGAAATGACCGTTACGGATTTGAAAAAGCTGATTGATAGTGGTGCAACGGATTATCTTTTAGTAGATGTTCGTAATACCCATGAGTTTGATATTGGTAAGATTCCCGGTGCCGTATTGATTCCATTGCCTGACATTGAAAATGCAGATGGTATCGATCGGATCAAAGCATTGTTGGGCGACAAAAAGCTGATTGTGCATTGCAAAGCGGGTGGTCGATCGGCAAAAGCGATCGGAATAATCAACGAAAAAACCGGAATCAAAGGCACAAATATTATTGGTGGTATTTTGGCTTGGAGCCGTGACGTTGATCCATCTGTGCCTGAATACTAAATTCCAAATTTTAATATCTTTAAATCCTTTGATTGTGCGATCGCAGAGTCAGAGGATTTTTTCATTTTGAGCTACGATGAATACATAGGCTTAATGCGATCGCGCACAGTAAAACTTCACCATGAAAATAAAAGCAATTATTCATCCAGCCGAAGAAGGTGGATATTGGGCAGAAGTTCCGGCACTTCCTGGATGTTTTACCGATGGGGAAACCATGGAAGAAATCATGGCAAATTTACAAGAGGCCATTCAAGGATGGCTAGAAGTTGCCAATAGTCGCACTCATCTTAGTCCTAATGTTCAGATGGTTGAAATTGCAGTATGAAGTCGATTTCTGGCAAACAGTTTTGCAAAATTGTAGAGCGTAAAGGTTGGAAATTACAACGTATTGCAGGAAGTCATTATATCTATGACAATCCGAATTGTGAGCAAATTTTATCAATTCCAGTCCATCGCAATCGAGATTTAAAAACAGGGTTGTTGCGCGCATTGATGAAAATCGCCGAACTCTCAGAAGATGATTTGTTCTAGTTCTCTACTTTGGATTCACTCATGCTGATTCAATCACTCAAGACCCGTCGTGAAAAACTAACGAAATTAACGGATAAACCTGTCTTTATTGCTGCTGGCAAACGCCCAAGTCGTAACTTTCCAGCAAACAAATATCCCTTTCGTGCCAGTAGTCATTTTCTTTACTTTGCAGGCACCCCAATTGAATCAGCCGTCATTCAACTCGCCCAAGGCAAACTCACACTCTACATGGACAATCCGCATCCCGGTAGCGCTCTATGGCATGGCGAATCTTCAACACGAGATGATCTAGCCGCCACGATCGGAGCCGATTATACCCATCCACTATCAGAACTTCCCACCGTAATTACTAATCAATTTGATAGCGAAATTGTAAATGCGATCGTCACCCTTCGACTACAGCATGATGAGTATGCAATTAGTGAAATTAGAAAGGCTGTAGAAGTCACAACCCGATCGCATCTTGCCGGAATGAACGCTTCAAAAACTGCAAAAACTGAAGCAGAAGTACGATCGGCCATGGAAGCGGTAATCCTAAGCCACAATATGACTACCGCATACAACAGCATCGTCACGGTTCATGGTGAAGTTCTACATAATGAGCATTATCATCACGCAATTCAACCGACTGATTTAATCCTTGCCGATGTTGGTGCGGAAACTCAAAATGGCTGGGCCGCAGATGTCACCCGCACTTGGAATGCTTCTGGCAAATTCTCGTCCACTCAGCGAGATTTGTATAACGTCGTTTTAGCTGCCCATGATGCTGCGATCGCGGCCATAAAACCAGGCGTAGAATACAAAGATTTGCATTTGCTAGCTTGTCTCAAACTCGCAGAAGGGTTCGTTGATCTCGGAATTCTCAAGGGTGATGCTCAAACATTGGTCGATCGCGATGCTCATGCATTATTCTTTCCCCACGGCGTTGGCCATTTACTCGGTTTAGATGTGCATGACATGGAAGACTTAGGCGATGCAGCAGGCTATGCAGAGGGTCGAACCCGCAGCGATCGGTTTGGTTTAGGATTTTTACGGCTCGATCGGCCATTACAAACGGGAATGGTGGTGACAATAGAACCCGGATTTTATCAAGTGCCTGCAATTTTGAATGATCCCAAAAATCGTGAAAAATATAATGATGTCGTAAATTGGGAATGCCTCAAACAATATAATGATGTCCGAGGCATTCGGATTGAAGATGATATACTCGTCACCGATCGTGGCTTTGAAGTATTAACTCAAAATATTCCAGTGACCCTAGATCAATTAGAATCTATTGTTGGTGATTAATTCGGGTCTTTTGGATTCCAGGGCAACCCCGCGTGCCAGTGGAGTTTTTGCAGCTCAAAATCACATCTAATCGGAATCCCATAGCCCGTACTAGGGGTACCATCATTCACCACGCGTAGCATCAAGTTGAGGCTAAATTTCAATCGACCCTGTAAACTCATAAATGCTAAATAACGATTCAATCCATCCCCCGGCTTTTTAGGTTTAGATAAGTCTTGAAGAGGCTTGTCTATCTCCAGTGGCCCATCATCACCTTTACGCTTCAGCATATCTTCAGCAACAATTTTTTCTTTTAAAATATTGTTGGCAGCGACCGGACTGAGGGCTTGCTGTTGAAATAGATCAATAGAATTCCCTGGAATCAAACGCGTCACTCTGCGTGCCTTGCCATCCAAATCCGTCAGACTGCTCGTATTCCAATCCACATACAACGGATATTCACTGGATTTATTTTTAACATTGACCCCAAATTCCTTAAGGGTATCAAACTCGTATCGGCCCTTAAATACAAACGAAATATCCACCCGATCGTCCAACTTCATGCCTTCAAGTTGTTTGTTCAATTCACCTTTGTCCACAATGACGTAAAACTCATCATTAAATGAATCGATGACGCGAGCCAACACTATAGTCACACACAAAAAATAAATCGTTAATAGAAGAAAATCGAAGCTAGTCATATAGACAACAGGGGCAAGGTTGGGAAATGAACAAAAACAAGGAATCAGAGACGATCGTATTCCTTATAGCATTCACATCCCAACTCGCACGAAAAGTTTGATACAAAATCTAAGTCAAGTCTCAGATTAAATATCGTCAATTATCCGATCCAACGTGCCGCATCCTTAGCATGATAGGTCAAGATCATATTTGCCCCCGCCCGTTTAAAGCTCGTCAGGGTTTCCAATACAATCCGCTCCTCATCAACCCAGCCATTCAGCGCCGCCGCCTTAACCATGGCATATTCACCCGAAACATTGTAGGCCGCCACCGGAACGTTACTCGCCTCCTTGACCCGATGAATAATATCCATATAGGACAGCGCAGGCTTCACCATCAACATATCCGCCCCTTCTTCGAGATCCAGCAAAATCTCCTTCACCGCCTCGCGAGCATTGCCGGGATCCATCTGATAGGTCCGCCGATCGCCAAACTGCGGAGTAGACTCAGCCGCATCTCGAAACGGACCATAATAGGCAGACGAATATTTTGCGGCATAGGACATGATGGGAATATCTTCAAACCCAGCACCGTCCAACGCCTCCCGAATCGCCCCGACGAAGCCATCCATCATCCCCGACGGCGCGATAATATCAGCCCCCGCTTGAGCTTGAGCGATCGCTACTTTTTTCAGTAGCTCCAACGTCGGATCATTCAA
Organism: Synechococcales cyanobacterium GL140_1_metabat_312; assembly: GCA_025351345.1. GTDB lineage: Bacteria > Cyanobacteriota > Cyanobacteriia > Leptolyngbyales > Leptolyngbyaceae > JAAFJU01. The sequence goes on from JANXWB010000083.1 coordinate 7,016, forward strand.
CACCCGGCCCGTCAAATCGCTCTCTCCCAAATAACCACAATGGCCATGGGGCGTATACTCACAGAGGCAAGTGTCATTAATTACGACTAGGTTAGGCACTGCTTTTTTCACAGCCGCCGTCGCCTTTTGGACAATGCCGCAATCATGCCAAGCATCCGTCGCATCCACATCCTTATCCGCCGGAATCCCAAACAGAATAATAGCGGGAATCCCTAAGTCGTAAGCCTCTTGGGCTTCATCCACAATTTTGTCCACCGAAAGCTGATAGACACCGGGCATAGAAACGACTTCCTTCGCAAAGCCCTCTCCCGGTACCGCAAACAATGGATAAATCAAGTCATTAGGCGTTAACACGGTTTCGCGCACCATACGGCGCAAGGTGTCATTCGATCGCAGACGGCGAGGACGGTGATTTGGAAACATGGAGACAATCCTAAGAATGTGGGCACGGAAGATTTGGTAAGGGAAGAAAATATAAATGCAGTCTTACTCAAAAAAGTCTAGATCAGACTAGGCAAGCATTTCAGTTCCTTAAAGATCTGTAAAGCTGAGACTAAAGATTTACTTTTTGTACCGTATTCAATAGTAGTGACTCAAGGTAAATCAGTATTTTCGTGGAAAAAATTTATGGGACACTGACCCAACCGATTCATTAAGTAATCATCGCTAATGAGAAATATCTCTTAGATCTGGGATCTTCCTGTAAGGTCTGGGCACTATTAGATACCCAGAGACGTGCGAGACGTGACGAAAGCGCTATGTTGCAAACCAAGATTATAAATTCGGTTGATTCCCTTGATGCTGACTTGAATCAGGTCTCCAAACTTTGTCAAATGGGTGATTATTCCAGTGCGATCGTAGCCTTGAGCGCTATTTTAGAACAGCGGCCTGATTCCCTCGCGGCCTGGAGCGAAAAGGCGAATGCCTATGTCAAGCTAGGTCAACATGAAAACGCGTTGGCTTGCTTAGAGAAAGCGCTCATGGTCCATCCAACTTCCCCCTTTTTATTTTATCAGCGGGGCTGGACAGAGCATGTCTTCGAGCGTTACGAAGAGGCAGGCAGTAGCTTTCAGCGGGTGATTGAACTTCAGCCCAATTACCCAAATGCTCACTACAGTTTGGGGCTTGCGCTTTATACCTTAAACCGCTACGAAGATGCGATCGCTTACTTGGCCAAAGCCTTAGACTTGGATTCGTCTTTGGCCGATACTTGGTATCTACAGGGGGCAGCGCTCTATGCGACAGGACGTTATGAAGGGGCGGTGACTCACTTCAATCGATCGCTCGAAATCCGACCCGATCATGCCGAGGGTCTGAGTAGTCGAGGTAATGCCTTACTTTGTTTAGGAGACTATGAAGCGGCTTCCAGTAGCTATGCTCAGTCGTTAGCGATGCAGGTGGAAGATCCCCAAGTTTGGTATCAGCGCGGTGTCGCATTAAAAAATCTCAATCGTCATCAAGATGCGATCGGATGTTATCAAAAAACGTTGAAATTCGATCCAAGTTTTGCAATGGCTTGGTATGGCCAAGCTCTGTCATTTGTAAAATTAGAGAACTGGGAAAAGGCGCTAATCAGCTACGATCGGGCACTCGCTCTTCAAGCTGACTACTACGAAGCCTGGTATAACCGCGCTATTTTATTAAAAAATCTCAACCGTCTAGAGGACGCATTAAAAAGCTATGACCGCGCTTTAGAATTACGCCCCAATGATTTCCGGGCCTGGAATAATCGTGGCAGCCTATTAGTAACAATGGGGCAATGGGAAGTGGCATTAGAGAGTTTTGATAAAGTGCTTCAGTTGCGACCGAATGATCCCAATGCCATGCGAAATCGTGAAGCAGTTATTAAAAAAATAAAATCCCTCTAATTAACTGGATGGTAGGGGCTGAAGGTTACTGTGTAAACGTCATAGTGCAAACGTCATAGTGTAAACGGACTTGCCTGACAAGAAGTTTCTTAGAAATCAGCTAACAAATTAGATCTCTACAAAAGAGTAGAATAAATGCTAATTGCTAAGTTCCTAGGACTATGTTCCAAACCACGCGTAGACGACTCGCCCTTTGGTACACGTCTGTCACTGCCATTCTCTTGCTTTTATTTGCTACAGGCGTTTATTTTTACGTTCGTAGCACCCTGATTGAACGTATTGATGACACCCTAGAACATGTTGTTGAAGTCGTAAGTCGATCGATCGTTATTGAACCCATCGCTCCAAAATCGCGGTTACTACAGGTTAATATTGAATCTAGTTTTAGGGATAATTTTCTGGAACAAGGAGACGACCATATCGATTTGGAATGGTTTACGGCGCGGGGTTCTTTAGAGTGGTCTACTTTACCAAGCCCGATCGCTGCGCCACTTATAATGAATAGCAATCGTACTCATACCGAAACCGTCCGACTTGATACAACGCGGCTTTTGCGACAAGTAACTCAGCGAATTCAGCTTGGATCGCAGGTTTTGGGATATCTACGGGTTAGTCATCCCTGGTTTGAAGTCACTAAGCCAATTCGAGAACTTTTTTTAGATTTAACACTCGGCATTAGCGGCATGATTGGTATTGTTGCGGCAGTGGGTTGGTTCTTATCGGGACTTGCCATGCAGCCGATTCGTGATTCATATCAAACCTTGCGGCAATTTACCGCCGATGCCTCTCATGAATTGCGAAATCCGATCGCTATTATCCAAACCAATGTTCAAGTTGCCCTCAGCGATCCAGATCCAAATCCAATCCAAACCAGATCGCATCTTCAAGTGGTCGAGCGTCTCACCCGTCGTCTTGGCAAACTTGTGGACGATCTTCTATTTCTAGCCCGTCAGGATAGCGGTATTGTGCAGCCGCAATGGGGCGAAGTTGAGTTGCGTGACTTGGTTGAAGAAGTTCTAGAAGAGCAAGGTATTAGTGCGGCTGAAAAAGATATTCAATTGAAGCTTGTGAGTGATGTTCAAGAAGCAAAACTCATGGGCGATCGGTCTGCACTCGCACGACTTTTGACCAATTTGGTCAGCAACGCCATCTCCTACACGCCCAACGAAGGCAGCGTCAAACTTGAACTTCAATCGACCAAGCGGAGTAATCACGCCATTTGGACTATCCGAGTTATTGATACGGGTATTGGGATTCCTGAACTTGCTTTGCCTCAATTGTTCGATAGGTTTTATCGTGTCGATCCTGCTCGATCGAAAGCCTCAGGGGGCACGGGACTCGGGCTAGCCATTGTTCAAACAATAGTCACCAATCACCAGGGCACCATAACGGTTGAAAGTCAGGAAAATCAAGGTACAACATTCACGATCGTATTACCTCAAAGCTTTTAATATTGTAGTGACGGCGAGGCTATGTCCTTAATATCTTCCGAGAATTTACGGATAAATTGCAATATGAAGTAAGTGTAGACTTCTCACAATCTGAGTTCATAGAATGAAGCTCTTGATTAGCTTTCTGTCCCGATCGCCCTCCCAATTCAAGCTCGTAATAAATTCTGATTCAGATCAATTCATATTAAGCACTTTAAGAAAACTACTGCGTTAATTACGGACGACTCTATGAAGTAGTCATAAACTTCAGACCTAGATTCTACTTGATTTTACAGAGATCTAGATCTTCTCCAGATTTGTGTAATCTCTCCCAAATCAAGCCCACTCTCAATTTTGCATAATAGAAATCTTGCAACTCTTCCAAGACAAAAAATACCAACTTACTCGGTATTTTGCTGGAGGAAGTTGAACATTCATTTTCTTAATTTATTAGGAACCCATTTCATCATGACATTCACACGTAATTTAGTTTCGATCGCAGTCCTAAGCGCAGCAGCCATCGTCGGACAAGTCGGTAGTGCCCAAGCGTTTTCTTTCGACATGACCACGGGTATCGCAGGCCCAGGTGGGGTGACCGACCAAGGTGCATATTCAGATTTTTCTGGAAAAAGCACTGTTAAAACAATAGACTTCAATTCTGGTGTACTCCCGACCACTGGATTTGCGAAGTACTCGTTCGTAGGAAGTGGATCAAGCAGTGTTCTCAGTGACAGATGGGCACCCGCTGGCGCAAATGCTGAGGTGAACAACAGTAAGTATTTGGCTGTGTTTGAAGGCAAGAGTCTCGAAATCAAACTTGACTCGACCGCAAACTACTTCGGGATGGATTTGGGTGCGATTAGCAGTGGGAATACTCTGTCTTTCTATCGGGGCACTACGTTGATCAAGACCTACAACACGGCTGATATGAATTCACGAGCTAAAGTTTCAGCCAGTCAGCACGGTGGTGAAGAGAATGGCTATGGTCATTTCTACGCTGACAATGCAAATGAGCGCTTCGATCGTCTGGTAATCAGCCAAGTTGGTGGTGGTGGGTTTGAAACCGACAACCATTCATTCAACATGGGTGAGAATGATGTTAGAAAAACACCTGAACCCGGCATTATGCTTGGTTTGGTTGCGATCGGTGGTTCGGTCTGGGCAAAGCGCAAACAACGCGGCTAACCCTCAAGTCTAAGCTGCTATAGAGCTGGATTGTTAATTAAAAAGCCAATTAAAAGCCCCAGTCCTCGATCGAGGTTTGGGGCTTTTTGGTGAAATGATTGAATTAATAAGCTAACGCAAGTGACCATTAGGGAACTCAGGGTATTGGTATACTCATGCTTATAGAACCCATTTGACATCCTAATCAGAGGCTGAAAGCCGCTTTATCATTAGCCTATCGATCGTAAACTGTAAAAGTAAATCCTGTAATTCCAAATCTAAAAGCACACCTTGATCCAGCGTACTGGCTAATGTGAAATTCTCTATTCCATGGGGCGATTGGCCGTGCTAGAGATGTTGGTATATCCCATCACTTCGGGAACACCTAGTGCCGCAAGAGAGGATACCAGCTACGATATCACTGCCCAGAGTCGAGTTAGTCCACGGCAATTTTTCCCGACTTTACGGTGGCAGCCAGTAGTTGATAATTGAGTTCGGTTTGACCTGGCATCGCTAAATTTAACAGATTAGCAACACTATAAAAAAGGCGATCGCATTCAAATTACGATCGCCTTTTTAAAATCTAACTCAACAAATCCCTATGCAACAGTTGAAAGATCATTCTCTTCCTCAGTTTGCGACTGCGGGCTAAATTGAAAAATCGAATACACCACATCACGGCGAATATTCACCATCATATCGAGGAAGATTTCATACCCTTCACTCTTGTATTCAATCAACGGATCTTTCTGACCATATCCACGCAAACCGACCGTTTCGCGCAAGCCCTCCATGCTTTGAAGGTGTTCACGCCACAAGGTATCAATGCGTTGCAGAATGAAATAACGTTCCACCTGTCGCATCAATCCAGGTTGCAACTGTTCAATTTCAGTCTCTTTCATGTCATAGGCCGTTCGGACTTGTTCATGCATAAACTCTTTGACTTCAGATAATGATAAGTTGCTGAGCTGATCCGGTGTTAAGTCAGCCAAAAGATAAACAAATTGCTGAACCTTTGACACCAACTTTGCTAAATCCCATTCTTCCGATGGCAAATCAGGATCAATATACGCTTCAACCACATCATCCATCGTTCGTTCAGCGTATTCAATCACCAATTCACGTAAGTCTTGCTGCTCTAAGACTCGGCGACGAACAGCATAAATTGCTTTACGCTGATTGTTCATCACTTCGTCATATTCAAAAACCTGTTTACGAATGTCGTAATAGTAAGTTTCGACTTTTCGCTGAGCATTCTCCAATGATTTAGTCAGCATCCCCGATTCAATGGGCATATCCTCTTCAACCCGGAACGCATTCATCAGGCCCGCTACCCGATCGCCCCCAAAAATCCGCAGTAAATTATCCTGCAAACTCAAGAAGAACTTTGTGGTTCCCGGATCGCCTTGTCGCCCTGCCCGACCCCGCAACTGGTTATCAATTCGACGGGACTCGTGGCGTTCTGTCCCAATGACGTGCAGTCCACCATCGCGCACCACTTCCTCATGTTCCCTGTCCGTGAAGGCATCGTATTCCTTCCGAATCATGCGATAGGCGGCACGAAGCTTTTGAATGGCAGGGTCTTCAGTGGGTGCTTTTTCGGCAGCGGTGGCAATTTTATCTTCCGCATCAAGTTCACTGAGGGATTGTTCGCCATACTGAACGATCGCCGCCGAAACCGCATCACGAATGGTAGTCTCAGCCGATTCTGACAGTGCTGTTGGATAGATTTCAGGACTGGCATTCCAGGTTTTTATTTTGCGAACTTTGCCGCCAAACCCTTGCGCTGGAGGCCGATCGCCTTGGAATGGCATCAACGTAGTGGCTGATTCAAACATGGTTTCGTCGTCCTCTGGGCGGACCAAACGAGGCATCAGATATTCCCGCAGTTTCAGGCGCGCCATGTAATCAGAGTTGCCGCCGAGAATGATGTCGGTTCCTCGTCCGGCCATGTTGGTCGCAATCGTCACCTGGCCTTTGCGTCCGGCTTGGGCAACGATTTCCGATTCCCGTTCGACGTTTTCGGGCTTGGCATTGAGCAAGTTGTGGGGAATATTGCGTTCCGACAGTAACCTAGACAGTACTTCAGATTTACTGACACTGGTAGTCCCGACCAAAACTGGACGCGCTGTATTGGTGTTCATCGCTGCACATTCGTCCGCGATCGCCGTCCATTTTGCATCCTCGGTTTTATACACCACATCCGACACATCCTTCCGGGAAATGGTTTGATTGGTGGGAATAGTCGTGACTTCGAGATTGTAGATTTTTCCAAACTCAGCTTCTTCAGTCTTTGCCGTTCCCGTCATGCCGCCCAGCTTCGGATAGATCAAGAAGAAGTTCTGATAGGTGATGCTGGCCAGGGTTTGAGTTTCGTTTTGAATCTCTACATTTTCCTTCGCCTCGATCGCTTGATGCAGTCCATCACTCCAACGACGACCGGGCATCCGACGACCCGATGACTCATCGACAATGACGACCTCGCCGTCCATCACAATGTAGTTAACATCGGTCAGGAACAATTCTTTAGCCTTGATGGCATTGAATACGTAGTGCGCCCAAGGATCTTGCGGATCAAACAAATCCGTTACGCCCAACGCCCCTTCAGCCTTAATAAATCCTTCATCCGTCATCAAGACATTACGTTGCTTCTCATCCACTTCGTAATGTTCGTCCCGGATTAAGTCTTTGGCAATTTGGGATGCGCCTTTGTACTTCTCGGCTGGACGATCGAGCGGTCCTGAAATAATCAGCGGTGTACGAGCTTCGTCAATTAAAACTGAATCTACTTCGTCAATCACACAATAGTTGAAGGGCCGCTGCACCACTTCCTGCATGGAACTCGCCATGTTGTCGCGCAGATAGTCAAAGCCCAACTCGCTGTTGGTTGCGTAGGTAATGTCGCAGGCATAGTTGCGCTGACGATCGTCTGGAGTCATATCCTGTTGGATTAGCCCGACACTCAAGCCTAGAAATCGGTGAACCTGGCCCATCCATTCAGCATCACGACGCGCCAGATAATCGTTGACCGTGACGACATGAACCCCGCGACCTGCGATCGCGTTCAAATAAGACGGTAAAGTGGCCACCAGGGTTTTTCCTTCCCCAGTTTTCATCTCAGCAATCTGACCTGAGTGCAGGACAATCCCACCTAACATTTGCACATCAAAATGACGCATTCCTAAGACCCGCTGTCCAGCTTCACGGACGACGGCGTAGGCTTCGGGTAACAAGTCCGAAAGCAGATTTTTCATCTCATTGTCATTACGCACCTTATCGAGCTGGCTGCGAAACTCGAAGGTCTTGCTCCTCAATTCGTCGTCAGAGAGTTTTAAAATGTCTTCTTCAAACGCATTGATATCCGAAACGATCGGCAGAAATTTCTTAACTTTACGTGCGTTTGGATCACCGAAGAGGGCTTTAAACATGGCGTAGGGCGACAATTACGACGAGAATTGGGCAAGTTGCGCATTGAGGAATTTAGGACAAATTAAATCTGCTGCATGGCCCTCAAAGCTTGATAATTCTATCACTTCGGTCAGAGATAGCACGACGAGGATGACCGATCGCTCTCAGGGCGGATGTCTAGACTGCTTGATCAGCATAGTTATCTACAGTTCCTGCCTTAAAAGTCTTGCTAAGTCTCTGACCATCTCGCGAACTGGCTTAGGATCAGTTTTATAGATCAATTCTTAAGTCAATCTATCGGATCAACTTCTGTTAAAATTTAAACGGTCTGTATCTGTGTTGTAACAATGGAAATCGGAGATAAGGTACGAGTTCGTCGTCTGCGCGATCGTGTTCCTCAACAAGTAATTGAGAAGCTTGGGAAAATCGGTACCGTGTCTGGCTACAAGATGGTGGATGGTAAAGGGCTTGGTCGTTTGGTCGAGTTTGATGATAAGTATGCCACTTGGTTTTTTGAAGATGAGTTAGAGACAGCGGGTTAGAACTTCTTTGTCTGTAATCCAGAGATCTGATATTTTTAGAACTCTAAAATTCGTTAGATTAGGGCAGGGGATGAGAATTTCACTGCCTTATTTTTATTTTGAAATCTCTTTAGTGTATTTTCTATGGCTTTTCTTCTCACATTTCTAGGTAAAGGCGGCGTAGGCTGCACAACGATTGCAATAGCCGCCGCCCGCCGTCTAGCCTCTCAAGGCAAGCGAGTACTGTTAGCGTCTCAAGATGCTAGTCCTGCGCTGGGGTTGATGTTGGGTGTGACAACCGGGCCGGATCCGATGACGATCGCTCCTAACCTTCAAGTGGTGCAATTACAGACGACGGTATTGCTAGAACGGGCTTGGGAAGATCTGAAAACCCTAGAGTCGAAATATTTGCGGACCCCGTTTTTCAAAAATGTCTATGGTCAAGAATTAGGCGTGCTGGCGGGGATGGATAGTGCCATGGCCCTGAATGCGATTCGCCAATGGGACAGCGCCTACGATGTGATTGTTTACGACAGCCCAAGTAGCCCAGAAATCTTGCGGATGTTGGGGATGCCAGAAATTGTGAGCTGGTATATCCGGAGATTTCGACAGGTGTTTATTGATTCGGATTTAGGCAAAACCCTATCGCCCTTTATTCCGCCTATGGTCGCTGCGGTGATGAATATTAATCTGCTGGCTGATAATTTTGCACAGCCCACAGCCGATATGAATGGGTTGCTTGATCAAGGGATTCAGAAGCTGTCCGATCCCAATCAAACGATCGCTTACCTTGTTACTACAAGCGATTCATTCTCCATTGCAACCGCTCAATATCTGTGGGGCAGCGCTCAACAAGTCGGGCTAAATGTTGGCGGTGTGATTGTAAATCCGATGTTAAATCCCACGGGGACTTCTGATATTTCTTTAGATGATGCGTTCAATCCCTTGACCATTACAACGCTGCCCCATGGGGCAGAAAACAGGGATACAATCGCCGCTAGCTTGCCAGACTTTACCCAAAGCAGCAATGCACCGCGTCCAGTGACGATCGATAAAGCTGCTCGTACCGTCACGTTATTCTTACCTAGCTTTGATAAAAAACAGGTTAAATTGACTCAGTATGGCCCTGAAATTACAATAGAAGCGGGCGATCAACGGCGAAATGTATTTTTGCCCGCCGGATTAAGTGGATTGCCTGTCGCAGGTGCTAAATTCCAAGACGGCTGCTTGATTATTTCGTTCTAAACCCACTCACCTATTAATTCTATGACAGACGCAAAACCAGAACCCCAGACCTCAGATGTGCCAGATGGAACGGAGGCAAAAGACAACAGATCGGCCCGTGCCCGCCAAATGATGGGCATGAAAGGTGCTGACGTGAAGGAAACGTCAATTTGGAAAATCCGGCTACAACTGATGAAACCCGTGACCTGGATCCCGCTGATGTGGGGCGTGTTGTGTGGGGCGGCTTCGTCGGGCGGCTTCACTTGGACCTTTGAAAATGTCGCGATTTCCTTGGCTTGTATGCTGATGTCTGGGCCACTTTTGACAGGCTATACCCAAACTATCAATGACTATTACGATCGGGAAATTGACGCAATCAACGAACCCTACCGTCCCATTCCATCCGGGGCCATTTCGTTGAAACAAGTCCAAGCGCAGTTTTGGGTGTTGTTATTGGCCGGAAATACGGTTGCCGGGTTACTAGATTTGTGGGCCGGGCACACCTTCCCAACGCTATTACTAATGTCCCTAGGCGGATCACTGGTGTCCTATATCTACTCCGCGCCGCCGCTAAAATTGAAACAAAATGGCTGGTTAGGAAATTATGCGCTGGGTGCGAGTTATATCGCGCTGCCTTGGTGGGCAGGTCATGCGTTGTTTGGGCAGTTGAACTGGACCATTGTTATTCTGACGCTGTTCTATAGTCTAGCGGGTTTGGGAATTGCTATTGTCAACGATTTTAAAAGTGTTGAAGGCGATCGGGCCTTGGGTCTCGACTCCTTGCCTGTGATGTTCGGCATTCAGAAAGCCTCGTGGATTTGCGTGTTGATGATTGACGTATTTCAGGCATTGATGGCGGTCTATTTAATTAGCGTCCACCAAAACCTATACGCCACTATTTTGATCCTATTTATCATTCCGCAGATTACCTTTCAGGACATGTATTTTCTCCGCGACCCCGTTAAAAATGACGTGAAATATCAAGCCAGTGCGCAGCCGTTTTTAGTGTTGGGTATGTTAGTAACGGGGATTGCGTTGGGCCATTCTGTTATCTAAGCCTCACATTTAGATGCTTGTTTAAGAATGATGAGTCCGATCGGACCAAGACCACCGACAGGACTCATTATTTTTTAGCTTTTAATTCTTAGAGGGCTTTGACAAAACGTCCTTTGTCCTTAATACTTCCAATTACTGTTTGTGTTACGACGATTAGTTATTTGAATCACTATTTATTAGGAATCCCCGCGTGGTCAAGTTCGGCTTTAATCGCTTTAAGAATTCATCTAATACAGACTCTCCCGATCAGACAGAGACTGTGGGCCGTCGATCGCGGCGTACCCGGCGCAGTTCAGAATCTCAGGAGTCGGACTTGAAATATAGGGCGCTCGATCGTTGGGAACAGATCCGACATAGATTCCCTTCTCCGCTTAAGAAGACGCGAAACCAGATAGTATTGGCGACTTTGTTTGTTGGGTTAGGCGGTTTGACCTATGGCTACTGGAAAATTGAAGGCGAGCTACCGGAGATTAGTACTCTTAGTGCATTTGTTCGTCCTGGAACGCTGACGGTCAAGGCGATGGACGGAACAGCAATTTTGCAAACTGGGCCTGTAACTCGCGATAAGTTGCCCCTTGATAAGCTTCCAAAACAAGTCATTAATGCTTTTATTGCCGCAGAAGATCGTCGGTTTTATCAGCACAATGGCGTGGATTATTTGGGACTAACGCGGGCGATTGGACGAAATATATCCAAAGGAGAAATGCTTGAAGGCGCCAGTACCTTGACGCAGCAACTTGCCCGGATGGTCTTCCTGAACCAAGATCGCAGCTTGATTCGGAAGATTCGCGAGGCAATGTTGGCTCAGAAGCTAGAGCGTGAAGTCAGCAAAGATCAGATCCTAGAAAAATATCTGAACATGGTTTACCTAGGTTCTGAAGCCTATGGTGTGGGGGATGCAGCTTGGGTCTATTTCAGCAAACCCGTCAGTGACTTGACCTTGGGTGAGTCCGCGATGATTGCGGGATTACCGCCAGCGCCAAGTGATTATTCGCCCCTTGTGAATCCCGATATCGCTAAAATTCGTCGAGATATTGTACTTGAACGAATGGAAGAGCAAGGCTTTATTACCGCTGATCAAAAGAGTAAAGCCCGATCGGAAGCCATTACCCTAAAACCTGAAACCCCCAAACATCTCTATAGCACCAGCCCTTATTTCACCTCTTATGTTCAGCAAGAACTTTCCAAATATGTCTCTAAAGATATTTTGGAGTATGGCGGCTTGACTGTCGAGACAACGTTGAATCCTGAATGGCAAAAAGCAGCGGAAGACGCAGTTCAGGAAACGATTAAATTGGATGGCCCAGGACAAGGGTTTGAGCAGGCGGCATTAGTGGCGATCGATCCGAGTAATGGTGAAATTCGGGCCTTAGTGGGCGGCTATGACTATTACAAAGAAAGTCAGTTTAACCGGGCAACCCAAGCTCAACGTCAACCGGGTTCCACCTTCAAAGCCTTTGTTTATGGCGCGGGGATTGCCGCAGGGTTTTCGCCTTATCGCAGCTATGTTGATGCGCCTTATGTTGTGGACGGTTACGAACCCAAGAACTACGGCGGAAAATATTCTGGTGCGATGCTGGATATGCGATCGGCCCTGACTAAATCCGTTAATGTTGTTGCGGTAAAAATTTTGCTAGATGTGGGATTTGAACCTGTGATGGATCTCGCAAAGAGAGCGGGCATTGAATCTCCTATGCACGACACCTATTCTCTGGCGTTGGGAGCCTATGAGGTCAATCTTTTAGAACTCACCAGCGGCTACGGAACGTTCGCGGCCAAAGGCCAACATACGAAATCTCATGCAATCACGCGTATTGTCGATAACAAGGGCAAAGAGATTTATAAAGCAAAATATGACTCGGAACAGGTGATGGATGTAGAGTCGGCGGCGATTACGACTTGGATGATGGAAAGCGTAGTTAATAACGGTACCGGATCACCAGCAGCCTTGCCCGATCGAGCGGTAGCTGGGAAAACTGGCACTTCAGAACAGGCTAGAGACCTATGGTTTGTCGGCTACATTCCTCAAGTGGTTGCAGGGGTGTGGTTAGGAAACGACGACAGCGCCCCAACGGCAGGCAGCAGCAGCACGGCGGCGGCGACTTGGGGGCAGTTTATGCGGAAAGTGATTAAGGGAATGCCCCAGGAGAAGTTCGCTGAACTACCGAAGGATCTGGACGATCGTAAAGGCACAATCAAAGCCAAAAAAGTTACGCCCAACAATGCCTACTCGAAGAGCTTTCAGTCCACGCCTGAGAAAAGTAATTGGCGCGATCGTGCGGTGGAGGAACCCCGAGAAGTCAAACGCGACAGGGAACCGGAACCCGAATCGCCTCGCAGTTCGGAACGCCATCGTGACTATGAGCCAGCGCCTCCTATCAAAGATGTTGCGCCACCTGAACGCTCCAAGCCCGACCCTGCACCTGTTAAACCCGCTCTCCCCTCCCGCTCCCCAGACCCCTATATTCCCCCAGCCATCCGAGATCCAGACCCGATTGCCCCGGAGCCATCCCCTGCCCCCGTTCCAACTGTTGCGGCTCCACCCGTTCCAAAAAAGTAGATGTCAACGAAAAACTTCTCAGGCATCCTTTAAATAGATTAGCTAGTATTCTGGGACTTAAATGGAAAAGATTAGGGACTCTATTGTTTATCTCCTAGGTTGCGGGTGCGGAACTGTTGACTACTTAACAGTTCGAGGCTATGAGTTACTTAAACGGGCGGATGTTGTTGTCTTTGATGCCCTAATAGACCAAGATCTATTGGATTTATTGCCCCTAAATTGCGATCGGATTAATGTGGGGAAACGGGGTGGTCAACCTAGTCTTAAACAGTCAGAAATCGATCGAATTTTAGTTAATGCTTGTAATGGTAAAGCTTGTGTAATTCGGTTAAAAACAGGCGATCCGTTTATCTTTGGGCGGACAACCTCTGAAATTCAAGCGCTAAGAAATGCAGGCATTAACTATGAAGTGATTCCAGGAATTTCATCTGCAATAGCGGCTCCATTATTTGCCAGCATTCCTTTAACAGATGCCGTATTAAGTCGAAGTTTTACAGTATTGAGTGCCCATGAACCAGACACAATTGATTGGGCAATATTCGCACCCTTGGATACATTAGTCATTTTAATGGGCGCACGATCGTTGCCTCAAATTGTTAGTGCGTTAGTGAATCAAAGCCGATCGACCGAGACTGCGATCGCGATTATTCGGTGGGCAGGTCAGCCAGAACAACAAGTTTGGGTCGGAACGTTGGGAAACATTGTACAGATTACAAAAGGGGAATCGTTGTCGCCTTGCATTATCGTCATCGGTGAAGTTGTGCGGCTACGGGAGTTCTTGTTGCCTTTGAATCCAGTGCAAGATTCCTCACTCTTGTCTAGTGCAATATACAATTTAGATTCTTCTGACCTATATCTAAGTGATGAACCAACATCATTAATGACCAAACCTTTGAGCGCTCATACTGTTCTTGTGACCCGATCGGCAGAGCAATCGCCTACATTTTCAAACCTACTAATTGAACAAGATGCAAAAATAGTTGAAATGCCAACCTTAGAAATTTTTCCGCCGTCAGATTGGGGTGAATTAGATCAGGCGATCGCACAGATTAAGACCTATGACTGGTTAATTTTAACGTCAGCTAATGCCGTAGATTATTTTTTCGATCGATTCATCTCACAAGGCCAAGACTTACGAACATTGGCAAACTGTAAAATTGCAGTTGTGGGTAAGAAAACCGCTAGATTCTTAAAAGCACGCGGATTCATTCCAGATTTTATGCCGCCTGAGTTTGTTGCAGATTCATTAATTGATCATTTCCCAACTTCGATCGTAGGCTTGAAACTCCTTTTTCCCCGCGTCGAATCGGGTGGACGGGACGTATTAGTCAAATCATTCCTTGCTGCCGGAGCAATAGTGAATGAAGTTGCCGCTTATCAATCTAGCTGTCCTACAACGGCAGACCCAAAAGCGATCGCGGCTTTAAAGTCAGGCCAAATTACGATCGTTACCTTTGCTAGTTCCAAAACAGTGCAGAATTTTTATCAATTGGTTCAGTCAGCGATCGGGCCAGATTTGAATGCGATTTTGAATAATATTTCTATTGCGTCGATCGGTCCCCAAACGTCAAAAACCTGCCAAGAATTGTTTGGGCGAGTTGATGTAGAGGCATCAGAATATACCTTAGAAGGATTGGTTGACGCGATTGTTCGATCGGTTTAATCCTAATATTGGTGATGAACATCTCAAATTGCGGCTAGAATAAGTATGTTTCATACTAAAGAATAAGCATTTATCGATCGATTGCCATGTATCTCCAAGACAAATACATCAGTCTACTCACAGATTTTGGCTTTAAACGTGTCTTCGGGACTGAGCCAAATAAAGACTTGTTGATCGATTTTCTCAATACACTTCTCCCCCCTCACCATCAAATTAAAGATCTCTCGTTCAAAAATAATGAGAATTTAGGAAGCACCCCAATTGACCGTAAAGCAATTTTTGATATTTATTGTCAAGCGCAAAATGGTGAACGGTTCATTGTAGAAATCCAGAAAGCAAAGCAGAATTTTTTCAAGGACCGAAGCGTTTATTATTCAACCTTTCCGATTCAGGAGCAGGCGCTTAAAGGTGAGTGGAATTTTAAGCTGAGTCCGGTTTATACCGTGGGCATTTTAGATTTTGTCTTTGATGATCACAAGCATGACGAGACAATTGTTCATGTTGTTGAACTCAAAAATCAACATTGTGACGTGTTTTATGAAAAACTTAAATTTATTTATATTGAGCTACCTAAATTCACTAAATCTGTCAATGAGTTAGAAAGTCGTCGCGATAAGTGGCTTTTTCTTCTTAAACATTTGGCTGAGTTAACCGATCGGCCTGATCTGCTCCAAGACAGTATTTTTAGCCAACTATTTGAAGTCGCAGAGATTGCTAATTTTTCACGCGTTGAACAAGATGGCTACCAAAATAGTCTTAAGTACTACCGTGATATGAATAATGTTGTAGACACTTCTAGAGAGGAAGGAAAAAAAGAAGGACGAGAAGAAGGACAACGATCGCTTATTCTCCGCCAATTGACTCGCTGTGTGGGAATCCTGCCTGACAACTTCAGCGATCGCATTCAAGTACTACCGATCGCTGAGATTGGAATTTTAGCTGAGACGTTGTTAGATTTTAACAATTTAGATGATTTGAGAGATTGGCTAGATAGGAATGAAGATGGACGATCGTGAGGCTACGGTCTAATTAACTCTCAATAATTGATTGGGGGAGTGCGAATCCTAACGACCATCTCAAAAATCTCAACTATCGATCGCAAATCCCTTCAAATCATCTAAATTCACAACTTCCAAAGCCTTCTCATGACAAGCTTCTAACATCACCAAGGGCGCAACTCCCGCTAAAAATGCTTCTTGCCATCTGGAAACACAAAGACACCAGCGATCGCCCGCTTTTAAGCCTGGAAACTGATAGGCCGGAATCGCCGTAGACAAATCATTGCCGCGCGACTTTGAAAAGGCCAAAAACTCAGATGTCACCTGGGCACAAACGGTATGACTGCCATGGTCCATTGGTCCGGTTTGACAAAAGCCATCTCGATAAAAACCCGTCACAGGAGCAGTACAGCAACAGCGTAACTCAGTTCCTAAAACGTTTTTTGGCCGTGAACTAATCTCGCCACCCATATCACTACCCATAAATATCACCTTTATCCTATTTAAAAAATCATAAACTGAGTTTCAGCATCCTGAACAGTATCCAAGTTATTTGCCAAGCAACTTAACTAAAACTACGCCGCCCATATACAGCGCCAACACGGCCCCTCCTAACAAACTCTGGGTCAACGGATCCGTAGATGGCGTAATCACCGCACCTAAGATCGCCGCACCGACTAAGACATAACGCCAAGCTGACAACATTTGCTTCGAGGAGACCACACCCAAAAATCCCAACAGCGCCTGTACGATCGGAATCTGAAATGCTAACCCCGTACTAAACATTAACAACAATACAAACTCAAAATATTTATCAATTGACCAAGCCTGCTCCACCACATCTTCGCCATAGGAAACAAAGAAATTCAAAGCGGCGGGGATTAAGGCGAAGTATGAGAACGCCAATCCAGCTAAAAACAAAAAGCTCGATCCAAACATTACCGGAGCAATAAACCGCTTCTCTTTTCGAGTTAGTCCCGGTGTGACATAGGCCACAATTTGATAAAGAATAAACGGGGCCGAAAGCGTCAACCCAGCGTAGCCCGCTGTTTTAATAGAAACAAAAAAGAATTCCCCTGGTGATAATTGCAAAAATTTAACGCCCTGCGCGGGGACTTCCAAAAGTTTGACAATCGGTTTGACCTGAGTAAAGCAACCTGCAATACAAACGCCCACGGCACCCAACGAGTAGAAAATCCGTTGACGTAATTCTTCCAAATGATCAAACACTGACATTTCCACATCGTTTGAATCATCATCAAACGTGGAATCTTGCATCAGATTCGAGTTGTTATCGAGTGCCATAATTGCCGCATTCCGATCGGCGATTGTCGCGTCGTCAATATTTGATTCCAGATTGGAAGGGGCCGTCATGTCTAGTCAATCCCGATACTAGAGTTATTTTATGTCATACCTTAGACGATCGTCATGCCAAGGTTGTTAAACCATTAAAATAATCTTGCAATTGTCGATCGTGGTCGTGGGAAAGATTCCCCAAGGGTATCGCCGCCGGATAAAAGGCTTTCAGTTCCATCACTTCTAATGGATCAGTAATTTTCATCGAACCCGTAGCCTCCACTTCCACCACCACACAAATCGAGTGCATTCGAGGATCCCGATCGAAGTCTGAATACACACCCACCAAGCGAGAAATCTTCGTCACCTCCAAGCCCGTCTCTTCCCTTAATTCACGTTCTACAGCGGTCGGAAGATCCTCGCCCCAATCCACAATTCCACCGGGTAGACTCCATAAGCCATTGTCCCGACGGCGTAACATGGCGATACGTCCATCGGGGAGTTTTGCGATGATGCTAGTTCCAGTAACGGGATGTCGGAAAACCACACCCATCGCATTTTTTAGAAAGTGCAAAACTCGTTTCATGGGTAGAAGGAGAGGTTATTTCTCCCTAGCTTAAGGAATATCTTGCAAAACAAGGGCCGGATGCAGTTCGGGTTTTACTTTTTTATAGAACTTCGCAATAGTTCCATCGGGCGCAATCAGGACAGTATTGCGGATAATGCCCATAAATTCCTTACCCATAAATTTCTTAAGTCCATAACTTTCGTAGCCAACAGACATTTCACCGCCTTCATCAATTAGAAGCTGAAACGGTAGGCTGAGCTTGGTGATGAACTTATTATGAGATGCGGCATCATCAGTACTAACGCCATAGATAACGGCGTTTTTGGCGGTAAACTCAGCTTGTAAATCGCGGAATCCGACAGCTTCTTTAATGCAGCCAGGAGTATTATCGCGTGGATAAAAATATAGAACAACCCATTTTCCCTGAAGCGATTCTAATGAAATAGGATTGCCATTTGAATCGGGCAATGTGAACAGCGGGGCGGGACTACCGATCGTCAAAGTCATAGGAATTTTTAGGAGATTAGGAATTTACGCGGTTAGATTTAGGGCGGTGAGAAGCCGATCGCTGTCTAGATGAGCCGCATACATTTCGCGGACACAGTGGACTTTAACGGGTTCATGGAGGCGAACTTTATTGAAGGACTGTTCGACGATTTCGACGGTGGTTAAGGTATCGAGATCGACGGAAAGAATCGGGACTTCCATTTCTTCAGCACGACGCAAAATCCGATCGCTGGGAGCCAAGTGCCCCGTCAGAATCAGACATTGGGTTGAGGTTTCGAGGGCCGCTAGTTGCAGATCTTCCCGATCGCCGCCCGTGACAACTGCTTTATTATGCCGCTTACGGAAATAACGCAACGCAGAACTAACATTCATCGCCCCGATCACCAAGCTTTCGACCAGTAGATCTAACCGATCGGTCCGGCACAACACCTCGGCCTTAAGCTGCTGTGCCAGTTCCGCGACCGTGACACTGCGCAGAAGGGTGCTGCTGGGCAAAAACCCAAAGACTTGAATGCCTTGAGATTCTAAAAAGGGCTTGATTTCATCCTGAATCGAGGTAAGTTGAGACGAACTGACATCATTAAGAATCACCCCTAAGAGCCGATCGCCTAGCCGAAGTTTGGCCGCCAATAGCCCATCTAATACCTGGATTGAATGGTATCGCGCCACCAACAGCACCGAGGCATCGATCGCCTCCGCCATTTCTACAATAGACAACCCGAACAATCGGCCATCTTCCAACGTTCCTGCACCTTCCAGGATAATTAGATCGCCAGATTGGTGGGCGATGACTTCCTGGAGTTGGGCCAAGTAATCTGTTGTATCGACTTTACTAATCCGCTTACGAATGGTCTTGCCGCCGTCCAATCGTAGAACAGTGGGCAGAATCCGATCGGCGGGTAGGTTGAGGGTCTCGCCTAAGAAGGAGACATCCTTATCGTGAGCATTGGGGTTACTGCTATCTCCGCTGATAGGTTTACCGTAACCAATATCCAGCCCTTTGCGAGTAAGCTGATCAGTGACTCCAATGATGGCGGCAGATTTGCCACTGTAGGCTTCCAGTGATCCAATGACTAGATATTTTGCGGGCTTTGCCACGAGTATCGCTCCCGATATTGATGATTCATTCGCCCATATCCATGGGTACCTGTTTAGTATACGGGAGGACGATCGCTCCGATGAGTTGGATTGACGATCGTCTTATTTAGATTTAACAAAAATGAATTAGGACGGATTGATTTTTTTACCAATTTTAGGTTCGCTGCCGTTGCGCAATCGTGTAATGTTCGCCCGGTGCAACCAAATAACGTAGGCTCCACCCACGAAGGCTAGAAGCAGATAGGCCATGGGTTGCCGTAATAGCACCATCAGAACCATGGTGGCGATCGCACCCGCAATTGAGCTGATGGAGACAATTTTAGTAATCGCTGCCGTCAGCGCAAAAACAAGTAAGGTTCCCAGACCTACGATCGGGTTTAGGGCCAACAGCACCCCTAGACTGGTCGCCACGGATTTGCCGCCTTTAAAGCCAAGCCACACGGATTTACTGTGGCCCAGAATCGCGAAAATGGCGGCACCAACGGCAATCCAAGGCTGATAGAGCGCTAGATCACGGCAGAAGGTGGCTTGGGGATTATTGAAGAAGGTGTCGATGGAGCTGCTATCTCCGGTTCGGGCGGCATTCGCGATATCGGCGATCGCGGTCCGGGTGCCCTCGTCTAAGCGACAAATGGTTTCCCAAAAGAACGATATGTAGAGCCAATACACGGCATATACGGCCAGCACGCCCTTTAGAATGTCTAATAGCATGACGGCAATTCCGGCCTTTTTGCCGAGGGTGCGGAGAATATTAGTCGCACCGATCGAGCCTGACCCGACTTGGCGAATGTCAATTCCTTTAGATTTTGCAACGAGGTAGCCTGTCGGAAAGGATCCCAACAGATAGGCCACCACCATTGTCGCGGCAATCATCAACCATGCGATCGTCGTCCCAGTCATCTTATTTCCTCCTCAAGTCTGCCTATCTCATTTCCACGCCCTCATCATAGGGCACCGATTGGTCAGCGGCGCTTGAATAGTAATGCCAAAATGCCTGTAAGCATCGTAGAAAAAGTTGTTTTGCTTTGTCCAAGTTCTCTCGACTACGTTCAACATCACCCACTAAGCCCCAAGACGAAGCTATACCCGACCGATCGCCTAATTATTTTTTGTCATTCAAAGTTGCATTCAAAAAATCTGTAATCAAAAACTATAGTTTCTATTTCAAATACGATCGGTATCGTCCCAGCGCTGTCAATGGAAAATGTTGACAATACAAATTATATTTTAAATAGAAATGCTGCGGAAATCCCGTTCCCGTATGCCATTCCTCCGACCATTCACCATTCACATTCTGCGTGGAAATCAAATACGAAGCCGATCGCGCCATCGCTTCATTCACCCGATCGCGCAATGACCCATCAACCACCGCCGCCGCCCCCGCTATTAACCCCATCAACCCCCAAGCCGTTTGCGACGGAGTACTATCACCTTTACCCATAAGAGACCGATCGGCATAGCTCCCACAAGTCTCACCCCAACCTCCATCCACATTCTGACAATTCACCAACCATTCAACCGCCCGCACCATTGACAATTTAAACTTCTGAATCAATCCCAGCGAATCAAATGCTGTTAATACGCCACAAGTTCCATAAACATAGTTAACCCCCCAACGCCCAAACCAACAGCCTTCCGGTTCTTGTTCTTGAAGTAAATATACGATCGCTTTTTCAATCTGATCTATTGACAATGCAGAACCCACTCTCAACCCCCCAACCATTTCCAGAACTCTCGCCGTCACATCCGCCGTATTCGGGTCAATCATTGCCCGCACATCACCGTAGGGCAAATCATTCAACCAATCTTGATCATTATCTAAATCAAACGCAGCCCAACCGCCAGGGCGACATTGCATTGTTTCAATCCACCGCACCGCCCGATCGATCGCTTGTGCTTTTAATACCTCATTTGACGACTCAACTCGGGCCAATGCCATCACCACCACCGCCGTATCATCGACATCCGGATAAAAGCGATTATCAAATTCAAATGCCCAAGCTCCTGGCGCACCTTTCTTGTTTTTTACCGCCCAATCGCCATAATCAAGAATCTGCATTTTCACTAACCAATCCGCGCCCTGTCTTAAAGCTGGGTGATTAGAACCCAAACCCGATTCAGAAAGCGATCGCATCACCAATGCTGTATCCCATACAGGGGAAACACATGGCTGAATCCAATACTCATTGTCAGTCTCAACACCAAAGCGATCGAGAGCTGCAATACCACGGGCTACGACAGAATCATTCACATCATACTTTAATGTTTTCATCGCCAACAATGAATTCAACATGGCTGGAATGATTCCGGCCCAATCTCCCGTTTCTTCCTGACGATCTAATATCCACTGTTCAGCCGTCGCTAATCCTTCTGTTCGGAATGGAACTAAATTCAATTCTTCCGCAATCTTAAACGCAAAATCTAATTCAATAAACCCATCGGTCCAGTTCCCTTTTTTCGGTAATTCATAGCGTCCCCGATCGTCTCCCTTCACATACAATTCATCTAATGTAATCCTAGGCTCTGTCAACCACACGGGTTTACGATCGAACACCACCATTAACGGTACCGTACTGCCCCGCGCCCAACTCGACAATTCATAAATAGTAAACGGCGAAATCTGATCTGGCAGCAACATAATCCACGGCGGAATCGATGGTAACCCACGCCAGTCATAGCAACCAATTACAGCTAGATGAAATTTAGTAAAAATTCGGGCTTTAGCAATGCCCCCCTGAGACAAAATAAACTCGCGGGCATTGACTAAACATGGGTGATCGATCGCTATTCCTAGCAATCGTAATCCCATATAGGCTTCTATTGAAACACTAAGATTTCCGCCATCACCCTTATAGAGTTCCCAACTTCCATTTTCGCATTGGTAATTACATAGATAATTCAATGCTTTTTGCATAGGACGATCGACATCAGTACCGTAAAGCTTATGTAACAAAACAGCTTCTGCCGTCATGGTCACATTCGATTCTAGGGTTGCCCACCAGTAGCCATCCTGGGTTTGTTGTTTTAGCAGAACTGCCTGTGCTTTTTCGATCGCCCTATCTAATAAACTCATGGCTCAATCCTTGCCATTACTTAGCTTTGTTAATACAACCCGGTCGGTCTTTGACATGTCGGCAAACCCGTTGAGTCAAAACATCTCGTGTAGACTTAGCTCCCGTTGCAAAAATGACAATATCTCGCCCGATCGCTTTTACAATCTGAACTCCACAAATATCACAAACTAATGGTACTAATGGTGTTGGTAATACATTTTTATCTTCGCTCATAAATGATGACTCCTGAGAGTAGAACAGTAAAGTCAATTTATACCCCGATCGGCCCTAAAACGTAAAGCAATACGCTCATTGAGATGTTTGCGAAACGCTGATAAAACAAATGAACTACCAAAACACTTGAACTATCGACCTGAGAGAGCTATCGTTAGTCTAACCGCTGTTTACCCCGATCGTAATGCCGCTTAAGCCCAGCCAAATCATAAGTCAGCTCAATGCACGTCGATCGGAGTTTTCTCGGTTTGATGAAGAAACCTTTAGATTGATTGAAATCTATCAAAAAGCATTGGCCGAAGCGATTACACTCTCGACGGATGAACTTCAGACTCGGCTGGCCGCCAAACCGGGCTGCGGTGCTATTCCGCTAGAAGTGTTGGATGATCTTAAAAGTTGGATTTTGGTCTGTGGTTTAAAGTGGGAGACGCGGGAGCAGAGTAATGCTTGGGTTAGAGAGCAGCTTTCAGGGGTTTCGACTTTTGCGGTGGACGGATCGCAGATTTATCCGGGAAAGGATTTGTCCATTCCGGTGGCGCTGGTGCAAATTGGCTGGTTTGAAAATTTGCATACTGAAGCCGGACAATATTTTAAAGATATTGAATCCTACATCATGACTCCCCAGGATCTTAAAGTCGATCGGTTAGGCGGGGAACTGGCCGATCGTAAGGTTAATATGCGCCGCTTTGAGATGGAGACGCAAAGAATTATTGATTACTTTGAAGAACATGAAGGCATGGAAGATGCACTAGCGTTTTTTGATGGTTCATTGGTGGCTAGTTTTGCAGAGGCATTTGATCAAGAAACCCAAGCGACCTATGTGCGTTGTGTATTGAATCTTTTGGATGCAAGTGAACATTTTAAAGTTCCGATCGTTGCTTACATCGATACGAGTACGGCTCGTGATTTGACGGGGATGTTACAAAGTTTGTTTGCATTACCCGATAATAAATCCATTCACGATGCGAAGTTATTAGATAAGTTTTATGCAAATAAGAAATGTATTCAATCTATGGAATGGGGCGATCGTACCCCTATTTTTCGCTGTGCACGATCGGGGATTTTAGAGGTGTATGGTAAACATTCCGATCGAATCGCATTCACTTATTTAAAAACCAATCGCGATGGGCTTCCCGCAAGGCTTGAATTGCCAATGTGGACGTATGAGGTGGGACGTGCAGACCAAATCATTAATTGGGTGCGGGGCGAAGTGGCGATCGGCGGGGGGTATCCCTATGTGATTGAAACAGCGGATCAGGTGGCGGTGGTGCAAGAACGCGATCGGCAAGCGTTTTTTCGCATTTTGCAAGATTGGGCAAAAAAAGAAAACCTCAAACTTCGCTTGTCTCGGAAAATGGTAAGCAAAGCACGACGACGGTGAGGAATTCAGAATTAGACTATAGATTACATTCGCAACTAGTTTACCTAGTTTACAATCCCTATCTTAGACCATCTATTCACAAGCATATCGAATCAATTGACACAATCGTTGACGTAAGGTTTCCAAACCTAATCGATCGTATGCAGAGATAAACAATGCCTGAGGATATTCGTCCTTTGCTTCCATCAGCCGATCGCCATCCACTTGATCCATTTTGTTGAATGCAATGATCGCCGGACCCGGTGAAATTGGTAATTTTGACAACACATCCATCACCGATCGGATTTGACTTAACCATGCCGGATGAGACAGGTCCACAACATGCAACATCGCATCCGCTTCAGACACTTCCTCCAAAGTAGCGCGGAAGGCATCCATCAACGGCGGTGGCAATTCGTGAATGAATCCAACGGTATCGGTGAGTAGAATTTGACGATTTTCTTCAGTTTCAGCATCTTGAATTACTAATCGTCTTGTTGTTGGGTCTAGCGTTGCAAAGAGTTGATCTGCAGCGTAGATTTCGGAGTTAGTTAATGCGTTTACTAAGGTGGATTTGCCAGCATTGGTATAACCAACGATCGCAACACTTGGAACGCGCTCATGCTGCCGTTTTTGTCGGAGCCTCGTGCGGTGTTCTTGCAGGGAACTCACTTCGCGTTGCAGATTACTAATGCGTTGTTGAATCACCCGGCGTTCGGTCTCTAGTTTAGTTTCGCCCGGTCCTCTAGTTCCGATACCGCCCCCAAGTTTAGACATGGATTTCCCGCGCCCAACCAATCTCGGCAACATATATTGCATTTGTGCGAGTTCAACTTGTAGTTTCCCGGCTCCCGATTGGGCGCGCTGGGCGAAGATATCAAGAATGACTTCAGTTCGATCGATCACCCGAATGCCGATATTGTCTTCAAGATTACGACGTTGAATGGGAGCGAGATCTCGATCGAAAACAATTAGGTTTGCTCCAATAGTTTGGGCTACTAATGAAATTTCTTGGACTTTCCCTTCACCCACAACAGTCCGAGGATGAGGCCGCGATCGTTTTTGTCGCAACACTTCTAAAACTTCACCGCCTGCTGTTTCTACCAATCGTTTAATTTCTTCAATGCCATCTTGATAGCGTTGTTTGGTAACTTGATCAGTCTCTAATCCAACCACTAAAACCCGATCCCGATCGTCATCAACCGCCCGTGCAACAAATTGTCTTTGAAAGTCGGCCTCTAATTCTTCAACAAATTCAGTAAAGTGCTGGTCGAGCATTTCCTCTAAACCCATCGGATTCGAGATTTGCCACGCGATTTCTGGGTGCGGCAGTAAATGACACCAGTAAGCTTCTTTGACATAGCCCGCGCCACCACCACCTCGCTTTTGAAACCCACTGCCTGTCAATGTCAATACAACAAGTGAGTCGAGTCGCTGTACGGCCATAGCGGTAAGTGCGGCTTCGTTAGGCGGTTCCAGTTTGAGGTGGGTGGCGATGCAACGGATACCGCTGAGACGATCGGCTCCATAACGAGGCAGTTCTTTCGGTGGAATTTGGGTTTGACGCGGCGTACCGACTCCGACTCGAATCACTTGGCCACGGCGGTTTACATAGGCGCAGATGGGTTCACCAATGTCGGTGCTGACGCTAGCAAGACGCTGGGCAAACTCGGGCGTGGTGACGCTATCGATCGGCAATCGATCGTGATAAATCCGTTGAATCTTCTTAATTTGACTGGTTTTGAGTCCTTGGGGACGACCATAAATGGTTTCGATACGCGACCTTTGCCTAATGCTACAGACCTCATTTTAGACGAAAATCTAAGCACTTCACCTCATAAGCATCAAGAATAATGAATGCCTTCTATTCAACCTTCTCCATTTTTACCCAGCGCCGTAATTGAAGCACCCAAGCCCAGCCGACCAAACTGCCCAACATATACAGCGGAAAATCTTCCCAAGTAAATCCATTGCCCAAAATCAGTCGGCCTAATAGGTTCGATCGGGCGGCCACTAAAATTGGATCGTGAGAGCGTTGGGAGAACTCGATAATAAAGGAGAACAAACAAACAGAAATAGCCGCAGCGATCGGCTTCATTTTCGGCACAATTAAGAGTAATAATAAAATTAATAATGTTTCATAGGCCACATTGCCAAATAGATTACGAAACCATTCGGGTAATGTGGGCGAAAATCTCACAGCATAGCCGATCGGAATGATCAGAATTGCATTGATCGCTAAAACAACTTGATAGTTCATCATACGTTTCAAGTTTGATTGGGATAACTCTTATGATCTACGGGAATTGATCTCCTGGTAATAGTTCAACATTGGGAACTCTTGCCAGAATAGCGTTAAATTGATTGAAGTCAGCCTTAGCAGCATATTCTTGAAAGACACATTATGTATTTTCGATCTCTGTTAGAGACTGAATCAATAGCTCTAAATAGTAAAAGCTCATGATCACACCAAAATAACAGTGGCATGGGACTGTAAAATAGTTTGTGTCAAAGGTCAAAAGAGATGATCTAATAAACTAGTGAACCGAGGCGCTGAATAATGACCTTCCGACCTGAACTAATTGACGAGTTGTTGAAAGATTATAAAAATGTTGATGATTTGATGG
>JANXWB010000085.1 GCA_025351345.1 Synechococcales cyanobacterium GL140_1_metabat_312
ATGATTAGTCGTGACTCCATATTTTAAACAATGCACACCCCCCGAATTCTCTGCGACATTGCCACCAATTGAACAAATAATCTGGCTCGATGGGTCGGGTGCATAGTAGAACCCTTCACCACTGACCGCCTGGGTGACCCAATTGTTAATTACGCCCGGTTGTACGGTGACGGATTGATTTTCATAGTCAATATTAATGATTTTCCGCATTAATGTCGTAGTGATTAAAATACAATCTTCAATAGGCAATGCGCCGCCTGAAAGTCCGGTTCCAGACCCTCGCGCAACAAATGGGACTTTATGCTTATCGCAAATTTTAATGATTTGGGCGACTTCTTCGGTGGTGCGCGGTAAAACCACTAGAGCGGGACGTTGGCGATAACTAGTGAGTCCATCACATTCATAAACCAAGAGTTCTTCACGACGACGCACGACGCTTTTCGCCCCCACGATCGCCTGAAACTGGTCTGCGATCGACATCCAGTCATGAGTCGAGGTTTTGGGTAAAGCTTGGGTAATCATGGTGCGGGGTCATAGGAGGTGGATAGCTCTAGTATAAGATGCCATTCTACAGAACGATCGATCGACGATATAATCAGATCTAGATACTACTGTTCCAAGCTTTTGTATGTAATTGTATGTAAATTGTGATGTCCAAACTCAATCTTAAACAGTTGCCATTCCTCAAGTCACTATGTTGGCAAGGTGATACCGCTTCGATCGCCTATCTAAGCGAGGCAGAAGTTATTAATATTTATGAGCGAAACTGGCGACTACGAGGAGTTGTGGCGGATTTAGACGAGACTGAGAAATTAATTCTTCGACAATTAGCGATCGATCATCAATCCTAGTTAATCCATGAGATTTAGGCATATTTACCCTTTTCACAGTTACGATCGGCCCATTCTTAATTTTCCATCTTCTCGCCTAACGATCGCAAATCCCCTTGCAAAACCTTAGGTTTCAGATGCTCGTGCCCTAGACCAATCATGATCTAATCCAAGTTCAACCAAAACTTCAGCCGATCGTTGATCTCCTGCATTTCAGATTCTGTTAATTCTCCCAATTTCCGAATCAATTTGACATGGGGAACGGTGACAATGTTTTGCACATCAAATGCACCCGGTTTGAGGAAACGGATTTTTAGAGAGACTTCAAAACGGGAATTGCGGATGGCGGTGGTATGGGGAACGAGGCAGACGAGGGCACGGTCGTCCAGTGTTGCAGGAATGCTAACGATCAAACAGGGACGAACTTTGGCTGCCATCCCAAGATCGGTGAGCCAGACTTCACGACGACTAAATTTGCTCATGCGCTAAGGCTCTCGTACTCTGCTTCTGCCCGATCGAGTTCTAGAAATATCGATTCTGCACAGAGGATGAGTTCATCGTCCATTAGTTCATTGATTTCCACGGGTGAAACGCGACGAAGTAGGGCTAGGACAAGCTGGTGTTGTTCTGGCTCGGGAAGGGTGTCGATCGAGTTTAGGATGTCGATTGCGGTGGCTGTCATGGGGTAACTCCCAAGGGTTTCATGCATTCATTATATCGCACCCGATCAATTCCCCATCTGTTCCCGTAACGATCGCTTCTACATGTTTGCCCGTAGCTGATAGAGTTCCTACCGTTTGGCTTGAGTAATCGGATGATTTACCCCGAGGGATTTTTCGAGTAGAGGAATGGCTTGTAGAATTGTACTTTCTTAGCTTAAATATGGAATACTCTCATCTTTCCCAAGTTGTTCTTGAATTGATTGGAGCCAGCTTTTCGCACTTTGAATGGCTGGATGATCTTCCCCTAATGTTGAGATATAGATTTGGAGCGTTTGCTGAATAAATGATAAGGCTTGATGATAGTGCTGTGTGTTGTAATAAAGAGCAGCAAGATTAAATAGACTCGTTGCGGTATCGGGATGACGATCGATGGGCTGCGATCGATGATTGAATGAGAAGTATGAACACTGAAGAGATTTTTTTACTTTAGAAGGACGATCGATCGTTATGGTTTAGAAATCGATCGCATCTAAAACCTGTTTCACAATCTTGGGGTGCAAAGTTTTCCCGCCATGAAATGGAATAACAACTCTAATTGAATCCCGCTTATAAATGTAATGGCTACCCTTCACACGAATTCGTTCAAATCCAGCCTGTAAGAGAAGCTTCTCAGCCTCCTTTGCTGTTAGCTTGGGTTGTTCAGGCAACTTGAACCTCCATCGTCACCGTTCGTACTTCTCGTGCCATCAGACTTCTGCGTTCTTCGTCGGTCAATGTCTCTAAGTAAAGTGCGATCGCCTCTCGAATGTTAACTTGCACTTCTTCCCATGTATTTCCCTGACTCTGACATCCCGCCAAGTCTGGACAATATGCATAGAATCCATCTTCATCTTTCTCAATTACAGCTGTTAAGCGATAAGACATAGAAGTATTTGTAATTACAGTAAGTTCACTATAATCTAAAAGAACTCAAGGTTTTGCAATGAATCGATCGGCAACTTGAGGATGTTCATATTGGAGAAAGGCGATCGAATACATTCAGATCAGGCTAAACCTCCTGAGCTTTATCTCGATACCGTGATCATTAGTTGCCAACTAATCAAAACAATTCCTCAAGAGACGGAACTTTTGTAGCCTCGCTAACGACAAAGAAGGAAACCAAGTAATTCAATTCCTTTCCTTTGAGGCTCCAATTCATGAAAACTATTTCTTCTACCCTCAGCATCGTCGGTCTATCTACCCTTTGCGCTATTGCGGCCTCCAGTGCAATGCTGGCTACTTCTGTGTCTGCTGCACCCGTTAACGGAATGAATAGAGGCTACGTCGGCGGTGGTCTTTCGGGCAGCGTCACTAATGGCGGCACAGGTAGCGACGGTTTGAATTTTGGCGGTAACGTCCAAGGTCGTGTGGCAATTCCAAATACTCCGGTTTCGGTTCGCGGTACTGTCTTATTCAATGGCAACAACAGCGCTGTAGTTCCCGTTGTGACCTATGACATGCCTGTTGCTCCGGGAACCAATGTCTATGCAGGGGTTGGTGGTGCATTTGTGCAAAATCAAGGGGTTAATTCTCCGATCGGCACCCGCAATTCAGTTGTATTGAATGCAGGCGTAGAAACTCAAGTGGCAAAAGGCATTGTTGTCTATACCGATGCAAAACTAGGTATCAACGCTTATCAAGGTAGCTCTGCATCCTCCTTGGGTCTCAGCGGTGGGGTTGGTATTCAGTACTAAATTCAATCAGTTCAATGACCGATCGATAGTTTGCGCCTGCCTAAAGATCCCACAAGGTCTAGAGCAGGCGCTTTCTAATTTTCCCATCGTCCTTTAAACTACATATTTAGCAATTCAAACCGCAGAGCTTAATTGGGATAGAGGACGAAATGGCAGAGACGCTTTTATTCAATGCACTTCGTGAAGCGATCGACGAGGAAATGGCTCGGGATCAGACGGTTTATGTCCTGGGTGAGGATGTTGGTCAGTATGGCGGATCCTACAAGGTGACGAAAGATCTGTACGAAAAGTATGGTGAATTTCGGTTGCTGGATACTCCGATCGCGGAAAACAGCTTTACGGGAATGGCCGTAGGTTCAGCCATGACGGGGTTGCGTCCGATTATTGAAGGGATGAACATGGGCTTTTTGCTCCTAGCCTTCAACCAGATTGCCAACAACGCCGGGATGTTGCGTTATACGTCTGGCGGTAATTACAAAATTCCCATGGTCATTCGGGGTCCCGGCGGCGTGGGCCGTCAGCTTGGGGCCGAGCATTCCCAACGGCTTGAGACTTATTTCCAAGCGGTTCCTGGATTAAAAATCGTGGCTTGTTCGACTCCGCGCAATGCTAAAGGGTTACTCAAAGCGGCGATTCGCGATAATAATCCGGTGCTATTTTTTGAGCATGTGTTGCTGTACAACCTGAAGGAAGATTTGCCGGAAGAGGATTACGTATGTGCGTTAGATAAGGCTGAAATTGTCCGATCGGGTAAGGATGTGACCATTCTGACCTATTCGCGGATGCGCTATCACGTTCAGCAAGCGGTAAAGGATATTGAAGCTTTGGGCTTTGATCCTGAAGTGATTGATTTGATTTCGCTGAAACCATTGGACTTTGAGACTATTGGCGCTTCGATTAAGAAGACTCATCGCGTTTTAATTGTTGAAGAGGGAATGAAGACGGGTGGAATCGGGGCTGAGTTGATTGCTTCGATTAACGATCGGTTCTTTGATGAACTAGATGGCCCCGTGATTCGGTTGTCTTCGCAGGATATTCCAACCCCTTACAACGGCGCTCTGGAAAATCTGACGATCGTTCAACCGCCACAGATTGTGGAAGCAGTGCAGAAGCTAATGAATCGCTAATGATAAAGCTAACCCCTTCTCTTATTAATTGATTAGGGGGAGGGGAATATGAAAAATACAATCCCATACCAGCGACTTTAAACGAGTTGATGAGTCGATTTTCGATGGTACAACTTGGAGATCGCTACCTCTATGAGCATTTATTCAGGACTCGTTTTACTGGTCTGTCTTGTTAGCTTTTTGCTGTGCATTTGGATTGTAATTCCAGCACCTATTTTTTCGTTGTTGCCTCTCAGCGTAGGCACACCTGAAATTAGTCCTTGGCTAGTGGTGATCAATACCATCATCGCGATCGCTCTTACCCTAGCTATCTCTCAAAATCAGTCTGGATGGGCATTCCGCGTTGCATTAAGCTTCAGTATAGCCGCGTTAATTTTAAGTACATTACCCCTAGCCCAGTATCCCCAAGCCCGAAAAAATGCTGACCAAGTGATGGCGACGGTTCTCGGTAACGATGCGCTCAATGCTCCTAAGGTCAACCGATCGAAGGTCCGATCGAAGCCTTTCATTTTGGCCGATGTTTTTCGAGGGATTACGCCTTCCCCTGTGAGAGAAACGTTAGACATCCCGTTTGCGAATTATCCCAATGGGGTGACGCTCAAGATGAATGTTTATCGACCGACTGAGGTTGGGAACTATCCCGCGATCGTGATGATTTATGGTGGCGCATGGCAGCGGGGCGATGCGTATCAAAATGCGATGTTCAGCCGATATATGGCAAATCAAGGCTATGTCGTTTGGACAATTTCCTATCGTCACGCACCGACCTATCACTTTCCATCCCAAATTGAGGATGTCCGATCGGCGTTGGAGTTTATCCATCAACACGCTGCTGAGTATGAAACAGATCTCAAACGAGTCGGAATCATGGGACGATCGGCGGGCGCACAGTTGGCATCACTCGCTGCTTATAATCCGAGTCCGATCGCATTTCGTGCCGTGGTGAATTATTACGGACCCGTTAACTTAACAGCGGGCTATTACGATGTGCCTAATCCTGATCCAATTGGATCGCGATCGGTGCTGACGGCATTTCTGGGTGGGACTCCTGACGAGAAGGGGGCAGAGTATTTTTCAGCTTCGCCATTGAATTCAGTCCGGCCTAATTTACCACCGTCATTGTTGATTTATGGAGGACGTGATCATATTGTTATGTCAAAGTTTGGGAAGGGTCTTGCACAGGCATTAGAGGCGCAACAAAACAAAGTTGTTTTTATCGAGATTCCTTGGGCAGATCATGCATTTGATGCAGTATTTCAAGGCGTAAGTAATCAATTTGCTTTGTATTATACAGAGCGATTTTTGGCGTGGGCGTTGCGTTAGATAAAACCACTGTGCTGGCATGAGTGGTTTCACCTGTGTCGATATGCCTAGAATCTATCGGCGTATTTTCCTGAATTAGTGAGATATACTACGGAGTCTATCTGGGTACCCCACTTGAATCACAGTGTTGTACGGAAAATGTCGGGGTATTCATCCAAATCAGGATGACATTCAGAATGTCTCTGTATACTAAGTTGTTAGCAATTGAGCCAGAATTTTCGTAATGACGAGTACCCAACAACGCGCCGCCCTACAAAGCCAAATCTGGAAAATCGCTAATGATGTTCGCGGTTCAGTCGATGGGTGGGATTTTAAGCAATATGTACTCGGCACGCTGTTTTATCGCTTTATTAGTGAAAATTTTACCAGCTACGTTGAGGCGGGTGATGACAGCATCCACTACGCCAAGCTGCCCGATCGTGATATTCCCAACGATTTCAAAGATGATGCGATTAAGACTAAAGGCTACTTTATTTACCCTAGCCAGTTGTTTGCCAATGTTGTTGCCAGTGCTAACACTAATGAAAGCTTGAATACTGACCTAGCGGCGATTTTTGCGGCGATCGAAAGCTCTGCCAATAGCTACCCTTCCGAGCTGGACATTAAGGGGCTGTTTGCTGATTTTGACACGACTAGCAACCGCCTCGGCAACACGGTTAAGGATAAAAATCTGCGCTTGGCTGCGGTCCTAAAAGGGGTGGCAGGGTTGGATTTTGGTGACTTTGAAGGCAGTCAGATTGATTTGTTTGGTGATGCCTAT
This sequence comes from Synechococcales cyanobacterium GL140_1_metabat_312, assembly GCA_025351345.1. Lineage (GTDB taxonomy): Bacteria > Cyanobacteriota > Cyanobacteriia > Leptolyngbyales > Leptolyngbyaceae > JAAFJU01. The sequence goes on from JANXWB010000085.1 coordinate 6,436, forward strand.
GAGTTTTTGATTTCCAACTATGCCAGCAATGCGGGGAAATCGGGGGGCGAGTTTTTTACGCCGCAGCATGTATCTCGGTTGATTGCCCAGCTTGCGATGCACCAGCAAACCAGCGTCAATAAAATTTATGATCCCGCCTGTGGTTCGGGTTCGCTGCTGTTGCAAGCTAAAAAGCACTTTGATGCTCACTTGATTGAAGATGGGTTTTATGGGCAGGAGATTAGCCACACGACCTATAATTTGGCGCGGATGAATATGTTTTTGCATAATATCAACTACGACAAGTTCAATATGCAGTTGGGCAATACTCTGACTGACCCACATTTTGCGGATGAAAAGCCCTTTGATGCGATCGTTTCTAATCCGCCTTATTCGGTGAATTGGATTGGGAGTGATGACCCGACGCTGATCAATGACGATCGCTTTGCGCCTGCGGGGGTTCTTGCGCCGAAGTCTAAGGCTGATTTTGCGTTTGTGTTGCATTGCTTGAGCTATTTATCGGGCAGTGGACGGGCGGCGATCGTGTGTTTTCCTGGTATTTTTTACCGTGGCGGTGCGGAAGCTAAGATCAGAAAGTATCTGGTGGATAATAACTATGTTGAAACTGTGATTTCACTTGCACCTAATCTGTTTTTTGGCACGACGATCGCGGTGACGATTTTGGTGTTGTCGAAGCACAAGCCTGACTCTACGACTCAGTTTATTGATGCGAGTGGACTGTTTAAAAAGGAAACGAACACTAACACGCTGACGGATGATCATATTGCCAAAATTATGGGGGTGTTTGATAGCAAGGAAAACATTGCTCACTTTGCCCGATCGGTGCCGTTTGAAACTATTGCGGCTAATGATTACAATCTGTCGGTCAGCAGCTATGTGGAAGCCAAGGATACGCGGGAAATAACGGACATTACGGCGCTTAATGCTGAATTAAAAACTACTGTGGCGAAGATCGATCGCTTGCGTGCTGAGATTGATGCGATCGTGGCGGAGATTGAAGCATGAGCATTACCCCCACCGAGCAGCATTTTTTTGCAGATATTGCCCAGATTTTGCAAACGGGGCGCAGTCAATCTTACCGTGCAGTCAATACGGCAATGCTGCAAACCTATTGGCGATTAGGTCAACGCATTGTGAAAGAAGAGCAACATGGACTGGCGCGTGCTGAGTATGGTCAATCCATATTACCTAAACTCTCGCGCTACTTAGGAACCCAGTTTGGACAAGGCTTTTCGGTTTCCAATCTTAGGAATTTTCGTCAGTTTTATTTGACTTTTCCCAATTTTGATGAATTCGTTACGCACTGCGTAGCGAATCTGTCTTGGACTCATGTGCGTTTGATTATGCGTCTGGACAACGATGCCGAGCGCAACTACTACCTGCAAGAAGCTAGTAGTCAAAATTGGAGTTCTCGTCTGTTGGAACGCCATATCAAAAGCGGCTACTACCGCCGTGTATTGGCACATCAAAGCCCACTTGCTGAAAAATTACCTGCCAGTAGTGCCGCCCCGTTCATCAAAGATCCCTATGTGCTTGAGTTTTTGGGCTTGCCTGAGAGTTTTAGTGGTAAAGAAAGCCTATTGGAACAAAGTTTAATTAATCACTTGCAAAAATTTTTACTGGAACTGGGTAAAGGTTTTTCTTTTGTAGCTCGGCAAATGCGTATCAGCACCGAAACCTCCCATTTTTATGTGGACTTGGTGTTTTACAACTATTTGCTCAAATGCTTTGTTGTGATAGACCTGAAAACAGGAAAATTGAGGCACCAAGACATTGGTCAATTGGATATGTATGTGCGTATGTTTGACGACCTCAAGCGCGGCGTGGACGACAATCCCACTCTAGGCATCATTTTGTGCGCTGATAAAGATGAAACTTTGGTGCATTATTCGGTACTCAGCGAAAGCCAACAACTGTTTGCCTCTAAATACCAAACCCTCTTGCCCACCGAAGCAGAGTTGGCGGCTATGCTAGAGCAAGAAGCGGCTAAATGCATCAGAAATGCAGAAAACAATGCAACGGAAGGTGACGCATGAGAGGCATGAACTTTCTAGAAAAGCTGTTGGATGGGGCGGCGGTGGAGTGGAAGGCTCTGGGGGATATTTCATTAAAAATTTCGTCTGGCGGCACTCCTCAAACTGGTGTTGCTGAGTATTATGGCGGTGACATCCCTTGGTTGCGAACTCAAGAAGTGAATTTTGGAGATATTTGGGATACAGGCGTAAAGATCACGAAAGCTGGACTAAATAACTCAAGTGCAAATTGGATACCTGAAAACTGTGTGATCGTCGCAATGTATGGGGCGACTGTAGGGAAAATAGGGATTAACAAAATTCCTATGACTACTAATCAGGCATGTGCAAACATTCAACTTGATGAAAGTGTCGTAAACTACCGATACATATTCCATTTCTTGCTGAGTCAATATGA
>JANXWB010000031.1 GCA_025351345.1 Synechococcales cyanobacterium GL140_1_metabat_312
CAGGGCTAGATGCGGGAATGGTTCAAAGCATGCTGCCCAGCCTGATTCCTATTGCAATGAATATGCTCCAAGGCGGCGCGGCCCAAGGCAGCAGCGGAAATCCGTTATTAAGTACGTTCCTAGACAAAAATCATGATGGAAGTCTAGACATGGGTGATGCTATGGGTCTGGCGATGCAATTCATGCAAAATCGTTAACCAATCTAGCCATTAATATTAGCCACAGATGCCCACAAAAGCCTGAGATGAGGCTGTAGCCCACCTTATTTCAGGCTCTCCCTCAACGATCGCCCATAAAATTATTGCAAGATATTTTGCCAGAAGCGTGATTAACGGCTTAATTTTGAGATAACTCTAACGAGGATCCTTGGGTTTTGCCTTATTAACCTTGAGTAAGCGGCCCATCCACTCTGCTCCATCTAGCTTTTCGATCGCCAGATCCTCTTCTGCCTCAGTATCGAGATCCACGAATGCGAATCCGCGTTTTTTCCCAGTTTCCCGGTCCATGGGTAGGCTGACACGTTTCACAGCGCCATACTCACCAAAGACTTCACGGACATCTTCTTCGGTCGCTTGGAAGGACAAATTGCCGACGTAAATAGCCACAATGCTCTCCGTATCCTATTGAAATCTGAATGACAAACAAGAAACGATAATTTTCTTAATCGGTTGCATGTTTGCAAATCATTATAGCGAATTATTTTTATCAGGGGTGCAAGAAATCATAGAAAGACTCAACTATTTTTCTAGGGAGAGGTGCAAAGGTATAGTTAAGCACTAAAATTTTGACAACGATTGGCAGGCTTGGTAAAGGCTTGGTAAATTTACATTCAAAATACTGATAAGAAACCCCTTTTTTGCTGAAATTCTATTCTTTTCAACAGGTTATTCTTTTCTTAACCTATTCTTTAGAAAGGTCAGGTAAGTTTATTGGTGATATTCGATACCGAAAATATTCTATGACCTTATCTTTTCGCCTGTTTCAATCCTTGATTTCCCCTAAAGGATTGTTTTCCATAGTTCCTATCGGCATCGCGTTGGGCTTGGCGGCTTGTTCTCCCCAAACTCCAACGACAGCTCCTGGTGCAGCTAAGCCTGATTCGGCAGGAACGGCGATGGCTCCAGCGGCAGGTAGTGGTTCAACTGTTTCTCTTTCCGGTGCGGGTGCGACGGCCCCTAATCCGCTATATCAAGCTTGGTTTGCAGCTTACAATAAAAAAAATCCTAACGTTCAAATCAGCTATCAATCCGTTGGTAGTGGCGCAGGGGTGAAGCAGTTCTTGGCCCAAACCGTGGACTTCGGTGCAACGGACTCGGCCCTTAAGCCTGAAGAACGTGAAAAATATCCAGCCGCAGCGGGTAAGCCTATTCAAGTCCCCTCGACGGGCTTGTTTGTGGTATTCGCCTATAACCTTGATGGCGTGAAAGACCTCAAGCTATCCCGCGAAGTTTATTGCGGCATTGTTGATGGTTCTATTAAAAAATGGAACGACGAAAAAATTAAAAAAGACAATGCTGGCGTAACGCTGCCTGATACGGACATCACATTTGTTCACCGATCGGACGGAAGCGGCACCACATCTATCTTCACCAAACACCTGGTTAAAGCTTGCCCAAATTGGAAAGCAGGTTCTGATAAATCTGTGGAATGGCCAACTGGAATGGGTGGTAAAGGAAACGAAGGCGTAACTGCTGCTATTCAGCAAACCAAAGGCGCGATCGGCTACACCGAGTATTCCAACGCCAAGAGCGGCAACTTGACGATGGCGACATTACAAAATAAAGCGGGTGACTTCGTTGTTCCAACTCCAGATAGTGCAGCAAAAGCATTGTCCGGCGTGACGATTCCCGAAGACTTCGCTCTCTCTATTCCTGATCCTGAAACGAAAGGAGCGTATCCCATTGTCAGCTTGACTTGGTTGTTGTTCTACAGCACCCCGAAAGACATGGCCAAAGGTGATGCTTTGAAGAGTTTCACTAAGTGGGCTTTATCAGCTGAAGGTAAGACCTTTGCCACTGACTTGGGATATATTCCATTGCCTGAAGAAGTTGTAACCAAGGTTAACTCCGCATTAGATGCTAAATAATCAGTTGGGCCTCTTTAGGCTTTAAGACTATACATAGGCCATGTATTGGGTGATCAGAGAATCTATGGATTTGGTGAAGTGAAGTTTTATTCTTCCGATTCATCGATTCTCTGTTGTAACCTTGTGTAACTCATCCTGTACGGCCTATCTTATTTGATCTATGAGGCGTTCTTTTTTAGCGATCGGTGGTATCTACCTCTAATGCATTAGTTGATCTGTGATCATAAATCTCTTTGAGAAATTCACCTATGGTTGTTTCGCCAAATCAAAACAATGAACCGATGCAGCGTCATCGATCGTCTCTTTCTCGCAATCTAGATGCTGCTTTTGTCTGGTTAACAGGCGGGTTTGCTAGCTTGATTGCTTTTTTATTGATTGCGATTGCAATTCGAGTCGGAGTCGATGCCAGTCCTGCCATAGCAAAGTTTGGATTGGGCTTTTTGTTTGAAAGCCGTTGGGATCCGGTTAAAGACATTTATTCAGCGTTCCCCCAAATTTACGGAACGATCGTCAGCTCCTTCTTGGCCCTGTTGCTCGCGGTTCCAGTGGGAATTGGAGTTGCTATTTTTCTCAGCGAAGACTTTATTCCTGAGAAAATTCAGCGTCCTGTTATTTTCCTAGTAGAACTTCTTGCGGCTATTCCCAGTGTGGTATACGGACTGTGGGGCATTTTTGTATTGATCCCCGTTCTGCGAGATATGGGAAAAGGCGTACATCAATCCTTGGGCTGGCTGCCGTTTTTCTCAACCTCACCCTCTGGACCGGGAATGTATGTCGCTGGAATCATCCTTGCTATTATGATTTTGCCAATCATTACGGCCATCTCTCGGGATGCTTTGGTTGCGGTTCCGATCGAACTCCGACAAGCAGCCTATGGTTTGGGGGCAACGCGGTGGGAAACTATTTTTAAAATTATTCTACCTGCGGCCTTCTCGGGAGTGATTGGTGGAATTATGCTAGCCCTAGGGCGTGCCATGGGTGAAACTATGGCGGTGACGATGGTGATTGGCAATGCGAATAAAGCGAGCATCTCTCTATTTGATCAGGGTTCTACTGTGTCGTCGCTTTTGGCCAATCAGTTTGCTGAAGCCAGCGGACTTCAAGTTTCGTCACTCATGTATGCTGCGATCGTTCTGTTTGTATTGACCTTAGTGGTAAATATTCTGGCTCAGGTTGTTGTGCAGCGTGTCAATCGGATCTAGTCTTACCCGAATCACTTTTTTATGAATTCAACTCCTTTCTCAACGCCTGAAGATAGTTCTAGTCAAGGCTTAATCAATCGCTTAAAACGACAACCTTCGTCGCCGCGCACATTGTTTAATAGCGTGATGACCATCATTGTGTTTGTCTGTGCTGCAATAGCCATTGTGCCTTTGGTTGCAGTGTTGTGGTATGTCCTTGAAAAAGGTGGATCCCGTCTAAGCTTGGATCTATTCACCCAGCTTCCGCCGCCGCCTAATACTGTTGGGGGTGGATTTGGGAATGCCTTCATCGGAACTCTAATGACCGTGGGAATTGGCAGCGCGATCGCAATTCCTTGCGGTATTCTGGCCGCTATCTTCCTATCAGAATTCGCCGCTGGAACCCGTCTTGCAAGTTGGATTGGCTTCTTGACGAATGTCCTGAGTGGCGTACCTTCCATTGTGGTTGGGGTATTTGCCTACTCCCTTGTGGTTCTAACGACAGGTAGTTTTTCTGCGATCGCTGGAGGATTTGCTCTGGCTGTTTTGATGTTGCCCATTATTGTTCGGACTGCAACCGAAAGTCTCGCACTGGTTCCCCAAGAAGCACGTCAAGCAGCAGTAGGGCTGGGGGCGACCCGGTTTCAGACGGTAGCTCGGGTGGTATTACCTGCTGCCCTACCGCCGATTTTAACCGGGGTCATGCTGGCAGTGGCTCGGGCTTCGGGCGAGACCGCTCCTCTTATCTTTACGGCGCTATTCAACAATTTTTGGCCAAAAGGCGTTTCAGAACCGATCGCAACTCTTTCTGTTTTGGTCTTCAACTTTGCTACGACACCCTATAAAAATCAACAGGAACTCGCTGCCGCTGGGTCGCTAATTCTAGTGTTGATGGTGACGATCGCAAGTATTGGATCTCGTTTAATTGTGAAGCGAAAATAGGCTACTTCTATTGGAAAATTAGTCTGTTTGTCATTTTAATCTCATTACTGTTTGTTAAGGTCAAGATAGTTCTCTACTATATAAATAGGAAGAACTAATCGTGACCCGTTGAAAAATCTAGTTCTCGCTGACTACCGTTCTAAATAATTTCACCAGGACCCCATTTATGGTTAGTTCATCTCGCCCTCAGATTCAACCCATTCTCAGCAGCAAGGATGCCAACATTTACTATGGTAATTTCCTGGCAGTGCGAGATGTGACGATCGATATTCCTAAAAACTCAATTACGGCATTTATTGGACCATCGGGCTGCGGTAAAAGTACGGTGTTACGCTGTTTTAATCGGCTTAATGACTTGATTAAAACCTTCAAAATGCGTGGCAGCATGAACTACCACGGGCAAGACTTGTACTCTCCCGAAATTGATCCAGTGGCGGTTCGTCGTCAAATTGGGATGGTCTTCCAAAAGCCAAATCCATTTCCAAAATCGATTTATGACAATATTGCCTTTGGACCTCGCCTTGTGAAATACAAGGGCAACATGGATGAGTTGGTGGAACGATCGCTTCGGGGATCTGCGCTTTGGGATGAAGTCAAGGACAAACTGAAGGAAAGCGGCTTAGCTCTTTCGGGTGGTCAACAGCAGCGCCTTTGTATTGCCCGTGCGATCGCGATGCAGCCGGATGTGATTTTGATGGATGAACCTTGCTCAGCCCTAGATCCAATTTCTACGCTGAAGATTGAAGACTTGTTTCAAGAACTCAAGGAAAAATATACGATCGTGATCGTTACCCACAACATGCAGCAAGCGTCTCGTGCTTCGGATTACACTGCATTTTTTAATGTGGAACAGACCGATCGGGGCCGCACGGGTCATATCGTCGAGTACGATCGAACCGAAGTAATCTTCCAAAATCCTCAGCAACAAGCAACCCAATCCTATGTCAGCGGTCGATTTGGCTAGAGCATTTAGACTTTGCCATCACCCTCATAAATTTAGAAAAAACATCGACAGAAGCTGTGATTATTTCCTCCGTGCTGTCGGTGTTTTGTAGTTTATCCCTGAGTCCGATCGTGCTTAGTAGGTAAAATTAGCCTCGTGAAATGATGGATTGATCGTAGGATCCTTTCCATCTAATTCCTGGTTTTGGGATCTTGAGCGGTCTAAGATTATCGACCGAGCTACTTAGATGGAAACTTTCCGTCTATATAATTGCTATGCCGCCTCAAGTTGCCAGTGAGAGTTGTTCGGAAATATTTTGAGGTTGCAGCAAGCGCTAGACAGAAATGAATCTTTGAGCAGAAAAATAGGAGTTAACTGGTAGTGTAGATTAAATTGAATGGCGTAGGAGATTGACGATGGCTAACGAAGAGCATCTAGGCATACTCATGCAGGGTGTTCATGCTTGGAATAGCTGGAGGATGAGAAATCCAGATGTTATTCCCGATTTATCGCTAGCTGATTTTGATCTTAGCAAGACTATTTTCTTAAAAGATTTAGATTTTTTTGAAATTAATTTTAATAAAGCAAATCTTAGGCAGGCTAGATTTATTGGATTCGATCTGAGTGAAGCTGATTTTAGTGAAGCCGACTTGGGCGAAGCCGACTTTAGTAGTTCTACACTGAGCGGAGCAATTTTAAACAGAGCAAACCTTCAATCAGCAACTTTTATAGGGGCAAAGTTGAACAAGGCAAAACTAAACTATTCAAATCTTGTAAATAGTGACTTCAGCAAAGCAAAACTTGTGAGAGCAAGTCTCTGCGGTTCAAGCCTGAATAACTCTATCTTGAAGGACGCTGATCTTAGTGGTACTCTCCTTGTAGGAGCTAATTTTAATCAAGCTAAGCTTATCAACGTTTCACTTTTAGGTGCAAACGTTAACGAAGCCAGTTTTGTGGAAGCATATCTTACTAATGCTGAAATGTGCCGTGTCCAAGCATTAGGAACAGATTTCTCTCGAACTGAATTTACAGGTGTTTGCATAGAAGATTGGAATGTTAATAAACATACAAAATTTCAAGACATTGACTGTCAGCATATTTATTTGAGAACTGGGAGGAAAGAACGTTGCCCAAGCGAAGGTAAGTTTAGTATAGGAGAGTTTTCCAAGCGTTTTCAAATTGATAAAAATATTGTTGAGCTAATCTTCTACAATAATGTCTCTTGGAAAGCTTTTGCTTACGCATTTAACGAATCAAACATCCAAATTTTAGATGAATATGGTGGGGAGCTTTTCCTACGAGAATACAGAGTTTTAGACGATGGCTTAGTAACAATTAAAGTTAGCCATCCATTAAACGTAAATAGTGATAGAATTTCAGAAATTATAGGACAAAAAACTTTTGAATTTGAGCTTAAAATAGCACAGTTAAAAGGAGAGGTGAAAGCAAAAGATTCAGCGCTTTCAATGATGTTTGAAAAACTTCTTTCGACACCAATATCTCAGACCAACTACCAGATTCAATCATCTAATGTTCAAATAGGAGAAAATAGTATTATGAGTGGGGATAGAAATATTAATACAGGTGGTGGTAACTATATTGAATCAAATAATGGGACATATATACAAGGTGATTACATCAGTATGAGCCAAGACTTAGCTTGTGCAGCAACTCAGATTCAAGATTTGATTGAACAGTTGCAAAGGCGAGGTGTAGCGGTCGGCGACGCTCAAGATCAGGTAGCACAAGACATGGCGACTCAGGCTCAGACTAATCCAACGATGCAAGACAAGTTGTTGAAGTGGGGGCAATCATTGGGAGATGCAACAGTAAGTGATATGGTTAAAGAGGCGGTAAAGTTGGCAATTCGTTCGGCAGGAATTCCATTGCCTTGAGATCATGAAAAAGTGATGGTAGTATAACAACCCGCTTGAACTCAAGCACTGAATGGCTATTTGTAAGTAATTTGAGATTATCTTAGGACGGGTTAAGCGAAACGTTAGACTAACTTTGAGATTCTAAGGGTTGAGACGATCGATCGCACCCATTATAATAGAAATTGTAGAACTCAGTTTTTTCCAAAAAATCAGCATTACTCAAAATGAAGCGAATTCAGAAATGACCTCGATCGTGCAAAACCATCTCGTTGACGATCGTATGACTAATTCAGACCTGAAAGAAAGCAAAAAATAATGAGATCGGGTTAGGAGCTTGACTGTCTGTTCCTAACCCCATTATTTTATGACTTCACCCGGTTTTTAACATAACGTTTAAAGAAGCCGAACGCCATATCCCAAGCTTCGATCGCGGCTGATTCGTTATAGGTCGATCGAGCTTCATTCATAAATCCATGCTGTGTGTTCGGAGTCACGGACAGAATATATCGCTTACGCGCATCCGTCATGGCCTGCGCAATTCTGGCATGTTCATCGCTCTTGATAGATTCATCCTCAGCACTGTAAATAAACATAATAGGTGCCTTAATCTTCGAGACTAACGGCAACAACGAAACACGCCCTAACGGATCTTGAACGGGGGCAATACCACCGCCGTAGAAACAAACTGCACTATGGACCCGATCGGCAAACATTGCACTAATCAAAAACGAATAGCGTCCACCCATGCAGAATCCAATTGTCCCCACAGCATCCGATCGCATCTCAGGCTGCTTTGCCACAAAATCTAAAGTTTGCCCGAATTGCTTAATGACCACCTCATCCTTGAGGGTTTTTAGTTTAGCCACTGCATCCCCTATTTTGTCATAGCTGAAGGTCGCTCCATCATAGATGTCGGGTGCGATCGCGGCATAACCATAGTGCGCATACAAATCGCATACGCCCTTAATTTGGTTATTCAATCCAAAGGCTTCCATAATCACCAACACCGTTGGAAAGGGCGCTTTTCCTTCCTTGGGCATAACCATATAGCCCTTCAGAGAACCCGCGATCGTCACCATTTTTCCCCGTAGCATTGCAGGATCCGACTTCGGCATCATAGGTTTTGGCGAAGCAATGGTTGCCGGGGCTATGGGCGAAATGGTTGCCTTAGGGATCTCCACCTTGACCATTGAACCTGCCAGCGAAGGACTAGCTGCTTTTACGATCGCGCCACCCGTCAATAGTCCTGTCCCAAGCAATATATTTCGTCGTTTCATTTCGGCACCTTACTTTGATAATCATTGAGATTATTCATCATACTAAGGGTTGAAAAATAGGTTATGGTAAATAAACAAATGTTAAAAAATGTAAACATCCCCTAACGAAACTTTAATCTGCTATGTTTAACGCACCGCTTCCCACGGATCCAGACCTTTTAAAGAGCCTTTTAAATCCTCTGTTAGAAGATTTTGAGTATTGGTTTGAGCGATCGCACATCTTGCTCGAAAGTGAGCGGATGGAATTTATGGAACTTAGGGAGCAGCAGAGTCTTCTGAATAGGGTGATGGAAATGCAACAATCTGTCAATGCTATGAAGTCGTTGGTGAGCGCAACCAACGGTCAGGCGGGTGTAGACATGAAGGTTTTGATGGATTGGCATCGACTGGTTCATGAATGTTGGGGAGTCAGTATGAAGCATCGCCAATCTAAAGATCTAGCTGGTTAAGATCTAAAAATCAGAATATCTAAGCTGTAAAGCAACAACCCTAATTGGGACAACATTTTCTTAAATCTTCTGCAAAAATTTTTAAAATCTGCGACACTATATACACTATATGTAATCTAAAAGAGGATGTTAGGTTTCATGTCTATGTGGCTCCAAATTCTCTATATGTTGGCATTTGTAGGGATCGCATTCTTAGCGATCGGTAACTTGATTCGCAGTATTTTAACGTTGGGATCTGAGTCTACTCGACCTGTTGTTCCCAAAGGAATGCGCATGGAAGATAGGATGAGACAGTCGCCACAGCATCCTGAAATGTTAGATGAGAATGGCCGGGTCATTAATGAGCCATTGCTGGTTATGAGATCTATGACCGTGGAAGATGCTCGTGAGCGATTAGATGCGATTTACCGATCGTCTCCGGGTGGGGAATCTGGTACTCCTGATACAGACAGCAATTGATAGCATTGCGGTAGCTGCAACTCTTTACCGCTGCTCATCGCTATGACTCAGCCAAATCCTAGCCCTCGTTCAAATTTTTCAATCAAGCTTCCTTCCGTCAAGCTACCAACGGTTAATATTGCACGTTTGAAGTTATCCGAATTAAATCTGTCGGGCCTCAAAATTCCTGGGACGGACTGGTTTCGAGTGGATGAGGTAAAGTTGCGGGAAATTTTGCAACGGGTTCGATCGGACCTGCCCACTACAGAAGCGCTTTTGATTGGAAAACCTCAATCGGGAAAAAGCTCAATAGTTCGCGGTTTGACAGGTGTATCTAGTGAAATTATTGGCCCTGGTTTTCGGCCCCACACCCGCCACACAGCGCGCTATGCCTATCCTAATAATGATTTGCCGCTGTTACAGTTTGTAGATACGGTCGGATTAGGGGATGGTCAACAGGAGACTGGAATAGTTGCCCAAGAGTTGGCTGAAATTTTAAGTCAATCACAGACCGCTCGCTTGATCATCTGGACGATCAAAATTACGGATTTTGCGACGGCTTCACTCAAACAAATTGCCCAAGATTTACGATCGCGTTTTCCTCAAGTGCCTTGTGTACTAGCGATTACTTGTTTACATGAATTATATTCCCAATCCTCAGATCATCCCGAATATCCGCCTACAGGTGAGACGATTGATCGGGCTGTTCAGCAAATTAAACAAGATTTTGCTGGGTTATATGATGATGTAGTTTTAATTGATTTCACCTTAGAGGAAGATCAATTTTCGCCATTATTTTATGGTTTAGAAGCATTCAGTAGCGCGATCGAAACCGTATTGCCAGAAGCAGAGGCGCGAACAATTGCCCAATTAGTAAACGATCGAGATCTGATTGCTCCCGTGGGAGATTTATATCGGGAAGTGGCTCGTCGGACTATAGTGCCATTTTCGATCGCGGCGGGAACCTGTGCTGCGGTACCTTTACCCCTGGCAACGATGCCGCTGTTGACGGGCATTCAGATTTCGATGGTGATAGCGCTAGGACAACTTTATGGGCAAACATTAACCCCAGCTCAGGCGGGCGGATTTGTCAGTGCGATTGCGGGCGGATTTGTTGCGCAGACCATTGGTCGTGAACTAGTGAAGTTAATTCCAGGATTTGGCAGTGTGATTGCAGCGTCTTGGGCAACGGCCTATACTTGGGCATTGGGAGAGGCAGCCTGTGTATATTTTGGGGATCTGATGGGTGGGAAAACGCCTGATCCGAAGCAAATTCAGGCATTGATGAAAGATTCTCTTGAGGCGGCAAAGTCGAAGTTTGAGGCTTAAGCTGATATCCAGAAAGAGTTGCCCGATCGATCATTTCACTTACTCGCCGGAGAATGCTTAATTTTATTGCCGAATTCAATTCAAATAGGTTGCATATAGTGCCATCTCTGTCACGATCGCCCATCCGGAATTTTAACCCCAGCACAGGTTAAGAAAGGTAGATGTTAAGAAAGAGTCAAAAACTTCTCAAGCGCAACCGTAATGTCGTTCGGCCAGCGACGAACCGTTTTAACCCATTCAATATTTTTGTATCTTGCATCTAAATCCAAAACCGAAACCCAATTGCTTTCTGCTTCATCTCGCGCACCACTGACCCAAAGCGCTCCTGTGTAAGCGGCTCGCATATCTGCAAAACGGGGATATTTCCGAATGATATTTCGCATTTCACGAATGGCATCGTCGATATTGCCTAACTGATAAAGGGCTAGGGCACCATTGGCGCGGGCAATTGCAAAATCAGGTGCAAGTAATGCGGCTTTCTTAAAATCAATTAAGGCTTCATTCCATCGACGCAATCCACCTCGTGCATTTCCGCGATTGTTGTAGGCTGCGGCATCATTTGGATCTAATTCAATGACGTGGTTATAGTCGGCGATCGCTTCTTCAAATTTTTCTAATCCTTCATAGGCCGCACCGCGATTTAAATAGGGATCGGATGACTCGGGTGACAGGACAATCGCTTGATTAAAGTCTTCGATCGCAGATTCTAGTTTTCCTTGGCTGACCCGAGAATTCCCTCGATTGCTAATTAGTGCGGGATTGTCCGGAAGTAGTTCAATCAATTCAGTCCAAAAAACTTCCGCTTCCCCAAATCGCCCTTGATTAGTTGCACCAAATGCCTCATTGCGAAGCGTTGCAATCCGATCGTATGTTTCCGTAAGTGGTGATTCAGGTGTGGGTTCAGCGGCGATCGAGGGTGCAGGGATGGCAAAGAGACAAAGGAGTGCGATCGCGGGGATTAGGCTGAAAAGACGACGCATAGAAGGACTTGCTCCAAGACTGACTGCTTACGCTAGATTAGAATTTGTAAAGTATTGTAACAAATTTTGGGTCTAAAATCTTGGGTCTAAAATTTTCAACCTAGTAGTTCAGGGCTAATACTTCAGCGATAGGTCTCGATGAAATGGCGAATTTTCGCAATGGTGTCGGGTTGAGGATTTTCGATAATGAAACGTTCGCGATCGTCCCAAATTACGGGTAAGCCGATCGCGTTCGAGAGTTGTGCGTCGAAGTCGTCGAAGAAGTCTAGGCCGTTTTCGTCGATGTCCGAGGGTGGCATGAATTCAAATTGAAGATAAAGGCTGCGATCGTCCATCACCTGAATAACGGGTTCGCCCAGTTCATCAAATCCGGAGAGTTGAATTTCTTGTATGGTTTTCATCTGAACTAGTGTGGATTGAGTTATTTGCTTTTGAGCAGGGAGCTAGGCCCAAAAGCTAGTTTAAATTTATGAATGTAAGAACAGCATTACATCACCTTCTTGAACCACATATACTTTTCCTTCACTACGCACTAGTCCCTTTTCTTTGGCCGCATTCATCGATCGGTATTCAACCAAATCCTTATAGGAAACTGTTTCGGCGCGAATGAAGCCTTTTTCAAAATCGGAGTGAATCACCCCTGCCGCCTGCGGTGCCAACATGCCTTTGGTAATAGTCCAGGCGCGAGTTTCTTGAGGTCCGACGGTGAAGTAGGTTTGGAGTCCTAGCAAGTCATAGGTTGCCCGCACCAAGGATCGCAATCCGCCTTCGGTCACTCCTAGGGATTCTAAGAATTCCAAGCGATCGGCCTCTGGTAATTCGACCAATTCCGATTCAACTTGGGCTGAAATTACTACAACCTGTGCGCCTTCTGCTGTGGCGAGTTTACGCACCTGTTCAACATAGTCATTTCCAGTTGCTAAGTCGGCATCAGAGACATTGGTTGCATAAATGATTGGTTTTTGGGTCATGAATCCCATGGTTTTAATAGCCAGCAATTCCTCTTCATTGAGTTCCACCGATCTCACAGGATTGCCCAACAACATGGCCGCAATCACTTTTTCCAGCGCATCCGTTTCGGCAGTCGCTTCTTTTTTCACACGGGATTCTTTTTTGGAGCGTTCAAGACGTTTTTCTGCTTGTGCCAAATCCGCCAAAACCAATTCTAGATTAATCACTTCAATGTCGCTTTTCGGATCAACTGCACCCGCAACATGAATAATGTCATCATCGTCAAAGCATCGCACGACGTGAACGATCGCATCCACTTCCCGAATGTTCGATAAGAACTGGTTGCCGAGTCCTTCACCCTTTGATGCCCCTTTCACCAGTCCGGCAATGTCTACAAACTCAACCCGCGCCGGAACGATGTCCTTAGAGCTTGCAATGTCCGCTAAAATCTGAAGCCGATCGTCTGGGACGGCGACGATGCCGACGTTAGGTTCAATGGTACAAAACGGAAAATTTGCCGCCTGCGCCTTGGCGTTCCCGACGATCGCATTAAATAGCGTTGACTTACCGACATTAGGTAATCCGACAATTCCGGCTCTCAGCATGATGAAGTAGGTTTCGCGACTTGGATGATGGCAGAACAGTAAAATATCATACGCTAATCTGTCACCTGATTCTGGCGCGCAAATCAGTTCTCCGTCTTCCACAGCGATCGTCGATCAAATCCAATTCATTTGCGAACTTGAAAAATCGCAAGATATTCATCACCTTTACGTTTATCGATCGAATCGGTTGCAGGTTGAAATAAAATCCGATCGAACTGCGGCTCAAAATAATCTAAAATCTCCTGCGGCTTCACTCCAAAAGGAGGACCACCGCTTCTGCCGTGGGCATAGAAGATAGCGATCAATTGGCCTTGAGGTTTGAGAATAGTATGGATTAATTGAACATATCGCGATCGCAACTCAGGGTCGATCGCACAAAAACAAGTATGTTCTAAAACATAATCAAACCCATTTGCAAATTCAGCCTCTAAATCAAAAATATCTCGTTTTAAAAACTGAATGCTAGTAATTTCTCTAGCGTGTGCTTTAGCGTTCGCCCGATCGATCGCCGTCTGCGCAAAATCAAATCCTACGACCTCAAATCCTGCCTCTGCAAACAACAATGCATCATGACCACCCCCACAACCAAAAACTGCAATACGTCCTGTTTTTGGAGCCTCAGAACTCAACAAAAGATTAACAAAAGGTGGTGCAGGAAAACCTAAATCCCAAGGAGCATCTCCAGTTTGATAGCGTTGTTCCCAAGCAGTGGAAGAAAGATCTGACATTTGGTTCGGGTAATTGTATTTGAATGAAATGAATTTTTAGAATCTAAATTGCCTTAAACCAATCTTGAGCCGCTTCTAGATGGGATGTTTCACCTTTGAGAATACAACGGGAGAGTAATTCTAGATCCATCGCTTCTAATCCTAGTAATTCACTTTGATTCACACGAACATAACCTGTCGATCGTAAATGATAAATCAGCAACAACCCATCTTCCCAAAACCAAACCTCTGGACATTTCAAAGCCTGATAGGAACTAAGCTTAGCTTCATTTCCACTGCTGTAGACAACTTCAATAGACAAATCAGGAATAGATTTATCGCCACCGATACAATAAGATTCATCGGCTTGAACCGAAGTCTGACCGTCGTGCTCTTGAGTCATCGAACCCGTGGATTTGTAAATAATTCCATGTTTTAGAAAAAATAACTCAAGTAATTGACCAATCAGTGACTTAAAGGATTCATGGTCTTTCCCTGGCATAAAAATCTCAATAGTGCCTTCATGATAGTAGAGTCGAGCTTTTGAACTACCTTGGATCGCGGCCTGAAGCTGTTTAAATTGAAACCAGCTATGGCCCGATAGGCGAACACTTTGATTGGTTCTCGATTCTGCGAGTAGCTGAGCCATTTTTCACCTTCAACATTGGTGACTTATTAAGCCATCATAGCTCAAATTAAAACACGATCGTATTTCCAAAAGAACAACGATCGCGTTTAAGAATTCTATTTATCGATCGATATTGACCAATAAAATAACGACTAGTCCAATTTCAAAACATCCTGTGTCCCTTCACGGCGCTTCGTATCTTTAGCTTCATAGGTACTGATACAGGCATCTTTTTTGTACATCACGCAGGAAAGATACTCACTTGCTTCGATGAGTGCAGCTCGTAATGCCTTACCGACAGGAGCTTTTTTTTCTTCTGACTCATTAGACGAGTTGCTGTAACCCAAGAGACTAAAACTATTCTGCTTTGATTCAGACTTATCTGTGGCGCGTCCTTCTATAGTCCGAGAGTAAGCAACCTCACCCGTTGTCGTATCTACGACTCGCAAATCGATCGCAATATACGCTTCTTGTTCTTTCTTCTCTCCGCCACCCCCAATACCTATGCCGAAAATGTTGAAACCACTTCTTCTTCCGCTTGATTTGTTAGCCACATTTTCTTCAAAAGCCGTCACTTTACCCAACACGACGTATTGAGCGCCCGTAAGCTCGCCTTTTTTGGCTCCAGTGGTTTTCTTCGTGAGTCCTAATTCAGTCAGCTCTTGCTCAGAAAGCACGGCTGATAATTTTTGCCGTTCCACCACCTTAAAATTTCCGGTCGCACTGAGTTCGTTACTCAACGCATCGCCTAGTTCTGTCGCAGTGTTCGATTTCCACCACCACCAATTCGTTTCATTCTTAAAGGACGGAACTGAAATCCTTGGTTTTGCCTGAGCAAATGCTTCACCACTCGCGATGCCAACACTTGAACTTAGGATAGCCAACGCTGCGATCGACTGAACGCCCACACAAACGGTTTGTGATAAAAATTTCATACGAAGCCCAGTTTTAACTCAGTAATATTACTTAACTAATAAACCATATTTACGCGCTCGTCAAGATAAATTAAAAATATTTAAAAATAAAACCTTAACCTTAAATCAATGCATTGAAATGATAAAACTCTATATTCATGTAAAAATGAGAATAGAAGCATAATACTCCTTGAAATGTAACTGTCTGAGCTATGAATCCCCATCAACTATTTCAACAAATCCAACGTCAACGAGTGAGCGATGGGGCAATTTCGCCAATTTTAGATCCAGTATTAAACCCAGCTAATTCTCAGTCAACGCTCGTTTTAGTGTGGCCGCAACTTGGAGATTTTGATACGTTAGAATATGCCTGGTGGATAAACAATTCACGGGAAATGTTGAATGATTTACAGATTCAAGTACGAGCGATCGGAATTGGCGATCGGAATGCTGGAAAAGCCTTTTGTCATTACACACAATTTCCCGAAGCTGATTTGTTTCTGGACCCAACGGCTGAACTTCACCACCATCTTAATCTCTATCCTGGTCTTCAAGCCAAACTTCCCGGCTTCTCCCCAAAACAAAATAGTTGGTTAAATCTATTGCTGATGTGTGCTGGAATTGGAAGTCCCGGTACCCTTAAAGAAGTATTTCGAGGGTATGTCGGCGATCGCAGTGCCCCGCAGCTTATTGAGGCTGAATCCACGATAAAAGCCGGACCATTACCTGCATTGACTGGCTCTAGCTTTGATATAGTCGGGACCGGATACCAACGTCCGTTTGAACTGGCTACATTACGATTGCGGAATATGAGCGAAGTATTGAATAATTGGAAAACCTACGTTCCTGATGTTACCTACATAACCCAGCGCGGCGGCACATTTTTGTTTGATTCCACAGGTGAATTGAAGTATCAACATCGCGATCGCGGTATCCTTGGATTTGCCGAAACGATGAGCAATCCACTCGCCTTTCTTACCCCTTAATCAATTTAGAGAATTATACCCTTGTGCCTGAACTTCCTGAAGTCGAAACGGTCCGTCGGGGCTTGAATGCGACAACGTTAAATCAAACAATCGTGGAAACGATCGTCCTTCTCGATCGCACCATTGCCTATCCTGATGCAAATTTGTTTCCTAATGCGATCGTTGGCTGTCAGTTCAAAACATGGCATCGACGCGGAAAATATTTGATTGGGGAATTGGCAAACGAGGCAGGGCATTTAGGGGTTCATTTGCGAATGACCGGGCAATTGCTTTGGACTAAACCTGATGCGCCGCTGGAGAAACACTTGCGGGTCCGGTTTTTGATGGGAGACCAAGAACTTCGTTATGTCGATCAACGTACCTTCGGGAAAATTTGGTGGGTGCCGCCGGGACAACAGCCGCCAGATATCATGACTGGGTTGCAATCCTTGGGGCCAGAGCCGTTTTCCGATGCCTTCTCTGAGACCTATTTTCAAACTTGGATGCAATCTCGTAAACGCCCGATTAAAAATGCGCTGCTTGATCAATCACTTGTCGCAGGAATTGGCAATATCTACGCCGATGAATCCTTATTTCTTTCAAATATCAATCCGCTGACCCATTGTTCGCAATTAAAACCCAAACAATTAAATCCTTTACGATCGCACATCATCGAAGTATTGCAAACTAGCATTGATGCCAGCGGCACAACCTTGCGGGACTATCGCACAGTGGATGGAACTAACGGTAACTATGGCGCTCAAGCGTGGGTTTATGGCCGGAATGGTAAAGCTTGTCGGGTGTGTAATACCGAAATTCAGCGAATAAAACTAGCCGGACGATCGGCCCATTTCTGTCCTAAATGCCAACCCAAACATTAGTGAATATCAGTGCGTCGGGTCAGCCGACCGTTCCCTGTAGATTTGACCGTACTTAATCACACCGTAAATCACGACCATCAGCAGCAATCCAACAGAGCTTCCGATCGGCCAATATCCACGTTGTCCTAATACTACTAGCCCAATGCCTAGACAATCTGCAATTAACACCACTGCCCGATCGCGAATTCCCCAAGGCTGAATTTTATTTACCATGTCCGGCATTAATTGTACTTGCGTTAAAAGATTGAATCCCACCTGACTCAACAGAATTACGATCGCTGAACTTGATAGCGAAACTGGGGCCAGATACAGTCCTATAAGTTCTACCGTCACCGTCCCGATCGTCACCCAAAAGAATCTATTGAGTTTCGGTTCATTTTTTGGTTCATTGCTGTCTATCGCAAGCATCGATCGAACCTTTGTAACTTGTTCTAGATCAAAAATTGCCATCCTGAGTAGATCTAAACTCAATAGCAAAATTGCGATCGCCAAGAGTTTTTGGTAAAGGCTCGGTTGAACGATCGCCTGCCCTAAAACTAAAATCATCGCCGGAGCATAGAGTGCAGTTAACCAGTTCATAGATTTTAATCTCATAGATGTAAAATTCCCGATCGTCTTAGCCGCATCTCGATTCCCCATCAATCCCACCGCTCGAATTGACTCTATGACCTTATCCGAACGTCATGATTTAAAAAAGGTCCAAAAATATCTAAAAAGTTGGTTAAGCCTGGAACTTATTACCAATAGAATGACTCTATCTATTTAGTTAGACCCATGTGCTAGTTTTCGGAATGTCACAAACCCCTATGTTTACTCCTCGTCTTCTGAACTTGTTCGCCCTCGCTGCCCTCACGACTACCAGCGTCCTGTCAGGGTTCAGCCCAGATCTACGTCTGAGTCATGCCAGCACTCAAGCGGCCTATGCTGAAGAAGCTAGCTTCACTCGATATGTTCGTGCGGTGTTTGCTATTGAACAAAAGCGTCGATCGTTGATGTCTCAAGTGAAAACTATGACAGGCGGTGATTTGCCCGATAATGTCTGTCATTCTGGATTTTCTAAGCTTTCGGAACAATTCCAAGCTCCAGTGCGTGATATTTGTAACCAGTTCAACCGATCGGCGATCGATATTGTGAACAAAAACAACGTGAGTGCTGAATTTAATGAATTCCGAAAGCAAGCCATGAGTAGTGATCCCAAGGTCCGCCGTGACATGCAACAAAAGGTTTCTAATGAAATGCGCCGTCTCAAATTGATCTAGTGGGATTTATGAAATCTCTTAAACCTAATCTTTCAAGCCTTATTTCCCAACTACAAGAAGCGATCGAAACGTCTAGATTCCGATCGCTTTTTTGTGTGAATTACAATAGGCAGTTAATAAGAGATGAGTTCGATCGGATTGAAGATGAAATGCGAGCCACCTGGCCTATCCCGGTCGGTAATCCCGATTATCGCCCTCAAATTCACGATTAGACGCTCGACCTGGATCGTAGCCTTCGTTTCGCACCCGACGACGTAAATCACCTGCATCAGGACTCGATCGTACCGCATCGTCCGGGCTAATTCGACCTAAAAGCACCAATTCACAAAGGGCTTGGTTCATCACCTGCATCCCCTCATTCGTGTCGGTCTCCATCATCCGGAAGGCTTCAGTATCTTCGCCTTTCAACATATAGTCCGAAATCGCAGGCGTATTGACCAGTATCTCGTGAGCCGCTGTCCGTCCGCCATCGGTCGTTGGTAATATCTGCTGTGACACAATAGAAACCAGCGATTCCAAAATCTGAACCCGCATTGAGGCTTGTTCGTCGGGGTTGAAAATATTCAGCAAACGGTTCAGCGTTCCGATCGCATCTTTGGTATGCAAAGTGCCCAAGACCAAGTGACCCGTTTGAGCCGCCTTGAGTGCTGTATCCACCGAAACTCGATCGCGCATTTCCCCAATCAAAATTACATCAGGATCTTCCCGAAGAACTGCCCGCAGCGCTTCTGAAAATTTGTGGGTATGCACACCTACCTCTCGTTGGCTCACTAGACAATGATTGGATTGATGCACGTACTCGATCGGATCTTCGATGGTGACAATGTGTTTGGTGTCAGTGTCATTTAAATGGCGAATCATAGCTGCGATCGATGTTGACTTTCCAGAACCCGTCGGGCCAGTGACCAAAATCAAACCTTGGGGCTTTTCAATAAACTGCTTCAGAACCTGAGGCAAGCCTAACCCGTCTACTGTGGGCACCGTCAGCGGAATCAACCGGAATACAATGGCCCCGCCTGTCAAACTTTGAAAGCAATTGACCCGACACCGCAGAAATCCGGGATAGTAAATCGCCGTATCCAACTCCATGGTCTCGGCAAATGTTCTGCGTTGGTGGTCGGTCAGAATTTCCGCTAAATAAAGATTGAATTGATTCGTCGTTACCACCCCGTATTCAGGCTGGACGGTCATTGCGCCGCGAATTCTGAACCGCACCACTTCTTCAGCCCGCAGGTGAATATCTGACGCACCTTTGTCGTGGGCATCACGCACCATCTGTTCAATGGTATTTGTGGAGTCAATGCGTGCTGTAGCTGGAGCGGTGGCACGGGTTTGAGATTGGTAAACCGTTGCTGCGGGGATCGATGTTGGGATTGGTGGAGCAATGCCCTGAGCGGTGGTCGAGACTCCAAGGGTGCGCATTCTGGGCGGTGGCGGATTGTCGGGGGGCGGTGGTGGAGCAATGGGTAGGTCTGCGGCAGAACGGGCTGCTATGGGTAGGTCACGGGTCGATCGATTGTCGGGGTTAGACTGATTCATAATGGGCCTAGACAGTACACCTAAAATATGTTCAGCAACAACAGCCTCACCTGAGCAAGCTGTGTCTTACTACAAAATTCTGACCTCTTGACAAGCTATGAAGTTACAGATGTGCCAAAGTTACAGAAGAGTGAAATAGCGTGATTTCTATACATTGTAGCGACTCTCCATAAATTTACTTAAAAATCATGCGATCGGTTGCAATTTCCGTCAAGTTATCGCTCTTTTTTTTATTTATTACGGGCTAATGTCCGTAGATTGAGTGTTTTTATGGCTATCCGAATCAAATCTTTTCTCAAAACCTTAGAGCATCGTATTGTTGTCCCGTCTTACAGTGGAATGGTGCTGTTGGGGTTCGCATTATTTTTCTTTATCGCTGCTACAAATACGATGGCGGGCTGGCTCTATGTGATGAGCGGTCTCATTTTGGCGCTGTTGGCGATCGCCACGGTTTCCGTTCGCCGCAATTTACGGGGAATTCGGGTCGAACGGCCTAAATTAGATCCCGTTCAAGCTGGAGATGTCCTTAGGATTAAATTTGATCTGCACAACGACAGGGGACCGCAAAAAGCGTTGATTCAGGTGATTGATGTTCTTCCGCCCGGTCTTGGGAGTCCTCACACCTCAGTTATTGCGACATTGCCCGCCCGCCGTTCTGTTGAAGTGCAGTATGACTTGATGCCTGCACGCCGTGGAGTTTATCGTTGGCAACGCTTACAGCTTCGCACAGGTGCGCCCTTGGGGTTGGTATGGGGCAGTCGAACTTGTCAAGTCAATGCCGTGGCGGTGGTCCATCCGCGCATTTTGTCGTTGACCTGTTGTCCGTTGATTGATAGATTCGGGACCGATCGGAGTCTCCAACAACTCAGCAACCGCACCCCGAATGCGGCGACCTCTGGCCAAACCCGATCGCTGCGGCCCTACCGTTGGGGCGACTCAAGCCGACTAATTCATTGGCGTACCAGTGCAAGACTTGGGGAATTGCGGGTGCGAGAGCTGGAAACCTTCACCAGTGGGCAGTCTATTGTCATCGCGTTGGATAGTGCTAGAGCTTGGGATCCTGAGAATTTTGAACAGGCAGTCACGGCAGCAGCGGCACTTTATTTTTATGCTCAACGCCAACAGCTTCAGGTGCAGCTCTGGACCGCAAATGCGGGCTTAGTGAAGGGCGATCGCAATGTCCTCGATACGTTGGCTTCGACCAATCCAAACGAGATGCGTCAAGCTGAAGCGTTACCCGATGTTCCAATCCTATGGCTGACCAGTCACACCCCGATTAATCTGCCGCCGGGGAGCCGATCGTTGCTGTGGACGAGTGATGGTGGGTTGGGCGATGCGATCCTAATCAATTCCATTGAACCGATCGATTTACAGCTCATGGGTTTGGGAAACTAAGGAATTTTTACGTTTAGTTTTACGGACACTAAATCACCATGAATGACTTTCCTGACGACTTTTGGCTCGGAGTTGAACAATTTAATCAAGGCGAATTTTATGCCTGTCACGATACCCTAGAAGCCATCTGGATTGAAGCGCCTGAGGCGGACAAAAAGTTTTATCAGGGTATCTTACAAATCGCTGTTGCGCTCTATCATCTTGGGAACCAAAACTGGCGCGGCGGGGTCATTTTAATAGGGGAAGGAATCCATCGACTCCGATCGTTTCCTCCAGACTATGCCGGACTAGACCTTGCAGATTTTGTGGTTCAGGCCAGTAGTTTGTTGTCATTTCTGCAACAGCAAGGAGCCGATAATCTTCCAGCCTTGCACCTCACGATTGGTCCGAGTGGAAGAGGTTTGACAACAGACCATGAACAACATCGATCGCAGCCCTACTTAGACCGCTTGTGATACTATCCAAGCAAGGGTTTTCTATTAGCTCTTAATGATTTTGCTGAGCAACTTTATGCGTCTCAATCTTCAATCTTTCTTCCAACCGTCTACTGTTCGGCTGACTGGTCTTTTATTGCCGCTGACCCTGCCATTGGTGCTTTCAGCCGCTACTCGTTTGGTCCAAGCCGCTCCTGTTCAAACGATGCAGCTTCGGGCAAATGTCACAGAAGCTAATTCAAAAACCGGAGTCGTTGTCGCACGGGGTAATGTCTTAATCACCTATGCAGCCCGCCAAATTGAAGCCACCGCTGCCCAAGCCATTTATTACAGCAAAGAAGGCAAAATCATTCTGAGCGGTAATGTCAATATTCTCCAAGAAGGCAACACGTTAAAGGGCGAAACCGTTACCTATCTTGTTAATGAAGGCCGATTCGTCGCGTTGCCTCAGGAAAATAGACAAGTTGAAGCAACCTACATTATCAAAGATACTCCACAGTCTGCTCCGGCCCCAGCGCCCATTCCCACTAATCCAGCTATGGTGAAACCACTGAAAATGCCTTTCCCAGTGGCGCCCAAGTCAGAAGGTGCCGTCTTTCAACCGCCTAATCCTGACACCACAGTTCCTTAAGGGTGCATTATTTTCCGATGATTGTTTTCTTACCTATCTACCGACTTAAACTCCCTTGAAACTTGCACTTGAACACGTCCATAAGTCCTACGGAAAACGATCGATCGTCAATCGTGTCAGTTTGGCTATCAATCAAGGCGAGGTGGTGGGCTTGCTGGGTCCAAATGGGGCGGGAAAAACCACGACGTTCTACATGGCGACGGGACTAGAAAAGCCGGACCAAGGTAAAGTTTGGCTAGACGACAAGGAAATTACGACACTTTCCATTGATAAACGGGCGTTGTTGGGCATTGGTTATCTTGCCCAAGAAGCCAGTATTTTTCGTTATTTGACGATACAAGATAATATTTTATTGGTGCTGGAACAGACTGGTGTTCCGCGTAATCAGTGGAACGATCGGCTGCATAATTTACTGCAAGAATTTAGATTAGAAAAAGTGGCAAAGACGGAAGCAGTAGCCGTGTCGGGGGGTGAACGACGACGAGCTGAACTAGCACGGGCATTGGCTGCGGGTCCAGACGGTCCAAAGTTTTTGCTCCTTGATGAACCGTTTGCGGGGGTCGATCCGATCGCGGTGGCTGAGATTCAAGAAATCATTGCCAAACTGCGCGATCGTAACCTTGGCATTCTGATTACGGATCACAATGTTCGAGAAACGCTGTCCATTACGACCCGATCGTACATTTTGCGAGATGGTGAAATTTTGGCAGCGGGAAGTTCGGCTGAACTCTATGGCAATCCCTTAGTGCGGCAATACTATCTCGGCGACAATTTTCATCCCTAGCATTCAAAAGCGTTACTGTTCCTTATATTCATAGATTATGTCTAGTCCGACTATTGCTAAAAAACAATCTCTACCGTTAAGTATTCCCGGATTTTCGGTCCTCGATCGATATCTGACGACGCAATTAATGCTGCCCTTTTCCTTCGGGGTCGCGGCATTTTCGTCCATTGGCATTTCGATCGGCGCACTGTTTGAATTGATTCGGAAAATTACGACGGCGAATCTATCGTTTGAAATTGCGGTGCAGGTGTTTTTCTTGCAAATGCCGCTTTATATCTATTACGCGCTGCCGATGTCCATGTTGCTTTCAACCTTAATCCTATATAGTCGTCTTTCGACGGATAGCGAACTGGTCGCCTTACGCAGCGCAGGAATTAGTGCCTATAGATTGATCATTCCGACCTTGATGATGGGATTACTCGTCACTGGAATTAGTTTTGCCTTTAACGAGGCGATCGTTCCAGCAGCCAATTCCCGTGCAACAACGCTATTACAGGAAGCGCTGAACGAAGGCAAAGTAAATATTGTTAGTAATATTGTAAATCCCGTATATGAATCAGTTACGTTGCCAGATGGCAGCAAGACTCAAATGTTAACAAAGCTGTTTTATGCCAAAAGCTCTAATGGCAAAGAAATGGAAAGTGTGACGATTTTGGATTTTTCTGAGCCGGGGATGCAAGTGTTTGTGGCGGGACAGCGAGCGGTGTGGAATAACGAGAAGAGTTTTTGGGATATTTTTGATGGAACGTCCTACAGCTATTCGGTGGATGGGACGCGGCGGGAAGTTCTGAAATTCCAAAAAGCAGTGGTCAATTTTTCGCGGGTGCCATTAGATTTGGCAGCTCGTAAAAAGAATTGGGAAGAGATGACGATCGCAGAATTAAATGATTTGCGATCCCTGTATGATCAAAGCGGAAATTTTAAAGAATCCCAAATAACCCTTTTACGTATTCAACAAAAAACCGCAACGCCATTTGTTTGTTTGGTGTTCGCCTTAGTGGGCGCGACTTTAGGAATGCGACCGAATCGCCGATCGGGTAAGGGGGCGAGTTTTGCGATTAGTATCGTGATTATTTTTGGATACTACTTGCTCGCTTTTATTTGCGATGCTATGGGAAACACCGCCGTATTATCACCTCATGTGGCCGCTTGGTTGCCAACAGTTGTCGGTCTAATGTTGGGCGGTGGATTGCTTGTGAAAGCAGCGCAATAAGATCAATATCAGTGAGACCTATTACAATCAGCTTACGATCGGCCTCACTTCAGAATTAATTTAGATGAACACTTCAGACGTAAATGTACCGTGTAACCCATAAGGCACATGATGTTTTAGCCATAATCGACTTAATTGTGTCATTGTTTTTGCATCCAAAATCACAATACTCGATCGATCGCTAATCCCGTCATAAACCATTGTCAAAATCCAGCCTTGATCTTCGTCGCCGTCAACGCTACTCGGAACAAAAATAGGTTCATTAATAAATCCATCCGGCGCACAGCTATGAAGTAATTCCTCACCTGTTTTTACATTGATTTTTGCGATCGCCTGCAATGGTACATTCCCAGATGTGGCAATACCTGCCCCCATATAAGAATAGTTGTAGTCTTGACCGACAAAGTTTGGATGAACCACTGGAAACTCACAGCACCGAGAAACGAGTAATGTCCGATTTACCTGACTTGTCGCAAGATCCAATTCAAATCGCCAAAGCTGACCAGGTTTCAAGGTTGCAAAATCTGTCGATCGAAAATCACTACCGGGTTCAACCGTCGGCAATTCTTCATAACAAATCGAATCCACCACAATTTTTCCATCCCGTTCAAAGGCATTGGAATGATGAAACACAAATCCAGCCTTTGCTTCCAAGACTTGGGGTTTCGATTGGCCAGACCTTGCAATCACCAACATTCTTGTCGGTTTTTCCGGCTCAAATTCAATACATTCACCCGCACCTTTTGAACCTAATACAAACGGTAAGGGATTGAACTTTACGGGGTTTTGGAAAAAGATGTAATAGTTTGGAGTAATAGCAAAATCATGGATGAATGCAAACCCTGGTAATACGTGATCCTGTTGACGAACAATTTCACCCTTCAGATTTAGCTCATACAAATTCAACGTAAAGGACAGTCCCGCCTCAATAGAAAAATTTACCAAACAAGGCTCACCATCTGGCCCATTAGGATCAATCCAAGGATGGGCCGCAAATGCACCGCCACGTTTGAGTTTGCCATCGAAGTTCTCAAGACCGATCGTCTCCAAGGTCGCAGGATTGAGTCGATGAGGTTCGGCGGCTTCCCAGAGAGCCAGTAATTTTCCACCCCAATAAATTACTTGGGTGTTCGCAATATTTTTAAGCTTCGTATCAAATGCATTTTTCAGCCAACCGCCCGATCGCGCTGTTCCAAATACGCCGCGATATAGAATTTTCTCTGCCTTTTTCTCAGCAATATAGCCTTCAGTTTGCACATACCGATTTTTAAAGTGAGCGCGGCCTTCTTTAAAGGTAATTGCACAAATCATCCCATCGCCATCAAAGGGGTGCTGCACCGACTCCGCACCCGACTCAAACTTTCCCGGACCATTGCGAAAAAGTGTCCCGGTTAAGCCTGTCGGAATCTCACCATCAACAGATTCAATCCAATAATCTTGCTCTTGCTCAAGCGATCGGTAGCCCTTAGCCCAAGCGGCACGATCGTAACTAGGTTGAATAGAAGGAGACGCTACTACCATGAGATTATGTAAAGAAATGTAAAGAATGTTTCTCTACTATACCTCACCGATTTAGCCCGTCACGGATTTCTACCCATCGAGTTGTTCTTTCATGCGTTCTAAGGTTTTTCGAGTGTTGCCAAACATTTGGGCAGGAGTCATGTTCACCTGTTCTAACTGAGTTCTCAATTGTTCAATCGTCATTTTGGCGGAAAAATCATCCGAGAGTTCGAGGCGCTTCATCATGATTTCAAAACGGCCCAAAATCGTCTCCATTTGGTCAATGTACATGACCTTGCCATCCCGATCGAACTTGCCATAGTGGCTGCCCATTTGTACGAGGGATTGATAGGTTTGAAAAATTTCCTGTGATTCCTGTTGAACAATTTCCGAATCAAAAAAAGCCATGATATTTCCCTCGAAATACGTCTTGAAGTGAGTGTTAGGTTAATTGTAGGCAGTCCCAGATCTCCCGTTAAGTAGGGGTTTTACCACTGATTAGAGGTGCGATTACGCTAGTCTCTGACCAGATTACTAACTAGCTAGGCCATGC
Organism: Synechococcales cyanobacterium GL140_1_metabat_312; assembly: GCA_025351345.1. GTDB lineage: Bacteria > Cyanobacteriota > Cyanobacteriia > Leptolyngbyales > Leptolyngbyaceae > JAAFJU01. The sequence goes on from JANXWB010000031.1 coordinate 26,462, forward strand.
GGTTAGTTCTTACGCTAGCGTCCAAAAAATCCAAATAGTTTTCGTTTCTCCGTTCCTTTCGCATCAGATGTTGCAGAGGCCCGATCGTCTGTGACATGGGGCAAAAAGCGTTTGGCTAGATTGTCCTCAGGATTCAGCTTTAGTGCTTGTTTAAAATGAACTCGCGCCATCCCCCGTTGGTTTTGTTTGAAATAGACAAATCCCAGCAGTGAATGATAATCCCCACAGGAAGCATCCATGCGAATGGCATCTTTGAGTTCAGTAATCGCCTCCTTCCAACCGCTAGTTTGAGCATAATGTTTGGCCCGATCGTAATGTCGTCTGGCATAGAGATGATTTGAGGTTTGGTCGGGCGGCACGATCGTTTGGCCCGAATGTTGAGTTGAATGGTGACTTGATTGTGATGGATTAGACTGCGGCGTAGAGGGTGTAGGCATCAATCCGGTTCGTCGAGGTCGCCAAGTCGGTTCACCGTGCTTAAGCTGAAAATAGACGGCGTTGAGTTCCATTAGCGATCGCGTGGCCTCACTAAAAAAGTGCAAATCGGTGTACTGCCGATCGCTGAACGCCGACACCTGTTGTTCATAGAAACTATCTACCGACTCGACGGGCTGGGATTTTAACGATCGGGCGACGGCGGTTTGTAGATCTGCGCCATCTTTGTCTGCTTGCTGGGCTTGCAGGCGGATTAATACTAAAATTTCTTTCTGACTCACCTCGTCCTTGACCTTGCCATAGGCCGGATTTACCAACCGAGTTAGAAGCTGTGTAACTAATTCACGTAGGGCTGGGTCGGCCTGAATATAGCGATCGGGATGGAGCAACTTTGCCACCGATCGATAGCGCTTCATCAACCGCTGAGCATCTGCCGTCACCGGAACCCCAATCACAGCATAGGGATCAATTAACCAATTTTGCCACTCGGTAGAATACTCAAGAACCATGGAAGAGCCTGCAAAATTAGGAGGAATGCGTTGTCTTATTTGGAACATCTCACGTATTAACAATCCATTGATGCCGATGAATCTTGCTACGTGGTCTTACTAAGTCATTTTCTTATACGGAATAGCGTTTCTAAAATCGGGGTAAATCTCGATTGGTCTAGAGGTGAATTTACGGATAATGCTTGAGAGAATTACATAGCTACGAGAACTTATTCCTCTAACCGTACCCGTAAATGACTGTAAATTATTTGAAGAAAATGTAAGCACTAATATTACCTAACTGTAATGGGTTTCCCCTATTTTTACGATTCCTGTAGGTGGATAAAATCAAAATTTATGCAAGATCGCAGTCGTGTACATTAAGATCATCTCCGACTAGTCTCTTTAAATGACCCAGAAAGCCTCTAAATTCATCATTTAACTCTAGATTAACCATTTCAATCACGCGTTTTTCCCTGCTTATGCTCCAGCGTCTTAAAAATCAAAAAGCTGCCGCTATCTGGGCGATCGCAGGAATAGTCCCCCTTGCACTCCCTGGGTTTCCAGAGGTCCATTTTGCGGGCTTACATCGGTTCTACTTAAAAGAATACGGCTGGGGGATGGTGTATTTATTTTTTGGTTTATTTACGCCGATTCCCTGGATTGCGGGTGTAATAGAAGGCGTATGGTATTGGGTTCAAGATGAGGCGCAGTTCAATCACAATTTCAATCAAGGGGTTAGTGCTGATTGCATTGCTCTAGACAGTCACCCTACAGAGGTGTCCGGTATGCAAGTGTCGGGTTTAGGAAAAGCCGTAGCACCGACCCTAATTGTGAGGAGTGTGAGTCCGGCAGTTAAGACAGCAGAGGCCATCCGGGAACTCGATCGGTTGCGGCAAGAGGGGTTACTGTCGGAGTATGAATTTGAGCAGAAGCGACGCCAGTTGATCGATCGCCTTCGGTAAGAATTCAGATAACCCTCGTGACGAATACTTGTACCTGACACTTGAGCCGCATCGGCTAAAATGACACTAGTATAAATGCCCCACGTAATTTTTAAATCTGGCAACTATGCGTTGGCAACCCTCGTTGAAGCTTGGATTAGAACTGGTCGATTGGTTCAGCCGTGAAGTGTTGAATCAGCTCAAATCGGTCGCAGCAGGTGGGATCTCGGGGCAAGTGCTGAGGGCCAAAATTTCGGCGGATCCCTACTATCGTTTTAAGTCCGTTAGCGAAATTCAAGCGGCGGTGGCGATCGGAATTGCGATAGATGTAAATACTGCCACCATTGACGATTGGTTACGCGTGCCGGGGATTTCCATTCATCAAGCCCGATCGCTTGCCACTCTGATTGAATCCGGTGTGCAATTTTACTGCATCGAAGATCTAGCCGCCATCTTGGGCATTTCTCACCAACGCCTCGCGATCGTAGAACCGATTTTGCAGTTTCAATATTATGACTGGGACAGCATTGGCCGCACCGATCGGATTGATCTGAACAGCGCTGATGTCGATCGTCTCAAAACACTGCCCAATGTCGGTCCTGTTTTGGCCAGAGCAATCGTCCGTCACCGCACGTCTCACGGTCGCTACGAGAGTTTGGTCGATCTTCAAGACCGATTAAATTTACCTCAAGAAACTACGGCGGCGTTGATGCATTACCTGAAATTTTGAGGACTAAGTTTGGAATACGAATCCTATTCATCCCTCGAATTCTTCCCAAGTCGAAAATCTCCCGTCGCGGATTCCAAAAGCGGAAGTAGAATCAATCACAAGATACGGTTATGTCCTGAACAAATCGGCGTTAGTCGAAAAATCAGCACAATAGCCGATCGTTAACGTATTAATTGCTGCCTTCGATCGAGGATTTTCCCGCCATGCTGATTGACCTTGCCCAAACTCTACTCCAAAGTCCCGTTGATATGACTCACCTCGCCCACATTCCCCACATCGACCTATTCCAAAGCCTCCACACTACGGATACCGAACTCCTCGGCCAAATCAAAGGCATGATCAAAGAGACCGATTTGGGCGGAGACATATCAAAATCTTGGCAACATTTTGTCAAAACAGGTCAAGTCTGGGCCTTTTTAATTGGGGCGATCGTGGGCTATCTGGCCAAAACATTCACGAGTTACGGTTAACGCGTGACCTATAAAAAGATCTCCGAATAATTCTAGGGACGCATCCCCTCCAAATCATCACCCGTTACCAGGCAGGACGATTGACGTGCGATCGCAAGCACGAGATAATCCGTGGCTGTCCTTTCGGCGCGTTTGGCCTGAATGCGTTCCTTACCCGTGCAGCAAAGTTCAACTCCCAACTTAACTCCCAGCCTCGAAAAATCCGCCACTTGGAGCCAGCGTTTTGAAGGCGCACTCCATCCCGCTATTGTGCTTTTTAATGCCAGTATCTCTTTTGATATTGAGTTAATTGAATACGATCTGACGGGATCCCAAGCCCATGCCAAAATGCTAGCCAAACAAGGCATTATTTCTGCTGTCGAAGGCGATCAACTTGTTGCAGGGCTAGAGCAAATCCGTCAGGAATACCGATCGAATCAGTTTCATCCAACAGTGGAGGATGAGGATGTTCATTTTGCAGTCGAAAAACGGCTGACGGCAATTGTGGGAGAGGTCGGTAAAAAACTTCATACGGCCCGATCGCGCAATGACCAGGTGGGGACCGATACCCGCCTCTATCTGCGTGACCAAATCCAACAGATTCGCCAATCCATCAAAGCCTTCCAAAGTGCATTATTGACCCACGCCGAGCAGCATGTCGAAACCCTGATTCCCGGCTATACCCATCTCCAGCGTGCCCAGCCCATCAGCCTTGCTCATCATTTGCTAGCCTATGTGGAGATGACCGAGCGGGATTGGCAGCGTTTAGGAGATGTTTCAAAACGGGTGAATATCTGTCCTTTGGGAGCTGGAGCGCTTGCAGGGACAACATTTAACATCGATCGGCATTTCACTGCATCTGAACTTGGCTTTGAATCGATCTACGCGAATAGTTTGGATGCCGTCAGCGATCGGGATTTTGCTGTAGAATTTCTAGCCGCCGCCAGCTTAGTTATGGCCCACCTAAGTCGGTTATCTGAAGAAGTAATTTTTTGGGCAAGTCAGGAATTTGGATTTATTTCTCTAACCGACGCCTGCGCGACTGGATCTAGCATCATGCCCCAAAAGAAAAACCCTGATGTCCCGGAATTGGTGCGGGGCAAAACAGGACGGGTTTTTGGTCATTTACAGGCGATGTTGACGATAATTAAGGGCTTACCGTTGGCCTATAACAAAGATTTTCAAGAAGACAAAGAAGGGCTATTCGACACGGTGAAAACGGTGAAAGCATGTCTTGAAGCCATGACGATCTTGTTTGACGAAGGCATTGTGTTTAAACCTCAGCGCTTGGCAGATGCTGTGGCTGAGGATTTCTCGAATGCAACTGACGTGGCCGATTATCTGGCCGCTAAGGGGGTTCCGTTCCGGGAAGCTTATGGTTTAGTCGGAAAAGTTGTACGCACTTCTCTGGCGGCGAACAAGCTGCTGAAGGACTTGAAGCTTGACGAGTGGCAGGCGCTTCACCCGGCGTTTGAATCGGATATTTATGCGGCTATTGCTCCCCGTCAAGTTGTCGCAGCCCGCAATAGCGTTGGCGGAACTGGATTTGATCAAGTACGATCGGCGCTGAACTTGGCTAAGTCACGGCTTTAGGGCCTCTCTCGCAGTGCTTGTTCTGTTTGAACCTGTTTTGCTTTTACCTGTTCTACTTCGGCTTGAAGCTGTTCGAGTTCTTCCTCGCTCATCTCTTCAAGCCGTTTCTGCATGACCGCTTCCTCATAGTCTTTGAGCTGCTGTACGTAGCTCATTTTTTGAGTGGCGGCCCGGAAGAGGTAGGTGGAGACCCAGCCCAAGAGACCGAGCATAAACACCGCCTGACTCCAGATGCCCGCATTGGCTGAATCCAGTCCCGCAAACACAAACAGCAGATACAGGCCACCGCCCGCCATGAACACCCCAAAAGTAATGCCGATCGCATCAATCCGTCGCATGTCTACGCCTCAAGTTCCCGACGGTAAGGTCGAAAGTTCAAAAATGGAGCTAGCACCAACATTCCTGGGAAAAATAAAAACACTAGGGAATACATAAATACTCGTTCGTAGGACGAGCAGACATACCAACGGGCCTTTAGGTAAAAGTAGACGGCCAAGGGGATGACCAACAGATAGGCGCCACCTAAAATCAGATACAGGAGTGCTACGACCATAAAATTTTCTCATCTCAACTTTACTTATTCTACATTACTCCGAATTTTTGGTGAATGATGCAAGGAGTTGTGCTATAAAAAATAGTGCAAAGAAAATGTTGCGATTTATCCTAGTAAGGATAGAATTTGGTTTGATTGGTTCACATCCTATGGGGACTGCATCACGGGGGCATGGCGGAATGGTAGACGCACCAGACTTAAAATCTGTTGATCGCAAGGTTGTGAGGGTTCAAGTCCCTCTGCCCCCATTTTTGAAATAGGTGAAACAAGTCATTTTCTCCAAAATTCTGAGAAATCCTAGGTAAACCCATCTAGATATGGTTAATGCACATTAATTATAAATCGGATAGAGTTATAGGTATCTAGCCATGGTTTTAGTTTGTCTGCATTGATACTATTAGGGTGCGGGGACATTCCAAGAGTGAAAAAGAGTTTATCGGACCACGAGCTTCAAGTTGCTCAGCAAACAATCTATCAGTCTCTACTAGAAATCGTACACAAGTGGCCTCCTGAAGAGGTGCTACTTGAGTTTAAGCGGTTGTTTTTATGCCATGGTGATTCTGTAAATACGTCAGCGTTGAATGCGCTCTATGAAATTATTTTTCATGACAATGAAGTGGAGTTTCGCAACACTATCAAGCGTGCTTGTTATATTCTGGTTAACAATTGGGATGCAAATCGTCGTCATAAGCCGATTCAGGATTTAATTGCAGCGTTTCAAGATGAGAATTTACCCCGATCGACTATTTCTCCGACATTAACTCGGTTACGGATTTGGATCCGGAATTTTCAGCAGAGTCAGGACTATAGCGATCTGAAGCTTTTTGCAGATCGCTATAATGCCAGTGAGTCTGGTGAGACGTTGAATGATGGTCCTTGGGTGCGGCGCTATACGTCCTATTTGTTGGTGCCGCAGTATGCCGATACGCGAAATTCGATCGAGCAACGGGAAGCAGCACGATCAATGGCTCAGAAGTTAAGAGAGAAATTTAAGTTTGATTTGGCGATGTATGTAGCTAGGTCGCAGTCACTGTCAGAGGATAATCCGCCTTTGAAGAATCCGACGGCGCTGGGGGATGATACGTTGCGCTTGATTAAGATGATTGTGGCGAAACGTGGAACCTATAGCTATGGTAATTTGGCAAATATTTTTCTCAATCAGATTCAATCTCTGACTTATATCGAATTTAAGCGCAGTTTACAAAACTATTTGGTTTTTTCGGTGGAAACGTCGAATTTTTCCCATGCACTTCAGACTCGGATGGCGGATAAGTTGAATACATTGTATGTAGGACATCATGATGATGTAGTGACTCCTGCTCTGATTTTGCGGACTAGTAATCGGATGATTGAGTTTTTGACGACGGAAAACCAGAAGGAGCCATCGTCGTTGTTTGTGTTGTTGTTGTCGCAGGGAAACCCGATGACGCTGGTGGTGACGTTGTTGAAGTTAATGTTAGTGTCGAAGAATTCACGTACCCATTTAGAGGCGCGGATTGCAGATTTGCTGCGATATTATCAGGAGATCCCGGAGCAAGATTGCCGTTGGGTTGTGAATTTTCTAGAGATTTTCAATGTGACGTTTACAATTTATGGGGACAATGTTCAATACAATTTGATCCGAATGAAAGAGGAACACCATGAGAACCAGGAGGATAATTCGATCGTTCAAGATAGTGGTGCAGATGAAGTGAATTTAGATTCTTATCATGTATTCTCGCAATTGCGTTCGCGCCATTTGATTCCTGAAGAAGTGCTGGAGATGCTTGAGCCTGAAGTGCTTGGGCCTGAAGTGCTACCGTTGTCAGAGGATTCTATCGATCGTGAAGCATTTTCATTTTAGAGTTTGTTGTCGGATGGCCTGTCGCTGAATTTCTTTAAGGGGGCGATCCGTAGGACGGGCGATTGTAGAATTTTTGTTTTAGATATTAAAACTGTCAATATATCTTTTGGTGATGTGGCTGGTCGCAATGAGGTTTTTGGTAAACGTTCCATAGCCGACGGGACATCGAGTTTTGAGCATTTCTAGATTTAGTTGTTCTGCGATCGCCCATCGAATTTTCATCTGACGTTTATTGATGCTGTTTTCTTCAATTAGATAATCAGAGTTTTCGATCGCATCATTTAGGATTAATTTAGTTTCAGTCAGATTTTCTATATCTTCTATTGGATTTATTTTGAGATTAAAACATTTAAAAAGAGTCTCAGTATCTGCGATTAACCAAGTTTCGGCATCACGAATAGCCAGTCCAGTAAGGCTACGATCGCCAACTTCATTTTCATTATGATCTAAATGATTTTCTTGAATAATTCCAAGTGCAGTTTTGATTTTTTGATCGCGGTCTTTTAGGAGATCATCTGCATCTACAACCAAAACAATCATATCGATCTCATGAGGTTTCCAAACAGTGACGACTTGACGAAGATATTTTGATTCTAGAATAGTGTACCCATTACGAACTTTGCCTGTGCTACGTTCACGAATAGTTGGATGACGTTGGATAAATTCACAGTCGGGTAAGCCTGCTGCTTTCAATTCTCTACGAATGAGCTTATGCAACGCACCTTCTTGGGAACGATCGATAACTTTGCCGCCCTCTTCGGGTTTGACGTAGGGAATACTGGCTCCGAGTTCTGTCTTTCCCTCAGCAATAAGTCCAATTCGGATAGGGCGCGTCATACAGGATTTCCTCCGAAGACATTGGTAAACCAGAGTTCTCCAAGTGCATTATCATAAGCATCTAGTGAATTTTGGAACGCTTTGGATTCGATCGGTAAATTATGAACTTGAGTTTTGCCTTCCTTGTCTAATTCAACGGCACGAACTTGTTTAGGTTCTACATAATTTAATAGAACAGGTGAATGGGTTGTGATTAAAACTTGAACAGGTTTACCATTGATTCCTTCCGTTGAAATCATTTTTAAAAGTTCCATCATTTTATGCAAAAGCCAAGGATGAACACCATTTTCGACTTCTTCAAAGCAAAGAATGCTGGGCGTTTCAATTTGATAGATTGCAGTTAGGAAGGCAAGAATTCTGAGTGTACCATCGGAAACTTCAGAGGCAGGAATTCGGTGATCTGAATAACGATCGACTAAATTAAGAAGAAAATCTTTATTTTTGCTTCTTTCTAAAGAAACCCTACTTATATTTGGAACAAGTTCAGAGAGCCGTTTTTCTAGCTCATCGAATCGTTGTCTATTATCGAGCATCAAATCTCCTAAAGCCTCTGCAATCCCTTTTCCAGATCTTCCCATTCCTTGATTAGATGACGTTGATTCATTTATGGAGTTTGGCGAAAAATCATAGACTCTTACGCTTTTCAAAGCAATATTTAAATCTGAATTCACATAAGAGTTCTGAAGAAGAAATTCTCTAACTTCACCAGTATGACTTCTAGCATCTATAGATTTTCCTAAATGATTGCCTATAATAATTGATCTATGATCATAGTTGAATCTAATCTGCAAACCGGATACTTGATCAGAAGTATCAGTATTTTCAAATTCAAAAGCCAAGAAGTCAGTTTTCCCTGCCCAAAAAAGGGCTTCGATCGGGCTATTCTTTCCAAGAAATTGAATGGTCGAACCTAATACTGTAGAGGTGGAAACAATGTTCTCTCTTTCAATGATTTCTCTGAGGGTATTAGAAGCAATCGCTAACGCCTCACAAACATTTGATTTTCCAGATCCGTTTGGTCCAATAAATACTGTCAATGGTTCTAAATCAATGTCAACCTTAAACAAGCTCTTGTAATGTTCAACGGTCAATTTCGACAACATACGTTTCTCCCCATTAATTGTCAGGTCTTATTTTACAAGAAGATATTGTCGGATGGCCTGTCGCTGAATTTCTTTAAGGGGGCGATCGGTATGACGGGCAATCGTGGCACAGTCTTCGTACTCAGGTTGAATGTTATATACTTTACCGTTTCGTTCGGCGACTTTCAATTTAACGGGGTGGCCTTGAATTTGGATAGTTTCAAATCTACGAGTTAAAACCGATCGTTCCTGCAAACTTCGCCGAATGCCGATCGTTGTCGTTTCTTCAAATAAAATCTGTTCCAACCGATCGAGTTCTTCTGGTTTGCAAATGACGCTAATCAATGTTGCGGGACGGGACTTTTTCATGCCGATCGCCGTTGTAAATACATCCAGGGCACCATGATTGAGAAGCTTTTCAGTGGTATAGGCGATCGTTTGAGGTGAAAGATCGTCGATTTGGGTTTCGAGATGGGCAACGGTTTCAAGGTGTTCAGCTTCATGATGATGCTCCTCTTCATGGGAATGGTCTGAGTGACTATGTGAGTGACTATGAGCATGGCTGTGGGGTTGAATGGCAGATTTTGCATGAGTATGGGTACCGTAAGATTCACCGATCCAGAGGCGTAAAATATTGGGAATGGTGAGTTCCTGAGTGCCTGCGCCGAGGGCGATTTTTTGAATGATCATTTCTGGCGGATGGCCGAAGTGGTGGGCAAGGGTTGTAACGATCGCAGCTCCCGTGGGCGTGACGAGTTCGCGATCGATGCGATTATAAAATACAGGGACATTTGCTTTTTCAAATAGTTTTAAGACGGCTGGAACCGGGACTGGAAGCCGACCATGGGCAGCCCAAATGGTCCCGCCGCCAGTAGGTAATGCAGAACAATAGAAATGTTCAATTTTTAACCAATCCATTCCTAAACAAGTGCCGACAATATCTACGATCGCATCAACTGCTCCAACTTCATGGAAGAAGACTTGTTCTGCGGGTATGCCATGGACGGCTCCTTCGGCGATTGCAAGGTTCCGAAAGACTTCTAAACTCCATTTTTCAGCGCGATCAGGTAAGGTTGCACCAAGGATCATCTTTTCGATTTCAGGCAATGTTCGGGAATGGGTATGGTCGTGGGAATGGGTATGGTCGGGTTGATTAACTAGGGTAACGATCGCTTTTGTGGCTTGTTGACCGTTATGAATCATTTGTTTTGAGCTGAGTTCGTATTCTTGATTGATACCGAGCCGATCGAGATGTTGGGTTAAATATTCAATGGGTACGCCTGCATCAATTAAGGCACCTAAACACATATCGCCCGAAACGCCTGTGGGACAATCAAAATAAGCAACTTTCATGGTTTTTGTGAATGCGATCATTGGATCTAAGTTTAAATCAATATCAACTTCTTTTAAATTAGTATCAGTTTCTACGTGTTTTTGTGGGGAATAATATTCCCCATTTGAGTATTGGCGCGGGCGGGATGTGATGATGATTTGGATGCATTAGATGGGATATTGGGATGAGCGATCGGGGATTTAGTGGGATTGCTGGATGATTTGGTATTACGATCGGGGATAGTAATGGTTTGGAAGTGATGAATATGAGTTCTGTGATGACGAAGACTGAGATTTTTCAATGTTTGCAAGATCAACAGCAAGTACTCAGAGGCTATGGGGTGAGTCGTTGCGGGTTGTTTGGTTCTTTTCGGACGGGGCTAGCGACAGAGAGAAGTGATGTGGATATGTTGGTGGTTTTTCAGCCGGAGATGAAGACCTTTAATAATTTTATGGATTTGTGTTTCTTTTTGGAGGATTTGTTTGAGCGAAAGGTGGATGTGGTGACTCCGGAGTCGTTGAGTCCGTTTTTTGGGCAGCGAATTTTGGATGAGGTGGAATATGTCCCGCTCGGCTAAGAATTATTTACAACATATTTTATTGGAAATGGATTTAATTTTGTAAAATTCAGAGGATTTAACTCAGGATGATTTCTTTAAGGATGAGCGACTAAAACGGGCTTTTGTTAGAAGTTTGGAGGTGATTGGAGAGGCATCCAAAAATTTGTCTCCTGACTTTAGGGACAATAATCCACAGATTCCCTGGAGAAGGATGGCCGGGATGCGAGACAAGTTAATTCATGAGTATTTTGGGGTTGATTATGACGTTATTTGGGATGTAATTAGTTATCAGATTCCTATTTTGCGTCATGAGATTAGAATTTTGATTGATGGCTTATTAGATAGGAAGTAATTTTAGATAGGGAGTAGTTTCTAATGGTTCATTCATTACGAGATCTTGATAATCGATCGCAAAAGCACAAAATAAGAACAGAAGTAAAACAACGGTTTGGCGGGTCTTGTGCCTATTGTGGCTGCACTCCTCCCGTACTGACTTTGGATCATGTTGTAGCTAGGTGCAAAGGCGGGTTTGACGTACGATCGAACCTCGTTGGGGCTTGTCGGCGCTGTAACAACAGTAAAAAAAGCAAAGAACTATGGCAATGGTGGCAATCCTCGCCTTGGTGGTGTGAATTACGTGCACAGAGACTTTCGAGTGAAGTATTGATATGCAAGGTTAAACGATCGTAATCCTAAATTATGGTCACGATCATCGTCGCCAAATCGCATCCGCCACGCGCATGACATCATACATTTCAGCTACATCGTGCACCCGGAGGATGTTTGCACCATTTGCGATCGCCCCGCAACAAGTCGCCGCCGTTCCCCAAATGCGTTTACTCGGATCGCTCTCGCCTAGAATCTTACCAATAAAACTCTTGCGCGATGGACCGACTAGAATTGGACAATTAAGAATTTTGAATTTTGCTAATTCTTGAAGCAATTGCAAACTTTGTTCAGAAGTCTTTGCAAACCCAATGCCAGGATCAATAATGATTTTATTTGAATCAATACCAGACGCGATCGCAGCTTTAATTCGAGATTGTAAAAAAGTAATGATTTCACTAGTAAGATTATCGTATTGTGTAAGTTTTTGCATTGTTTTCGGAGTTCCGCGTAAATGCATCAAAATAATCGGTACATTCAATGCCGCAACCGTAGAAAGCATTTCATTATCAAATATTGCACCGGAAATATCATTAATCATATCGGCTCCAGCTTCGATCACTTCTTTAGCCACGATTGCTTTTGTCGTATCGATCGAAATCATAATAGTGTCAAAACTTCGATCGGCCCGAATCGCCTTCACCACTGGGATTACCCGATGGAGTTCGTTTTCTAAACTGACCTCCGCAGCATTCGGCTTCGTGGATTGTCCGCCAATATCTAGAATGTCTACGCCGTGATCTCGCATATGTGTCGCTTGAACGATCGCAGCATTCACATCATCATACAATCCGCCATCGCTAAAACTATCCGGCGTTACATTCAGAATGCCCATCAGGTAAGTCCGGGATCCCCAGTTGAACGGATAGTTGCGGGTTTGAACGTAAGGTTGCATGAGTCAATCGGATGTATTTAGTGATGTAGTTCAGTGTAAATGAGCTGGGGTCGTTAAACAATTTTCACTGTCGGAAAATGATAAGTAAAAGGTCAGGAAATTATTCCGATCGGAACCATAGCATGAGAAGCACGATCGTCAATCCAACGCAGGGCCAGAGAATCTAGGCATTATTGAATTAAAGTATGAATTAAAAATTGCTCCAGTGATAGGCACTGCGATCGCAACCTTCATAATCCCTAACTCCAGCAACGTCTACTCCAGATCCTGCGGCCTTGCGTTTACCCGTGCTTTAGGTCAGTGCTCTAAACATGCCACGCAGTTCACCAGCGCGATTTTTTTTGGTGTGGAAATCCATGTAGAGATTACCAGCCTGCAACGCTTGCAGTTGTTCAGTAGAAAGGGTGTACTCTCCCATCAGCCGCCCCCCTAAGCCACTAGAATTCAGCATAACCGTCAGCGCATATTGGAAAGGTCCATTCTTACCCGGTTCGCCGCGATGAATGTGGACTGCCGAAGTGATATTAGGATTTGGAGGGGTAACCGGATCGCTAGTGTAGTCTCGGAGAGCGCTGGATAAGCTACTGAAGTCACCGCGCACAATTAAGCGATCGCCGACTAATACGGCACCAGCCACAGCTCTCGCATCTGTCATTGGCATGTTTGGTACGACGCCCTCTGCGGTCAGAATAGCCACATAGCGCTGGCTCAAGTCCATCGGCCCCATTCCCGTATTCTGCGCCACTAGCGTCGCCTCGCGCAAATCTGCCATTAAATGCTGATTTATCGGTTCTACTGTTGGCGACTGACTCCATACCGGGGTTGCGATCGCAGTCAGCCATAAACAAGACATTAACCCTAAGAATCCGGCCAACCAAACATTACCCCGAACTCGAGCGCTTTGCCCGAAACCACGACTGCGACGAAACCAGTTGAAGAACGACTGTGAAGACTTACTCATTAAATTTATCCTTTTAAAAAGTCAATTGAATTAAAATTATACGCTAGCAATTTCGGTTTTAATGTCTTGGTTCCGACATCTCAAGAATTTCGACAATATCACTAATTTCCCCTCGTCGAAACTGTCCCGCTGCAAGATTCGCCATTTGATTACCCAGATTATGCCGATCGCTTTCTAAGCCATATCGATCGCGGTTTTTAACTTGGGCTAATCTCCCTTTTCGACCTAGCGCATCACTATGCCCCATGATGTGGTGGAAGGTGGCGAATACTTTGGGATTTGTTTGAAGTTCCAAAAGCTGGAGCCAGAGATCACGATCGTCAATAGAATTGCCCTTGGTATTAAGCCAGCCATTATGTTGCCATTTATCAATCCAGTTATGATTAATAGCATCGATCGCATATTTAGAATCTGAAAAGATTGAACTCGATTGTGAATACTGTTTCAAGTATTGTAATGCTGTGATTAAGGCTAAAAGTTCTACCCGCTGATGAGTGCTGTGGGCTTCTGTTCCACCCAACGTGATTGTAGTATCGTCACTAAACCAAATAATAGCTGCATAGCCGCAAACGCCACGTCCACCATAGGGTGCATATCCTCCACTTCCGTCGGTATAGATGGCATTGATCAAAGGAGGCGCTTGCACGGGCAATGTTAGGGCTTGTAAAGTGGGCTTAATTTAATTTTAAGGGCTTTTGGGAACCGGAATGCATATTACAATTTTGACCTATGGTTCTCGCGGAGATATTCAGTTATTTATGGCGCTGGGTGTGGAGTTGATGCGATCGGCTCACACCGTTCGGATGGCGGTGCCGGGACTATTTAAAGACTTCATAATCGCTCAAGAGCCAGAATTTGCGGCCTTATCGCGACAGAATTGACAGAAATAGTACTTGCTTCATTGTTGAAATCGGGACAGCGCGGATTGTTATTGTCCAGATGGGGTGGTGGTGAACAAACAGATTTGCCCGATACCGTATTACCCGATACCGTATTAAAGATAGATTTACCACCCCACGATTGGTTATTGCCGAAATGGCTGCTGTCATTCATCATGGTGGTGCCGGGAAGACTGCCGCTGCATTACGATCGGGCCGTCCATCCATGGCTGTTCCGTTCTTTGGAGATCAACCATTTTGGGGCGGTCGAATTGCAATACTGGGTGTAGGTGTGCGAGCTGTGCCGAGGCTTCAGTTATCGATTGATACCTTATCAGAATCTATTAACGCATTAGCTAACGATCAGGGTTTCAAAGCTAATGCAAAACAATTAGCCAGTCAAATTACTTCGGAAAATGGAACTCAAAATGCAGTTCAAATCATTCAATCCCATTATTTATATCAGTAGATAATCAAATTCTGTAGAGGGTCTCCGTAAATTTGCGGAATCCGAATCCATTCTTTTGTATGAAGGGAAAGAGAGCAATCGTGAAGCTTGCATCAAGAAAGCCAAGCGATCGTAACTTTGAATTGTGGTTACATGCCCCCAATCTTCATTCATTAAGATTCATGAAATCCTCCACACTTATTCCTGAAAATAAAATGTTTAGTTCCATTTTAGAAAGCTTGCTTGATGCTGTTCTAATTGCTGATGTTCAAGGTGCATTACTCTACACTAATCTCTCCGCTCAAAAAATTTGTCGTCAATTAAACATCGTTAATCTTCAGACCCATGCTATTTGGAGCATTTGTGAACTCCTTAAGTCCCAAATCGATCGAGCCTTAATTTTAGAATCAGATTTAACAATCGCACAAACTCACTATCGAATCCGAGTTCAATGGCTCAATTCAATTGAAGAAGCTCAAGATAGTCGATTAATTGTGCGTTTTGAAAATCAACAGCATTCTATTCGCTGTACGGCTGTTTTGGATGCGCAATACTTTAGGCTGACTCCGCGCGAATCAGAAGTATGGGATTTGCGAAATCAAGGCCGATCGCGTCGTGAAATTGCAGATCAGTTGTATATTTCGATCGATACGGTCAAGAAACATTTAGCAAACATTCAAATGAAACGTCAAACCTACCTTGAGGCTAGTAATTAATGGATTACGTCTAACGTCCCCCGATTTCGAGTTAAAACGCTATAATCAGGAGCATCGTCTATCCCCTTTTAAAACATGAATACTCCTTTTAAAATACGAACTTTTCGCCCTCTGTAGTGCCTGTATAGCTCAGTTCTGTTATCGCTTGGACACTGCCCAAGATTTTCTATGCATACTGTTCTAGAATCGATTGCAACAGCAAATCCTCCGTTTGAAATCACCCAAAATCAGGCATTAGCGTTTTTGTCCAGATTGGAAAGCATTTCACCAACGTTGTACGATCGTGCGGCTCAAATTTATCAAAAATCTGGCATCGATCGTCGATATACCTCCATTCAAGACTATTTAACAGAACCACCGAATTTCAGTTTTTACCCAAATAATTGGAGATTAGAACCTGTTCCGAGTACCTTCGATCGTAATAAGCTCTATCAAATTTATGCCACAAAAATTGCAATCTCAGCCGCTAAACAAGCAATTCAAGATGCAAAGCTAAATGTAGATGATATTACTCATTTGATTGTAGTAAGTTGCACTGGATTTTCCGCACCCGGTTTAGATGTCCATTTGGTCCAGCAATTGGGCCTTAGAAATGATGTCGATCGTACTATTATTGGATTCATGGGATGTTGTGCAGCATTTAATGGATTGAAGAATGCCCATGCAATTTGTCAGAGTAATCCAAAGGCACGCGTATTATTAGTGTGTGTGGAATTGTGCACGTTGCATTTTCAGAATGAGAATTCATTAGAAAATGTAGTAATCAATGCAATTTTTGGAGATGGTGCCGCCGCCGCAATTTTGTCTTCGCAATCTGACTCCGATGCGGCTGGGAAGCTGGCCTATGTGGATGGAGCGAGTGTTTTAGCCGATGATACGCTGGGTCTAATGAGTTGGGCCATTGGAAATACTGGTTTTCTGATGGGATTATCGGCCAAGGTTCCTAATGCAATTGCTCAGCATTTACCAAACTACTTAACTCAGTTACTCGATCGAAATGCTCTAACTCAAGCTGATATTAATTTTTGGGCTGTGCATCCCGGCGGACGACAAATCCTGGATAAAGTTCAGGCATTATTTACATTAGAAGATAGCTTAATTCAAGACTCCTATGAAGTTCTTAAACAATATGGCAACATGAGTTCCTGTACTATTTTATTTATTTTAAAACGATTGCTTTCACAGCACAATAGTGGGCAGAAGTTACAAAATGGATTAGCGATGGCATTTGGTCCAGGGTTGACCATAGAAGGATGTTTATTTCAGCAAGTGGCCTCTTAAAATTACTATCTTAAACCTGCTACCTTAGACCTATGATCTCTTTCCAAACTCGCACCGATGAAGATGAATTGATGGATGATTTTTCCATCACGGATATCCGCCTCACCAGCGCTCTCGAAGAACTTCGGACCGTGAATCAATTTCTCGGGGGTTATGACACAACAATGGCCGTGTTGGCTCCCTGGCTGAAGACTCGATCGCAAACCAATTCTAAGCCCATCCGAATTCTAGATCTCGGTACAGGTATTGCAGATTTCCCCGAATACATTGTGTCTTGGGCCGCCAAACAATCTCCAACCATTGATCTCGAACTGGTTGCGATCGATGCAAACCCCGCCACCGTAGATTATGCTCGTCAGTCATTATCTAAACGTTTACCCGAGGCATTGAGTTCTAAAATTCGGGTGGAAGTCGCTGATGCCTTAGCGTTGCCCTATGGTGATGGTGAATTTGATGTTGTGATGGGTGCAATGTTCTTACATCATTTTGCTGAAGAACGGGCGATCGCAATTGTTCATTCAATGAATCGAGTGTCAAAGGGCGGGATTCTGATTAATGATCTTCATCGTCATCCGTTGGCTTACTATAGTTTTTATACCTTAAGTCGGTTGTTTCAAGCTTCAGAAATGGTACAAAATGATGGGCCAATTTCAGTACTGAGAGGCTTTCGTGGCCCTGAGCTGGAGACGATCGCCCAGAAAGCTGGACTGAAGAATTTTACAGTGAGTTGGCGTTGGCCATTTCGTTGGTTATTAAGTACTCTTTAGTGGAATGTTGCATGAATTACGATGTCATTGTTGTTGGGGCCGGATTAGCAGGATGTAGTGCTGCGATTCAATTGGCCGATCAAGGGTGGAACGTATTACTTTTAGAACAACAGAAGTATCCTGTTCATAAATTATGTGGTGAATTTCTATCAGTTGAGGTGATTCAGAATTTTGCAAGTCTTGGTATTCTAGAGGCAGTGCGAAACGTGGGTGCCCATCCTATTCGGAATGCATTGCTTACGACGACGACGGGTGAAACGTTTGAACATCAATTACCCGGAGTTGCACTAGGATTGAGTCGTTATCAATTGGATCTAATGTTATTTGAACGGGCAGAATCGATCGGTGCGATTTGCCAAGATGGGACGGTTGTTCGTGATATTTCTGGTGATTTCAAGACTGGATTCAAAGTCTCCACTAGTTCAGGAGAATTTACTAGTCGTATGGTACTGTCTGCCCACGGGAAACGATCGCCCCTAGATACTCAACTCGATCGTCCCTTTGCCGCCCGTAAATCTCCCTGGGTTGCCTTCAAAGCCCATTGTGATGGATTGACATTGCCGGGAATAATAGAACTACATGCATTTCCAGGTGGCTATTGTGGGTTGTCGATGATTGAAACGGGACAAGTGAATTTGTGTTGGATTGGTCATGAGAAGATTTTGAAGGATAGCGACGATCGGAATCTGCCTAATGCTTTGTATAAAAATCCTGTATTGCGCGATCGTTTAGCAAACATGACAATTAATCCATCTGTCAAACATCGTCTCAGTCAAATCTCATTTGAATTAAAGGGAAACTTTGATGGTGATATTTGTATGATTGGAGATACTGCGGGAATGATTACGCCATTGTGTGGCGATGGTATGGCAATGGCGTTGCGGACATCAGAAATAGCTGTGCCCATGGTGAATAATTATTTGCAGGGAACGCTCAGTGCTGAACGATTTAAATCAAACTATCGTGACACTTGGCAACGGGAATTTAGATTACGTCTACAGCTTGGGCGTTTAATGCATTCAGCTTTTATTCAGCCACAAGTGGCTCAGGTGAGTGTTTCTATCTGCCGATCGTTTCCGATAATTGGCAATTGGTTAATTGAAAATACCCGAGGATCTGCTTCTCCAGTTCAATCCAATCAAGCACTCTCTGTTTAATTACCTGCTTGCCGCTGTTGTTTCTTTTCTAAGTATTGTTGATGATCATCAGTCGCCAGCCAATAGGTTGATTCAGGGCAAATATCGGTAACGATCGGTTTCTCATATTGTCCTGATTCATTCAGTTTTTGTTTACTATGTTGGGCTTGATATTGTTGATTTGAATTGTTATAAAAAATAACCGATCGGTATTGTTCACCGCGATCGGCCCCTTGACGATTCAAACTACTAGGGTCATGCATTGCCCAAAACGCATTTAGCAAATCATCGTATTGAATTTGATTTGGATCGAAATGGACCTGTGTGACTTCGGCATGACCTGTAATTCGAGAGACAATATCCAGATAACAAGGATTATCAAAATGCCCACCCATATAGCCCACAGAGGTTTTCATCACACCAGGGAGCGATCGGAATCTATGTTCAATTTTCCAAAAACATCCGCCGCCAAAGGTTGCAATTTCTAGGTTAGACGTTATTAACTTAAGTGTTTGATCAAAAACTTCAGGATTCATGATTATGCTCACCACCATAGGATTTTGTATAAAAAATCTCCCAAAACCGTATGAAGGGCTGGGAGACTTACCAAGTAAATTCAAACTTTGATATTAAAGCTCAAATCAAGATTGAACTAACTACCCGAAACCGCAAAGGTCAGGGACACAGACACTTCTGGGTGAAGCTTAAGAGTTGCAGTGTATTCACCAATGCTCTTAACTTCAGGAACTTCGATTTCACGACGATCGACATCAACATTAGCCGACGCTTTAATTGCATCAACAATATCTTGAGTTGTAACCGTTCCGAAGATCGCTTCGTTTTCGCCCACTGGCTTGACGATCGATAGTGTACCGATTTTTTCCAGAGCTTCTTTCTGGGTGAGAGCTGCTGCTTTCAACTCCGCGAGGCGCTGAAGTTCCAGTTCCTTACGACGCGCGACCTGCTTCATCACACCCGGAGTTACCGTGGTTGCGAAAGATTGAGGATACAGAAAGTTGCGGGCGTAGCCAGGAGCTACCTCCACGACATCCCCTAATTTACCCAATTTGCTCACGTCCTTAGTTAGGACGACTTGAACCCGTTTTGCCATGATCGTTTGTTTCCCTTGTGCTTCCGATACTTCTAGCGGAAATTCTTATTTAGCTAAGCTTTTGCGGCCAAAGGTCTAATGATACTAGAAGTATGCGCTAAGGGAAAGACCTAGGTTGAAAGATTTTTCCTAAGCTGCCACAACTAGAAATTCTCGAATAGCAGCTAAGAAATTTTCTGCGTCTTCCAACATTGGAAAATGCCCCACTTTCTTTAAAACCTGATACTTCAAACCCGGATTAAGTGCCGCTGCTGCTCGCCCAAGGCTTGCGGGAACAATCGTATCCCGATCGCAGGATAGGACCAAGGTGGGAATCGAGAGGCTGGCAATTTGCGCTGAGATTTCAGTACAGGTGTCAGGTTGGGCCACACTAAGTAATGTGCCGATCGCAGCATCAGCCGTCGCACCCAGATAATCTTCGATGAATTCTTGCCGATCGCTACCGGGAATCGATCGATGTAAAAAGCGCTGCATCACTAAAAAATCAACGCCGGGTAAGGTATAAAACCATCTGGGCCGAAAATTAATTACGAGTTGCCCAAATTGATAAAAAATACCAAAAACGATCGCATTGAATTTAAAAACACCGCCGCAAGTCAAAATACATTGATCAACCCGATCGCCCCAAGCATCCAAAAAGTACGTTGCGATCGAACAACCCATAGAATGAGCCACCACCGAAACCCGATCGATTTGTAAGGTGGTCAATAGTTCAGCCAAATCGTCTGCGTAGGATTTTAGGGTATAGGCACTCGGTTGATCGCCATCAATAATTTTGCTACGACCGAATCCGCGAAAATCATAAATCAAACAATCATACCGATCGCTCATAGCTTCAGCCGTCGATCGCCAATACCGACCGGATCCTCCCCAACCATGTAAAAACACTAAAACAGGTCGATCGGTTCGGTCTCCAGATTGTGTCGCAGTGATCCATTCGTAATAAGTATCACAGCCTCGAACGGTCAACAACGGCATTTAGGCAGACTCAGGCTTGGGTAAGGACGACGGAAGTACAATCAGTTCGGCAGTCGATCGTTTTTCTACCATGTCACGAGTGATAACGCAGCGAGTCAAATCCTTACGGGACGGAACTTCGTACATGATGTCCAGCATAATTTCTTCAACAATACTCCGCAACGCACGGGCACCTGTTTTCCGCCGGAATCCTTCAGACGCGATCGCTTTAATAGCATCGGCTCGAAACTCTAGTTGCACATTGTCCATGCGCATTAGTTTTTGATATTGCTTGACTAGGGCATTTTTCGGCTCGGTTAAGATTGCCATCAGCGTCTCTTCATCCAAAGGTTCAAGCGTTGCTGCGACCGGAATTCGACCGATAAATTCAGGAATCATGCCAAATTTCACAACATCATCCGCCTGCATATTTTTCAACATGTCTGACGATCGTTTCTCTGCCGAAATCCCGTCCTTGCTGCCTTGGACAAATCCCATAGACTTTTTACCAATGCGTTGCTCGACAATCTTATCTAGCCCCATAAACGCACCGCCGCAAATGAATAGAATATTACTGGTATCTATTTGGATGCAATCTTGATAGGGATGCTTTCGTCCACCTTGGGGCGGCACATTGGCTATTGTCCCTTCTAGCATTTTCAGTAGCGCTTGTTGAACGCCTTCACCGGAAACATCGCGAGTGATAGATGGGTTTTCGCTCTTACGGGCAATTTTATCAATTTCATCAATATAAATGATGCCACGTTGTGCTTCTTCAACGTCTAGGTCAGCAACTTGAAGTAGTCTCAAAAGAATATTCTCAACATCCTCACCCACATAACCCGCCTCTGTCAGTGTTGTCGCATCGGCCACTGCAAACGGCACATCCAAAATGTTCGCTAAGGTCTGAGCTAACAAAGTCTTGCCTGATCCAGTCGGTCCAATCAGTAGAATGTTTGATTTTTGGAGTTCGATCGCGTCTTCAGGTTTGCCTTCTTCTCCATGGGATTCCAGATAAGTAAGGCGCTTGTAGTGGTTGTAGACTGCGACAGACAGCACTTTTTTGGCTTCATTTTGGCCCACTACATGCTGATCAAGATGCTTCTTGATCTCTTTTGGTTTTGGAATTTGGCCCATAGTTATGGGCGTAGTGCGAACTTTTTGTTTTTCTGGTTGCTGGTCACGGCGAGGGACGGCTTGGGGAGAGCTGCCCCCCTCAAACAGTTCTTCATCCAAGATCTCGTTGCATAGATCAACACACTCGTCACAAATATACACACCTGGACCAGCAATTAGCTTGCGGACCTGTTCTTGTGACTTTCCACAGAACGAGCATTTCAAGTGTGAATCGTAGGTTTTCGGCATCGTGACTGTTAACCTCGTACAACGATCGGTTCGATAAAGATTTATGTTTCCGTAACTTGAGGGTCTTCTTGTCGTTAGGACACAAGAGAAAGCTGTGGAACTCCGACCCGATCGTGACGATAAATCACAGAATCGATCAAGCCATAGACTTGGGCTTCTTCAGCAGACATAAAGAAGTCCCGTTCAGTGTCTTCCTCAATCTTTTCGAGGGGTTGCCCGGTATGGTTTGCCATCAAGCTGTTCAACGTACTCTTATGGTAAAGAATTTCACGAGCCATAATCTCAATGTCTACGGCTTGTCCCTGTGCGCCACCCAAGGGCTGGTGAATCATGATTCGGGAACTTGGCAGTGACATGCGTTTACCCTTGGCCCCGCCAGAGAGCAGAAATGCCCCCATGCTTGCAGCCAAGCCAAAACAAATCGTCGCCACATCACAGCGAACTTGATTCATGGTGTCATAAATGCCCATGCCTGCGGTGATAGAGCCGCCAGGGGAGTTGATGTAAAGCTGAATATCCTTCTCTGGATCTTCAGCTTCAAGGAATAGCATTTGCGCAATTATGGAATCGGCTATGGTGTCATTGACATCAGTTCCGAGGAAAATAATCCGATCGCGAAGGAGTCGAGAGTAGATATCAAATGCCCGTTCTCCACGTCCAGATTGTTCGACAACCATGGGAACGACGGTGGAGGAAATAATCTCCTGATGACGAGAAGTGCTCGTGAGGTCGTAGCCAGTAGATTGAGAAATCATAGGAGTCAGAAGGGTCCAACTAAGGATCTAGAGTGCTTATTTCTATTTATTATGCCTTAATTCTCTAACCACTGTTGGCGAATCAATGTAGGAATCCCCGAATTCGGAGCCTAACCTTAAAAATCCTTCCCCCAGCCAAATCGGAAGAAGGATTTCTAGTTTAAATGCCGACTGGCCTTCGGTTATGCGTCTTCAGATTCCACGTCTACGACAGCTTCAGAGGCTTCAGTGTCTTCAGTTTCAGATTTGAGTGTGCCTTCAGGAACCATTTCTAGGGTCCAGTTGGCTTCAATCCATTCCAAAATTGTTTCCTTGAGCATGTCTTCGCTTAGAACTTCTTTCAGACGTTTTGGATCAATATCTTCGCCGCGCATTTCTTCGAGTGCATCGTTGTAGCGCTTGGTGAATACTGCATCATCGACTTTTAAACCTTCGATTTTTGCGACTTCACCCAAGGCTAAGGTGCGCTTGATTCGATCGATCGCTTCAGGCTTAGAACGTTCTTTCAACATGGGAATCATATCTTGGGTAAAGATCTGACGGATGTCCATGCCCTGTTGCTGGAACTGCATGGCCGTCTGGGACAGCATGTAATTCAGTTCCCGATCGAGCAAGGTTTCAGGAATCTCAACTTCAATGTGGTTCAGCAGTTCATTGAGAATGGCAGTCTCTTTGTTCTGTTTGTTCCGATCGTCAATTTCGCGTTGGAAGTTGCTTTCCATGTTGCTACGAAGTTCTGCGATCGTCTGCACGTCGCCATTGGTCAGTTCACTTGCGAACTCATCGTTCACCTCGGGCAGTTCCCGGCCTTTAAGTTCCTTCAGCGTCATTTTAAAAGTAGCCGTTTGACCCGCTAGGGCTTCTTCCTGATAATCCTCTGGGAAGGTTGCAATGACATCTTTCGTTTCGTCAACATTCATGCCAATGATGCCGTCAATGAAACCGGGAATAAATCCACCTTCTTCAAGATCCAACGTGAAATCTTCCGCTTGGCCGCCTGGAACATCCGTCTCTTCACCACCGTCTGGGGTGTAAACGCCGTGATAATCAACGACGACGACATCGCCCATGATGGCGGCACGGTCTTCGATAGGGACTAAGGTTGCAAGGCGCTTACGGTAGCCATCGATTGACTCATCAATCCGGGCTGGGTCTAGCTTCACATCTTCAGCTTGAACCGTCAGTCCTTTGTGTTGAGCGAGTTTAACCTCTGGCTGAACATCGACAGCAGCCTTGAATACCAAAGCGTTGCCGGGTTCGTAGTTAGCGACAAGTTCTTCAAAATCGGACTTCAGTTGGAAGTTTCCGATCGCTGCAATGTTTTCTTGTTTGATCGCATCTTTAATAGACTGATCGACCAAATCTTCTAAGGAAGTCGCCTTGATTCCCATGGATCCAAAGCGCTGCACAATGACCTGACGAGGAACTTTCCCCTTCCGGAACCCAGGTATATTGGCTTGGCGCATGAATTTCTGGATCGTGCTTTCGTACGCCTTTTTCGTCGTTTCCGCCGGAATTTCGATTTCTAAACCGATTTGGCTGGCGGGCAATTTTTCCTGGGTAACTTTCATCGTGGTAGCTATTAAGTATTAAAGTTAAATAGTCGGGGATTGCGACTATTCATCCTATCCCATGTCGGTGACAGCTTGAGCGATGTTACTTAAATTAAGAGTGTTAGGTTGTTAATGATGATATTTTTCTATGGGTTTGTAACGATTGTGTAATCCCAACAAATACGAGAATGAATGCAACAAGGTTACTTATAGAATTTTTCATAACCTGAATAAAGATCCATTTTAATATTAAAGATCCGTTATAATATTGAAGGTATAAGAATTAGATATAGGGTCTGATTGACAGTTACTATCTTAAGGTTCTTCGATTCGATACTGAGAATTTTGCTTTTTACGCTTGAGTGTCCACAGATTCGCTTCATGGCTCTTAGCGGTTAACCCAATCCAACCGGATGAATGATAGGAGGTTTAGTTTGAGTCAATTGTATCGCGTTGCCATTTTGGGCGCGACTGGTGCCGTGGGAACTGAGTTGCTTGAGTTACTTGAGGAACGTAACTTTCCCATTGCTGAGTTGAAGTTATTGGCCTCTCCCCGTTCGGCGGGCAGCAAGCTCATATTTCGAGGTCAGCCCATTACGATCGAAGCCGTCACCTCGGACTCTTTCAAAGGTATGGACATCGTTCTCGCATCAGCGGGTGGTTCCATTTCTAAGCAATGGGTAAAGGATATTGTTGCAGCGGGTGCTGTGATGATTGACAATTCCAGCGCTTTTCGGATGGATGATGATGTTCCGTTGGTCGTGCCGGAGGTTAATCCGATCGCCGCCAAAGGACACAATGGCATCATTGCCAACCCAAATTGCACTACCATACTAATGGCAGTTGCTGTTTATCCCCTCCATAAAGTTCAACCGATTCGTCGGATTGTAGCGGCCACATACCAATCGGCTAGTGGTGCTGGAGCGATGGCAATGGAAGAACTAAAGCTGCAATCGCAGGCCATCTTGAAGGGTGAAATGCCAAAAGCTGAAATATTGCCCTATCCGTTAGCCTTTAACTTATTTCCGCATAACTCTCCAATTTTGGATAATAGTTACTGTGAAGAAGAGATGAAAATGGTGAACGAAACACGTAAAATATTCGATGAGCCAGATTTACGCATTACTGCAACCTGTGTGAGAGTTCCAGTCTTGCGGGCACATTCAGAAGCCTTAAATCTGGAGTTCGATCGGCCCTTTGATGTATCCAAAGCTCGGCAGCTCATAGCAACGGCACCGGGAGTTAAACTGGTCGAAAATTGGCAGAAAAACTATTTCCCTATGCCGATCGATGCCAGTGGAAAAGATGCTGTACTAGTGGGGCGAATCCGTCAAGATATTTCCCATGAGAACAGTTTAGACCTGTGGCTCTGTGGGGACCAGATCCGTAAAGGTGCAGCGTTGAATGCTGTACAGATTGCAGAGTTGTTAATTGAAAAAGGTTGGCTGAAACCTCAATCTTGACGGTTTCCGAGACTTGGGTTTAAGGAGTAGATCTTGAGTGTGACGAACTTGAAAACAGAGTTTGGACGAGTATTGACGGCAATGGTGACGCCATTTTCCGCTGACGGGACGGTCAATTATGAAGTGGCTGAGCGCCTTGCTGTACATCTCGCTGAAAACGGGACCGATACCATAGTGGTCTGTGGAACAACGGGCGAATCTCCCACATTGTCTTGGGACGAAGAGTTTGAATTGTTTCGAGTGGTGCAGAAGGCGGTTTTGGGCAAGGCTAAGGTCATGGCTGGAACAGGTTCAAACAGCACCTCTGAAGCTATCATCGCTACTCAAAAAGCCCACAGTTTAGGCTTAGATGGATCACTTCAAGTGGTGCCTTACTACAATAAGCCCCCTCAAGAAGGGCTGTATCTACATTTCAAGGCGATCGCAGCGGCAGTTCCCGACATGCCAATCATGCTTTACAACGTTCCAGGACGCACGGGGCAATCGTTGGCTCCTGCAACCGTGGTTCGGTTAGCAGAGATTTCTAACATTGTTTCCATTAAAGAAGCTAGCGGCAGCCTGGATCAAGCCAGTGACATTCGTCGATCGACCCCGCCTGAATTTGGGATTTATTCGGGGGATGACTCCTTAACCTTGCCGATATTGGCGATCGGGGGCTGTGGTGTTGTCAGTGTGGCCAGTCATCTGACGGGAAATCTCCTTCAGAAGATGATTCAGCATTTTGAATCCGGTCAAGTAAGCGAAGCCAGTCAAATTCACGCCCAACTGTTGCCCTTATTCAAAGCACTGTTTCTCACCGCCAACCCAATTCCCCTCAAAGCCGCCCTGCGATTGATGGGCTGGGAAGTTGGTGGATGCCGTTTACCGCTCTGTGATGTCCCCAATGACGTTGTAACTGAGCTTCAGAGGGTCATGAAAGAACTCAAGCTTCTCTAACATGGCTCTTTGTAGATTTGGCAGATATTAGGACTAGCGTAATGCTTCGGGTCGAGTCGCTCATTAGCCTATGAAAGTCCTCCAATCGTAAGCCCTATCTTGTTTTTCACCCCTTTCCCAATTTACGAATAGAACACCAATGCCGAATTCGATTCCAATCAAAATGTCCATGTCTGAATCCATTAATTTATCCCTTTCGGAGAACTCCCCTATGACCCTCGATCGTACTCCCAAGCCCTCAATTGCTAAGTCTGACAGCAACAGCGATCGTAAGATCGTTACTCGCGGGGGTGCAAAACCTCTCGTTAAAGCAGGTGAGCCTAGAACAATCGTCAAACGCGACACCAGCGATGCCCTGAAGATTATTCCCCTCGGCGGTTTACACGAAATTGGTAAGAATACCTGCGTGTTTGAATATGGCGACGAGATTATGCTGCTTGATGCAGGACTCGCCTTCCCGACCGACGGAATGCATGGGGTCAATATCGTCTTGCCCGACATGACTTACCTGCGAGAAAATCAGCACAAAATTCAAGGCATGGTTATCACCCACGGCCATGAAGACCATATCGGCGGGATTGCATTTCACCTAAAACAAATCGATATTCCCGTCATGTACGGCCCAAGATTGGCGCTAGCTTTACTCGAAGGAAAATTACAAGAAGCGGGTGTGGCTGATCGGACTGAATTGCGCCGGGTTGGACCGCGTGACTTTATTCGGATTGGAACCCACTTTCTAGTTGAATTTATTCGTAACACCCACTCCATGGCGGATAGCTTCACCGTTGCGATTCATACTCCGGTTGGGATTGTGATTCATACCGGAGATTTTAAATTCGACCATACTCCGGTTGATGGCGAAACTTTTGATATTCAGCGTTTGGCAGAATATGGCGAAAAGGGCGTACAGTGCCTGATCAGCGATTCTACCAACTCTGAGCTTTCCGGCTTTACTCCATCTGAGCGCGCAGTATTTCCCAACCTTGAAAAGATTTACATGCAGGCGGAAGGTCGCTTGATCATCACGACGTTCGCGTCGTCTGTTCACCGGGTCAATATGATTCTGGAATTAGCGGAAAAGTATGGCAAGTCTGTGGCGGTACTAGGCCGATCGATGCTGAACGTGATTGCCCATGCGCGGAATCTTGGCTATATCAAGTGCAAAGATGAAACCATGGTCCCAATTAATGCGGTCAACCGGATTCCTGATAATAAATTGGTGATTCTGACCACCGGATCTCAAGGGGAGCCAATGTCGGCGATGACCCGGATTTCTAATCAAGAACACCGTCAAATTAAAATTCGTGAAGGCGATACGGTTGTCTTTAGTGCCAACCCAATTCCTGGCAATACTATTTCGGTTGTCAATACGATCGATCGGTTGATGATGCAGGGTGCCAAGGTTGTTTATGGCCGTGAAGCTGGAATCCACGTTTCGGGTCATGGGTGCCAAGAAGATCAAAAACTGATGATCGCCTTGACCAAACCTAAATTCTTCTTGCCCGTTCATGGTGAACATCGGATGTTGGTGAAACATTCCCAAACGGCTCAGTCCATGGGAATTCCAGCGGAAAACATGATCATTATTGATAATGGCGACACCATTGAATTGCGTGAAAATAGCATGTCTAAGGGCGACAAGGTTCCATCAGGAATCGAACTCATGGATACGTCTAGATCTGGAATCGTGGACGATCGAGTCTTGAAAGAACGTCAGCATTTGGCGGGCGACGGCGTTGTTACCGTGGCGGCGACTGTTGGGTGGGATGGCAAGTTGATGACTCGTCCTGAAGTGCATATTCGTGGGGTCGTGACGACGCTGCCGACGGAAGCTCTTCAACTCAAACTCCAAGCGGGCATGGAAGTACTTCTGCGCGATCGGTGGTCTGAGTTTGCTCGTCCGATTAAGGATGAGGGCCAATTGGATGTGGATTGGGCTGGATTGCAATATCAAATCGAGCGTGATGTTCAACGGGTCTTACGTCGTGAAGTTCAGAGCAGTCCATTGGTGGTCTTCCTATTGCAAAACCCTGCTACTCCCGGAATCATGGGCGGCAATTCGGTAAAGTCCGCATCGGATGGCATTCAGACTACAGGTGTGATTCCTAAGGTGCGATCGGCGGCTAGAGTTGCCCCTTCGGCTGAAGCGGTTAATTCAATCAATACGGTTAATTCAGTTGACCCTGTGACTACTGTCAATCCTACAAACGCGGCTGAGGCTGTCAATGCTGTGTCTAGTACGGTAGCAGGCGGTGCCACGACTCCCATTGTTAAACGTGCAACTCGTCAACGGGTTACCTCTCGGGCACGCGTCAGTGAGTAATTGATTCGATTAGTTGATTGATTTAAAGCATCGATCGGTTTGACTGAATTTGTTTTGCGCAATGCAAGCAGATTGGTTAAGCCGATCGGTGCTTTTTTACGACGTTTTTTACCATAAGTTGGCTGCACAAAAAATCCCCCGAACTTGCGAGGGATTAGACAATTACTTAAATTAAATAATTACATTGGGCGATAAACGCGGTAGTTAATGTTAGGGAAGATATTATCGATCGCCTCCACCTTCTCCAACCACCCCGAATCTACTTTTCCAGCCCGAAGATCCTCATACAACTTGTTAAACCGTTGGACATGGGATTTTGTTCGTCGCACCGCATAAGGCACCATCGTTCCAGTTCGCATAATGAAAGCCCAATCGGATGACTGTGCTAACAACACCTCACGAGATGCCTGATTCAACGCCTTCCATTGCAACTCATCCTCTGGTTCCATGCGCGACAGATCGATCATACGCTCTGCGATTTTGTGCAAATGAGGATAAACCCAAGCATTAGTATCATTCAGCCAATATTCATGGAAGCCTTTGTAGCCCCAACTCGATTGCGATGGCCGGACCACTTGCTGAGTTGGGTTTTCTCGTAAATAATCAGACAGATGAGTGACTTCGTAGTCCTTTTGATCAAACCAAGATTTACGCAAGAAATAATCAATAAACCACGGACCTTCATACCACCAATGGCCGAACAATTCAGCATCGTAAGGGGAAACCACGATCGGTTTACGGCCCATCATATTGCTCAGACTACCGACTTGTTGTTTTCGGTTCTCCATGAAGTTTGCAGCATGAGACGCTGCTTTTTCCTTGGCCCAATACGGATCATACAGCGCCTTATCGCTAGAGCCGACGGTCTTCCCTGTAATTCGGTGATACTTGATACCCACATTTTTGCGTTGGCCGTTGGGCATAATGTACGGCTTAATGTACTCATACTCAGCGTCCCAGCCCAAATCTCGATAAAACTCACGATATTCAGCCGCACCTGGATAGCCGACTTCTGATGACCAAACCTGCTGTGATGACTCCTGATCTCGGCCAAACGCGGCCACACCAGATTCAGTAAAAATTGGAGCATAGGTAC
The DNA here is from genome assembly GCA_025351345.1 of Synechococcales cyanobacterium GL140_1_metabat_312. GTDB lineage: Bacteria > Cyanobacteriota > Cyanobacteriia > Leptolyngbyales > Leptolyngbyaceae > JAAFJU01. The sequence goes on from JANXWB010000031.1 coordinate 56,615, forward strand.
CAAATCTTGGCCTTGGGCGACCGTACAAAATCCCATGGCCGTCGGTCAGGAAGTATCGTAGACCTGCATCGGCCACCATGCGCTCTAGCCCTTCGTAGTAGGCACATTCAGGCAACCAGATGCCCTTAGGCGATCGGCCAAAGGTGTCTTCATAATGTTCCGTCGCGACCTTGATTTGTGCCCATACCGCTTGGGGATACATCTTCATCAACGGCAAATATCCGTGGGTTGCACCACAGGTGATGATGTCGAGGTTGTTTGAATCTTGGTATTCTTTGAAGGCGGTGATGAGATTGCCGTCATATTTTTCCCACATCTGCCGTACTTTTTGAAATTCTTCGGCGTAATATTCCGCCAAATATTTCATATGGCCATTGTTACGATGCCGATCGATTTCGAGTTCTGCGAGTTCTTCTAGGCCACCGAGGTGTTCGTTGTACCGCTCCTGAAGTAGAGGATCTGCCAACATCGATACTAGGGGCGGAGTCATGCTCATAGTGAGCTTAAAATCCACGCCATCGCGCTTTAAGCCTTCAAAAACTTGAAGAAGGGGAATATAGGTTTCTGTAATTGCCTCATAAAGCCATTCTTCTTCGAGAACAAATTCGCTCTCGGGGTGGCGCACAAATGGTAAGTGAGCGTGGAGAACCAGTGCAACGTATCCATTGCTCATAAAAACTCTCTTGGGAAGCCAAGACCTAGAACGCGATCTAGTAACGCATTGTAGGCTATAACGCTCCAGCCCGAAGGTTTATCCAAGACAGTTTTTAGGGAGAGGGAATAGGAATGAATTCTGGCTGATGAGGGCAGGGATTTTTAGAAAGTTAGAATGACTAAGTAGCATACGTCCCACTGAATATCTCAAGAACCTTTGCTTACTCCTGAACGGGACTGGGGACTACGCGTGGTGCGATCGATTAATCGGATCAGTCTAGATCTCAGCCATCTATACGAATTCAAAACGCCCTACAATCTCCGCACTATGCGGCAAACTCTAGAAAGCCATCGTGAGCATTAACTAAATCCTGATTCTTTTGAGGCGCAACCGCTGTCAGAACAGCTAGGGCGATCGGTTCGCTTGGCAAAATCCGAGGCAACCCATAGGCTTGAGCAGCCCCATAATTTACCCGCCAGCCCAAATCTCTTAAGGACGATAAGGTGAGCGCACTTACGGGCATTACGGTGCCATTGGGTTCGGCAAACGGGGTCATTATTTCTTGTTTAAAAACCGATTCGCTCCAATGGGCATAGGCTTCATCGATCGGCACAGCCAACCCTTGACCCACTTGGCCCAACAGTTCACCATAGGCAAAGCCTGCGTAAGTATTACCGTTGTAAGTCTGGATTGTGCGGTTGACCAGCGATCGGCCAATGGTTTGATTCAAGGTCGGAAACGTGATCGGCTCCCAAATTGTCCCAAATCCTAGCGTGTGAGCAAATTCGTGCAGCATTATCGATCGTAAATAGTTTGGATCACGATTAAATAAATCAAACCGCACCGTATTCAAGATTGCCTCGCCACCAATCAAGAACAGACTGCCATTGCTTGTGCTGACCAATGGAGTGCCTGAGGCCAAATTTGAGGCGATATCCGCAGCACCCAAGATATTGATAGTTAAATCCTTAAACTGAGTAATGGCACTGCGTTCAGGAATAACCTCTTCCCAGAACTTCGCTGCCGAAGCGATCGCATCTCTCGCTGACTGGTTCAAAGTCTCCGTGCCGACTCCAAAATTCAGAACTAACTTGAACTTGTTGATATCGGTCAGAGCAGGAACAAAATTACTTGATAAACTATACAGCCCTGTTTGCGGACCCTTAACTCGAATTAGATAATTTCCAGGACCAATAAATCGGCGTAATGACTCCCGAGTTGTGCCGCGCTCCCATTGCCATGCCAGAATCGATTCTCCCTCATCCACCCGTCCATTGCTATTGCTATCCTGAACAAGCTGCACATCCATATCGCCCGTAAGCCCGGTCAAATTTGCGGTAAAAACTCCTGTTTGATTGACATTGAACGCGTAGGAACGATCAGGGGTTTGAGCAGTCAATTGATCGCGCTTAAAAAATCGTGCCGAGGTATTGGGGGCGATCGGCAATACTTGACCTGGTGTTCCGATCGTCAGAGAAGTAAGCACGGGGCCAACGACCTGAGTTCGGGGTACCAAGCCAACAATATCCCAAGCCAAATCTATTGTTGCAATAGAATACCGATCGAGCACGGTAGCGCGATCCATCAGCAGTAGACTTGCTTCCCCAGTTTGATTGTTTCGCAGCACAATATCCGGTAGCTTGTCATTATTAAAATCAGCGGTCCCAATGGCAGTCCCGCCCCCTGAGTCAGCCCCTATTAAAAAGCTTCGACTACTGTTCTGAAGACCATCCATTACCCACCACACCATTTGTTTCGTAGTGCGATTACTCCAAAAAATATCAAGCTGCCCATCTTGATCCACATCCCCCACGCCTTTAATTTCCCAATCTTTGTTAACTGGATCTAGCGGAGTAATAATTCTCGATTCTTTGTATTCCAGCCCCTGCATTACCCACCAGACATTGACGCCATTGGTGGGGTTTCGCCAAAGAAGATCTGTCTCCCCATCTCCATTCACATCACCCACTCCCACAATATTCCAAGTTGTATCCTCAACACCTCGGAGCATAACCCCTTTCAAAATGCCTCCTTGCGGGTTCATCTGCCAGCAGACATTCTGGCCTGTGACTGAATTTCGCCAGAAGAAGTCCGCTACACCATCTTTATTTGTATCGGCTGTTCCGACAACGCGCCAATTCGCGTCCATAACATCCGTCAATTTTGTGGACGTAGTTACAACTGTATCTTTCATTTCCCATAGATAATTGCTCCCAAAGCCACTACTACTAGTCTGACGGTTCCGCCATAGCAGATCGATTTGGGTAGTTGTCAGTGGGGCAGGTGGATTGACTACCGAAGTCGCAGGGGGCATTAAATCTGTATTCAAAGAAAGTGTCATAACAGCACCGGGCTGAGCCTTGGGGTAATTCTAATTGCGAGGCCGGAATAAAACAGAGTGCAAATGCAATGGAAAATGAGATAAATCATCCAGGTACAATCAATGTCGTGAAAATCGCGAGAATGACTGTCGAAATCTAAGGTCAGAGGTAGTTGTAAATACGTAAAAATCTAAATTACTTATGAAAATACACTTATGAGACCAGTATATTCTTCTTCCTACTAAGAAACAAATCCGGATGATTTGCCTGAATTTTTTAAGAAGACAGACTCCACGAAATCTTGGATACAGATTGAAAGGACGGTGAAATTGCCCGATCGAATCTCCATGGATTCCCCTTGAGGTAGAATGAAGAGCCTCATGCGCCTGAATGCACTAAGTCTGAACGCACTATGTCTACTGAATTGCTAACTGAACTTAAAATTGCGGTCGATCGTCGCCGAAATTTTGCCATCATCTCTCATCCGGATGCGGGAAAAACAACGCTGACGGAAAAATTGCTGCTTTACGGAGGCGCGATTCATGAAGCGGGGGCAGTGAAAGCGCGTAAAGAACAGCGCCATGCCACTTCTGACTGGATGGAAATGGAAAAGCAGCGGGGAATTTCTATCACCTCAACGGTGTTGCAGTTCGACTATCGTGACTGCTCAATTAATCTTTTGGATACGCCGGGACACCAAGATTTTAGTGAAGATACTTACCGGACGTTGGCGGCAGCGGATAACGCGGTGATGTTAATTGATGCAGCAAAGGGGCTGGAACCGCAGACGCGTAAGCTTTTTGAAGTGTGTCGGATGCGAGAACTGCCGATTTTTACCTTCATCAATAAAATGGATCGTCCTGGTCGTGCACCGCTCGATCTCCTTGATGAAATCGAAAAAGAATTTCAGATGATGACTTATCCGGTCAATTGGCCGATTGGCAGCGGCGATCGGTTCAGGGGCGTGTTCGATCGGCAAAAACGACAAATTCATTTATTTGAACGATCGATTGGGGGGCGGAAAGTCGCAAAAGATACTATTGTGGAGCTAGATGATCCAAATTTGGAATCGATGTTTGAACCGGATTTGTATGCCCAGTTCCAAGAAGAACTAGAGCTGCTAGATCAGTTGGGCTACGAGTTAGATTTGGAGGCCATTCATGAAGGACTAATGACTCCTGTCTTTTTTGGCAGTGCCATGACTAATTTTGGGGTTGAATTATTTCTAGAATCCTTTTTAAATTACGCGCTGAAACCCGGTTCCCACGAAAGCACCGAAGGCATTATTGAGCCGACCTATCCTGAATTTTCGGGTTTTGTGTTTAAGCTTCAAGCCAACATGGATCCTCGGCACCGCGATCGGATTGCCTTTGTTCGGGTTTGCTCAGGTAAATTTGAAAAAGACATGTCTGTGACCCATGCGCGATCGGGCAAAGTCGTACGTTTATCTCGTCCGCAGAAACTATTCGCTCAAGATCGTGAAGTAATTGAAGAAGCCTATCCCGGCGACATTATCGGGCTAAACAATCCCGGCGTGTTTGCGATCGGCGACACCATATATATGGGTAAAAAATTGGAGTACGAAGGAATTCCATGTTTTTCTCCCGAACTCTTCGCCTATCTGCGTAACCCAAACCCATCAAAATTTAAGCAATTCCGCAAAGCTGTTTCCGAATTACGCGAAGAAGGAGCGGTGCAAATTATGTACTCCAGTGACGAATCTAAGCGCGACCCGATTTTGGCGGCAGTGGGACAATTGCAGATGGAAGTGGTGCAGTTCAGGTTGCAGAGTGAATACGGCGTTGAGACTCAACTGGATTGGCTGCCCTATTCTGTGGCGCGCTGGGTGGAAGGCGGCTGGGCGGCGATCGAGGCTGTGGGTCGAATGTTTAATACGTTGGTGGTGAAAGATAGCTGGGAGCGGCCCGTGCTGCTGTTTAAAAACGAATGGAACTGTCAGCAGCTTATGGGTGATCATCCTGAGTTGGTCCTGAATGCGATCGCCCCCGTCGTTGCGGGTAAGGAACCGATCGCCATCACCTAGGTGCGCTTTATGGGGGCCATTTTGGTGGGCCGTTTTACCATAAAGTCGGCGGCGTTTCGAGATAAAATAGGTCAGTTATTTTGCTTGGCAACTGCTGTGAAACTGGCCTTTATCATTGACCCGATCGATCGTCTTGATCCCACCCATGACAGCAGTGTGGCTTTGATGGAGGCTGCGCAAGAAATGGGCCATGAAGTGTGTATGTTGCTGGCTAATTCATTGACGGTGAGAGCCAGTAAAACCTGGGCTACAGTCACGCCTGTGAAACTGATCCCAGTGACGTTGGGTGAAAATCGTTGGGTCGCGATCGCCTCTTGGTTTGAACTCGGCACTTCCCAGTTTTTACCGTTGGAAAGCTTTGATGTCGTATGGATGCGTATCGATCCGCCTGTCAACACGGCTTATCTTTATGCGACGTACTTATTGGATTACGTGAATCCAGAAAAAACCCGTGTAGTCAATGCGCCGAGCGGTATTCGGGCAGCTAATGAGAAAATGTATGCCTTGCAATTTTTGAATTCGATTCCTACCACGATCGTCACCCAAAATAAACAGGTGATTCGTGACTTTTTAGCCCAGGAAGGTCGAGTCGTGATGAAACCCTTAGGAGGCATGGCTGGGGAAGGTATTTTGTTTTTGGAAGAGGGCGATCGTAACTTTAATTCCCACGTTGAAATCAGCACTGTAAAAGGCTCGATTCCCATCATGGTTCAGACTTATTTGCCAGATGCAAAATTAGGTGACAAACGAGTTATTTTGTTGAATGGGGAGCCGATCGGCGCGGTAAATCGAGTGCCCACGGGCGATGACTTCCGGGGCAATATGGCCGTGGGTGGACGGGCCGACCAAGTGGACATAACGCCTCGCGATCGGGAAATTGCGGCGGAACTGGCTCCAGCTCTACGGCGCGATGGCTTAATTTTTGTGGGGATAGACATCATTGGCGGCAACCTCACAGAAGTCAATGTCACCAGTCCGACGGGCATTCGGGAAGTCGATCGGTTAAGCGGAGTGACCTTGGGAATTCAAGTGATGAAATGGCTGGAATTAGGGATTTCTGCTCGTTAAAAATGAAAATTAAGTCAGATCTGGATTGTCCTCACCCTAGCCTTGAGAAGAGGGAATTAGATTCATACTCCCTAGGAAGAAACTTTGGGGATGAGGAAAATCTGAGTTTACTGAATTACCGATCGTATTAAGTTCTCATACGTAGGAGTTTTAGAGGATCCAAAAAGACGACTTCAAAATGATACAGGATGATACAAAAATCGTATCAAATCATATGTTTGATCTAGCAGTCTCCTTCTTTGGGAGGAGACTGCTACAGTCCATCTAGTCGTAAATTGAGGCAAGTATGATAGATGGCATCAATCTGCCGTCAAGGAGTTTGTTCTGAATTCACTTCACCTAAGGTTATGGACTTCTAAACTTGCAGGCTTTTTTAAAATCGTGATTCCTAAGATTCGTCAACGGGTTGCGGTTAAGAATGTCGGTTTTGAAAATGGACTCGGTAGTGCCCTTTTGGTGACGTTGCTAGTGTTAATCATTCGATCGCTTTCGATGTTGCAAGGTGCAGAGTTGGGAGTATTAGATCAGTTCTTTCGGATGCGTGGTGAGGAGCCAATGGATTCGCGGATTGTGATTGTGGGCATTGATGAAAATGACATTAGTCAGGGCGATCGATGGCCTGTATCGGATCAAAAATTGGTCGAGGTTTTGGAGCAAATTCAAAAGATGAATCCTCGAGCGATCGGATTGGATTTATACCGAGATATTCCGCTGTCGCCGGGGACAGCGCGACTACAGAAATTTCTAGCAACTAACACAAATATTATTGGTATTGAGCAGCTACCCGATCAAAGTGGGAACCTAGTTGCCCCCCCCCCTGTATTGGAAAAAGCAAAGCGGGTTGGGTTTAACAATACTATTTTGGACAGTGATCAACGGGTGCGTCGATCGTTTCTATATTGGAAAAGCAATCAGGGTAAATATATTCGGGAAAGTTTCTCACTGAAATTGTCTAAAATTTATCTGTCTAAAGAAAATATTTATGAACAACCTTCTCCCTACCACGTCTCAGATCTGAAATTAGGACGCGGAATTTTCCGACAATTTCAGAGCAATGATGGACCCTATATCAATGCGGATGCGGGTGCGTATCAGGTAATGGTTAATTTTCGTGGAAGTAATGGGCAATTTACCACACTCACGCTTCAAGACTTAATGTCAGGAGATGCTCCATCGCAGACTTTGCGAGACAAAATTGTGTTAATTGGGACCACCGCCACCAGTCTGAACGATTTTTCCGCAACGCCCTACACTCATCATCAATTTGGCGGTGCAACCTCGTTAATGAGCGGCATAGAGTTGCAGGCGCAGTTCACCAGCCAGATTTTGGCCGCCGCCCTTGATGGCCGATCGTTACTGCAAGTTTGGTCGAAGCCACTAGAAATTGGTTGGATTGGCTTGTGGGCAGCAATTGGGGTGTTTGTCTGTATGATGTTTCGCGGCCCAAAACGATCGTTATTGCTAGTCTTAATCCTAGGAGCGATCGTGGTGGTAATTGGCTATGCAGCTTTTTTGATGGGCTGGGTAATTCCCGTTGTGGCCCCGTTGGCCGCATTGATTACAGCGTTTGCATTAATAACAGGTCATGTGGCTCAATCTAAGGAAAAACTCCAGCGATCCAAAGATTTTTTGCATCAAATTCTCAACACGATTCCAGATCCCGTCTTTGTCCAAGATCGAAGCCATCGTTGGGTGGTGTTGAACCAAGCCTATGGGCGATTTATTGGTGCGGACATAGAAGACCTGATTGGAAAAACGGTGTATGACGTCTTCCCTCAACAGGAAGCAGATGCCTTCTATCAAGCGGATGAACAGGTCTTACAGCACCAACAGGAACAGGAATACGAAGAAACTCTAACGGACTTATTTGGCAAGACTTACTCCGTGGCGACCAAGCGATCGTTGCACCGTGATGCAGACGGAAATGTCCTGTTGGTGGGTGTGATTCGTGACATCACCATGCGGAAATCCCTCGAAGAAAGCCTGCGGCACACGACCCAAGAACTCTCCCAATCCAATCAAGAACTGCGAGAATCTCAAACTCGATTGTATTACTTAGCTAACCATGATCCACTGACAGGTTTACCCAATCGTCAACTGTTCCAAGAAAAACTCCAACAGTCGATCGAATGGGCTGCGTCTGGATCTCGAATGGTGGCACTATTATTTATTGATTTAGACGGGTTTAAGCAAGTCAATGATTCCCTCGGCCATAGCGTGGGGGATCAATTATTAAAATCAGTGGCGAAACGCTTAATTGCTAGTTTGCGAGCCAGTGATACGGTGGCTCGTCTGGGCGGCGATGAATTTACGGTGATTTTGACAACGGTTCCGGGACAGCCGGAAGTGGAGCGAGTCGCCCAAAAAATGATAGCTACCCTCGCATTGCCCTACAGCTTTGATGGCCAGTTGGTGCAAGTGAGTGCTAGCGTTGGCATTGCGATCTACCCCATCCACTATGACACCCCAGAACGATTGTTGCTGGGAGCAGATGAGGCAATGTATGAGGCAAAAGCAACTGGGAAAAACCGTTATGTAATCGTGAATCCAGCGTCAAATTACCCAAGTTATTGATTCGCACTCTAATCTTTCTAGGACAATAACAAAGTGCGGATAGGAGGGGATCATGGCGACGAGCGATTATTGGCTGATGGTAAGTTTAGGGTTTTTAGGTAGCTTTGGGCATTGCTTAGGAATGTGTGGCCCACTTAGTACGGCCTTGCTCCTCAGCGATTCGGCGAGTCATCATAAATCTGTTTTTTTGAAATTTTTGCCCGTAATTTTGCTCAATATTGGGCGATTGATTAGCTATGCCTTAGTTGGCGCATTCATGGGCGGGGTTGGGTCTGTGATGATTGCAGGTGGCGCTTGGGTGGGATTAGGCAGTCCAGTTCGTCACGCTTTTGCTGTTGTCACGGGCCTGATGTTGGTGGGATTTGGATTCGCAGCTCTTGGCGATCGGGGTTTACCTCAGCATCCCTTCGCGGCCCGACTACACAAGAGTCTGAATAGCTGGATGGGACGCTGGGCCATGGCTTCACCAGCAGTTCTCGGATTGCTGTGGGGACTGATGCCCTGTGGATTTCTGTATGTTGCCCAACTCAAAGCCGCCGAAACCTTGACTCCGCTGTCTGGAGCGTTGACGATGTTGGCTTTTGGCCTGGGAACCTTACCTATGATGCTGAGTGTCGGCGGGCTGGTGTCTCATTGGAGCCACGATCGCAGCCGTCAGTTATTCAAATTAGGCGGAGTCGTCACTATTGCGATCGGGGTTCTGACGATTTTTCGCACGAGTGAGATGGTGGATTTGACGGGACATGGTGCGATCGGGTGCTTGATTTTAGCTTTAGCGGCACGTCCTCTCGCAAACGTCTGGCCTAGGTTGTTGACGTACCGTCGAGCCATCGGCGTTAGTGCTGGAATTTTGGCGATCGCTCACACGGCCCACATGGTTTCCCATGGCCTCAATTGGAATCTTGCTTCGATCGGTTTTTTATCTCCCCAAGAAGAATGGGGCTATGGTGCGGGTTTTGGGGCGCTCTTGCTCTTGTTGCCAGCGCTGTTCACTAGTTTTGATTCGTGGGCGCGGATTTTGGGGAGCGGGTGGCGAAAACTGCATCTGCTCAGTCTTCCAGCCTTGGCCTTAGCCTTGGGGCATACGGTGATGATCGGATCTAATTATTTAGGAAATCCGGAACTTACGCCCCGCCAGTGGAATCACACGGTATTATTGATATTGATAGTTGTTAGTTTAATCGCAGTCCGATCCGAATGGGTCTGGCGATGTCTAGGTCAAGGTGCACATTATACGCGGGCGAAAACTGGTAAGACCCAGTCCGATCCTCCGATGTCGTAATCCTGACATTTTGTCTATGTCAAGTGGTTTACATCAACGACGATGATTTAGTTGACGATGATTGAGTTTTTGACAGAACATTTAGTACAAGTTTAGTTGGGGCATTAAGTCATTAGCGGGCATGATTATTCAAACACAGCGCTACGCCGCACGATCGCGGACCACGTTTGACGCGCCAACGCAAACTGAAGAATCTCTTGAGGGGCAATATCGAGACTTAGGCTTGTCCGCGCCAGCCTTTGCCCATAACGTTAAAACCTCCGGCAATGTCGCGGCTCTCTTTCACCTTGAACCAAATCACAATCCTAAGGCTGGAGATCCGTCAAAAATTTGGTTTGCCCTAACTAAACAAGGCGGCGAAGCGATCCCACTCGATCAATGTAACTGCAAAATTACCGTCTATAGTAACCAGCAAGTCCTTTTTCAGCCTCCCCTTAGTCCCCTTAATGCCGAGCGCTATAAAGCCTTGCCCAGTGCTGTGGTGATGTTTCCAAAGGCTGGAATTTACCAAGTCGAAATTACAGGTACGCCCAAACAAGAGGGCGAGTTTGAGAGTTTCAAATTCAACTACGATGTCACCGTTCAACCAGGTAACGCTCTTCCACCGAATCCTTCAGAAAGCCCCATTAGTACCCTTCTCAATCCAGATACTGTGATTGATATGCCGGGAATACTAGTATGGATGCCACTGGTTTCAATAGTTTTTCTTGGGCTGTGGTTTGTAAAACGTCGTAATCGATCGAAGTAATGCGCGTAAGTCAATCGAGAAATGTCACGCACGTCAGATTTAAGTAAGGTTGGGGGTTGAAGAATAATGATTGACCACGATGTACTAATTATTGGCGGGGGCTTAGCTGGAACCCGTGCTGCTGTTGAAGTAGCACGCACTAATCCCGGACTTAGCATCGGACTCATTGCTAAAACCCATCCAATCCGATCGCATTCCGTCGCGGCCCAAGGCGGAATGGCAGCCACCCTAAAAAACGCCGATCCATCCGATTCCTGGGAAGCCCACGCGTTTGATACCGTAAAAGGCGGCGACTACCTAGCCGACCAAGATGCTGTCGCTATTCTGACCCAAGAAGCGCCCGATGTGGTCATCGACCTCGAACACATGGGCGTACTGTTCTCTCGCCGCGAAGATGGCCGCATTGCCCAACGCGCCTTTGGTGGTCACTCCCACAACCGTACCTGCTACGCCGCCGACAAAACAGGCCACGCCATCTTGCATGAGTTGGTGAATAATCTCCAGCGATATAATGTTACGCTCTACGACGAGTGGTATGTGATGGAATTGATTTTTGAAGACAACCAGGCCAAAGGTGTAGTCGCGTATCGAATCTTAGATGGTGCGATCGAAGTTTTCCGAGCTAAAGCCGTTATGTTTGCCACGGGCGGCTATGGACGAGTTTATAACACCACATCCAATGATTATGCCTCATGCGGGGATGGTCTGGCGATGACCGTGGCCGCAGGTTTACCCGTCGAAGATTTAGAATTTGTCCAGTTTCATCCGACGGGCTTATACCCTGTGGGCGTGTTGATTTCTGAGGCGGTCCGAGGCGAAGGTGCTTATCTAATTAATGCAGTGGGCGATCGGTTCATGGCCCAATATGCTCCAAGCCGTATGGAACTGGCCCCCCGAGACATTACCTCTCGCGCTATTAACTACGAAGTTCGGGCTGGACGAGGCATTCATCCTAAAGATGGCAGTGCAGGCGGTCCCGTTGCGTACCTTGACCTGCGTCACATGGGCCGCAAAAAAATTATGGAGCGTATCCCGTTTTGTTGGGAAGAAGCCCATGTCCACCTAGGGATTGATGCGGCTGTTACGCCCATTCCCATTCGCCCCACGGTTCATTATTCCATGGGCGGCATCCCTGTAAATGTCGATGGTCGGGTCCGCCGAAGTGCCACTGAATTAACGGACGGCTTCTTCTCCGCTGGGGAAACAGCCTGTGTCTCGGTCCATGGGGCCAATCGATTGGGTAGTAATTCTCTTTTAGAGTGCGTGGTCTACGGGAAACGGACTGGGTTTGCGATGGCCAATTATGTCGAAGGCCGATCGTTGCCTGAGGTGGATAGCGATCGGTATATCAAAGCTGCTGAAACTCAGTTGCAGTCAGTCCTTGACAATCCCGGAACCTACCGTGTCAACGACATTCGCCAAGCTTATCAAGACTGCATGACAGAACATTGCGGTATTTTCCGCACCCAAGAAATCATGGAAGCGGGCCTAGTTAAGCTTAAGGAAATTCGTGCCCAAGCCGAACGAGTGAAGCTGGACGATCGTAGCCGCACTTGGAATAGTGAATTGGTGGAAGCCTTAGAACTACGATCGCTCATGCGCGTGGGGGAAATCATCCTCACCTCAGCCCTAAATCGCCGTGAAAGCCGGGGTTCTCACTTTCGTGAAGACTGTCCCGATCGGGATGACGAAAAATTCTTGCAGCATACGATCGCGTCCTACAGTCCTGAAGCTGGGGTTACTATTGATTACATGCCTGTGGTGGTTAATCAGTTTGAACCGAAAGATCGTAAATATTAGGCGAATGACAATACTCTTGGTATTAAGCCATCATCTCTGGCTTTTAGTCATAACTCAATTTATAGAGCGAGATCCAACCTCAAATTCGAGTAATATTATTAGTCACTAAGAGCGTTAGTCTAGAAAGGGGTTCGATTTAAAGCTACTTTGCCTGAATATAGTTTACTCAGATTTAAATTCTTCAGATGACCGAATTAGTGCTGATGAAAGCAAAAATAAAATCAAAATTGAAGCAGGTATTCTTCCGGCTTGTACGAACCCGTTTCATTGCGCCAATCTTCCGAACCTACGGTGCGTTAAAACGTCTCCCAGAAGTGATCGAGCAGACCGATCGCCTTGCTTATCATGATAATTTTCTCCAGTCCGTCCCTGTTGCCCTTCGTAGCATGGCCCGTGACAATAATCTTCTAAGAAATCAACTTCAAGATTCCCATATCCGTCATGATTCACTTCAGCATCAGATTTGGGATATCCAACCCCGTCATGATTCACTTCAGCATCAGATTTGGGAAACTCAGGGCCAATTAAAAGCTGCTATTGACGCTTTTGCCTATGTCCCGAAGCGACTTGAGTTTGTGCGGAGTGAGCTGATGTTTGAAATGCGCTATGGGACTTCCTCAGCTACACCTCAGAGCATGAGCCCGGAAAAAGTACAGATCGAAATTATCCATCCAGAAAAATTAGCTGCTCATCGTGTCACAGGCTTGCGTCTAAACCTAGGTTGTGGCCACATTCCCAAGGAAGACTACCTCAACGTTGATTCGCGTGCCTTGCCGAATGTGGATATTGTGGCTGATATCTCGTCGCTCCCCTTCGGTCCGTCAGAAGTCAATGAAATCTTCTCATCCCACGTCTTGGAACATTTCCCACAAGAGCAGCTACGCCGTCAATTGTTGCCCTATTGGACGAGTTTGCTAAAAAAAGGGGGCGTTTTTGTTGCGATCGTGCCGGATGCAGATGCAATGATTCAGGAATATGCAAAGGGTGATTACCTTTATAATAATTTGCGAGAAGTGATTTTCGGAGCGCAGGACTACGACGGAGATTTTCACTTTAATATGTTTATCCCAGAACAAATGAAAGACTTATTTATAGAAGCCGGACTTTCTAACTTTGAAGTGATCGTCCGTGGCCGTCAAAATGGCGCTTGCCTAGAAATGGAAGTGCGCGGATATAAGGAGTAACTTAGGATGCAATCAACTCGCTCTGTCTCTATTGTTGTTAATACCCTCAACCGCGAGAAACTCCTAAAAAACACATTAGATAGTTTTAAATATCTCGACTACCCAAATTTTGAAGTCATCGTCGTGAATGGTCCTTCGACGGACAGTACCGAGGAATTACTGCAATCGAGATCGGATCAAATTAAGATAGCCCGTTGTCCTGATGCTAATTTATCAATGTCGCGGAATATTGGCATTGCGATGGCATCGGGTGAGTTTGTTGCATTCATTGATGATGACGCTATTCCAGAACCGGAATGGTTGACTCAAGCGATCGAAGGATTCAATCATGAAGAAGTTGCTGCAACGGGTGGTAAAGTTTTTGATGCTTCAGGATATCTATACCAATATCAGTATGCCAATGCAAACCGTCTTGGAAATGGAAAGTGGTTGTTGACAGAGCCTTCGCCTCAGTACTGTTTTCCTATGAGTTTTGAGTTTCCTTACTTGCAAGGGACCAACACTATTTTTCGTCGTCAAGCACTCATAGAAATAGGCGGATTTGATGAGGAATATATCTATTATTTAGATGAAACGGAGGTTTGTCTACGATTAATTGATTCCGGATATATGATTCGCCAGCTTCCCAATGCTTATGTTCATCATAAATATGCACCTTCTTATATTCGAGAAAAAGGGGTCGCCAAGAATCGTTATCCTGTATTGAAATCTAAAGTGTATTTCTCAAATCGTCACGCCAAATCATTTTTTGACCAGGCGACTATTGATGCTAATAATCATAAATTTATTCAGAATCAACGAAAAGATGTCCTTTCTTGTGTCTCTACGGGCCGCTTAGAAAAAGTAGATTATGACACTTTTGAAGAACATGCTGAGAAAGCTTGGCGTGTTGGAATTGAAGCTTCTCATCAACCACAAAAATTGATTACGCCCCAATTAATCGAGAAATTTGAAGCCGATCGTGCGAAATTTAATTGTTTTAAGACGCTCGTGCCAGAAAAGCGACAGATGACGCTCGTTTTCCTTTGTGAAGACTATCCCCCTGACCTTCTCGGTGGAATTGCACGGTTCATTCAGGATAAAGCAACTGCACTAGCTCGAATGGGTCATAAGGTCCATGTCATTGCGCGTAGCCATAGTCATAACACTGTAGATTTAGAGTCTGGTGTTTGGGTCCATCGTATTGTGGCCGCTCCGCAACCTCTAACACCAGAAGCTATTGCATTAAATGTCCCTCAGTCTCACTGGGACCAATCTCAGTCCTTTCTATGGGAATTATTGCGGATTGAGACTCACCGCCCTATTGATATCGTTGAAGCTGCTATCTGGAATATTGTAGGAATTGCACCATTACTTTCTCGTAAATTTAAAGTTGTTACCAGTTTAGTGACGACACTCAAGCTCTCTTTACCTTCTCGTCCTGATCTGACAAGAAATAAAGAAATGATGACTACCTTTGTGGATCCTATGGTGAGTCTTGAAGAATACATGATCCTCTCTAGTTTCGCTATTCTTGCAATTAGTCAAGGTATCGCCACTGAAATTGAGGAAGTCTATTCTCTTAAAATTCCCCAAGAGAAACTTCATGTTGCTCATCTCGGCGTTCAAGATTGGTCTACAGAATTGTTACCTTTGACTTCTGAGAAATCTTCTATCAAAGTTTTATTTGTGGGAAGATTAGAGACCAGAAAGGGAATTGATCGACTATTAGAGGTGATTCCTAATCTGTGTCTTCAGCATTCAAAGGTGGAGTTTCATATTGTTGGAGATGATTCTATTAAACTCTCTCGTAATACGACTTACCGTAATAAATTTGAAAAGAATTATCCCCAGCTTTGCGGCGCTCAAGTAAAGTTCCACGGGAAGGTTTCCGAGGAAGAATTACGAGATCATTATGCTAATTGTGATATTTTTGTTGCACCTTCTCGATTTGAATCCTTTGGTTTAATTTATGTCGAGGCTATGCTTTGTTCAAAGCCTACGATCGGTTGTAATGCTGGAGGAATTCCTGAAGTCGTGATCGACGAGGAAACAGGACTTCTCGCTCAACCGGGTGATGGACCAACTTTGGAGAAGGCTCTCAATCGATTAATTCAAGATAAGCAACTACGAAAACGCTTGGGAGAAAACGGGCGGAAGCGTTATGAAGATAAGTTTTCAGATAATCAAATGGCTAAGTCTTGCCTAGAAATTTATACAAGTCTTATTAAAAGTCTAACTCGATCGGTCGAGCCGATTTCTAAAAATATTTCGGTAGTACCCTGACATAAAGGAGGAGGAGTAACCAGAGTTCTCTTACATCTCCTGCGGTATCAGCCTTTCAAAACTCTCAGAGCCTGAAACCCACTGGTTTCTCCTTCTATTCAATCTGATTACAGGGGTGATTCGGCTAGAACATCGTAAATCTATTTTAAATTCTATAGAATCCATCTGACATCATACGGAATATTAAGATATGGAAAAAAATTTATATCCTCCAAAGCCTTTTCGGAATTGCTGATTTACGGTAGGGACACTAGAACATTTTTCCAGTACCTGAATAACTTTCTTCATCCTCTAAATCATCATCGCCGATATTGGATATACTTCTGTCGCTGAGGTTTATCTTTAATTTTCTCTATCCTAATACCAACCTTCATATTACCGCGCAATTCTACATGAGTAGCTCCTCAAAAAACGGCTTAATGACATCTGTATGATCAATGTGTATGCTCTGAATAAAAGAGTAGATTAGAGACAATACCGAATAATTTGTGATGTCTTCTGACTATTTTTTTACTTCTAGAAAACAATAGTTTCAAATCACTTTCATCCAAAAGATTTAGATTTTTTTCTTTTGACCAAAAATTTTGACCAAAAATCTTGAGAATTTTTCTAAACCAAAAGCTGGGTAGCCAATGGATTATGGGAACGACTGTATGAAATTCAATCGGAAACCATCGGTTCGGTGTTGTAATACAAACGCATTTACCGACTCGACATAGTTCTTGAATAAAAAGCGCTTGCCTTTTCCGACTCCCGACATGCTCTATGACTGCAAAACTTACTACTAAATCAAAACTCTGATCGGAAAAAGGTAGGTTAAGTGCATCAGCTTGAACATATTTGAGGCCAGGAAAATCTTCTTCTAAAAAGGCTGCATCTTCCATTCCTACGGCAACAATATTTTGAGAATGTGGATAGAGTTTTTCAAAAAAATTTGAGTCAGCACGGCGGTCACAAGTAACACCTACATCTAGAATTTTTGTGTTGATATCAGGTTGTGCTATGTCCATGACTGATAGGAACATTTTCTTGCGCACGTTGTTAGATAATCTAGTTGCCAGGCCACCTATAGAAGAGCCAACATATTCACTATTCATATTGAGATCTTTGTATAGCTATATTCAAAAATAGGAGGAAATTTATCATTTGAGTCATAAATTTTGTTAACTCTCTTCTACTTGTCTTATGGACATAGTAGAAATAAATAGAGAAGATGAAATTATACCGAAGCCTATTATTATTAGAGTGGCAGAAAAAGATATCCATTCTGGATTTTTCAAAGGAGATAAATCGTCATATACCCATTCCATTAAATATTTAGAAAGAATAGCTAGGCCAAATAGACTCATAAACGTTCCCAGTATTAATCCAGACTCTAATTTAAATAACTTATAAAATTTCCTTAAAAGTAAGTTTTCTCTATCAAAACGACGACTCCATGAATATGTTTTCGCATGAAGACCTAGGTTTAAAGTCTGAAATCCCACAGAGCTAAAAATTGTGGCAAATGTACTTGCTACAAGACCTAAATTCCTACCTTGATAATTAATTGTTTCTAGCAAGACAAGAGCATGGATCATCATACCTACAGTTAGTAAAAAAAAACCTGGAATCAGAAATAAACTATTTGGACTGTATAAAAGCATCATTCTTAGGCTTCTCCAGCCATCATAAAAAGTCCTTAATTTTGACTCTCCCTGTCTAGGGGCGAGATCAATTGAAATTTCTTTGATATTTAGCTTTGCCAATCCTGCATTAATAGCTAGCTCTAAGTTGAATTCCATGCCAGGACTAACAGGAGAAATCTTCTGATAAGCTTCTTTGGTAAAGCCCCTAAAACCACAGTAAACATCTGTGTAGTTTGTACGAAACATCAGATTTAACATAAGTGTAATTGCTGGATTCCCAAGAACACGGTGTAAAAATGGGTCATGAGCCGCACTCTTTGAGCTAAGGAACCTACTTCCAGTTACAAAGTCGAAGCCTTCCTCATTCAATTCTCGTAAAAAGCGAGGAATTTGATAGAAATCATATGTGTTGTCCGAATCACCCATAATAATATACTTCCCTTTTGCACGGGAAAATCCCTTAATGTAGGTGTTCCCATAACCCCGTAACGGCTGATGTACAACAATAACCCCCATAGATTGGGCAATTATTATAGAGTTATCAGTAGACCCATTATCACAAACGATTATTTCTCCCAGTATTTCATTTCTATGGAAGACCTCCTGGATCTTGTGAATACATATTCCAATAGTCTGCTCTTCATTCAAGCAGGGTAAAACAACGGAAAGAGTAACTTTTGCGTCTTGACCAGTTAGATCGACCATAAATTCCTCTAATTAAACTCGAGAAATTTAGAACAAATATCCCAAGTCATCAATCTTTGTATAGATGTTAACATAATTTTTAAATAGTAGATAGATTGTGAGGGTTCCATAAATGGAACCTATTTGACATTCTAGGGTATGCTAAAAGCATCGTAAAAAACTCATATTCACCAGTCCTATGGCCTATTCCAGCAGTCTAACAGATAAAGAATGGGAAGTCCTTGAACCGCTTCTGCTAGAAGTGCTACCTCCCAAAAAACAGACCAGACCTTCTAATTGGACCAAACGAGAACTTCTAGATGGCGTTCTCTATCAACTCAAAAATGGCTGTAGTTGGGGAGACTTACCGAAAGATCTTCCTCCCTATTCAACCGTCTATTGGCACTACAAACAATGGCGCGCGGCGGGTGCTATTGAGAAA
>JANXWB010000033.1 GCA_025351345.1 Synechococcales cyanobacterium GL140_1_metabat_312
GGGGCGTTATTCCGAATGACAATCCATACATAGGTGATTTTGTTTACCTTTTTTAGTCCCGTTTTTACGGATATGACTCGATTGACATTCAGGACATTCCATCAAAATTCACCTTAACGCATACCCTAATTATGCAACGCCGAATTCTCTTAACAAAAAATGCCGATCGTATTGGAATCTCCAAAGTACGATCGGCATCTTTCTATGTAGCTTCATACAACGGCTTTCGCCTCTAAAAAATCAATGCCTTTCGACATTGGATTCTTTATTTAAAGTGGATACGCCAATAGATCGGGGAAAAACCGATTAAATTCGATCAACATCCCAGCGGTTACAGTCAGCAACAGCATAAGCAGCACAGGACCGCTGGAGAGATAACTTTTCATAACAAGCCTCTAAATCCAAGAAAACAATACAGACTAAACCCGATCGTCAAGATGACTAGCGAGGTGAAACCGTGATTTCGCCGTCTTTCGCCAACAGCTTGCCGGAGGTAAATTCACCAAAAGCCGCTAGAGGCCAAGTGAACCCGCTGAGCATACATTTGATCGCCAAAGGAACATCAATAGTGATTTCCTTCGCCTCAGGGTTAGACCCTTTCTGAATCGCTTGTAGATAAACACGACCGACCCAACCAATCCAGCCCGTAATGTATAAAAACATGAGGCCGGGGATGATGAACTGGCCAGCAAAAGCTGGGTTATCCACAATCAAATGGGGCAATCCTTCTGGACCACAAAGCAAACCTGCCTTGGAGTATTGCTCGTAGCGGCGCATGGCCGTCGGGCTTTCAGAAGCCTTCATTCGGGTAGCAAACGCCTCGGATTTACCGCAAGGCGTCAGATTATCGTAAAGCGCTTGGGCTGGAGCTGTTTCCACGAACCCAAACCACAAAAGCACTGCTAGAACGATCGCAAACAAACGTCGCATGGAATTCCTTCCCTCTACAAAAAAGGTTTGAAAAAACTGGGTATCTTGCTTAGCCCGCACGGGGTTACGCTAAAATAAATCCAGAAATTCCCACCCAAACGCTACCAGCATAATGGCGACAGTACTTGCGATCGAAACAAGTTGTGACGAAACAGCGGTGTCTATCGTTAAGAATCGTGAAGTTCTTAGCGATATTGTTGCAACTCAGATTGATATTCACCGTATTTATGGGGGAGTTGTCCCCGAAGTGGCGTCTCGTCAGCACCTTGAAGGCGTAAATGTTGCGATCGATCAAGCCCTAGAACAATCTGGCCTAACTTGGCGTGAAATTGATGCGATCGCTGCCACCTGTGCGCCGGGACTCGTGGGTGCGCTTTTGGTGGGGCTGATGGCGGCAAAAACCTTAGCCATGGTGCATCGAAAGCCGTTCCTTGGCATCCATCACTTAGAAGGCCATATCTATGCGTCCTACCTCAGCGACCCAACTCTGGAGCCGCCATTTCTTTGTCTGTTGGTGTCGGGTGGCCATACCAGCTTGATTGCGGTGAGGGAATGTGGGCGCTATGAAATCTTGGGCCAAACGCGGGATGATGCTGCGGGGGAGGCGTTTGATAAAGTGGCACGGTTGTTGAAGCTGGGTTATCCTGGTGGGCCGGAAATCGATCGGCTCTCTAGCATCGGCAATCCTAAAGCCTTCCCCTTACCCGAAGGTCGTATTTCGCTTCCGAATGGCGGATTTCATCCCTATGATGCGAGTTTTAGTGGATTGAAAACAGCAGTACTTCGCTTAACTCAGACACTTGAAGCCACAGGAGAGCCGTTACCCGTGGCCGACATTGCCGCAAGTTTTCAGTTCACGGTTGCAAAGGCATTGACTAAACGAGCGATCAAATGTGCGTTGAATGAAGGTTTGACGACGATCGCGATTGGCGGTGGTGTGGCGGCAAATAGTGGATTACGATCGCAATTGCAAGCGGCAGCGACTCCCCACGGAATCCGGGTCATTTTTCCACCTTTGAAATATTGCACCGATAATGCAGCCATGATTGCTTGTGCAGCAGCCGAACATTTTGATCTAGGTCATCGATCAGATTTGGGCTTGGGAGCACGATCGAGACTGCCTGTTTCGCACGTTATGGATTTATATGTAGGACCATAATCTATGAATACAGTTGAATTTTCCGCTATGCTGATCCAAAACGTTGACCTGCCGATGGGAGAACTTAAAAAGATATGCGATCGGTGGCAAAT
Source organism: Synechococcales cyanobacterium GL140_1_metabat_312 (assembly GCA_025351345.1). Taxonomy (GTDB): domain Bacteria; phylum Cyanobacteriota; class Cyanobacteriia; order Leptolyngbyales; family Leptolyngbyaceae; genus JAAFJU01. The sequence continues at coordinate 2,182 of JANXWB010000033.1, forward strand.
CGTTGAATTTTCATTATTTGGATCCATCTTGAGAGATGACTTTCAAGCAACTAGCGATATTGATGTTCTAATCTCTTTTGCGCCTAATGCTCGAAAAGGTTTGCTTGTCCTAGCCCGAATCAAACACGAATTAGAAGACTTGTTAGGAAGAGATGTTGATATTCTAACGAAGAAATCAATCGAACAAAGCCACAACAAAACTCGAAGTGAAAACATTTTAAAATCGGCTCAAATACTATATGTCGCGTGATCAACAATCAATTCAAGACATATGGAATGCAGCTCAAGAGATTCTCAGTTTTACGCTGGAGATGAGCTATGAGGAGTTAGCATCCGATCGGCGCACTCAAGCTGCGGTTCTCTACGAAATCGTCGTTATGGGAGAAGCCGCTAATCGGTTATCTCCTGAATTTCGATCGAATCATCCTGAAATTCCCTGGAAAGATATCATTGGAATGCGCAATATTCTGGCTCACCAATACGAGAAGGTGGATACGGAGGTTGTGTGGGATGCGGTTCGATAGGATATTCCTGAGATAATTGTTCTCCTACAACCTTGTATCAGAATGGAAGATTAAGTCTCCCTACTACAACATCGATCGGATTTGGGCTTGGGGGCACGATCGAGACTGCCTGTTTCGCAAGTTATGGATCTGTATCACCCTCTAGATTAAGACTAATAATTCCCTTACTCTCTAGAACTCTTATGAAAAAAGTTCCCCTAGGCGATCGATTTCTAGGATTTCATGGTTGGGTGCTATTGGGCTATGCTCTGATGGGACGAGGATTTTCCTATGTTGGGATTCCACCGCTATTCATTGGCGAAATTTCCCTTATCTTTGGATTTATCAGTATTTTTCTGAACCGATCGACCAATTATTTTCTATCCACAGCATTCCCAAAAATACTCAAATTACTTCCAGCCCAGATCCTAGTCATCTTCATGACATGGTGCTTGATTTGTACCCTTCCCTATGTCTCAAAATATGGCATTGATAGTGTGCGAGACTCGGCAATTTGGTACTACGGCTTTTTTGCCCTGATCATCGCAACCCTGATTGCCGCCAATCCAAAGCGATTACTCGATATTCTCAACCGCTATCGGCACTTTGTCACTATTTTTTTGGTGTTGTGTCCAATTTTCTTTTTAATCAACCAAGCCGAAATTGCACCCAAGTTACCCAGTTCGCCTGTAGCCATCATTGAATTAAAAGCAGCAGATTTAATGATTCATCTGTCTGGCGTAACGGCATTTTTTGTGGCTATGAAAATTCAAAATATTGGATTATTTATTGGAAGTTTTATCGTTAATTTAGTGGTTGTCGCAGCCCAAGCGAACCGATCGGGAAGTTTGGCTTTTTTATGTTCTTTTTTAGTAGTCATAACGTTCCGTCCTCAAAGCTATCGAATTTGGGGAATTATGGTCACCTTACTTCTAGGGGGAATGTTAGTTCTGGCCTTTCATCCAGAACTTATTGCCCCTATTTTTAGCAAGATGGCAACTATTTTTGTAGACGATGGTGCTGAACGCTATCAAGGGACGAAAGAATTTCGACTGAAGTGGTGGACCCACATTTACAATTATACCTTTGGCGGCGAATACTTTTGGATGGGTAAGGGCTTTGGTGTGAATCTCGGACTGGATGATCACTTCGATCCCCTAGGAGATGGAAAAGTCCGAAGCCCACATAATGGACACCTTTGCATCTTGGCTCGGAGCGGGGTTCCAGGGTTCTTTCTGTGGATTGGGTTGCAAGGAACTTGGGTGTTAGGCATTTTACAACGGTTGCTACGATCGGTGATGATTCAAGGCCAACGCCTGTGGCGGGGTCTATTTTTATTCCTGTTCTGCTACTGGATTGCGTTCATGATCACCATTAATTTTGAGGTGGTTTTGGAAGGTCCATCGGGCGGCGTTTGGTTATGGAGTCTTTTGGGGCTGGGACTAGCGGCAATGTTTGTTTACGACTCTCATGCTGATCTAATGAATATTCCGGTTAATGAATTAGATCTTGATTCGCTCCATAATGAACCAGTGCGTGAAGTTGAGAGTTCATTTTTTCCTGCTGATATTGGCGCTGACGACGCATCCCGATACTAATAGATGTACCCGTCAAAATAGCCAGCGGTCCCCTGGTAAAGATATAGTCCCCTGGTAAAGATATAAACTGTGATGTTATCGGTCAGCTTGAGTTGCATTATCGAGATAAGTATTAGATCTACCCAAAGGCTAATATTTTGTATTATGAACTATAGCGATCGGTACAACTCACTATAATCTCGGCCTCTCGTCTCCCACAGATAAAACTGCCGTACTCGCTGTTGGGCCGCAATACCTAGAGCCGATCGTAATGCTTTATCTTGATTCAACTGCACCATCGCTTGTGCTAATCCTGTCACGGCCTTGGTTGGATTCACAGCAGGTACCCGAATGCCCGTTTCATCAGTAATTTGTCGGCTAGGTCCACCCAAATCGAGACAAATTACAGGCAATCCCGCTGCCATCGCCTCTAGGCAAACGGTCGGTGAAAAGTCATGCAAACTAGGATGCACCAACACATCACATTGCGCCATTACTTGCAGCGCATCTATCCGAGACAATGGACCTAAGAACTTAATTCGATCGCCCCAGCCCGATCGCTGAACAAGCTCTTTTAACCGCGCCTCTTCCGCACCAGTCCCGCCAATCCAGTATTCTGCATTAGGTAAATCCGCCTCAATAAACCCCCGAATACCCAAATGAAATCCCTTCCAATGAATCAGTCGTCCTAAGCTCAAAAATCTGACTGATTGATTTGAAGAAGAATTAGAAAACTGTACTTTGAGTTGTTCAAATTGTGCCAACTCCGCCGCAGTAATTCCCGTTTGGCCACTCACCCATTCCAGACGTTTCACACCCAGTGCCTTCAGTCGTTTCGCAGTTTCAGGCGTACAAGCCAAAGCGATCGCACTCTTTCGGGCTGTCAAATGCACAAATGGATCTAACTCACCAGAAATACGCGCCGCTTGTCGTAAAAACTCATATAGTTTTGCTTTTAAATTGAAATCTTTCCAAAAACTAACCGGAGCTGATTCCCCACCGCCCACTGGACCCCAGACAAAGGGAATCGGTAAAAAAGACAGAAAACTTGGAGCCGAATACCGCCCGTAAGTGGCATGATGAACAAGGTCAAAGCCGATCGTTTGATGTAGAGTTTTGATTTTAAAATAAGCCGCAATTTGCCAAAGATAATGATGCAAATGGACATCCCATTGAATGCCTTTGCCCCCTGTTTCCCAGTCGTAAACCCAATCAAAGGGATCTAAATATATCCAATGAAGCTGTGCGGCGACTCCCGTCATTAGTTCTGCTTCAATACCCCGCCGATGAGTCGCTGTCGTCAATACCCAGACTTCATGGTCTTGGGAAATAGCACTGGCAATATTCCACCCCACACCGGGTTCCGAGCCTTTATTCGGTTCACAAGCATAGGCTGAAACTAAAACTTTCATTATGAATCCAAGCCATTTATTCTAATACTGCTCATTCTGATCAATTACATTGTAGATATGATGCTGAATATGATTCTAAATACCTATTCTAGATAAGTAACATTGCCTGATCCCGAGACGGCAGCAGCATCCAACGTCTCAATTCCGCCATACGCCCTAAGAGCCGATCGGGCGATCGTCTCCCATTTTAGATTGGCTAATACATAATTCCGTCCCGACAATCCCATAGACCGCCATCGATCGCGGCATTCCAAAAGTTTCAATAGCGCATCCTGAATTGACTCTACCGTCGGCTTCACCACCAATCCTGCACCACTTTCATTCACATAGGATGCTAAACCTGCAACCTCTGAAATCACAATTACTCGCCCCGCCAACATTGCTTCTAATGCTGATAAACTAAATCCTTCAAATCGGGATGGCACACAAAAAATATCATATTCCATCATCAATTTGGTGGGGCTACTCTGATAGTCCGGAGCTAAAAACGTCACGTGATCTTGAATCCCTAAGCGTATCACCTGCGCCTGAAGAGTCGCCCGATCGCCCCATTCCGGTCCCTGCAATGTGACATGAATCCCCTGATACTCCAACACTTGGCTCGCTGCGGTCAGCAACAAATCCAACCCCTTGTTGTGGGCATCAAAACGACCTAAAAAGTAAAGGTGGGGAATCCCCTGCTGCCGCCACTGAAGCCTAGATGCTGGTGGGATATCGGATGGATCAAACCCATTAGGAAGTGCAATAGTTTTTGTTTTGATGCCACGCTGATGAAGATAGTGCTGATGCCGCCTATCTAAAATTTGCACGGCCCAAGCGGCTCTTAACATCGGCGCTTCTTGGAGATACCAATAAATAATTTTGAGCCATTTTTTCTTCTGGAAAATAGTCGGATGGTAAGGATCGTGGGGAGCCACAATATAGGGAATTCGTTGACGTTTTAACAGCCTCGCCATCGCTGCCACACTTCGGTGAAAAATACCATTGAGAATGACCCGATCGCCCTCGTTAATCTCCGTCTTAATATACGCCACAAGCGCAGGGGATAGACGCATTGTTGGGTGCGTATGGGGAGCGGAAAAGGTGCGAATATCATAGCCAAATTCACTTCGACGATATCCCGCCGCTGGACCTTCGCTTAAGACTGTTACTGATTGTCCTATTGCCGCTAGCCCCGAAGCCAAACCATGCACAGCTTTCGACACCCCTTCGGAACAAGGAGGATTGCATAGGGGAAAATGTTTAAGATAGAAAAAAATTTTCATCATAAATAGAAGACTAATAAAGCAATCACTTAATTTAAATCATTCAGAATTTGGGGATCAATCCAATAAAAAAGGCGAGTAAAAAACTAAATATAAACAGCAGGAGCTAGAGGTAATTTCGTTGGAACTCGCATAAAAGTTTTAGACCATTGAGGAATTATCTTTGGCTTTCCACAGGTTAATTTTAGGTATTCTCTTGATGCACGGCGGACAATTTTATGAATATAGGGGTGAAAATTTAGCTTTTGCGTGGTGTCAATATACCAGTAACCCGATCGATAGATTTTTGATTCGATCGCTAACTGATTAAGACAGATATCCCAAGCCCATTTTGCTCTCTCCACCTGACCGATGTGCAACCATTGATCCATCCAATTAAAATAAAGACCAACAATGCGTTCTTCTCGCTCCGGGGTGTAACATGAATTTGAAATCAAATGTGCATGAATAGCGCTCAAGCAATCTCCCCAGTGACTTCTAAGATGGTGTGAAGTTATCATGTCTGTCCCTATAGAAGAACTCTGCATTACTCGCCAGTAATAGTCTTGAATTGAGAAATTTTTATACTTTAAATTTAACGCCAGCGCGTGAACATGAAATTCGACATCTTGCCAACTGAGAAGATTCTCATTCCATTCAAGATGATAATGGTCGAGCGACGATTTCCGCCAAATGGGACCTGTGGTTTGCCAAGGCGCATCAAGGGACAAAAAACGATCGAGGGCAAGAGATTTACTGTCAAGATTGAACAGTATCTTTAAGTCATCTGGACGATTTTTAAATAAAACCCCAGTGAAGATTCCAAAATCTAAATCCAGATTAGCATCCATCTGAGCCACTCTATTTTCTAACGATGTAGTGGCCAATAAGTCATCTGAATCTAAATAAATGATGTAGCGTCCTTGAGTCAGCGTAGTCCCCAGATTTCGGCAGGCGCAGGCTCCAGTGGGTAAGGTTTGACGCTGTACATAATGAATACGATCGTCAGACTTAAGCCAAGATTCCATAACTGAAACTGTATTATCTGTCGAGCTATCATCTACAACAATCACCTCCCAATTCTCTAAGGTTTGATGGATGATTGAGGTAAGGGTTTGAGAGATCAAGCTCCCACGATTAAAGGTTGGGATTACGATCGAGACATCAGGACGCATATCTAATTTCCAGTTTCAATACGGCAATTATTCCTACAACCCATCACTCAGAAACGACCTTGTCCAAATTTGAGGCTAATCCCTGGGCTACCACAACGCTGTCATACGTTCCAGTTCTAATGATTTTCCCCGAATCCATCTGATAAAGACGATCGCAATGCTTAATGGTCGTTAAACGATGGGCAATAATAATGAGTGTTTTTTCGCCGCCCAACGCTTTAACTGCGTCACTAACCAAGCTTTCCGTCTCGTTATCAAGGGCCGCTGTCGCTTCATCCAAGACCAAAATTTGTCGATTGTAATAGAGTGCGCGAGCAATCCCCACCCGTTGACGCTGACCCCCAGAAAGTCGCATTCCCCGTTCGCCCACTACGGTGTTAATTCCCTGGGGCAATCGCTCAGTCAGCTCCACGAGTTGGGCCGCTTGTAAGGCACTCTGAAGTTGTTCATGATTAATTAAATGATCCGGAACGCCGAAGGCGATGTTATGCAGCAAGGTATCTTCCGTCAAATAAATGTTCTGGGGAACATAGCCCACAAGTTGCTGCCACGATCGCAACTGCCCGTAAATTGATATGCCATCCACCTTGATGTCCCCCGATTCTGGAGTGAGTAGCCCCAAGAGCAAATCCACCAGCGTCGTTTTCCCAGCCCCCGATCGACCAATCAATGCGATCGCTTCTCCTCGCTTAAAGGTAAATGAAATTTTGTCTAGGGCGGGTTCAAGAACCTGTGGATAGCGATAAACAATGCTCGATACTTCAACTTCATTCTCAAAGGAAAGGGGGGCAACAGCAGGACGAGATCCCATCCAGGTTTCTGGGGACGATCGTAAAGATGCAACATTTCCATCGGGTAGGGCTTCGAGTTGCTTCAGCGCAAAATAAATTTTGTCGAGGGCAGAACCTGCATAGCGCACTTGACTGGTCCCATTCACCACCGTTCCCACACAGGGCAATATCCGAATTGAGGCCATGGCAAAAATGCCTAACACCGAATTGAGATTGCCAGATTCGCCATAAATTGCCAAAAATGCCCAGGTAAATATCACCAAAAAGGTAATTAAAAATGATTCCATCAAGTAACGGGGCAAATTAGAAAACGAATAAAATGACGATCCCGAAACGGCATATCGCTTAAATTCCCGATCGACCTGCTGCTCAAAATATGGCTCACAGCCCAATACCCGAATCTCTTTAACGCCGCCAAAGCTATCATTCAGAATCCGAATCGACTCTTCAAACGATTCATTGCGATCGCGGCCCCACTGACCAATACGCGTTTTAAATTTTTGTAACAACCCAAAAGACACTCCCCCAATCCCAGCGACAGCAAACACCGCCATGGCATTCGTAAATATGAGCAGCGTGACGATCGCTAAAATCATTAACATATTGGAGAACGCAAACAGCAATGGCAACAGCGCCATTTGAGAAAATACTTCTGTCTCATTCACTACCGTCTGCACCAGCTCAGCGGAATTATGTTGAAGATGATAAGTATAGGGAGCGCGCGAATAGGAGTACATCAAACGCGCCGCGATCCATCTCCTCTGCATCGCACCAAATCGGTGGATATATTGTTGAACACTGAACCCTAAATAAGACTTTATATAAAACGCCAGAATAACAGCACCACCTAACAGCAATAAGACATCGGAGTTAGATGGATTGCTGCGCCCAAATCTCAGCAAAAGTTCCTTCACAAAGTCAATCAAGGGCTGGCTTCGGGCAGCATCAGTCGCAACAGCAATAAAGGGACCAACCATCCCCAGTCCAACGGCTTCTAGTACTGAAGACAACACAGCAAAAGCTATCAGTAGCGCAAGCTGCCGCCGTCGTCCTGATAAGACATAGAAAAATTTGGCGAGATAGGCTTGCATCCGAACAGTCCCTGATATTGCATTTATTTGGAGAGGATCAACTCTAAAGCAACGCTGAAGCTACCAGAGATTGATTATTACTTGGCTCTAATATAGTAGTCCCGACTGTTTAGAACATATAAAATATTACAAAGATAATATTTTGATCGAACCCGATACTTAGGTCAATGCTCTTGAGCAATAGCACTAGAGCAGAAAGCGAACTGTAGCTTAACTCTATTGTCTATAGTGAAAATACATATCTTTAATATATTGATTAACATCTCGATTGTGGCATTAGATTCGGAAACATCACCTAATCTTTAAGAATCAGAAATTTTTAGATCTAATCTAGGTCAATCTGTCCCCAGAGAAAACTTCTTCACCGATAGCTTCTGTCTATTTGCAAAAATAATAAAGAATCGATAAAATATTTATTTTTCAAAACTTATTTAATAAATTTAGTTCCACAGGAAGAATCTTAATCTACAAGAGGATCTTGGCATCTAGAAAGGTCTACTCCAGTCTCATATTCTCATTTCCTTAGGGGTTATCTCAGGGCGGGATTGTTAAGACATTAAAAACTTATGTCACGGAGTCAATTAATCCCTAAAGTTCCTGTGATTGAATGAGCAATCTAAGTAATTTCCCTGGTTACTTATCTTTAATCTCTGACTCTCGTTTCGGTCAAATCTTCACCTCAGATTAGTGGAAACCGTGCATCTATGTTTAATTCTCCTCTCAGAGTCAGTCTTGGCATCCCGGTTTACAAGGGCGAAACTTTTTTAGAAGATTGTCTTGAATCACTACCCAAGCAATCATTGACAGACTTTGAAATTGTTATTAGGGACAAGTTAAACGAGTGTCTGTTTTTTATATTGAAATCATGACGATCGGAGTTCTCGTGTCGCCTCTCTCCTAGTTGCGATCGGCCCATAATATTTTTCGTCAATACCTAAAATCAAGAGTACTGAATCCTATGAAAGTTGCAATACTCGCTGGTGGTCTCGGATCCCGTCTCGCAGAAGAAACCGAAACCCGTCCAAAACCCATGGTAGAAGTCGGTGGAAAGCCAATCCTCTGGCATATCATGAAGCACTATGGAGCCTATAATTTTAATGAATTTGTGGTGGCCTTAGGTTACAAAGGCGAGTACATCAAAAAATACATGTCTGACTACGGGACACTTGATGGCAATTTGAGAGTCGATCTCGACAGCGGCAAGGTCGAACGCCACGGCCACTCGACTCCCAACTGGATCGTCGAACTTATCGAAACCGGAGCCAAAACCCAAACCGGAGGCCGCATCAAACGCCTTGCGCCCTATCTCCACAAAGAGACCTTCATGCTGACGTGGGGCGACGGTGTTTCCAATGTGGATTTGGATGCATTATTGGCTTTCCATAAGTCCCATGGAAAGCTGGCAACTCTCACGGCAGTTCGTCCTCCAGCCCGGTTTGGTCATTTACAAATTGATGGCAGCCAGATTACGGAATTTACTGAAAAACCACAAATTGGTGAAGGTTGGATCAATGGAGCTTTCTTTGTTTTAGAGCCTCAAATTTTTGATTACATTGATGGAGATTCGACCCATTGGGAAAAGGAACCGCTAGAACGTCTTGCGAAGGATGGTCAGCTTATGGCCTATCAGCATAATGACTTTTGGCAATGTATGGACACCATTCGCGAGAAAAAAATTCTCGAATCGATCTGGGCTTCAGATAATGTGCCCTGGAAAACCTGGAAAGACTAGATTGACTCGTCGGATCTGTCTACGACATTCGTTAATGAGATTTACTAGGATTAACTAATATCATGCGTGTACTTCTTACTGGACATCGTGGTTACATCGGAACTATTTTGACTCCCATGCTCTTAGCGGCAGGTCATGAAGTCGTTGGAATGGATACGGATTTATATTCTCGTTGTACATTCGGCGATCGGATTCCTGAAATTCCCACCATTCAAAAAGACATTCGAGACGCAGAAGCAGCGGACTTATTTGGATTTGATGCAGTACTTCATTTAGCCGGATTATCGAATGATCCACTGGGCGACCTGAATCCCCAACTTACATTTGATATTAATCATTTGGCCTCAGTTCATTTAGCCCAACTCGCCAAAGCTGCTGGCGTAAGTCGCTTTATCTTCTCGTCTTCTTGCAGTAACTATGGTTCTGCTGGTGAAACTCCCGTTGATGAAACCTCAGAATTGAATCCTGTCACCCCCTACGGAAGTTCCAAGGTATTTACCGAGCGGGACGTTGCGCCTATGGCGGATGATAATTTTTCCCCAACCTTTCTTCGTAGCGCGACAGCTTATGGCGTTTCGCCTCGGTTACGGTTTGATCTCGTCTTAAATAACCTAGTTGCTTGGGCATTCACCACAGGCAAAGTGCATATCAAGAGTGATGGTACACCTTGGAGGCCAATTGTTCATATTGAGGACATTTCCCGCGCTATGGTTGCAGCCTTGGAAGCTCCTCGTGAAGCGGTCCATAACCAAGCCTTCAATGTGGGCCGATCGACCGAGAACTACCGAGTTCGAGAAATCGCCGATATTGTAAAAGGTGTCGTACCGGGCTGCGAGATTGATTTTGCGGAAGATGCAGGTCCAGATTTACGCTGTTATCGGGTGAATTGCGAAAAAATTGCTAAGGCATTACCGAATTTTCAGCCTCAATGGACTGCTCAAAAAGGGGCTGAAGAATTATATGAAACCTATAAGCGAGTAGGGTTACAGCTTGAGGACTTTGAAGGCGAACGCTATAAACGAATTGCTCATATCAAACTATTGATTGGTGATGGCAAATTAGATACTAATTTACGCTGGCAGACGGCAACATTGCAAAGTATCCCAGTCTAATCCGGGAGGCTCCCTCTAACTTTCTTCGTGACGGGGATCTCCAAGTTTCCAATTGTAAACCCCAGCCAATCCTATTTTTATGACTTACGAATCTATTAAAAACTGTCGTGCTTGTGGAAGTTCAAATCTACAAACGATCGTTGAATTTGGCATTACACCACTTGCTGATGGTTTAGTTAAGGCTGAGAATCTCGACCAATTAGAAATCAAAGTTCCATTAACATTAGCATTCTGTCCTGAAAGCGGATTGGTTCAAATTTTAGAAACTGTGCCTCCAGAGATTCTATTTTGCCGCGATTATCCCTACTTTTCATCGGTGTCGCCCATGCTGATGAAACACTTTGGAGATAGTGCCCAGACCTTAATTGATACACGCGAATTAACCAACAAAAGCCTTGTAATTGAAGCGGCCAGTAATGATGGCTATATGCTCAATACATTCGTACAGTCTGGGATTCCAGTCTTAGGGATTGATCCGGCTGAAGGGCCAGCTAATCGAGCAATTGAACGCGATATCAATACGCTCAATACATTTTTCACTGAAGAACTCGCTAACACTTTAAAATCGGAAGGCAAACAAGCTGACGTTTTTTTAGCGAACAATGTTCTTGCCCATGTGCCTGATCTAAATGGATTTGTACGCGGGATTAAGGCATTACTCAAGCCGGATGGTGTGGCGGTAATTGAATGCCCTTATGTGGTGGATTTGGTTGACCATGGTGAATTTGATACTATTTATCACCAGCATTTGTGTTACTTCTCCGTGACGGCTCTCGATCGTCTTTTCCGTAGTCATGAATTATTCTTAAATGATGTCATTCGCACCACCATTCACGGCGGATCATTGCGATTATTTGTGGAGCCACAAGAAAATGTACAACCAGGTGTAACAGACTTACTCAAAATGGAAATCGATCGAAAGGTCGATCGGATTGACTACTATCTAGACTTTGCCGATCGGGTGAATCAGATTAAATCTAAATTGATGACCATCTTGACAAATCTTAAAGCTCAAGGTAAAAGCATTGTCGGCTATGGCGCGGCAGCCAAAGCAACCACATTGCTCGCATACTTTGGCATTAATACTGAAATTCTGGACTATGTTGCGGATCTCAATCAATTTAAACAAGGTCGGTTTATGGGCGGCAATCATTTACCGATCGTGGCCCCAAGCAAAATTTTGGAAGACCAACCCGACTATATGTTAATTTTGGCATGGAACTTCGCCGACGAAATCATCAAACAACAAAGCGAGTTTCAAGCGAAAGGCGGAAAATTTATCGTCCCTATTCCGAGTCCTAAAGTTGTTTAGATGCACTCCTTAATACAAGGTTTAATCCAGATTCAGCAATACAGGTTCAGCAATATAGATTCAGTAGTAAAGGTTAAACGTCATGCATACCGTTTATTTTGATTCAACCGTTAGTGATGATGATCGGCGTAAGCGTCTTTACGAAGGTCAAATTTTTGTATTCTCCCCCAAGCCCAGCACGATCGCATTAGTTAATCATGCCCGCGAGATGATTGAGGAGGCATTCAAAGGTCTCGACCCGAAAACAGCTCAATTTGAAATGAGTGTAGAAGAATATGTTGCGATCGTAGCTCCCTTAAAACCGCAGTTTATCCATCATCCAAAAACGAAAGGATTAATTCAAGATATTTTGCGAGAATTGAATTGTAATTTAGAAGAAACCTATCTTGATGTTCCCCGTCTTCGGATGGTCACCTCTGATGGATATTTAACCAGCGGCGTGGGTTACGCGCATCATCCCCACAGAGATACCTGGTATTCCGCACCCATGAGCCAATTCAATTGGTGGTTGCCAATTTATGACATTGAATCCGAATGTTCGATGGCATTTCATCCGCGCTATTGGGCTGAAGGGGTTGAGAATGAATCCAATGAGTTCAATTACTATGATTGGAATAAGACTTCGCGGGCCAATGCAGCCCAGCATATTAAATCTGACACGCGTAAGCAGCCTCATGCCGCCCAAGAGCTTGAACTCAATCCTCAAGTTCGCATAGTCTGTCCTCCCGGTGGCATTGTTCTCTTTTCTGGTGCCCAAATGCATTCAACAGTGCCGAACACCTCTGGATTTTCTCGTTATAGCATTGATTTTCGTACAGTGAATATCAATGAAGTGCGGACCATGAGCGGCGCGCTAAATATTGATTCCAGCCCGACCGGGACATCATTACGGGATTTCATGCGCGGATCGGATTTGAGCCGAATGCCAGAAGAAGTGGTCGCGCAATATGATGTGGGCGGTCCGGCGAAAGAACATTTAATATTCAAACCGGAATTAGCTCAAGTTTGAATATAGTTGCTAATTCAAATCTCAGAATCTAAATCTCAGAATTCAAACCATTACTATAGGAAGATCTCATGACTCAAACTTCGATCGTATCCCAATCAATCCCTACCGGAACCCGTCCGATCGCCTACACCTGCCCAAGCTGCGGCTATGGCGAAATGCATGTATTCTACGAAGTGCGCAACGTGCCCGTCCATAGCTGCTTAATGATGCCAAATGAGCAAGAAGCAAAAGACTTTCCATCCGGCGATGTAGTTCTAGGATTCTGTGGTAATTGTGGTTTTATTACTAATACCGAATACAACGCCAGCGACGCTAGTTATTCACCAACCTATGAAGATCAACAAAGCTTCTCGCCCACATTCAATTCATTTGCAGGCCGTTTAGCACAGCGAATGATTGATAAGTATGATTTAGCAGGCAAACACATTGTCGAAATTGGATGCAGCAAAGGTGACTTCCTATTAATGATGTGTGAGATGAGCCAGGGCAGCGGCGTGGGTATTGATCCAAGCGCGATCGTGGGTCGAGTCGAAAGCGAAGCCGTTAGCCGCGTCAAGTTTATTGGTGAATACTATTCCGAAAAACACGCCGATCAAGTGGGTGAGTTCATTTGCTGTCGTCATACCCTGGAACATATTCATCAAACTGAAGAATTAATTCAAACCGTGCGACGATCGATCGAGAATCGGAATGACACCATTGTATTCTTTGAAATCCCAGATATGGGTCGAGTCTTGCGCGAAACTGCCTATGAAGACATTTACTACGAACATTGCTCCTACTTCACTCCCGGCACTCTAGCCCGCCTATTCCGTAAATCTGGCTTTGAAGTAATTGATTTGTATCTAGACTACGGCGATCAATATTTGATGATTGAAGCCAAACCTATCCAAGGAATTTCCACCAAGATTCATCCCGCCGAAGAAAGTGTCCAAGATGTGGCCAATGATGTTGAACAATTTGCCGCTGCGATCGGGCCTAAGCTAAATCATTGGAAAACCCATTTAGAAACTATGAAAGCAGAAGGAAAGCGAGTCGCCGTCTGGGGGTCTGGCTCTAAGTGCGTCGCATTCCTAACCACCCTAAACACGTTAGATCTAATTGATTGCATCGTAGATATCAACCCCCATCGCCAAGGTAAATTCATTCCCGGTGTAGCCCAAGAAATCCGATCGCCAGAAGTCCTTAAGGAATACAAGCCTGACGAAATCATTCTAATGAATGGCATTTATACTAGTGAAATTCAGAAAATGCTAGATGAAATGGGAGTAGAGACAACGATAGTAGCAATTTAGAGTTCGATCGTTCCGACTCATAGTCCCCCTTGTTAAGGGGAATTTAGGGGAATCGAACCCATCAAAATCACAAATAATCCTTTAATACTCCTACTCTCGGTGTCACCATGTCTGACTTATATGACTTTACAATCGTCGGCGGAGGTATAGTCGGACTCTCAACCGCAATGGCGCTGGGTAAAATCTACCCAAATGCAAAAATCTTACTCCTTGAAAAAGAATCTAATTGGGCTAATCACCAAACCGGAAATAATAGCGGAGTCATTCATTCTGGCATTTACTACAAACCCGGTAGCTTCAAAGCCAAATTCTGCCGGGACGGAAGCCGATCGATGGTGGAATTTTGTCAAACCCATAATCTACCCCACGAAGTTTGCGGCAAAGTGATCATTGCCACCGAACCACACGAACTTCCACTCCTGAAAAACCTCTACGATCGTGGTCTCCAAAATAATCTTCCTGTCACCGAAATTACTCCCGATGAAGTTCATGATTATGAACCCCATGTCCACTCTATTGCAGGTCTTCACGTCGCATCCACAGGCATTGTAGACTATCGCGCAGTCTGTCTTAAATATGCCGAAATCGCCACAGAACAAGGTGCAGATCTGAAATTGAATACATTAGTTTCAAATCTAATTAAAACCCTATCGGGATATACCATTGAAACCAATCAAGGCGAATTCAGTACAGCATTTTTAATCAATTGTGCCGGGTTACAGTGCGATCGGATTGCCCAACTCACAGGCATTAATCCAAGCGCCAAAATCGTTCCCTTCCGAGGCGAATACTACCAACTGATTCCTGAAAAACGGTATCTAGTCAAAGGTCTAATTTACCCAGTTCCCAACCCCAGTTTTCCATTCCTCGGTGTTCATTTCACTCGCATGGCCGATGGCACCGTTCACGCCGGACCCAATGCTGTCCTCAGTCTCAAGCGCGAAGGCTACAATAAAACTGACTTCGACCTGCGCGATGCAATAGACACCCTCACCTATCCTGGCTTTTGGAAACTCGCATCCAAACACGGCGATCAAGGCATTCAAGAAGTACTCCGATCGATACTCAAACCTTTATTTGTCAAAAGCTTACAACGTCTCATTCCTGAAGTCACCATTAACGATTTAATTCCCACTCATGCAGGAGTTCGTGCCCAAGCGCTTCAACCTGACGGTAAACTAGTAGACGACTTTCTGATTGTGCCCGATGACCATGCATTACATATTTTAAATGCACCCTCTCCCGCCGCCACGGCTTCTCTCGAAATTGGCCGATCGATTGCCCAGCAAATTCCCGCACCCACTCGTTTACAAATTGCAGCGTCATGAACCAGCGTAATCGGCTTAACTCAAAATTCTGGATTTTCGGTGGCATTTTTTTCATAGTAATGCTGACGTTATTTCCATTCAATTTTCAAGCGATCGCCTGGGGTAAAAAAGACGCAATCAAAGAATTCTTTCGGAATGCTAGCGATTTGTTCGATGTCTCTGGCAATATCGTTCTCTTCATGCCATTGGGTTACGGTTTATCTCAATGGTTAAATCCAAAACAATTTCCCCTATTCCGAAAACTAATAATCGTTGTGGGCCTGAGTTTCGCTCTTACATTCACGATCGAAAGTCTCCAACTCTTCCTGCCCGACCGCAGCACCAGCGCCATTGATATATCCACAAATACCCTCGGCGGAACCCTCGGCGGAACTTATGGTCTACTCGGTTGGCAACGACACTTTATTTCCATTGGCCATTGGCTAAAAAAATGCTGGTCACAACCAAAATCTATCACCATCGCGCTTGTAATCTGGATTACATTAATGTTCGGCATCACCTGGAAACTCACCACCATGATGCACTTGAACGATTGGGATCCACAATTCAACTTAGTGGTCGGCAATGAAGCAACAGGCGATCGCGGTTGGCTGGGGAACGTCAAAAGCTTTTCAATTGCCGATCGGGCCTTATCTGAACCTGAAATCAATCAATTTTTACAATCCTCCCAATTTCCAAAGCTAGACTCCGCGATCGCTGACTACGACCTAACTGGAATCGCGCCTTATGCCGATCGCAGCCCTTTAGCATTGCCACCATTAGAAAAACAATCGATCAAAACCGATACGAATCAAAACCAAAACCAATCTCAAAAAGAAAAGTACTCTCATCATGGCGCAAAAGCCGATCATCAGGAAAATCAAATAATCGCTCCCTGGTACCGTACAGACCAACCGCCCACCACACTCACCGAAGCCATCCGAAAAACATCAGCCTTCACCCTCGCCACCACATTTGAAACAAGTTCCCTAGAACAAAGCGGTCCTGCTCGCATTATTTCTTTATCTCTAGATTCCTTTCAACGCAACGTCACTCTTGGCCAACAGGATAATCAACTCATCGCCCGTATCCGAACCCCCTCTACCGGGTCAAATGGTGCTTTCCTTGCTGTCGGATCAGAAAAAAAACTAGAGCTAAATCGATTGCATCGCGCCATCCTCACCTACCAAAATGCAACTATATCCCTACACCTAGACCAGACTCAACCCAGTTACGTTGATCTACGCCCTGAAATAACCTTCTTCCGTCTTGTTTTCCCAACCATTCGTGGACAAGGGCTTCCCACGGGTCCAAAGGCATTGAATTCTTACCCTTGGGCATTTTATTTAGTTTGGTTCATGCCCTTAGGTATTCTACTCGGACGCATTATTACATTAATAAAACCCGGAACCCGGAACAAATTAAGACTCAATTACGGTCTAAGAGCAGGGATAACGATCGTACTATCCAGTCTCATCATGGCTTTACTACTTGCCCCATTTTCCCCGCAGCCAATATGGATTGGAATCGTTTGTTTTGGGTTTGGGCTTTTGCCGATCGTGATTCAGTTGGTTAACCCTATCTCTAAATTTAGGAAACTTAAAATTTAGGCAAACTAAATGAGGTCTTGGGTTAGAGACAAGGTATGAATTCGTTCGCTACTCTACAGTTAAATTAGAATAGTTAAATTAAATTCTAAATTTTTTGACCTATGAATCAGCTTTCTTCCATTCCCGCCAATTTTTACCGTTCCTATTCGTTATCCAAAAATAGCGATCGATCGATCGATCGTTTGATGAAATTCAGCTCTATGACCTTAATGACATTAAGCTTGAGTGGCGGATGGATGATGCCGACGATCGCCGCAACCCCTAGTCCATTTCCTCCCTCAACGTTTGACAATACTTCTGACAGTATCCCCATCACCGCTATTCAACAGGAAGACTATACCCTCGGCCCCGGCGATCGCATAAAAGTCGATGTCTTAAAAGCCCCTCAGTACACCCTGGATACGCAAGTTTTGGTTGATGGCACCTTGAGCTTTGTTCAAATTGGGCGGTTATCCGTACAGGGAATGACGATCGCTGAAGCCACCGCCGCTGTTAGCGCCATGTATGCCAAACTCTTACGCTATCCCGTCGTTACCCTCACCTTAGTCTCTCCCCGCCCTATCAAAGTTGCCGTCACGGGGGAAGTTAGCCGTCGAGGATCTTACGATCTGACGGGGGTTGGACCAGAAAATAACTCCGTACCCACCCAGTTCCCAACCCTCACCCGCGCCCTAAAAATCGCAGGCGGCATCACCCAAGCCGCAGACCTAAATCAAGTTCAAATTCGGCGCGTCCAACGGGGCGGCAATATTCGCAATATCAACGTTAATCTATGGAACTTCCTGCGCAATGGCGACAACCGTCAAGATGCCATTTTGCGCGACGGTGACACCATTTTTGTCCCCACAGCCAAGTCTCTGGATTTGAATGAATCCTACCAATTAGCTACCACCAGCTTCTCCGCCGAGAAAGTTCAGCCCCTCAACATTACCGTCATTGGCGAAGTCTATCGCCCCGGCACCCACACCGTCGAAAGTAGCGTCACTGTGCCCCTAGCTGGAAATCCAGGACAAGCCCGTGACAGCTTCAACCAAGCCCGCATCTTCCCGACTTTAACCCGTGCATTGCAAAGTGCGGGAGGCATCAAGTCTATGGCTAATATTCGGGCCATCCAAGTTCGCCGTATTACTCAAAACGGCACCGAGCAAACGCTTAATGTCGATCTGTGGGCATTGCTTAAAGACGGCGACCAAAAACAAGATTTGATCTTGCAAGACCGCGACACGATTGTAGTTCCAGTGGTCACCAGCCGCGATCGCATCGAAGCCAGTACGATCGCTAGCTCGACCTTCTCCCCCGATCGGATTCGGGTCAATGTAATTGGTGAAATCGAAAGACCAGGATTACTAGAATTACCGCCTAATGTTCCATTGACGAGAGCGATTGTTGCAGCCGGAGGATTTAACCGCCGTGCCGATCGAAAAACTGTTGAATTCATTCGACTTAACTCAGACGGTAGCATTTTGAAACGGGATGTTCCGGTTAACTTTGCCGCTGCGATAGACGATCAAAACAATCCAACGCTCCAGAATGAAGATGTTATCGTGGTGCGACGATCGCGCTTGTCTATATTTGGCGATTCAGATCAAATTTCCACTCCATTGAGCGGAATTATCTCGGTTTTCCGTTCTATCTTCCTCCCCTAGCTTATGGCCTGATATTGCCCTCAATAATTCGCTCTCACTTCTGAAGCTTCAAATCCATTCAAGTAGAACCCAGGAGATCCTATGGAACCCGGAACCCCCACAAACCGCCCTCAATGGATGCCTCCCTTCAATGGCCAGTCTAATGACGATGCCCTTGATTTTGGGAACATTTTCTCCATTTTTCGGAGGCGGGGTTTGGTCGTAGTGGGCTGTGCCATCATCGGCGGCACCCTAGGGGGAATCGTGGGCATCAAAAAACCTAACTATCAGGGCGACTTTCAACTGCTCACTAAGCCACTGACGGCAGAAGGTCAAGTGGTGTCATCGCTGAAGCAATCCGTCGATGTGTCTGGTGGCAGCACTCCCGCTACTGGCCCCGGAACTAGTCGAGGACTGGATCCTACCAAAGCTCGGTTACTGTATAGCTTGGCCGTCTTGGAACCCGTACACAAACAGCTTCTGACCGAGTATCCCGATTTTAAATACGACCAACTCGTCAAACAAATTGATGTTAAAGCGGTCCCCGACACTGAAATTGTGGTGGTCCGTTACACCGACAGCAATCCCAATCGGGTCACATCAGTCCTCAACGCGTTGAGCGATCGGTATATCAAATATTCCCTGGAAGAACGGCGGGCTGAGACCACTCAAGGGCTTGACTTTATTGACAAGCAGCTGCCTGAACTCCAAGGTAAAGTCCGATCGCTCCAGCAACGGCTGCAAACCTTTCGTCAGGAGAACACCTTTTTCGACCCCGAATCCCAAAACCGCGAAATCTCCGACCAGCTTTCCAACTTCCGCAAACAGCGCCTCGACAACACCGTTCAGCTCAAGCAAGCCAACGCACTTTACGGCGATCTCCAACGTGAAATAGATGCTTCCCGAGGAGAACGCACAGCAGGAGCCGCCCTCCGTCAGAGCCAAGGCTACCAAAAGCTCTTGGATCAGCTCCTAGTCGTTGATGGCAAAATTGCTCAGGATGGCGCTATTTATCTTCCGAATAGTGAAAATATGATTATCCTTCGGGATGAACGCGCCCGTATCCTGTCTCTCATGGAACGAGAATCAACTCGGGCCAAAGACGAAGTGGGCAGCCAAGTCCGCGATCTTCAAGCTAAAGAATTAGCACTGAATACCACCGAACAAGGACTTAGCGATCGGATGAGAGATCTATCTCGGGTAGCCCGCGAGTACACAGCGATTCAAGGCGAATTGCAAATTGCCACGGATAACCTAAATCAATTTCTGGCCAAAAAATCCACGCTCCAAATCAACATCGGCGAGCAAGTCACCCCCTGGCAACCCATCTCGCCGCCCAGCATCCCGGAACTCACCAGCTTGAAGTCGAATGCGCTTATAGGCACTATTTTAGGACTCTTGTCTGGGATCGTGGCCGCGCTGCTAATCGATCGGGCCATCAACGTTTTCTACACCTCCGACGAAATCAAAAAAGCCAGCAAGTATCCCCTTCTCGGTACAATTCCCTACAACCGAGAATTAACGCAAATCGAACATAACCTCAGTAGCCAAAACGAGTCGTCTCGTCCCGGAACATTTTCTAAACTAGGCACGATTCCCTTTCTCGAAGCCTTCCGTCTACTCAGCACCAACCTCCGCCTCACCAATGCCCAAACCCCAGTCAAATCAATTGTCATTACCTCAGCCATGGCGGGAGATGGCAAATCCACCGTCGCCCTCTATCTTGCACGAGCAGCGGCTTCCATGGGACAGCGTGTCCTATTAGTGGATGCAGAACTCCGTCGCCCCCAGCAACATTATCGCCTCGGCCTATCGAACCAACAGGGCCTTAGCAACGCATTACAAAGCAACCTAGAGGTCAGCGGATTTATTCAACCTTGGCCCATCAATCCCACTATCCATATCCTCACTGCCGGACCCTCCGCCAGCGATCCTATTCCCCTGCTTGCCTCCCAGCGAATGCAACAAATCATGGCTCGCTTCACCGAGGACTACGATCTCGTCATTTACGACACTCCTCCGATCGGAACCCTGTCTGATGCCTTACTCGTCGCATCCCATGCCGATGGATTATTGTTAGTAACGCGAATCAAAAAAACGAAACAGGATGCCGTAGCCCAAGCCATCGAAGCCCTTCAGATGATTCCAAGTCGAGTTTTGGGCCTCATTGCGAATGACAGCCGCAAAATACAACGAAATTCTGGCTATCCTCTAACCGCCATCCCCTTTGAGACCTTACCCACTGCTGCGCCCACACCTGCACTTAATCCTCGGACTTAATCCTCGGACTTAATCCTCATACTTAAAGCATAAGCATCATGAATATTACCGTCTTGGGCATCGGACTCATGACAGACCGTTCTAATCCGCTCGTAGAGACGATTTGGGTCCGATCGTACAGTCAAAAAATTGACAAATCTCACCCCAAAGCACGATCTATTACTCAGCCAATTAACGTAGGAAGTCTTTATTGTTTCTCACTAATGCCCGTAAATGCACAGAGGACCATTAAAAACCCAAATGCCTACACTAAAGGAACCCTGTAACTCTGCGCTTTGCCCCTATGCGAGTTTTGATTTATTCCTACAACTATTATCCCGAGCCGATCGGCATCGCACCATTGATGACCGAACTGGCTGAAGGACTAGTTCGCCAAGGACACGAAGTCCGGGTCGTAACTGGAATGCCAAATTATCCTCAACGACAAGTCTACGACGACTACAAAGGCAAGCTCTACCTAACTGAAACTCGCAACGGCGTTATTATTCAGCGCAGTTTTATCTGGGTCAAACCCACCCCAACCTTAATCGATCGGATTCTCCTAGATGGAAGTTTTGTGGTCTCCAGCTTCTTTCAAGCCCTACGCGGCTGGCGGCCTGATGTGATTCTGTTGACAGTGCCCCCTCTACCCGTATGTCTCCCAGCCGCACTCCTCGGCTTAATCTACAACTGCCCAATCGTGTTGAATGTACAAGATATTCTTCCTGAAGCAGCTATTCATGTGGGGTTGCTCAAAAGTAGAACAATGATTCGTATCCTCGAAGGTCTAGAACGGTTCTCCTATCGCACCGCCCACACTATTAGCGTCATTGCCGATGGCTTTGTGGATAATCTTGTGAATAAAGGCGTTCCCGCCAGCAAAATTACCTGCATCCCCAACTGGGTAAATACTCAATTTATCCGGCCCCTTCCCAAGGAAGACAATGCCTTCCGCAAAGCCCATGGACTTGAAGGAAAATTTGTCGTGATGTACTCCGGCAACATCGCCCTAACCCAAGGTCTGGAAACCGTAGTCGAAGCTGCCACCCGCCTGTCTGATAGTCCACGCATTGCGTTTGTCATTGTTGGAGAACCCAGCGCTCTGGCAAAACTTAAAGATTACTGCACCACTTGCGGAGCCACCAATGTTCATCTCCTGCCATTCCAACCCCGCGAAAAACTGCCCGAAATGCTAGCGGCGGCTGATGTTGGCCTAATTGTGCAAAAACACAACGTGGTTTCATTCAATATGCCATCAAAAACCCAAGTCCTATTGTCTAGTGGTCGGCCCATCATAGCCTCGGTTCCCAGTACGGGCAGTGCCGCTAAAGCGATTGAAAAAAGTCGTGGTGGAATAGTCGTCGCCCCAGAAGATCCTGAAGCTCTCGCCGATGCAATTTTGAAGCTTTCAAATGATCCTGAACTCGCCGATCGCTATGGCTATCAAGGTCGTCAATATGCATTGGAACGTTATTCCTTTGAACAAGCTCTAACGCAATACGAAAAACTCTTTTACGCGGTGACCTCCACTCGTAAGCGTCCAGTTTATACACTTCGTCCAGAAGAATCTAGAAGCTAATCCGATCGCGACTTCAAGGCATTATTGGGGAATACTTACCCTAACAATGTAAAGCAACACTGTAAAACAAGGTTTATTGAAATAATTGACTTTCTTTTGTATCAGTGAATTATCACTTGTTGCCAGACTTAGCGCTTTTTTTTACGTATGAAATCCACCATGCCTTCAAAACTTCCCGTCTCTATTCTTATTCCAGCTCGCAACGAAGAAGCCAATCTTTCAGCTTGTTTAGAGAGTGTCTCTCGTGCAGATGAAGTGTTTGTAGTGGATTCACAGAGTAGCGATCGTAGTATCGAAATCTCAGAACAATATGGCGCAACTGTTGTGCAGTTTGAGTTTAATGGTCGCCATCCTAAGAAAAAGAACTGGTCTCTCGAAAATCTTCCCTTTCGTAATGAATGGGTGTTGATCGTAGATTGCGATGAACGGATTACCCCTAAACTCTGGAACGAGATTGAAATCGCAATTAAAAATCCTGAATTTCAGGGATATTATCTAAACCGAAAAGTATTTTTCCTAGGAAAATGGATTCGATTTGGTGGAAAATATCCTGACTGGAATCTGCGTTTATTTAAGCACCAAGTTGGGCGCTACGAAAACCTTGGCACTGAGGGAATGCGAAATACGGGGGACAATGAGGTTCATGAGCATGTGATTTTGAATGGCAAAGTGGGGTATCTCAAGGAAGATATGCTGCATATTGATTTTCGTGATATTTATCACTGGCTAGAGCGCCATAATCGCTATTCAAATTGGGAAGCGCAGGTTTACTACAATATCCTTCACGGAAAAGGCAATGATGGCACGATCGGCGCTAATCTCTTTGGTGATAATGTCCAACGTAAACGCTTCTTGAAACGGATTTGGGTTCGTTTGCCGTTTAAGCCATCGCTGCGATTCGTTTTGTTCTACTTCCTGCGGTTAGGACTCTTAGATGGGAAAGCAGGCTATACCTATGGACGGTTACTGAGTCAGTATGAGTTTAATATTGGCGTGAAACTCTTAGAAATTGATCAATTTAAGGGTGCTCTAAATCAGCAGGTAATCTTGGACGATCGGATGACTATTCCCGCTGTTCCTGAGATTAAAGGTTAATTATTATGCGATCGCCCCTACGACCGATCGACCTTGCCCCTCATGTTGAGTTCGATGCAGAATTTGAGAGTGAGTTCAAACTAGATGCAACACCGCGATTCGATTTGAGGAGTTATGACCAATCTGATTTCGATCGAGGACGATCGGGTGGATTTATTCTGCTGTGGTGGTTAGTGCAGGCGATCGTATTTCCGTTGACCTTGCATTCTATGAGCGGGGTGCGGGCTGAGATATTGCGATGGTTTGGGGCAAAGATTGGAGACGGCGTAATTATCCGCCCAACAGCACGATTTACGTATCCATGGAAAGTTGAAATTGGCGACTGGAGCTGGATTGGGGATGATGTTGTTTTTTATAGCCTCGATCGGATTGTTATTGGGGATCATGCGGTCATTTCTCAGAAGAGTTATCTTTGCACCGGAAGCCACGATTTTCGTAAGCCCAGCTTTGACCTAAAAACGGGTGTAATTCAAATTGGTAATGGCGCTTGGATTGCGGCAGACTGCTTCATTGGGCCAGACGTGACGATCGGGTCGAATACTGTAGTCGGGACTAGAAGTACGGTTTTAAAATCGCTCGCTAGTGATCAAATCTGCTGGGGCAATCCTTGTAAAGCGAGATCTGATCGATCGGACAGCTCAATTAGTCCTGACCACGATTAATCAATTAGGCGATTTCCCAGGGTAAATTGTTCGATCTTTCCATCGATTCATATCCATGGGTCCAGTTGGGGCGTTAGAATCAATAAACCCTTTTTTCAATTGTTCCGAAATGGCAAAACGTTCTAGCAAATCCTCCACAAACGATGCGGCTGACGTTTTGAGCGATCGTCCCATAGATTCGATCACCCTGGCCGTCACTGGATCTCGTCATAATCCATCCAACACCATTCGGATTCGCGGCGCGAGACAACACAACCTTAAAAATATTGATCTTGAAATTCCCCGCGACCAAATGATCGTCTTTACGGGCGTATCTGGCTCGGGAAAATCGTCGTTAGCCTTTGATACCATTTTTGCGGAAGGTCAGCGCCGTTATGTTGAGTCTCTGAGCGCCTATGCAAGGCAATTCCTCGGTCAGGTAGATAAGCCGGATGTGGACGCGATCGAGGGCTTAAGTCCAGCTATCTCCATTGACCAAAAATCGACCTCTCACAACCCACGCTCCACCGTCGGTACCGTTACTGAAATTTACGACTATTTGCGTCTGTTATTTGGCCGTGCGGGTGAACCCCATTGTCCAGAATGCGATCGGGCCATTGCGCCCCAAGCGATCGACCAAATGTGCGACAAAATAATGGAGCTACCGGATAAAACCCGTTTCCAAGTTCTTGCGCCTGTAGTTCGGGGTAAAAAAGGCACCCATAAAAAAACACTCTCTAGCATCGCGGCTGAAGGGTTTGCGCGGGTACGGATTGATGGTGAGGTTCGCGAGTTGAATGATTCGATCGAACTCGATAAAAACAAGTTTCACGATATTGAAATTGTGGTCGATCGGTTGGTAAAAAAAGACGACATGCAGGAGCGTTTGGTTGATTCATTGACCACTTGTTTAAAGCATTCCAATGGCATCGCAATGATCAGCATTGTGCATCCTGAACCTAAAGAAAATGAATCAGGAGAACAAGATCCAAGCCAAGAACAAGTAGAAAAGATTGGGGATCTTGTATTTTCCGAGAACTTTGCTTGCCCAGAACACGGGGCCGTGATGGATGAATTGTCGCCGCGATTATTTTCATTCAATTCTCCCTATGGTGCTTGTCCTGATTGTCATGGTTTGGGGAGTCTTCGTAAGTTTTCACCAGATTTGATCATTCCAAATCCTGCGCTTCCGGTATATGCTGCGATCGCACCTTGGTCCGACAAAGACAATACCTACTATTTATCATTGTTGTGTAGTGTCGCAGAAGCCTATAGTTTTGATATTAAAACACCCTGGGAAAATCTGCGGGACGATCAAAAGGAGATTGTTTTGTATGGTTCTCCAGAACCGATTTGGATTGAAACCGATTCGCGTTATCGGGACACCAAAGGCTACAACCGTCGCTATGAAGGCGCATTGCCGATGTTGGAGCGACAGTATCAAGAAGCCTCATCTGATTTGCAAAAACAAAAACTTGAACAATATCTAATTGATCAACCCTGTGAATCTTGTAATGGATTTCGCCTAAAACCTGAATCATTAGCTGTTCAAGTTGGTCAGTTTCGCATTCAAGATTTAACGAGTGTTTCAATTCGAGATTGCTTGACTCAAATTGGCGAAATGAATCTGACTCCAAAACAGGCCAAGATTGCAGATTTAGTTCTAAAAGAAATCAAAGCACGATTGAGCTTTTTACTAGATGTCGGATTAGATTATCTGACGCTCGATCGTCCGGCTATGACGCTTTCTGGCGGTGAGGCCCAACGAATTCGGTTGGCGACGCAGATTGGGTCGGGGTTGACGGGCGTGCTGTATGTGTTGGATGAACCGAGTATTGGATTGCATCAACGGGACAATACGCGATTGCTCGGGACGCTGACGAAGTTGCGAGATTTAGGCAATACTTTGGTCGTGGTGGAGCATGATGAAGAAACCATGCGGGCAGCGGATTTCATTGTGGATATTGGTCCTGGAGCGGGCGTACATGGGGGCCGGATTGTTTCGCAGGGAAGTTTGCAGAATCTTCTGGATGCTGAGGAATCGCTGACGGGAGCGTACCTATCTGGGCGACTGAAGATTGATACTCCGGCCAAACGACGCGAGGGAAATGGCCGATCGATTTCAGTGAAAAATGCTTATCGAAATAATCTTCAAGGGATTGACGTTGATATTCCACTGGGTGAATTAGTTTGTATTACGGGAGTTTCTGGATCGGGAAAATCTACCTTAGTAAATGAGTTACTTCATCCCGCGATTCAACATCACTTTGGCCGTAAGGTTCCATTTCCAAAAGCGGTTGATCAAATCATCGGGTTGGATACATTAGACAAAGCGATCGTAATTGATCAGTCCCCGATCGGACGAACTCCGCGATCGAATCCGGCGACCTATACTGGAATCTTTGATGTGATTCGTGAAGTATTTTCCACCACGATCGAGGCCAAAGCACGAGGGTATAAACCGGGCCAGTTCTCGTTTAACGTCAAAGGTGGACGCTGTGAATCTTGTGCGGGACAAGGTGTAAATGTAATTGAAATGAACTTTCTCCCCGATGTATATGTGCAATGTGAAGTCTGCAAAGGCAAACGATATAACCGCGAAACATTGCAGGTGAAATTTAAGGAAAAATCGATCGCTGATGTATTAGATATGACCGTGGAAGTGGCCTGTGACTTCTTTCAAAATATTCCCCAAGCGCATGTTCGATTGAAAACATTATTTGATGTTGGCCTTGGGTATATGAAAATTGGCCAGCCTGCGCCAACTCTCTCAGGGGGCGAAGCTCAGCGGGTCAAACTTGCATCAGAATTGTCTCGTCGTGCGACGGGGAAAACATTATATCTGATTGATGAACCGACGACGGGATTGTCATTTTATGATGTGCATAAGTTATTGGATGTGGTTCAGCGATTGGTGGATAAGGGGAATTCGGTATTAATGATTGAACATAATTTGGATGTAATTCGCTGTAGTGATTGGGTGATTGATTTGGGGCCAGAAGGCGGCGATCGGGGCGGCCATGTGATTGCGGCGGGGACTCCTGATCAGGTTGCGAAAGTGAAGGAGTCGTATACTGGACATTATTTGAATATTGCACTGGAGAACTATCCGATGGGTGGGTGATGATGATTCATGGTCTTATGTCGGTCTTTGTGGAACAGACTCTTGTTGTTTGTTGATTTGTGGGGTGAAATTCCCTATTAGGTTTAACGGTTGCTCTTTTATTGGACGAGGAAGAGTTCAACATTGTGTTGAATCTCCCACGTTTTTAAAGCGTCGTAGAGCTTGGTTTGGGAGAAGTAGCTTTTTTCGTAGGCTAATCGAAGCGATCGTTCTAAAATTTCGGATGTGACTGCGGTTGCTTTCCTGGAGCCGAGCATTTGAAGCAACCCAACCGATAAGATTTCAACTAAATCATGACCTCGACAAACTTGCCACCGATCGTGTTTGGAATCTTTTAATTCACTGAATTGCTTTTTCAAAGATTCAAGATCGAGAGCGGGCTGCTGAGATTTATTTTTGACTTCTTTCATCAAATCATTTTCATCAAGCTTAAATGACGTTTTGTCTAAGAATTTACCATATTGAATTCCTTCAAATTTAAGGTGTAAAGCATCCTGAAATGAAACCCAAAGAAGATAGCCGATCGAACATCCTGCATTCAGTAAAATATCTCGAACATCTTCACCGAGGTTCTTGATTTTATCGTTTGAGCCAAATTCGTTGAGCACTTTTTCCAGCGCAGGGGATTGAATAAGTAATGTTTCTAGATCATGAGAATCCGTAAAAAAAAGATTATCAATTTGTGGAAGTATTTCTCGTAATTCATCAAAGTCTTTGTCTACGATCGCAACAACATCCACCGCATTTTCATGATTTAAGATTTTTAGGACCTCGATTGCCATTGATTTATTAGAAGCAACAACAATTCCATCTTCTACGAGAATCTGACGATAGAATTTAAAATCAGACGAGCCTTCAACAATAGCAAATGCACCATTATGGACAGTCCGCCTCAGTCTGATTTCATCTGCATAAAAAGACGGATCTTTCTCAAGATATTCCTGCATGGAATTTGTCATCGGGGCAAACCTTTCAATTCAACAGTTAAGTCCCAACGCCCATGAATTATACTTGGAGAATGTGTCGCAATTAGAAAATCTAAGTTCGCAAGTTTTGAAATCTCTTCTAGATCATTTAGGAAGTTAATTTGCCAACCTACATGAAGTGAGAGTTCAGGTTCATCAATAAGAACAAGTGAATTTTCCTTAACTTTAAATAAAAGTTCATAGAGAAGAACCAATTCATGTTGCTCACCTGAAGACAAAGAATCCGGAGATAAGTCACCAGAGGAACTCTTGTATTGGTCAGGATATTTAGACCTGACGACAAATCCTTTCTCACGACTTATGATAAGTTCCTTGTATGAAAATTTTGAATTAATTATGCGTCGAAACAAATCTATCTTGCCAGTAATATCATCAAAAACCTTTAATTTCTCTTCCACATCTTTGACGTAAACTGACAAAATATTTCTCATACTTTCGTCAATTTCATCTTGTGGAATCTGAGGATTTTCATCTCTGTCATGCTCTAATAGGCCAGTTTCAATCAATCCGTTTCTATCCTTTTCTAGTTCTTCTAACTTCTTAAGTAATTCCTCACTACTTAAGTCTTTGTAGGCTTTCTGTTTTAGTGCTCGCGTGGGGAAACTTCTATCGAGAGATTGGGATACAGAGGCATAGCTAGCTAATCTTTCTTTGATTGCATAAACAAGTTCCTTTGAATAAGAGTTTACTGTTAACGATGGTGTCGGAGGAACACCACTCATTCTTCTTTTCTCATTTCTATTTTCAGAAAAACTCAACAATCGTTGTGATTCAATTAAATATACATGAACCTTTTCTTTAAGCTCAGTGAACCATCCCTCAGCTTTCAAATTCCGTTTTCTTGATACAGGAAGATAGTTGTTAAACCTTTCCATGATTTCATCAATTTCTAGCGATTCTCCAGTAGGTTCATATATCCACTCTTCTCCTGATATTTGATGAAGTCCTGGAATAAAATCATCAATCATACTAGGAGAAATTTTTCCACTTGAACGATCAATTTTGAGATTAAGAGATAGTTTTTCTTTATGATTGAGTTTGTAGAGATTTAAGACTAAACCAGACATCTTTCCTAAAGTAGGCGATGCATCATCTTTCAATACCTCAAGATAGCTATCATCATCAAACCTTACTTGGAAACTTTTATAGGGAATCTTACGTAGCTCACTATACCGATCATTAAATATCCCATTCAGCATCTTCAGAACGATCGTCTTTCCATAACCATTTGGGGCATGAATGAT
This sequence comes from Synechococcales cyanobacterium GL140_1_metabat_312, assembly GCA_025351345.1. Taxonomy (GTDB): domain Bacteria; phylum Cyanobacteriota; class Cyanobacteriia; order Leptolyngbyales; family Leptolyngbyaceae; genus JAAFJU01. The sequence continues at coordinate 31,905 of JANXWB010000033.1, forward strand.
AGTAATTCGATCGTCTAAATTAAACGGAATCACATGGTCAAAGACACCAAATAAACCTGTTATCGAAGCTTGAATAATTCGCATAGTGTCCTCTCAATATCTCAACTTATGTCCGACCACCCAATTCACAAATACAGGCGATCGTTACACCCATCAGCTACCCGGTCAAAACTATAAACGGCATACGAATTAACAGCTCTTTCAAAATAATGATTTCTGGCACATAGTTTATCAACTATGTGATTATTTTTTTCATTTTCTTTTCTGCCGTTTAACCAACTTCCCCTCATTGTATATCACAATAATAAACAAGGTAAACTTTCCACCTCTCCAATACCTTGTGAGACCCAAAAATTGTCTCCAACCCTTGTCACCAGCGTTGAATGGGAACTAGGCATCCCGCAACTTTGGTCCAAATCGCTCGCAAAATTTCCTCATCCCACACTTGATCGTTTTTATCTAGAGCCTGCTCGTCCAGTTCACAACCCTTTGCACCCTTCGTCTGAAAATATCCCTATATTTAATTTGCATTAGTTCTAAACCATAATTTTATTTAGGATAGGCTACCGTCACCCCCGCGCCACCATCGTACTTTTCAGCAGGTTCAAACTTTGCAATCCGATCGTGCCGTTTTAAATAAGCATGAACGCCTTCCTTGAGTTTGCCTGTGCCATGACTAGGACTAATTAAAGTGACTGTGTTTTGGAACGATCGGTGATGCGATCGATGGACTGCGATCGATGTTGGGATGAAGAATTTAGAATTGTGAATGGAGAATTGAGGAGGAGGGCGATCGAGCAGAATTTCACTAAGATTGCTAAAATGATCAATAGGTCCAATCAAGGAAACTTTCTATGCAAATCTCTCTGACTCAAAACGCCGATCGTCTTCTAGAACGAATGATGACCTTGGGCTACACCGATCCCGTTGACATCATCGAAATAGCATTAGAACGGATGATGTCAGAACTCAGCGATCAGGAATCCCCAGAAATGATGGCATGGTTTCGCACAGAAGTGGCGATCGGAGCCGATGAAGCTGATGCAGGAGAATTTTCAGACTTTACCCTAGACGACATTAAAGCCCAAGTCCTCGCGGCTCACACCTCAAAATCAGCTTAGGACGAGATCATGGAACGTTATCGGCTCACTCGACAGGCTGAAAAAGACTATCGCGAAATTCTAGAGTTTACCCTGGGACAATGGGGAATTCCGCAATTTGAAAAGTATGCGCGATCGTTAGACTCAGCCTTTGAGCGACTTCTGATCAAACCCCAACTCGGAACCCAATATAATGATATTCGGGCTGGATACTTTCGATATCGAATAGGACAACACTACATCTTCTATCGAATCAATCAAGATGTACTTGAGATTGCGCGAATTCTGCATGTTCGACGAAATATAAAGCGTAAGTTGTTGCAAGATCTTGATGACTAATAATGTTCCGATCGGTGATGCGAAGGGTGTATTGCAATTCCTGTTCGGGGAGGTTGGTCAACGATGTTGGAAGGTCGAATTTAGAATTGTGAAGTGAGAAGGTCCAGCTATAATTTAATTGTAGATCCTTTGAGGTTTATCAATGTTGACCCAAGTCTCACTCCTTCAACAAGCGATCGAATCGATCGAGGCACTTCCTGAAGACGAACAAGATCTTGTGTTTGACCTAATCCAAAAACGTCGGATTGCCATGCGTCGAAAGGAGATTGTCTAAAGTGCCGTAGACACAATGGTTGCCATCGAGAATGGTACTGCCAAACGGGGAACAGCAGCCGAAATTATGACGGATATTTTTAGAGATGACGAATGAGGACGGCCAACGCCAACGATTTTAGAAGGCAGAATTGTGAATGTTGAATTGAGAAGGGGGCGATCGGTATTCTTTATGATTAGTCTGATCGACTTTCAAAACTGATTTTAGATAAAAATAGCCTGTAATCCTTGCCAGGGAATGCTCATACGATCGACGATCGAGAAAGTCTTATAATGAATTTGCTGACGAACATGCTAAAACCAAGTCAGGAGCGATCGTGGAGGCTGGCACTTTGAGCGTGTTGGGAATGGTTCGTGGGAATGGTTCGTAACTGACGTAGCCTTATAATCAGATTACTCAATGAAGGTGATTTTAATGATGAACTACCAAAACTTCATCACGATCGAACAAAATAAGCGCAGTGGTAAGCCCTGTGTACGTGGCTTGCGAATCACGGTTTATGAAGTGCTTGAGTATCTGGCTTCTGAGATGACCGAAGCAGAAATTCTCGACGATTTTCCCGATCTAACCCGAGAAGATTTAAAAGCCTGCATTGCTTACGCTGCGGATTGTGAACGTCGGTTTATGGCAGCTCCGTTATCTGCATGAAATTACTGTTTGATGAAAGTTTTCTTTGTTGGTCTTGAAACAAGATTCAAAGGCTATCTGCGGCGAGAATTGGGAACGTTCTAAACCATAATTTTATTTAGGATAGGCCACTGTTACTCCCGCGCCGCCATCGTACTTTTCAGCAGGTTCAAACTTTGCGATCCGATCGTGCCGTTTTAAATAAGCATGAACGCCTTCCTTGAGTTTGCCTGTGCCGTGACCATGGATAATCCAAATAGGTCCGTAGTTTGCTGAAATTGCCCGATCGATCACAATTTCAGCTTCCGCGACCCGAGTCCCACGAATATCAAAGGTTGTACTATCGGTTCGGACAGCCGGGGCAGAGAGAGCCGGAGCGGGTTGGGCTTTGGTTTTGTCTTTAGTTTTACCATTCTCTTTAGCCTGTTTCTCTTCCCGTTCGACTTTTTGACCCTGTAGTGATTCAATTTCGTAGATTGAGACAATCATCTTCATGATGCCAAACCGAACCGTCAAATCATCCGAGTCAGCCACCAATACCTCAGCCGTTTGTCCGAGACGTGGAATTCGGACCCGATCGCCCACTTTCGGCATAAATCCTGGCTTTTTCTTTTTGGGTTCGACGGGTGGTAGATGTTTCTCCGCGAGCTTGTTTAACCGATCGGTTGCGAGTTGAGCATCTTGACCTGTGGGTGTGCCCTTTTGGAGTTGTTTAATTACCTGTGCAACTTGAGACTTTGCATCCAAAAGCATTTTCTGAACGGCATCTTCTTGGGCTTGTTTTAATTCACGTTCGCGTTCTTTTAAGACTTGCGCTTTAGCCGTGACTTGTTGATAAAAGAACTCTGCTTGTTTGATTAGCCGCGAGGCTTCCTTAGCTTTTTCCTCTTGATCTCGACGTTGGGCTTCGAGTCCCGCAATTACGCCATTAATATCCTGAGAAATTCCGCCAATATAGCGTTGAGCATCTTCCACAATGGCCGATTGTAATCCTAATCTTGATGCGATCGTCAATGCATTCGATCGGCCTGGAATCCCCCAAAGCAATCGATAGGTCGGGGCCAGCAACACATCATCAAACTCAACGGAAGCATTCTCAAACCGATCGTCTTGATATTTCAAGGCTTTGAGTTCACCAAAATGGGTGGTGGCAACTGTGAGTTTGGCCGAAGTTGCGAGGTGCTTTAGAAGTGCAATAGCCAAAGCTGAGCCTTCAGATGGATCAGTTCCCGCACCGACTTCATCCAGTAATACCAACGCATTCGCTTGCTCCACACCTTCCTCATCTAGCGCATCAAGAATCCGACCAATGCGACGAATATGACCCGAAAAGGTCGAAAGACTTTGCTGCAATGATTGTTCATCACCAATGTCCGCCAACACTTGCCCAAACCACGGCAATTCGACAGGCTCCCGCGCCGGAACAAACAAGCCAACTTTGGACATCAATACCGCTAAAGCCAGCGTTTTGAGTGTGACTGTTTTGCCGCCTGTATTCGGTCCAGTGATGGCAACAACACGAATTTTAGGATCAATACTTAAATGCGTCGGAATGACTTCACGGCCTTCTTCATTTTTGTTTTGCCAAACTAGCAATGGATGGCGTAAATTTCGCAGCGTGATATTTTGCTGGGGTGTTCCGGGTTCCGCATCATTCCAATCAATAAATGTCGGTGGATTTGCTTCGAGCCAATAGCTATAGCGCGATCGGGCAGAGGCGAGATCTAGCACGGTACAAGTCGCCACAAGTTGTTCTAAATCGTCTTGAACTTCTGCAACTAATGCGGTCAATTTACGGCGTACCGTTTCTTCTTCGGCTTGTTCTTGGCGCAAAAATTGTCGCAAAGCATTGTTCATTTGGACCGTCGATTGTGGCTCAATGAAAAGAGTTGCACCACTGGTCGAGGCATCGTGAACAATACCGGGAATATGTTCTTTATAGTTTGATTTAACTGACAACACATAGCGATTATCGCGTTGGGTAATCACAGATTCTTGAATCGCGCTGGAATTACGACTCATCATTTTATTCAAAATTCCTAAAATCCGATCGCGAGTCGATCGGATTTTTTCGCGAATGTCCGCCAGTTTTGGACTCGCCCGTTCCGTAACTTTGCCCCGATCGTCAATACAGCGATAAATTTCTTTTTCAATTTCAGGATACGTTCGCAGATCCGCAACCAACGCCATCAAGGTCGGCACATCTTCCGAATTCTCAATCGCCCGCCGCAACGATCGCGCACCCAACAATGTGGTGGAAATATTCAGCAATTCCTCACCCGACAGCAGCCCCAAAATAGACGATCGTTCCAACGATTCACCAATATCCTGAATTCCCCCAAACGGTAGCCCACCCGACACAGAACTCTCAAGTTTGTAGGTCTCTTGGGTTTGAGCCAACAGGTTTAAGGTCTCGGCTTTTGTCGATGGAATCACTAAATGCTGGGCGGCGATCGAACCTAATTTTGTGGCGGCAAAGGTCGCTAAGTGTTGACAAAGCCGTGACCATTCCAATAAATTTAGCGTCTCTTGTTGAATCAAAGGTTCATGCAGGGAAATCGGGACTCCTCTATTTTAGGGGATGAGGGCAGAGCATGGGGCTACGGTTTACAAGTTTTCCGATTACTACCGGACTGGCCAAACTTTTAGAAATTTTTAATAAAAGATTGACTTTTAGTTTTGGTAATTTATACTAAAAGTACCCACATCTACAAGTTTAAATTCCACCATGTTCACCACCGCACCTATTACTCAAACTGCGCCTAAGAATGTCCTTCCGAAAGATTTATTTGTGGCGATCGAAGCCTTGAAAAAAGAGATGAATGCAGTTATCCTAGCCCATTATTATCAAGACGCAGACATTCAAGACATTGCAGATTATCTCGGTGATTCCCTAGGATTGGCTCAGCAAGCGGCTCAGACGGATGCAGATGTGATTGTATTCGCGGGCGTTCACTTCATGGCGGAAACGGCGAAAATTCTGAATCCGACCAAACTTGTTTTGTTGCCCGATCTGGAGGCTGGATGCTCACTAGCGGATAGTTGTCCTCCTGATCAGTTCGCCGATTTCAAGCGTCAGTATCCTGATCATTTGGTAATTTCGTATATTAATTGCACGGCAGACATCAAGGCCATGAGCGATATTATTTGTACGAGTTCTAATGCGGTAAAGATAGTCCAGCAGCTACCCGCAGATCAGCCGATTATTTTCGCACCCGATCGGAATCTTGGTCGCTATGTAATGGAGCAAACGGGGCGCGAGATGGTGCTTTGGCAGGGAAGCTGTATTGTTCACGAAACGTTTTCAGAAAAGAAGCTGATGGATTTGATGATTAAATATCCCAATGCTGAGGTGATTGCTCATCCTGAATGCGAACCGCCACTTTTAAAATATGCAAACTATATTGCATCTACGACGGGATTATTGAATTATTCACAGAAGAGCGATCGTAATCAATTCATTGTGTTGACCGAATCTGGAATCATTCACCAAATGCAAAAAAAATCACCTAATAAACAATTTATTCCAGCGCCCCCGATCGCAAATTGTGCCTGCAATGAATGCCCGTACATGCGGCTCAATACCTTAGAAAAACTATATTTAGCCATGCTCAACAAAACACCTGAAATCACGATGGATGAAGCAACACGACTAGCTGCACTACGACCAATGCAACGGATGTTGGAGATGAGTTAAGCAATTGGAAAATTAATCTCTTACTCAGATCCTATTTAATCAACGATTGCAATCCGATCGTTGATACAGGGTCAAAGGTTAAGTCAATTATTGCCCCAACATTTGTAATTTGTACAATCCTGCATACAAGCCATCTTGAGCTAGCAATTGATCATGGCTACCGGACTCCACCAATTCACCGCGTTTTAAAACAAGAATGCGATCGACATTGCGAATCGTACTCAAACGGTGGGCGATGATAATAGCGGTTCGATCTTCTAGCATATGTTCCAATGCCTCTTGAATCTGCGCTTCCGTCCCCACATCCAAACTCGATGTCGCCTCATCAAGAACTAGAATTTTCGGATCGCGGATGGCGGCGCGGGCAAAGGCAATGAGCTGCTTTTGACCACCCGAAAGATTGGTTCCCCGCTCTCGGAGCTGGGTGTCGTAACCGTGGGGCAGTTGCTGAATAAGTTTTGACACATTCGTCTTTTCTGCCGCCGCCTGAATCTCTTCTAGAGGATAGGTTTCACCGAGGGTAATATTTCCTTTCACGTCGCCTGCGAAAATGAAACCATCCTGCAAAATAATCCCAATCCGTTTACGCAATTCCGCTTGAGGTAAATCTCGAATATCAATCCTATCCAATAGAATTCGGCCTTCTTGTGGATCATAAAGCCGACTGAGTAAACGAATAATTGAACTTTTTCCCGCACCTGTCGGACCAACAAGCGCAACTTTTTCACCCGATCGGATGGTAAAGTCCAAATCACGAATCACATATTCATCGGGCTTGTAGCCAAAGGTCACATGCTCAAAGCGAATTTCACCCACATTTTTACTATCAAAATCTGAAAGAGATTGAGTCGTGAGCCGATCGCGTATTTCTATTGGCTCGTCCATGACATCATTAATCCGTTCGATCGCCGTAAATCCCGCCTGAATTGCTGTGAATTTTTCGGCAAACTGTCGCAATGGATCAAACAACGTCTGAGCAAACAAAATGAAGGCAGACAATGTACCAAAATCCAGGGTCTTACCCATCACAAAACTACCGCCAATAGTCAAGACTCCGGCAATAGCGACTAATGACACCCATTCTAATGTTGACGATACTGCCGAGTCATAAAAAATTGTGGCATCAACTTCTTTAATGTATTTACGATTGGTATTAAAAAAATTCTCACTATTCAAGCGTTCTCGGCGAAACAATTGCACCACACCAACCCCCAAAATGTTTTCTTGCAACATTGAGTTAAGGCTGGAGAGTTCTTCGCGAGCATCATAGTTTGCTTTACGATACAGTTTTTGCCAGTACACGATAAGCAGCGCTGTCGGGACCAACATCAAGACCAATAGCAACGCTAACTGCCACTGTTTCATGAACATCAAGACCGTAATCGATAACATCAATACCAAATCACCAATAATCCCGATCGCGCCCGTTGAAAACACTTCTCCTAGAGCATCCACATCGCTAGTCAACCGAGTGATCAGTTTGCCGACGGGAGTCCGATCGAAAAAACGAACCGCTAACGAAGTTACATGGGTAAATAAATCGCTACGGATATCGGCGGTGATCCGTTGCCCCGATCGTTGAACCAGAAATCCCTGAGTCGAATCACAAATCACGCGAGCCACCATCGTCCCGAGCAGCAGCAATGCAATGATGTTCAGTCCATCATTAATGGGAATATTTTTCAAAAATGACCATCGAGAATCTTCTTGGCGCAGCAACGATACAACTTGGCCCACAATAATAGGCTGTACTGCCCGCGCTAAAGCTGCTGGAATGAGTAAACAAATGGCGATAATGATGATGCGAGCATTTCGGCGGGCATAGGGGACGAGTTTTAGGAATAACCGCCAGTCGCTTGATTTTTCTTTGTTTGACTTTTGGTTAGTGGAGGATGCGATCGTCATGAAGTGGAGCCTAGATCTCGTAAAGCCGGATACTATTATCTCGCATTATGCACCAATCACATACTTTCGCCATTCTTGATGTGACCCGGCCTTAATGTGACGCGAGACTTCGTAAAACAGACTGCTATGGGGCTGATGAGGCTGCTTTGATAAGGGCATTCCAGCTTCTTTGGGCGTACGATTTCCTTTTTTCGTATTGCAGCGACTACAAGCAATAACAACATTGTCCCAGCTATCTTTGCCACCGCGCGATCGGGGAATAACATGATCCAATGTCATTAGGCTTCCGGTTGCGCCACAATATTGACAGCTACAGTCATCACGATAAAGCAGATTTTTGCGAGTCAGCGGCACATCATTGTAGGGGATGCGAACATATTGGCGCAGTCTAATGACGGAGGGCATAGGAAAATCCGCGTAGATAGCGCGCCCTGTGTCTTCGAGCTGCTCTGCTTTACCTTTAATTAATAAAACAACTGCTCTCCGCCAACTTGTGAGATTCAGCGGTTCATAGGAGGCGTTGAGGACCAGAACCTTGCTCATTAAATAGATGGGTGATGAATTATGAATAGTTATATACAATGCTAGCACAATTTCATCAGAGCTGCATTTGGCTATTCAGAGGGCAATTTGGGCGATTTAGGATAAATTACGTCGGTATTTGACCTGTGATTGATGTCTGGCAATCGATGGTTAGTGATGTCATTAGTAAGGTCAGTTTTATTTTCGGTCGCTTTTAGATTTCTGAAGTAAAATCCAACAGAAGTACATAGACAGCATGAACAATGGCTCATGTGATGTAATGCGCTTGAAATCTAGAGACTGGTGTGTAGGGTGATGAGTGTGGCGGAATCAATCAATCTAGAAGAACGATCGCGATGGAGTGGAAATAGTTTTGGGTCGTTTTTTAATGCGAACCTCCCAAATGATTCTGGTTCAAATGCTGATAGTGAACTGAATAATAGAGGAATTAATATGAGCTATGCGCCAATTCCTCCCGAGCAAGATCCGTCTATTATCCAGGCGGCTCGTGCGATTTATGAAACCTATTATACGGTTCATCCTGACGTGACAGAGCTACCGTTGGGCGTAGCGATCGATCGCACCAGCTATCGGGGTAAGTTGATATTCAAACAAAAGCCAGCATTGTTACCGAAAGAATGCTTTATTCCATTTAGTTCAATTGATGTGCGGTAATCTAGGGTGATTAATGGTGATGGACGTTTTATTTGACGGTTCGGCGATTTTACTCGTTGCAATTTTGGGAGCGTCCATTGGTAGTTTTTTGAATGTGGTGGTCTATCGACTACCCGCCGGAATTTCCTTAAGCCATCCGCCATCTCGCTGTCCCCATTGCTTAACGCTACTTCGTAAACGAGAAAATTTTCCGATTTTTGGCTGGTTAATGTTGAAGGGGAAATGTGCCCATTGTGGAGCTTCCATTTCATTGCGCTATCCAATGGTTGAGACATTGGTGATGGTGTTGTTTTTGGCAACATTTTTATTTTTTGGATTCTCATTACAGACGATCGGCTATTGGATTTTTATTAGTTTTTTGTTGGCATTGGCATTGATTGATCTGGATACATTAATGTTATCAAATCGACTAATGAAATCTGGATTACTCATTGGTTTAGCATTTCAAACAGCGATCGCAACGGGCAATGATTCAGGACAGTCTAGTGTTTGGGGATTTTTGTGGGCGGTGTTTTCGGCAGTGTTGGGGCTTTGGCTGTTGGACGTTGTGACTTGGATCGGTCGTCTATGTTTTGGACCGAATGCAATGGGCGGCGGCGATGCGAAACTGTTCGCGATGATTGGGGCGTGGTTAGGTTGGAAGTTGATGTTGATGTCTGGCTTTTTGGCTTGTTTGGCTGGAGTTGTTTTTGGAATCGGGGCGATCGCACTTAATCTGTTAAAACGCGGTAATCCAATGCCGTTTGGGCCATTTTTAGCATTGGGCGCTATTGTCTCGGTTTTCTATGGTGACTTTTTAGTATCTGGATATTGGCTAATGATGGGAAAATTGTATGGGAATTAGTTCTGCGGCAATTATTAGCTTGTTAACATAATGAGAAAATTTAAGTCTACTTTAAAATATTTGATGTCAGATCACGCTTGGCATCAGGGATTGAAAGGCATTGAAAACATTACGGCCAAAATCCTATCGATCGCACTGATCATTGTGATTTTGATTTCACTTTTTGATCTTAGTCGTGTGCTAGTTCAGGAAATTGTTTTGCTTCGCGTTAGTGTTTTAGGAAAGAGTTTATTTAACTTATTTGGCTTATTCTTAAATGTTCTAATTGCGTTGGAGTTGCTAGAGAATATTGGTGGATATCTTCAGAAAAACGTAATACAGGTGGAGTTAGTAATTGTTACGGCTATGATTGCGATCGCCCGTAAGGTTATTATTTTAGACTTTGAAAAAATCTCTTCACAGGAATTGGTTGCCTTAGCCTTGTCTATGTTAGCCTTGGCCGTCAGCTATTGGGTTATCCGCAAAACCAACCCTAACCGATCGGATCCCTGAGATTAAAATATAAATTTTAGATTTACTTCTTACAATAAAAGCCCCGATTGCGATCGGAGCTTTTTATATAACTTAAATCAACTTAACGCTAAATTTAAGTCCAATTAAAACTAACCTGCACCATTTCCAGAATTAGAGATAATTTCTGGACCATTGATCAAATCACTCACCGCCTCATTCAACACACTTGGATTCATAAAGATAATCTTTGAATTCTCACTCTTACTCATCGCTTCATTGGATGCCACATAATCTTTCGCAATCAAGTAATGCAACATCGCCTTTGGATCTTCTGAACCCTGCAACGCCTCAGCAATCTGCTTAATTGAATTTACGGTTGCGCTAGTCGCTGTCATCGTCGCTTGGCCTTCAGTCTTGGCTGCAATCTGCTTCTCTAAGGAATCCCGTACGGTCTGAGACAGAATGATTTCCTGGACATCGACTCTCACTACTTCCACCCCCCAAGAATCGGCAGGCTTCTGTAATTCTAGTTTTAATGCGTCATTAATTTTATTCATCGCCGACATCGCTTCATTGAGATCCAATTGACCAATCTCATTTCGCATCACACTCAGCACCAAATTTTCCAGCGATGCTTCAAGATCCTCGACCTTGTAGTAAGCCGTGTACAAATCCTTAATTTTCCAATACACCACCACGTCAACTTGAATGGGCACGGAATCTTTGGTAATTGCATTTTTTGGATCAATATCCAGCAATTGCTCGCGGATCGTATCGACCACCACACTGTCCATCAAGGGGACAACAAAATTAAGCCCAGGCTGCAACGTGCGTTTATATTCTCCCATTCGCTGCACCAAGCCCTGGTCACCTTCTTCGATGATGCGAACTGATCCGATTAAACACCCCGCAATCATGAGGGCAGCGGCACCCAAAATGGACTCAATCATAATGCTGTCCTAAATAATGAAACTGGCTGTGAGCCTAAAGGTTAATGCTGACGACAGCTCTAGTGTAGTCGCTCTCTTTAAAACTGACACGACACAATCTAAGAAAACACAATTTAAGAAAATTCTCTTACCATCACTGTCATCCTCACCCTGAACTAGCGTCGATCGTTCCACGCATTGCCAATCCCCTTGATAATTCCTTGCCCCACCAGTCCAATGCCCCGCCCCACGACTTCCGTCAATACATAAACCACGCCTGTCCCAAGCAATGCGAAGACCGATCGTAGCCTGGGCGAGATGGCATCCCGTGTTTCTAGGACTAACGTGAGCGCTAAAGGCAACCCAGACAACGCGGCCAATTCTTGCTGACGAGGCGCATAAATCATCGTCTCTGCGATCCCATTTTCGGCTAAATAAAGCAGACGATATTGGCTCTCAAAAATATCCGTTGGCGTATCAAGCCACCGATCGCGACGATAGCGCCAAGATAAATCATTACGAAATTGCATCAATTCTCGACTCGATGCATATTGAATTTTGAAATATCGTCCTTTCACCCACTCCACATCACTAAATTGATTTAACAACGGCTGAATCACAGCATTAGCTAACCGCAACACCGTGTTTTCTAACAATAACAATGCCCGATCGTCTGCTTGAGGCGTTCCTACACCATAGGGCTGATTATCCAAACTCAATGGCATTCCCCATAACCCATAGGCCATCCAATCGGCCACCAATGGAATACGCTCTAATAGAATATTGATCCTAGCTGCAGCTTGCTGCACCCCATTTGCGATTGATGGCTCGGATGAGGGTTCCGATTCGCAGCGGAAAAACTGAATTACGACAATACGCCAGACCGTTTGCAAAATCTCTGGAACTCGATCGTGTAAGGCCGCCAGCCTAACTTCCCGCAGTCGCCCAACCTCTGCCTGCAATACTATAGCGATCGTTGTTAAGAGCGATACTTGCATTTCTATGGTTAACACATCAATTTCTAAGGCGATCGGCCCTAAATTATCTAATCTAGAAAGGGGCGAAATCCTGGCTGCTTCTAGCTTCAAAATTAACCGATCGAACAGGTCCCTCAGCACCCTCTCAATTTTAATATCAGTTCCACTCTCAAATTGGTAAGTGGAATTGGACGATCGGATTAAAGACGATCCGGAACTCCAATTCGACACCCTTGACGGATTAGGCGGATTTGACCGAAAAGATGGCTTCACCAGACGACGATCGTCTCGCTGGATTTGACGTGGGATTTGAGGGCGCGAGGGCATCATTTTCGGCGGAATCTTTTTCTGTAAGATCATTCTTGATGACATTACTTTCTCTTTCATCCACCGCGCCATCTGAATTTCCCGAATCTGCCCCTGTAAAAACCATCGCGCTGGACGATTGAGCCGTCGGGTCCGAAGCTGAACATCTAATTGGGCTAATTTCCGATCGTACAATGCAAACCGTCCGTCCATCTGTCCGTCCAGCATCCTATCCAGCCGTCCCGTGCTAGCCAATCGCCCTAAAGCCGCAATAGCGGGACTCACCACAACCCGAGAGGGCTTCATTGCTCCTTCTAGGGGACGTAATGTCTGCAACAATTCCAGTAAACTCTCAGGCCGATCGCCCGTCCACCAATAGCCATCTGCGCCTAATAACTTAGCCGTACTGTTCGATGCGGGCAGCGCTCCTAAAACCACTATTTGAGCCTCGATCGCCACGACCGCAATCGCTGTCACAATAGGGACAAGCTGATCCAAATTTAAATTTGTAGACCCAAGCAACACTAACTCTGCCGCATCAGCAGTCGATCGCAGCGCATCTAACCGGACTAATCCCAGATCTAATGCCTCACATTCCGCCACAATCTGCCAGATCAGGGAATTTTGCAGCAGAAAACTCAGAGTCCATCGTCGCGACTCATCCGGCTCAATCAATACACAACGGATTGGGGATCGAAGCAGCGATCGGCGCGACTCAAGCTGATTCATAACTCAAACTGACTCATAGCATGGTGTTCCCGCAGATTCTGAGATTAAGGCGTCTGAAATTAAGGCGTGGTCGGTGGAATTGGGTCAACGGACGGTTCCGATCGCACGGGTGGGAGAGGAGGCGATTCAGGCGCACTGGTGGGAGAAGCCTCAGGAGGTAACGGCTTTGGATCTCTCTGTGGATCTCTCTGTGGATCTCGTCTTGGTTCGGTGGTCTCAGCGGCTCGGGAACGACGAATGGCGGCTCGCTCTGATGACCATTGGGAAATAGACGACTGGGCCTCGCGGTATACCGAACTACTATTGACTGCTGAGGCCGTGTCGATCGCTTGACTCAAGTTGCCCTGCGCGGCCAATGCGGCGGCTCGTTCCATCGTTGCTCGATCGACAATGGCCTGAAGCTGATCTCCCCAATCGCCAATCGATCGTTGAGCGTTACCATAGAGCGCACGACTAGATCCAATTTTTCGAGCCGTCTGAATCGCCTGACTTAACTGACCCGAAGCGGCCTGAGATTTAGCCAACCGTAGAATGGGCTGATCTTCAATGATCTGTGCCTGAGCAATCCAACCATTCTTTTGACGTTGAGCTTCTCCATAGAGTGCTCGTTCCTTCCCGATCGTCTGCATTAATATTGCAGCCGCATTTAATTTTTCGATCGTACCCACCTTGGCCAGCTTTTCCCCCTGCTCAATCAACGGTGCATCCTCCAGACGCTCCACAGACTTCCGCCACTGAGCCACAAACGTCTGAGCCATAATTCGACTAGGACGTTTAGGTCCAATTTGTTGTGCCTGAGCGATCGCACTTTGGATCATGGGCAACGTACCGAAATTTGCAGTAGCCCGCGCCGTTTCAAGCTGCACCATATCGTCGCTGCGTTGATCCAATTTCGGTCTCAAGGACGCTGCATCTTTCCCAAATCGACTATCACTAGGAATCTGGGCCAGGAGCTGATTGGCAAACATCAAGCGGCCCATCTGCTGGAATAATGGCACTCTAAGGTCAAGAACGCCTTGATCTAACACCGCATAGGCTTGGGCCAATTGAACAAACTGACTCTGTTCCGGAGTTAGCGCAATGTTCGACGGGATTGAGGTAATCAAGGTATTAGCGAGGGCTGAATTTTTCTTTTGTAGCAATTGTACAATCGCTAAATCAAACACTTGATTGCGCCATTGCTCGACATTTTTCAAGGCCATCTGCCATACAAACGTCTTACGATTGATTGGATCAGTTAAGGCGATCGCACGGCCTAAGTCTTCTGGCTTATTCGACCTAGCAAATTGCTGAGCTTGCTTAAACACAACTCCTGCGGCTTTCTCAGCATCAAACTGGTGCCGAATTTCTGTGAGTCGCTTTTGCCAAGATGAATCCGCAATAGTCGCAAGCTTAGCTAAATGCCCAGACGCTTCGTCCCAATTTTGATTTTTTAAGGCGACTTGAATCTTGTCGTAGAGTTTTTGACCTAAATTTCGAGCTTCTTGCCATCCCGCAATTTCTTCACGAGTGTCTTTGTAAATAGGGCTAGTTTGAGGAATCTGCTGAGCTAGTGCGATCGCTCCATCCAAATCCTGTTCATCTAACCGATCGCGGGCTGCCACCATCAACTGATCCGACCATACCGCTAAGGACTGAGACGCTTGACCATAGAGCGGATGCAGTTTATCCCAACCTTTAACTAATTTAATTCCCTTCAAAATCTCATCCACATTACCCGACTGGGATGCAATCTGCGAACAATAGAGCTGCTGATTATCTAGCGACCAGGGGGAAATCTTGTCACAATCTGCCACAGGAGGCACCCTAGACAGCCACCACACCGCCGCCGAGCCAGTGCCCACGGTCAAGGCAATAATTCCGGTCAAAATGAAGGTCCAACGTCGCTGTGAAATATAAAGATAGACCCGATCGAAAACCGCTTTAGACTGTCGTTGCAACAGTGCTCCGGTCCATAACATCCCGCGCCCTGCACCCCGCACTGCCCCTGCGCCAATACCTGACAATCGAGTCTTCAGGGATGTTTTTCGACGCGCCCTTGCTTTTGCCCGTTTTCGAGCCTTGCGTCGATCGCGCCTTAAGCGGGAAACAGGCAAAGTCTCAATTTCAGATTCTTCAGATTCCATCTGGACCCCTGAAAAATCATCTTCAACGTCAAAATCATCTTCAAGGTTATCTTCTTGAATAACGCCAAATTGCTCGGATCTAACGATCGCGTCCGAGGTCGGTTTATCTAAAGAATCACGGTACGCTTGAATTTGAGCTGATCGAATCTCTTCTAACCGAGCCTTTTCTATTTCTTCTAGTCGAATCTCTTCTAACCGAGCTTTTTTCAATCGAATCTCTTCTAATCGAATCTCTTCTAATTGTCGCAATCGAGGCGGCTGGATGGTAGTGGAAAACTCACGATCGGCAACTACTTCATCGACTGGATTGAGATCTACAGCAGCGTCAAGAGTATCAGAGGAGGTCAAAGCATCGAACCGTTTTTTTGGCGAAAAAATACGATTAAAAAGAGAGCGGGAAGGTTTGCTGACCATGATTCATTGACTCATTCACAGGGGCGAGAAACGGGACTCAACTGTGGCCGGGGAACGCAGAAAAATCGAGTTGATGCCCATTGAAACATGGATTTTCTATTCTGAACGATCGCAATTTCAGATCCACGTTTTCACTAATTTTATGCCTCAGCGTTCAATAGACTTTTCCAACGTAATACAGACCGATCGGGATAGTTTGAGGGCTGGTTTGTAAGTCTGATTTGAAACCTTATCTGTAGTCTCGACATTTCTGCCTATTTTCTCCATATTTTCTAGTCTCGATCGTCCATTGGCTTAACGATCCACTGGGACTTGGCGATGGCCATAAAAATCGATTCGATACTCAGTGATTTTGATCCCCGTTTCGGCTTCTATTTTCTGTAAGATCTCGATCGGGATCTCAACATTTACATCCAAAATTTGTTGCGTATCCAGACAATTAACATGACTATGAGCTTCACTGATGTTGCCATACAGCCGACCATCTGCCCGATCGATGCATTCAATAATGCCCTGGTCTGACAACGCCTCTAAATTCTGATATACCGATGTATGGCCGATTTCCTTTCCCTGTTGATTTAATCGGTCGTAAATCGATCGCGCCGACAAATGTTCTTGGTCAGTCCACAGCAATTCCAATATGTAGCGTCGTTGACGACTCAAACGCATTCCAAGCATCTGACATCGACTCACCGCATCCTCTAGCGATCGAATAGCAGATGGTTTTGCAGGTGATTTTGTTGAGGACGTTACGATCGGCAGGGATTCCATAGGACGAGCGAGATTTTGAACGTTAGTAGGATTAAAGAGATATCGCGATTTAAAAGCAAGATCTCTAAACTAAGTTGGTTCAAAGATTCTATAGAGGTCTTAGCTATGTTCTATCATAATTCAAGTCGAACTCGCTACCAGTTTGTCTTAGGAAACTTATTCTTAGGAAACGATTTCTAAAGTTGATGAAACAGGCAAACAGAACCCGATCGCGTGATTGGACAAGGACTCGTCTTCATGGGAATCCCCAAAACTTCCAGACGTTTCAAATCTACAAAAGATCCTAAATCAGCAATCCCGGCTAGATCTAATGGCGTATTATTCAGCGTCAACACTTGCAATCCCATCAGCCCGACGATCGGTCGCACCGTCCGCACCAACGACGAATCCAAGCGCAGCTCCACCAAAAGTTGCAAATTGGTCAATGGACTCAAATCCTCAACCAAAGTCCGACTTGCATTCAGCTTTGTCAACTCTCTCAAACTCGCAAGGGGTGCAATATCTTTCACAGGATTCCCAGCGATCGACACCTCTCCTAGCTTATTCATGCCGAGCAGTGGCGAAATATCTTCCACTCGCGAATCCTCCACAACAAGACCTCGCAATTCGGCCAATCCCTTCAACGGTGACAAGTCCTTGACCCGGCTACCACGGATGATGATCGATTTCAACTTACTTAACTTCGCGATCGGCCCTAGATCAACAATCGTGTTCTGACTCAATACTAATCTTTCTAATTGGCCCAAGTCCCCGATCGGAGATAGGTCATAAATTCCGGCTCCGGTCAAATCCAACACCTTCAACTTCGCCAAATTCGACACCAACCGATCGCAATCTTTTGTGCCCGCCACTCGGGTTAAAGCGTCGATCGTCCGCCGCCGATCCTCGTCTAGTGCGCCATAGCCCAAACACCATTTACCAAACGGATGATTCACGGCCTTAATAGTTACTTTTGAGGGTTTGGATGGTTTTGCCGAAGTCCCGCTCTTTTGAGGTTTTGTAGTTGCCGACTTGACTGACGACCTAACCAGGATGCTCTGATCGGATGGATTCGCCAGACTGATTTCACCAAGCCCAAATATTAATCCTGTTATTGCGACCCAACCCAAAAGCATCTTCATCCCAAAAGCCCTAAAAACACCCCTTAAAGTACTCGAAAAATCTACTCCCGATCGATCGCCTCAAATAATTCCACCAAAACAACATTGGAAAGGAGCAACCCTTCCGGTTCAGAAAGCCGCACCCAACCCGACTCAATTATCACTAATTCCGAAACGACAAAGGGCTGCAATGCAACGATCGCCTCATCTACTAACGCCATCCCAAACCGATCGACCAGTGGCCCAAGCTCAATCCCCTTCACCAAACGTAACCCCATCATCACCCGCTCCAGAAAAATCTCTCGTTCCCGCGCCTCAGAATTCTTTTCCTCAATTTTATAATCCTGAATATTTTTCTCCTTCTCTCTGTCACTCACCCAATCAAAATACTCAGCCCTCGTCCTAGCGCGTCCCAGCCTCACCCCATCCACAAAACTCGTCGCCCCCATCCCAAATCCATAGAACGGCAACCCTGACCAATACACGCGATTGTGCCGACATTCAAACTCAACCGATCGGGCATAACTCGATACCTCATAGCGCCCAAATCCCACCGCACTCAACCGCTCTGCCGTCACTCGATACATCTCCACCACCTCTTCTTCAAGTGGCACATTCAAACAATCCCGATCGCTCAGCTTGCCAAAAACTGTCCCCGGCTCAATCGTCAAGTCATACACCGACAAATGAGTTGAACCCGCTTCGATCGCCAACTCCAACGACTCCCGCCACATTGATAATGTCTGCCTTGGCAACCCTGACATCAAATCCAAACTCCAATTTCCCGCCAATCTCAACAACTCCACACTCCGCCATACATCCTTCACGCGATGCGATCGGCCACAGGCTTCTAATAATTCATCCTGAAACGCCTGAACCCCCAAACTAAATCGATTTACCCCTGCCGATTTCCACGATTCTAAGCGAGGCATATCAAACGTTCCCGGATCCACCTCCATTGAGATCTCAATTCCCGATTCAAATCCAAACCGCTGCTCCAATGCCATTAGAATCTGACGAATCTGAGCAGGAGACAATAATGACGGCGTTCCCCCACCGAAAAAAACACTGCTTAAGCCCTCGCCTTTAGCGGGTTCTAGCTCAATTTCGCGAATCAACCACGCCACATACTCCGCCATCATGCCCGACGACTCACCCACCAACCGATCGCCCACCACCGAAATCGGAAAATCACAATAAAAGCATCGCCGACGACAAAATGGCACATGCACATAAGCGGCCCTCGGAGCCTGCATCTCCCATAACACATTCATCCCACCACCATCCCGTAATATCAAGAAACATTACCCGTCAATCACAAACGATATAATAGAACCGCGATGTCATGAAAATGCCCGCAGCCCGCATTCCTCAGAGACGCGAATCATTGCGCCCCACCCCATAACATCCCCATGCTCGACGCAATCATCATCATCTCATTCATCATCGCAGGCGCAGGCATTGGCTACCGAGGCATCGAAGCTCTTCCACTCGACGTTCAAAGCCAAGTTACCAATCCTGAAGCCCTGCGTCTGGTCATAGCCCCCTTCGGTGCACTCCTCGGCACAGCTTTTGGTCTTCTGGCCCAAACCAGTTATCGTCGAGTCGAAAAACAGATCAAGGGCATGACTGCCGCGAACCTCCTCAGCCGAGCCGTTGGCCTAGTCTTGGGACTTCTCATTGCCAACCTTCTTCTGGCGCCTATTTTTCTGTTTCCTATCCCCAGCGAATTCTCCTTTATCAAGCCTCTCACTGCTATCATGGGCGGCATCCTATTTTCCTACCTCGGTATCAGCCTAGCCGACACCCACGGACAAAATCTTCTGCGCCTAATTAATCCCAACAGCGTTTCTTCCCTTCTCGCCGATGGGACTCTGCAATCTGCTACTGCAAAAGTCCTAGACACCAGTTGCATTATCGATGGTCGGATTCACGAACTCCTTCGCACTCACTTCATTGAAGGTCAGCTTCTAGTTCCCCAATTTGTACTTCAAGAACTTCAAACCCTAGCGGATGCATCCAATGCCCAAAAACGCAGCCGAGGCCGACGAGGACTTGATATTCTCAATACTATGCGCACCGAAAATCCCGATCGGGTTGTCATTCATCCCGCCGACTACCCCAACATCACCACTGTTGACAACAAGCTTATTCGCCTCGCTCAAGAAATCAATGGAACTCTACTCACCACGGACTACAACCTAAACAAAGTCGCCACGGTTCAAGACATTATTGTGTTGAATATTAATGACCTAGCCCAAGCCCTTCGCCCGACGTATATTCCCGGCGATACGCTTGATTTAAAACTATTAAAATCCGGTAAAGAACCCACTCAAGGCATCGGCTATCTTCAAGACGGCACAATGGTTGTGGTCGAAGAAGGCAAACCCTACCTAGGCACCGAAATACAAGTCGTCGTCACCAGTGCCCTCCAGACCAGTGCCGGACGGATGATCTTCGCGAAACCTGCCATCTAACCTGCCAATGTCATAGTTGATGAATCCATAAAAGCTCATTTAAGGTTATTCCTAATAATCTGTATAGGATATTGCAATATCTAGAACCCGCATCTAGATTGTATTGTCTTAAATATTAGGATATTTTATTTGGGCGAGGTGAATCGATGAATTTTCAAAAAACGATAGTACCAAATACTATTTGGATGGCCTCATTAGCAGTGGTTACAGCATTATTCAGTAGTATTTTCTTGAAGGTTGATCGAACGATCGCGGCTGAACGGCCCAGTAAACAAACTGATGATTTAGTGTCGCCAGACTCTGCATTGTCAGATATGGGTTCAATAGAAGCTGTTACTTCCGTCTCCCAGCTTTCCGATGTCAAGCCAACCGATTGGGCATTTCAAGCATTGCAATCTTTGGTTGAACGCTACGGTTGTATTGCAGGCTATCCTGACAAAACCTATCGTGGCAATCGGGCGCTGACCCGCTACGAGTTTGCGGCAGGACTAAATGCATGTATGGACCGGGTGAACGATCTGATTGCAGCTTCCACCGCAGACATGGTGAAAAGGGAAGATCTAGCAATGCTACGTAAACTTCAAGAGCAATTTGCTGCTGAACTTGCAACCCTTCGAGGTCGTGTAGATGGATTAGAAAGTAAAGTTGCAACATTAGAAAAACAACAGTTCTCAACCACTACAAAATTAAGCGGAGAAGCAATCTTCAGCCTTGCGACCGCTTATGGTGGAACGAAAGATGCCAATGTTGCCTTTAATAATCGCGTTCGGCTTAATCTGACGACGAGCTTTACGGGTAAAGATATGTTGATCACTGGGTTGCAAGCCTACAACTTCAGTAGCAACAATCTAGCGAGTACAACAGGCCTAGCAGACCCGGCTTTTAGGAGTTCTAGTAATGTTCGGTTGGGGTATGAACCACAGTTTCCGAGTGTTAATCCAACGACCTCAGCGGTACGAGGTGGCAATCAAGTCGAGCTGTACAAGCTGCTTTACATTTTCCCTGTCAGCAAAAAGTTGACGGCATTTGTCGGAACTCAGGCTGAGGTTTCAGATGCATTTCCTGCAATCTTACCCTTTGCCGGAGAAGGAACAGAAGGAATTTCTCGGTTCTCTACATTGCCCGCAGCACAACGAGTATCCGGTGGCACTTCACAATTTGGTTTAGCTTCGGCGGCTGGATTGATCTATAACATCTCTGACAAGATCGACTTGCGAGCATTGTATGGAACGTTGACCGCAAACTTAACAAACAATGCAGGAGCGGGATCGCTAGGGGCAGGACTTTTTAACGGTAGCTACATTGCCGCCGCGCAACTGACTGTAAAGCCGACGAAGGCGCTAGATATTGGCATTAATTATGCCTATAGTTATCACCAACTCAATATTCTGGGTGCGGGTCTCGGATCCTCCGATATTGGTGCGGTAAATATTGGTGCGAACAGTTTGACAACACCTATTAAGCTCAATACCTTTGGAGTTTCTGCGGCCTATCGGTTAAATCCTAGCGTGACCTTGGCGGCTTCCTATAGTCAAGTGTTTGCTGATTTAATCGGGGTGTCTGCGGGAACAAATTTTAATAGTTGGTTAGTGGGAGTACATTTTAAAGATGTGTTGAGTAAAGGGAATACTGCTGGACTGATTTTTGGGCAGCCTTTATCGCGTAGTTCTGTAAGTGGATTGGCACTGCGTCCAGAAAATGCAACTCCTTACCATTTGGAGGGCTATTTCAATTACCGATTGAATGACAAAATTAGTATTACGCCAGGGGTATTTGTAATCTTTAATCCCGAAGGATTAACGTCAAATCGCACAGCGATCGTTCCTATTATCCGTACGACGTTCTCATTCTAGGGTTGTCAATACAGTAATGCTGTAAAAAGTGCTGTAGAAAACTTTAGGACCATCAGTCAATTGGGAGCATTACGATTTCAATTGGCTGATGGGAATCAAT
>JANXWB010000048.1 GCA_025351345.1 Synechococcales cyanobacterium GL140_1_metabat_312
CCGTAAACGAGCGTTGGGTCGAGCCAGTTCTCGTCGCGGAGTTTTTGTTTCCAGGTGGCGAGGACGGGATGGACTTTTTCGGCGAGGAAGGCGTCGTATTCTTCGCGGGTTTGGTCTTTGGGTTTGCGGAATTGCCATTGACCTACGATCAAGGCTTGCAGGTCCATGTGCCAGAAGAGATCTTCGAGATCTAAGTCGGCGGCGCGAATCACTTGAGTTCCCCAGAATGGCGGGGTCGGGCGGGGTACGTCAATATCTACGGCTTCCGATCGCACCAAATCAATTACGTCGGGTTTGTCCGATTTTTCAACAGCCGGACCATTGAGTTCAAGTTCCGCTTCTTCGATCGCCCTGCGTCCCTTTTGATTAAAGTCTGCAAATTCGCCGAGGAACCCTTCCTCATCTTTCCACTGTGCCGACTTTTTCGCAGGCATAAACCGATCCATAAAGATCAGATCTGCAAAGGCATCTTTCCCATAGATCACTTGACCATTATAAACATCTTGACAATCGCCATAGACAAACTTCGGCGTCAAGGCCGCACCACCGAGAATCACCGGAACACTAATGCCCCGATCGTTAAATACATTCAAATTCTCCTTCATGAATGCCGTGGATTTTACTAACAAACCACTCATCGCAATACAATCCGGTTTATGGGTTTCGTAAGCATCCACGATCGCATCAACCGATTGTTTGATTCCTAGATTAATCACCTTATAACCATTGTTGGTCAAGATAATATCCACAAGGTTTTTACCAATGTCATGAACATCGCCCCTTACGGTTGCAATTAAAAATTTACCCTTACCCGAATCATCTTGCCCTTCTTCTTTTTCCATTAGCGGCTCCAAGAAAGCTACAGCCGACTTCATTGTTTCTGCCGATTGCAATACAAAGGGAAGCTGCATTTGCCCAGAACCAAATAAAACACCCACCACTTTCATACCATCCAAAAGGAACGTATTAATAATTGCCAGTGGTTCATGGCCTGCTTCCAATGCAACTTTCAAAGCATCTTCTAATCCAATCCGTTCTCCATCAATGATGTGTTGTTTCAAGCGTTGATCGATCGGTAAATCCGCTAATGTCGCACTCGATCGTGCATCCTTGGCACTCACTCCCTCAAAGAGTTTGGTTAAGGCTGTTAATGGATCGTAAGTACAAATGCCTTCATTATTGAATTCACGCCGATCGTAAATCAAATCTAAACAAACCTTTTGATGTTCTTCGGAGATCTTCGCCAAAGGTAGAATTTTTGCAGCCGAAACGATCGCGCCATCCATTCCCGCTTGAGTTGCTTCATGTAAAAACATTGAGTTCAAGGTAATTCGCGTGGCTTGATTCAACCCAAAAGAAACATTAGATACCCCTAACATGAAGTGAACACCGGGAAGCGTTTCACGAATCATCCGAATCGAATCGATCGTGGCTTTTGCATTCTCGCGATCTTCTTCAATCCCGGTTGAAATCGGCAATGCTAGAGTATCAAAGAACAATTCATGGGCCGGAATACCAAACTCAAGTGCTGCACGGTAGGCCCGCTGTGCAATTTGGAATTTCTTTTCCGCTGTTCGTGCCATACCTTCTTCATCGATCGTCCCAATCACAACCCCCGCACCATACTCTTTTGCAAGTTCTAATACTTTGAAAAAGCGATCGTCGCCATCTTCGTAATTGGTCGAATTGAGAATACATTTTCCGCCGACGACTTTAAGTCCGGCTTCCATTTTTTCCCATTCCGTCGAATCCAACATCAACGGCAAAGTAGAACTTGTCACCAGCCGCGACGCAAGTTCTTTCATATCGCTTTCACCATTACGCCCGACGTAATCCACATTCACATCAAGAATATGCGCACCTTCTTTGATTTGAGATTTGGCAATAGAAACCAATCCATCCCAATCTTCCTCATTCAGTAAATCTCTAACTTTCTTTGAGCCACTCGCATTCAAACGTTCACCGACGATCAAGAATGAATTGTCTTGTTCATAGGGCTGCGAACCATAAATTGAAGCTGCCGAAGGGACATAATTCATTGCAGGACGAATGCTATTACTCACGCCATTCAAGAGCAATGAAGGACGAGTGTCGCGCGCTTTTGGAGTCATTTCTGCGGCGAGTTCTGCCAAAGCTTGAATATGCGATGGACGAGTTCCACAACAGCCGCCAATGACTTGAACACCCAAATCTTCAATAAACCGATGTAATGCAATTCGCATTTCCATAGGGGTAAGTTTGTAATGCGCATGACCTCCAATGTTTTCAGGTAATCCAGCATTGGGAATACAAGAGACAACAAAGGGTGCATTTTCAGCCAAATATTTAATATGTTCTGCCATCCGATCGGGTCCAGTGGCACAATTCAAACCCAAAATATCGATCGGATAGGGTTCCAAAATTGCCAATACCCCTGAAATGTCAGTTCCCACCAACATCGTGCCTTGGACTTCCATTGTGACGGAAACCATTAAGGGCAAACGGGATCCTTTTTTAGTGAATACCACTTCGATCGCATTTAATGCCGCTTTAATTTGTAAAACATCCTGGCAAGTTTCAACTAAAAATAGATCAATGCCCCCATCAAAAAGTCCTTCGGCCTGAACTATGAATGAGGCTTTCAGTTCGTCATAGGTAATATGTCCCAATGTCGGCAATTTAGTTCCAGGTCCGATCGACCCTGCAACAAATCTAGGTTTTTCAGGCGTTGAGTATTCATCAGCACAGATTCGGGCAAGTTCAGCCGATCGCTTGCTCAAATCGTAGGCCATGTCCTGCAAATCGTATTCCGCCAAAACCAGCGGGCTACTGCCAAAACTATCGGTTTCAATGACATCCGCACCAGCGGCAAGGAAATCTTTATGAACCTTAGCGATCGCATCCGGTTTGGTATGGATTAAATATTCATTACAGCCCTCATAGTCTGCTCCGCCGAAGTCCTCAGCGGTTAAATCCTGAGATTGAATGTTCGTCCCCATGGCTCCGTCAAAAACTAAGACAGGGCGTTCAGGGCTGTGAAGACGTTCGAGGAAGAGGCTTTTCATAGGAGAGACTTATAGACGCGACTGCGCTTTGAATAGGGTAAGGGTCAACAGATGGAGGGCTAGGCGATCGACAGTCCGATCGGTCAGTAATTTCCCAGACTTCTCCTTACACATTAAGTGGAGATATTTCCTGAGAAAAGAACTTTTTAGAAAATTACAGAAACTACATTGCTTCTATCTTAGTTTGACACATTCCCTCTTGTGGGCAAAGCCTGATGCTGCAAGGGCGACGGAGTAATGTCTTTGGATACAACAAAGCCGCCTCCAGAATATCTAGAGACGGCTTGTCACTCTTTTGTTCGATTAGGTACACAGGGAACCATGTACATACATCATCGGACTTGCATCAGACTGGCATCATTAATGAACAATGTTGAATTGATTAATTAATTACATCATGCCGCCCATACCACCCATGCCGCCCATGCCGCCCATATCTCCGCCACCGCCACCACCAGCAGACTTAGGTTCAGGCTTCTCTACGACTAGAGCTTCAGTGGTGAGGATCATGGAGGCGATCGAAGCTGCATCTTGCAGACCAGAACGGATAACCTTTGCGGGGTCAATCACGCCTGTTTCGATCAGGTTTTCGTAGCTGTCGGTGAGAGCGTTGTAGCCCATGGGATACGCCATTGCTTGGACTTTCTCGACGACGACAGATCCTTCAACGCCTGCATTATCCGCAATTTGCTTCAGTGGAGCGGTCAGAGAACGGACAACAATATCCACCCCGATTTGCTCATCGACATCAGTCAAACTTGCCTTGACAGCAGCTAACTTCGGTACGAGGTGGGCCAGAGTTGCACCGCCGCCTGCCACAGTTCCTTCAGCGACCGCTGCTTTGGTGGCATTCAAGGCATCTTCAATGCGAAGTTTGCGATCCTTAAGTTCGGTTTCAGTTGCTGCTCCGACTTTAATGACTGCAACGCCGCCAGCCAACTTAGCGATCCGCTCAGAAAGCTTCTCTTTGTCGTACTCCGAATCAGTAGCGTTCAATTCACGACGCAGTTGCTCAACCCGTTTTTGCACGTTAGCCGCATTGGTGATGTCAGCGACGATCGTGGTCGAGTCCTTGGTGATCATGATCTTGCGCGCTTTACCCAACATTTCCAGGGTCGCCGTATCCAAGCTCAAGCCCATGTCTTCAGAAATCACCTGACCATCGGTCAAAACAGCGATGTCTTGCAGCATGGATTTACGACGCTCACCAAAGCCAGGAGCCTTGATAGCTGCGACGTTCAGCACACCACGCAAACGGTTGACCACTAAGGTCGTCAGCGCTTCACCCTCAATGTCTTCGGCGATGACGAGCAACGCTTGCCCCGCACGGGCGACTTTTTCAAGAATAGGAACTAAGTCCTGAATGGAGCTGATCTTCTTGTCAGTCAAAAGAATCGACATGTTTTCATACTCAGCCACCAAACGCTCAACGTCAGTAACAAAATAGGGGGACATGTAGCCGCGATCGATGCGCATTCCTTCCATGACTTCGATTTCGGTATCGAAGGATTTGGATTCTTCAACGGTAATAACGCCATCTTCACCCACTTTAGCCATAGCTTGGGCAATCATGCCGCCAATTTCTTCGTCGTTTCCGGCGGAAATAGTCGCCACTTGAGCGATCGAATTTCCTTCAACTGGCTTCGCGATCGCCGCGATTTCTTCGACTAATTTTGCAACGGCTTTCTCGATTCCACGTTTAAGGGCGATCGGGTTGGATCCAGCAGCGACATTCTTCATGCCTTCGCGGATGATGGCTTGGGCTAACACAGTAGCGGTTGTGGTGCCGTCGCCTGCAACGTCATTAGTTTTAGAGGCCACTTCACGAATGAGGGACGCGCCTGCATTCTCAAGAGGATCTTCGAGTTCAATTTCTTTTGCGATCGTTACGCCATCGTTAACAATCTGAGGAGAGCCATACTTTTTCTCCAGCAAGACATTGCGCCCTCTAGGGCCAAGCGTGACCTTCACTGCATCGGCCAGAGCATTAACGCCGCGTTCAAGAGCTTGGCGGGCATCTTCATTAAAAACAACTATCTTGGACATAGAGATTCCCTAGGGATAATTCAACGATTACAAATATTCTGAATAAAACTTTAGCACTCTCGGTTAGGGAGTGCTAAAAAAATCAGGATCGGAAAACCGTATTGTTCCCTAAAGGACTCAAACTTAGGACGATTTTAGAAAATCACGCCGATTACGTATTGGATTACGTATTGAAGAATTGTCAAGGATACGGACCCAATAAGAATTCCAACAATGCCATTGGTTATTCGGAAGCCGGGGATTGCAACATCTGTTATCCAGAAGGCTGCCATATTAATTAAAAGGGAGATCGGGGCCAGAATCCAGGTCATGTTAAAGAGGTCTTCAACTCGCTGAGTGAAAATGTTAATCGCACCAAACACCAAGGCGCAGACAATGGCTGTGACAGGACTGTCGATTTCGATGAAGGGAAAGACTAGAGAGAGTAGATAAAAAGAAACTGCTGTGACAACAAGGGTAAATAATGCAGCCAAAATCCAATTGGTTGACTTTACAGGCGCTTTCTGGACCGCTTTTGTACCTACCTTTGCGCCAGCCTGGGCCAAGAGAGCGATCGGATGATCCGACAAAAGGAAGGTCATGATCTGATTGTTCAACATTAAATCCATGATTCGTAACTCCTAGGGAAACATGTAACAGAATGAACGAAAGCATTAAAGTGAGGATTGAGATGCTCAGCACCAAAATCTAATCTCAATTCATGATCTCTAAAAAATAGTATGAATTGGGCCAAAAACTCAGTTTTCTTCGATTCAATTTAGTATTCGGCTAGGACTGCATTCATAAAAACCATGATCAACGTCTAATTTGTAAACGGCTTTCAAGAGAAAATGGTACGAATTATCTCGCGGGCTGAGGAGTTTGAGAATTACTAGGGCTTAGTGGAATCGTTCGTGTTTTGGTATTAAATTCCTGTGGCCCAGGCCCAGTATTGGGAAGAGGAGAGGTGGATGGATTGGGATTAATAAGGCTCGGATTTCTAGGGTTGGTAAGGGTTGGGTTAGGCGTTGATCCTGGACTATTAGCTCCTGGACTATTAACTCCTGGAATACCTAAGTTACTATCCGGGTAGAGCAGTGGGTTTGATCCCGGAGATCCGTAACTAGGTAGGCCACTCGGATTTGAGGAACCTGGAAATCCGCCGGGAGTACCATAGGGATTTGAATAGGGATTCGGCAAGTAGAGATTAGGCGTTGGACTGGGTTCAGTTTTTGGCGTGGTTGCAAGAGCCACTCGACGTACACCACCCACTTCTCTGAGAGAGTCCAGCAAACCAATTACATCGCTGTATATGGCAGTTTGAGACGCATTTAAGACCAATAATCCATCAGGACGTTGGGACAGATAGGTTTTAGCACGATCCATTAGTGCGGTCCGATCGGCGATTTGTTCTTGTCCCACTAAAATCTCACCGCCTGGTTGTAGGGTGATGATCAACCGATCGGGAGCTTGAACGGTTCCGGTTTTGGCTTGGGGTAAATCAACATTCACGGCTTGCGGGCGCTCTGTCTGCACCACCGCGAGAATGAAAAATGTCAGAATACAAAAAATTACATCAATCAACGGCAAAATCTGAATCTGTCCGTCGTCTGTGGCATTGTCAAGATTGATTTTCATGGGAATTGCTCAAATCAAGTTAGCTCAAACTAAGTTAGAGAGTCAGCTTTTCGTCATCCGAACTGGATTGGTAGCGATCGAGCCTGGAACTATTCCGATCGTCAGTTTTTTCGTACTGCCACTTTTGACGGTAAAGCAATTCCACTTCATTGCCAGCACGTCTAAACATTTTCGCCTGATTGAACACTAAGCCTTGAAAGATTCGATAAAACGTCAGGGCAAACAACGCAACAATGATTCCCGTCGCCGTACTGATCAATGATTCGCCAATACCCCCCGCTGCATCTTTACCCGCTTCAGTCCCCAGCGCCGTAAAGGTAATCGCCCCGAGGGTCCGAATCAAGCCCAGCACAGTTCCCAGCAATCCCAGCAACGGAGCCATTGCAATAACAGCTTCTAAAATCTTGTCACCGCGCCGCATTCCCGCAAGTTCATCATCGGCACTAGACTCAAGGGCTAGGCGGAACAAATCCGGATCGGGCGATTGAAGCTGAAGGGCTTGGAGCAAAAAACGTCCGACGGGTTGATCGTAGGCTTGGCGAGCAATTTCGGTGGCCATGTCCCAGTCTCGACGCGTTGCATCCAGAATCCGATTGACAATTTCCTTTTCTTTATTTAAAACATTGAACCAAAAGCGCGATCGCTCAAAAATTACTGTCACGGTCAAAATCGATAGGGCCAAGAGAGGCCAGATGGTAACTCCGCCTTTGCTAAATAAATCACCAATCCCCATAAATTCCTCACACAGCTTCGCAAAAATTTTACACTCGTTTCTAGATTCGTTAGGGCGAAAGTCTTGCTTTTCCCCAGCGATTTTTTTTGTACCAGGCGGCGATCGCTGGAACCCAAGCCTCAAAATGCGGAAAAATCAAGTCACATAGTTGCTGACATTCCAATTGGGCATCATCCTTTGCCCGCAAATCCATCAGGTGCATCAGCGATCGGACATTTGCTGACATAACCCAGTGTTGCCGCACATCAAAGGCGATCAAACTGCGCGCATGTTCCTCACTAAACCCTTGGCTAATTCGTTTTGCATAGAGTTTTGCGCCCTCCAGACACCAGGCAATATCTTCGTTGCGGAGTTCTTCGGTGTAGTCATATTTTTTACCCTGGCGATCGGTATACTCTCCCAAAGGCCGCAGATAGAAGACCTCTCCCACATTTTTCGTCCCGTCTGCTGCCTCTAAAATCTTTTTCCCTGTATAACGAAAAGACTGTACATCAAAACTGATTCCGACCCGATGAGTTCTAATTTGCTGCATGGTGCTGTGGGGAAACCAGCCGCAATTCAGGACGATTTGGGGATGTTCCAAGGGACCAAAGTGGCCTCGATTGCCGCCCAAGAGATTGCGAATGACCAGATCGCCCGCTTTGTCCTCATCCGGGAAGCCTGCCCGATCGTCCCAGACAAATGCTTCGGCGTAGTCCTGATGCATCCCGGCATAGATAGTCTGCTGCGGGTTCGGGGTTTGGGAAAGGACTTCAACCTTAAAGAGAGGATCCATGGCGGTGACGAAAATTCGCGAAAGTTTCAGTAATCGTCCCTACAATAGTTGAATTTAGGCTCGATTGCTTTACTTAGATTGCAACACTTAGCCCCAAGCTCCCCTCAATATTTTGGGCGATCGTTGAAAAAATAACGACAACCTTTAGAAGAAGTGGAAAATCAGTCTAGAATAAGGGCAACTTATTTCATCGGCTATCACGGGCTTGCGCAATGCGTCAATGCTTTATGTTAAAAGCTGTTGAAACTAAGCATTTCTTAGTATTCAGTTCCGACCTTTAATTTTTTCTAGAGACTCCTGTGTATAAACGGATTGCGCTTCTCGGTACCATACTTCTTCTGAACTCAGGCATTGTTCGACAGCCTGCGATCGCTCAGTTTTTGCCGCGTCTGCCCGACTTTGACAGCAACAGTCTGGAAAAAGAGGGTCGTGATTTACTTGGTGAATCCCTCCAACTTGCTCAGCTCCAACAAGTAGACTTGGCCATTACCCGCGCCAAACTTGCTACTCAGCTTATTCCCCAGAACCCAGATGCTTGGTCTGTTTTGGGCGGCTTATATCTAGCGGACAATCAGTCCGACAAAAGCGTTGTCGCGCTCAAGAAAGCCCAGGTGCTAGATCCGAAAGAACCCGCTATTTTATTGCGTCTCGGCAATGCCTACTTCCAAAAGAAGGAGTATGCAAAATCCGTCGATGCGCTTCAGTCGGGCATCAAAATTCTAAAGACCGATCCGAAGTCTAAGTCCGCAGCAAAAGCGATGCCTTCAGCTCTGTTTGATTTAGGAAATGCCTATTTCATGCTAGGCAAGACGGATGAAGCCGTTGCACGATATACCGAGTCCAATAAGCTGGATGAAAAATTCTGGTTCCCGCTCAATAACATTGCGTTGATTCGCTATGAGTCGGGAAATATTAAAGAAGCGATCGGTCTATGGAATGTTTCAATTAAGGCCGACAGTAAAGCCTCAGAACCCAAGCTAGCCTTAGCAGTGGCCCTCTATAAGCAAGGCAATCAAGAGGAAGGACTCAGACTGGGTGAATCCGCCGTCCAATTAGACAGCCGTTATGGAGATCTAAAATTCTTGCAGGAGAATCTCTGGGGCAAAACGCTCTTAGCGGACACGGCTCAATTTTTAGAACAGCCTCGAATACGTACTGCGATCCTCAGCGCAAAAGCAACAGAAGCCCAAGCCCCATCACCGCGTTGAAATTCTGGTCATGCCTCGTCAATACCAGCGTCAATTAAAACCAAGCCGACGCACTGATAATAATATTTCGTCACCCATACGACGCTCTGAGCCTAAACGGTCTAAGCGTCGCGATTTTTTGCGTTTGCCTTGGGCTGGACTATTGGCAATTTCGGCCTGCTGTTGGGTGGGCTATCGACAGTTAGCAACGCAATTTTCCGAGCCACAAGCTATTTTTGTTCTGGGCGGCTCCCCCGATCGGGAAAAATTCGCCGCAGGTCTAGCGCTTAAATATCCAGATTTACCCCTGTGGGTGTCATCCGGTAGTCCAGAAGAATATAGCTATTGGGTATTTGATCAAGCTGGAGTCGATCGCCAGCGTCTCCATTTAGATTATCGGGCCGTGGATACGCTAACGAACTTTACGACCTTGGTGGACGACCTGAAAAAGCGAGGCATCACCAGCGTCTACCTCGTCACTTCTGACTATCACATGCGCCGTGCTCAGTGGATTGCCGAAGTCATTGGTTCAGAGCGAGGCATTCTTTTTAAAATCATCCCTATCCCGTCGGACCGATCGCCCGAACCTATTTTGAAGGCATTGCGTGATAGTGGACGAGCGATGGTTTGGCTCGCAACGGGTTATACGGGAGAATCTAGACAGAAGAATCGGGAGCTTACCGAGGAACCGACAAAATCTAAGCTTTAAGCCGCAATCTCTTCAATGTTGGGTTCCGGTTTACTGGCCAAACTGAAGGTTCGGAAATGTTGGGCTTGCTGCTCAATCCGAGTTGCAAGCCGATCGCAGACCAAATTACATAACTCAAAAATTAAATCATCTGTCACCCGATAAAATGCTTGGGTTCCCTGATTCCGTTTTGCCAATATTCCAGCTTGGAGCATCACTTTCAGATGTTTCGAGACATTCGCTTGACTGGTTTGGGTCTCATCCACCAAATCCTGAACGCAGTGCTCGCCATCTCTGAGTACATTCAGTAATTTTAGACGCATTGGTTCTCCCAATACCCGAAAATAGTTTGCGACTTGCTCAACTACCGCTTGAGATCCAGTATGGGTAATAATAGCCAAAGCTTCATCGACAACAAGGCTAACCTCATCATTCAATCGGTCATCCAACAAATTCTGTTCTCTTGCCATAGGAATCACTTGCAAAAAATAACGGCTAACTCTTGATGTATCAGTGATCCCTACTATTATCTCTTTATTTCGCCGTATGGCAATATAGTAATCCTCACAAAGTCGTAATAAAAAAGTGATAGTCGAAAAAAATTGCTGCCAGTAGACAGCCCAATATTTAAATAAGATCCAATGTTGACTCTAAACGTCAATTCAAAACTTAACTAAACTAAGTTAATCGAACCCTCATTAAAACTTGGTCAAATTCCACAGGCTGGAAATTATCGACCAAAATTTCTATGACTTCGCCGGAAATCTCCGCCTCAATCTCATTCATCACCTTCATCGCTTCAACAATACAAATACCCTGGCCAGCCTTAATCCGATCGCCTATCTCCACAAAAGGAGCATCATCAGGACTAGGCGCACGATAAAATGTACCAACAATAGGGGACTTGATTTCAAATATTTTCTGATCTATGGGAGGCAATGATGTAGATGGCCCGCCCATTGAGGGTACAGCCGTTTCATAGGTTGCCATCGAGGAGGATGCCACAGGCGGCGCAACAACCATCATGGGAAGTGCTCCCCGTCGCATGGTCATCTTGAAGCCATCATCCTCTAGGGTCAACTCTGAGATGTCGGTCTCGTTGACGGCTAATAACAGGTCTCGCAATTCGCTGAAATTTACTGACACGGCAGTGATCACTCCTTAAATCAAAGCTATTGGCGACAGGTAAAGCCCGCGCGTGGGCAGTTTAGCGGAAAAACTCCCACCATACGCCCTGACACAGCCCCACAAATCGCTCTCTCTCTAGTCCTAGTTCTCACGACCCAGATATTTATTGTCACGGGTGTCAATTTTGATCTTTTCACCGATCGTAATAAACAAAGGCACCATCACCTCGGCTCCCGTTTCGACAGTAGCAGGCTTCGTGCCCCCAGTCGCAGTATCGCCTTTGACTCCGGGATCGGTTTGGGTCACTTCCAGAACCACCGAGTTTGGCAATTCTACTTCCAAAATACGATCGCCCCATTGGACCACCATCGCATCCATCCCTTCTTTGAGATATTTGCTCTGTTCTCCAATCTGGGCCTTAGTGAGAAGGCTTTCTTCAAACGTACTCATGTCCATGAAAACGTACTTATCACCGTCTTTGTAGGTGAATTGCATTACATTTTTTTCGAGGACGGCTTGAGGAACGCTTTCCCCAGCCCGGAACGTTTTTTCCATTACGCTACCCGTCTGAGCATTCTTGAGCTTGGTGCGGACAAATGCGGCACCTTTACCGGGTTTGACATGCAAAAACTCGATGACGCGCCAAACAGCACCATCTAGTTCAATACTGACACCGGAGCGAAAATCGTTACTGGAAATCATGGGTTTCTACAAATCGATTCGGCAGAACTTTCAGCGTTTCATTGTAACGCCCTAGGAAGCGCTATACGGATTTTTTCTCACAAATTCTCAAACTGCTATGGGACAATACGCTCTAGAAAGGGAGTTAAGTTGTGAAGCAAGGTATTAAAGTGTTGTTTAATTTTTTCTCAAAATCTAAAGCGTTGCTTGTTGCTGCCGCTATTCTAATGGTTATGATGACCTGCGCTCCAGCTCTAGCCCTGCCCCAAGGCAATGCAGTCACAGACCCCAAGGCTATCCTACGCAACTCGCTGCCTATTGCAAATCCCGATATTCGTAAACTGCAAACCTCTATCGAAGATATTTCGCAACAAATACGAGCAAATCGTCGTTGGGGGGCGATCGGGGCTGACTTAACGCGGGCCGAGAACGTCATTCGAGATAAACGATCGCAAGTTCTTGCCAGCGTGCCTGACAGCTTCAAACCCCAGGGGAATGAGATTTTGGATGCAATTCAGGGTGATATTGACTTGTTGCGCCTTGATGTCGCTGCTAAAAATAAAGATGATATTTTGATGCATCGATCGGCCTTATTGGACCGCGTTACAACGATCGAAGAAGCAATGCTGGGCGATTTCCCCTATGAAGTTCCCGTGGAATATAAAGATCTTCCTCAACTCAAAGGCCGCGCTCAAATCGAATTTACGACAGACAAAGGTTTAATCACAGCCGTTTTGGATGGCTACAGCGCCCCAGTGACAAGTGGAAATTTTGTCGATCTGATTCAGCGAGGTTTCTATGATGGCCTGCCATTTACTCGGGCCGAAGACTTCTATGTATTGCAAACAGGCGATCCCGATGGTCCAGATGAGGGCTTCATTGATCCTAAAACTAAAGCTTACCGATCGGTGCCCTTAGAAATTTTGGCTCAAGGCGACAAGCTTCCCACCTATGGAGTGACGTTAGAAGATGCGGGTCGGTACCTCGATCAACCCGTCCTCCCCTTTAGTGCCTATGGCGCGATTGCGATGGCCCGCCCGAATGAAGACGCGAATGGCGGATCGTCGCAATTTTTCTTTTTTCTATTTGAACCAGAACTCACTCCCGCTGGACTTAATCTCTTGGATGGACGATATTCTATCTTTGGTTATGTCACGGGCGGTCAACAGGTTCTCCGTGAGACTAAAGCTGGAGACAAAATAAAAAGTGTAAAGGTCGTGACTGGATTGGATAAATTTGAGAAAGGCGCAGCTTAGGTTTCAAAGACTTAAGATTTAAAGACTTAAGGTTCAAACAACAATAGGAATCACACGGACGATCTAGAAAAGTTAAGAGTGGTAACGAATAGGGCACACTGTAGATCATGGTTCATGCGATCAGTGACTAGTGACTGTGCCCAAATTTTTCCTCACTTGGTTATATCCTCATGACCTTTTCATCTCACAATCCACCGCTTGTTCTGATAGCAGACGACGATAAAGTCGTCCGAGTTTGTCTGCGTCAGGCAATGGAACAAGATGGCTATCAGGTGATTGAAGCGGTTGATGGGGAAAATTGTCTGGCTATGTTTAGCAAAATGCAGCCGGATGTGGTGTTGATTGATGCGGTAATGCCCCACATGGATGGCTTTACCTGTTGTCAACAAATTCAAAAAATGGAACAACATTTGGAGGGAAATGGCACTCCATTGTTGATGATTACAAGCTTAGATGACGAAGAATCAGTACAGCAGGCATTTTCATCTGGAGCGAGCGATTTTGTCACTAAGCCGATTCATTGGGCTGTCTTACGTCAACGTGTTAAGCACCTATTGAACCAAGTTAGGCTCTACGAGCAGCTCCAGAGTGCTAACCAAGAACTCAAGCGACTGGCTACGTCTGATGGCCTCACCCAAGTGGCGAACCGTCGTCGGTTTGATGAATATCTTCAGCAGGAATGGAATCGAATGCAGCGCGATCGGTTGTCGTTGTCATTGGTGATGTGTGACATTGACTTCTTTAAAGTTTATAACGACACCTATGGACATCAAGAAGGCGATGACTGCTTGAAAAAAGTTGCAAAGGTTTTGGACCGGGCTGCGAAACGATCGATTGATTTGGCGGCGCGCTATGGCGGGGAAGAATTTGCGATTATTTTGCCCAATACAGATCTACAGGGTGCGACTCGGGTGGCAAAGAATATTCAAGACGCACTAAGGGAAATAGATATTCCCCATAGCGGTTCAAAAATTGGTGAGAATCTGACCCTCAGTATGGGCGTAGCCAGCACGACACCTTCTCCAATGATTAACCCTGAAATGTTGATTAGTGCAGCCGATCGTGCCCTATATCAAGCTAAGGAAGCTGGACGCGATCGGTTTTGTACATTTACTCCTTAGGGCAATCCATTAGTTTGTGGAATTGAGGGCGGCTTCGACAGCTCGATACAGGGGTCAGGATAGGCCGCGATCGCTTCCTTCAACGGGGCAGTGGGCGAAGTTTGCTGAAGTAGTAGGGCTTGGGCATCGTTCGGTAAATTATTTTTTAGTAAGATATTTACCTGTTGAAGCAATAGATCCTGGGATACTCCGGTCAGGGGTTGGGCTGCTAGAGCCGCATTTACCCTAGCCCGATCGACAGCATTTAAAATTTGGAACCGCTGGATTGGGTCTAACACGGTTTTAAAATTTTTCTTAGAGATATAACGCAACTCGTAGGTCCGATCGCTTTTCAATGCTTCACCGTCATATTGCACCTGATTTAAACCCGCCGTACTGTTCGGTGTAAAACGCGTCCATTCTTCACCCGTGACTCTATCCCGAATTTTAATCGCGCCAACCGACCCATACCATGCGATGAGCGGCTTTTCATTCAGTATAAAATTAGGTTTAGGCTTAGGAAGTAGACTTGCACTTATGGGATTGTTGCCCATCATGGGTGTCACTGAGCAAATTGGGGGTTCACCACGAGATCCACCCCGCTGCGATCGTCGGCCAAACAAATTCGTTAGCACCTGTTGCCAGGTTAACGGAGGAGCCTCGGCTAAGACTGCATCGGAGGCTGAAATTAGCAACAATGGCAAGACGAGAAGCGGCGTGAACGATCGAAGGGTCGATTTAACCTTGGAGACAGGAAACTTGAATGCAGGATTAACGGTAGATTTTTTAGGATGAGTCATGGCAAATGTTTTCTAGAATGAGGGGGAATCTGATAAATCCAGAGCGCTAGACTGGGTAGCAGCCACGGCAACAAAACACCAGGAGAAATAAAGCTCTGTAAGCCTATTGCTCCATAGATCGCACAAGTCAGGACAATGTTCCAAGGCCGTTTTGAGGACGATCGGAGAGTTATCGCTAAAACACGTCTCGACTGCAAAATACCTCCGAATAATCCGGCCAGCAACACCATTAAGACATCAGGAATAGGCGTTACGGTGCGCTTGTGCAAGGCATGATGGATCATGTAGGCGTGAATTTCGGCTCCGGTTAACTGTGATTGCGGGAGTTGGCCTTGAACATGTTGCCAATAGGCCATGGCGGATGGTAGCGGGAATTTATCGGTGGACGCTCCCATGCCTGCTTCTGGATAATCTCCAGCGGCAAGAATAATGATAGGTTCTGAACTGGGTTCGCTGCGCTTCGAGGTGATGTCGATTGCGCTGGTGGTGACGTAGACGCGATCGCGGGGAATTGAGAAGTCTACGATGGGCATAAATGCGGTGATTCCAAAATTTTGGAGCTTCGATCGCCAAGCGGGAATTCGCGGAAGTGAGGTTGGGTTTGGATGGGGCAAACTGCATAAATAAGCCTCAGCTGCCATAAATCCAAACGGGCAGCCTTGGGAACAGTCTGAACCCATCGGTTGAGATAAATAACCGGGATAAAAATTGATTTGACCGCTGCGAGTGAGGTTCCGTACTCGATCGATCGCAAGCAGTAATGTGGGGGAAATGCCGATGGTTTGTAAGGCTTGCCGATCGCTGCCAAAAATTAAGCTAATGTTGCGGCTCTGCAATTGGACCAGACTTTTTGCTAACACAGGATCTTCCGGTGAGGGCCGATCGAGTAAATAATCAATGGCCAGAACCTTCGGGGATTTTGTGCCAATCGCCGTGATAATTTTTGCTAAGGCTGTTCGATCGATCGGATTCAGTTTGCGATCGGGAATTAATCCAGCCCGAATCGAGGCTTCATCAATTTGGACAATTTTAATTTCGGGCCGATCGTTTGGAATTTGTCCAGTAGCTTGACGGTAAATCGATTGGACCATCAACCGCCCATCCAGCAATAGATCTTGGAGTGGCGCGACCGTTGTTGCCAATAAAATGGCTCCCAGTGCAATAGTCTGACGACGGCTCGGCAGTAACGCCCGGACTCGGTGGCCCATGCTCAAAACTCGTGGTGTGAAGGGTAATGTCTCGGGATGGCAGAAAAATGACGGAATAAAGTAAGCCGATGGATAGGTAAGATTGCGATCGAGTTTTAGATATTCGCAGGCATGATGCAGCGCGTCGTACACGGTCCTTTGGGCGCGATCGTTATCTTGGGTTAAATGCTGAATAAATTGAATCAAAAAATCCTGAGCCACACTGTTATGAATCGGTTCGCGCATGATGGCAACTTGGCTCAACCCCAAATCAATCAAGGTATTCGCTAGATCCAATCCTTTGCACGAATTGAAGATTGCAAATTGCAGCCCGTTTGCTTTTGCTTTTAAGAGTTGTGGCTGAATTTCCCGTAAAAAAATCGAAGTCTGCGGCCCGATCGCCAACTCCCCGCCTGTCAGAATCGATTCATTACTATGTCCCGCAAAAAATAAAATATCCCAGCCCTCTGGATCCACTAATCGCTGGGCAATGCGTTCTTTTAATCCAGCGATCGATTGTCCAACCCGCCAGCCTTCAAAGTGGACATTCGCGAACCGCTCCAAGGATCTCAGGGCGGTAATTTCAGACTGAAAACTTAATCCCGTCTCATCGCCCAAAATAACTAATATCCGCATTTTTCCCGATCGCGGATGTGGGGTAACTTCGTGACGCAGGTTAGCTGGAGTCCGAATGATACGGATGTTCGATCGCTGACCAAACTCGCCCAAAATTTCCCAAACTTCCCAGGGAAATCGGGCTAAGGCTAACGGTTCACAGGTCAAAAACAAATCTGCGGTTGTTACCAATGCAGATAGTGAGGCGATTTTTGATCGGATTTCCAACAATTCTCGGCTCTTCAACCAGTCATAAAATTCAGCTAAAAATCTAGCTTCAGCCGACACTAATCGCGATCGGTAATCGATCGGGACCGCAGATAAGGTTCCACTATTTTTTATCCGGCCTCGTAGCTTATTAGAGGATAAATCTGGCTGTAAATCGTTGGCGGAATCGTCCTGTAAAGTTTCGAGTACGGGCGATCGAAGACTGGTGCGATAAAAGTCCAGATAGCAAGCCTGCCAAGCTTCATACTGTTGAGTCAAGGTTTCAGGATAGGCAATTTGGGTAGTCATTTGTTGCCCTTTTCCCCAGCCCAATTCAAAAAAACAAACCTGTTCAACTCGAAAAATTTTCAATCGCATGGCCACGTATCCTTGCTAGCAGACTAGGTTTAGCTCAATGATTCAGCGTGCTGATTGATGAATTTTGGCAGCGTATGGATGGTTCCGTTGGGCAAGACAATATCGATAAAAATACTTTCCTCTTGACCACTAACGATTTCAGCAAAGAGCGATCGATCGCTTGTAATTTGGGGGTCAAACGTTTGTTCTAGAAGCACCTGAAAATCGTCCCGAATCCGCAATATCAATCCACTCGGCATCGGCTCAGAGGTTGCCGATTCCAAAACCACCAATAGTTCCCACTCTTGAGTTTCACTCACCTTACCGGGCACCACATACAACCGCAGCGGAATCGGGGCAATATTCAAAATTTGGGACCTGCCTTGGGTGCTGTTGGCTAGCCGAATCCCTTTGCGTGCTAATGACTGCAAAATCTGAGGCAGGTGGTCGGTTGTTGCATCGTCACTAGTCCGATCGTTCCCTCGTAGCGCCGACGCGACTAATGGATTCCCCAAAGGCTCCCAGCCCTCTAAGCTCGATCGGGCCTCATCCCATTGACCCGATAACCAAGTGCGTAGATTCACAATCTGATTCAGAACTTGATTCCTCGGACTGCTCTCAGTCAACGCGATCGGCTCACTTAGGCGCAAGGCCAACAACAGGGTTTCTATCTTCGGGTTAAAGGCCGACAGCGGAATTTCCCTCATTGCCTGACCCGATAATTTTTCTTGAATTTCGGCATGGCTCAAAAAGCCCGAAACCCAAACCTGACCTTGCTCTTCCGCTACTGTTGTCAAGACATAGAAATGGGCCGGAGTTGAGGGTCGATGCACCGCCACAAATTCATCTTCCGATGCACTAACAAATTGCGATCGGAGAATAAAGTCTCGAACCTGTACCTCTGGACCCTGCGACGTTGACTCTGAGAACTCTGCCGCCAAGTTATGTTCCGCCAACCAAGCCATCAATCCAAACCGCGCTAACCGATCGCCATACTCGTTCCAG
Source organism: Synechococcales cyanobacterium GL140_1_metabat_312 (assembly GCA_025351345.1). Lineage (GTDB taxonomy): Bacteria > Cyanobacteriota > Cyanobacteriia > Leptolyngbyales > Leptolyngbyaceae > JAAFJU01. The sequence goes on from JANXWB010000048.1 coordinate 18,427, forward strand.
GATTGTTCTGAGGAGTGACTGCATTGGGTGGCCTGTTGAATTTGCTCGGGAGTAAGTAGGATAGATCCCTCCCTGAAGGATTCAAAGTCTTGGAGATCTATTGTGTTGAAAAAAGAGGACGTCATAGAGGGTTCGGGTAGAGAATTCGATCTGTTCGGATTTACCACTGAACTAAAAAAGCTTATTCATAAAACCTTTGTCGCAACTGAGAAGTCATAACTGAGAAGTCGTAACTGGGGAATAGTTTTTTAGAGATAGTTGCTATGGTTTCAGTATGGACGGAGAGAGCCATCATTCAAACTTTGAACAAACGTTTGATTCGGGTTATCAATCGCTCTGGGATTATTTATTTATGATTACTTGTGATTGTGTATGTCTTGGACTAGTTTACTGATGAAACACCGATCGATCGCGGTCATTCGTGCGCAGGAGTTTGAACTCGGTTTAGAAATGGCGAGATCTGTGGCAAGGGCTGGCATCAAATTAATTGAAATCACTTGGAATAGCGATCGACCCGCTCATCTGATTGCCACACTCCGACAAGAATTGATAGATTGTACAATAGGGGCCGGAACCCTAATCACTCAAGCTCAGTTTACGGAAGCCATCAGTGCAGAGGCCCAATTCTTATTCTCGCCCCACTGCGATCCTATCCTGATTTCACAAGCCAGAACTCTGGGAATTCCGATCGTCCCCGGCGCGCTCACCCCAACCGAAATTATCACCGCTTGGCAAGCTGGAGCTAACAGTGTCAAAGTTTTTCCTGTTCATCCCCTTGGCGGAGCGAGTTATATCCGCTGTCTACAAGCCCCTCTCCAAGGCATTCCATTGATTCCTACGGGCGGTGTCACCATTGAAAATTCGGCAGATTTTCTAAAAGCTGGGGCGATCGCCGTCGGGCTGTCTAGTGAATTATTTTTGCCAAGCTTAATTCACGATCGGAATTGGGATGGATTGCACGATCGGGCAAAAGCGTTGATGGCTCAACTCAGACCGTACTGTGTCTAAAATCAGATACGTAAATTTTATGGTGTCTTAGGATACTAGTCGATCTCAATGCGTCAGTGAATTTTCGATCGAAGTCTCTTGTGTAACAAATATCAACAGCAATAATATTGTGAGATGATTGGAAAATATTAATCGTTTTAGGGATGCAAGTAGGATGTACAAATTCTGGAAAATTGCATCATTATCTATCGCACTTATTTTTGTGGCAAAACCTGCCATGGCTTCTGTCACTTGTATTACGTCATCCGAAATGGATGCCTTATTGATAATCTCAGCACCTACAGTTCTAAAAGTTGTGAAACAGAAATGCAAGACTGTTTTATCTAAAAATGCCTATCTGATTCAAAATAATGAAAGTATTTTGGCTAAATTTGAGGCAAATCGTGATGCCAGCAGATCATTAGCTGCCAAGGCTGTTCTGAAAATAATGTCGTCTCAACCCTTAAACAAAACACAGGTTGAGTCGTTGAGAACGATGCCATCTGACTCAATATTGGAACTTTGGCAAAATGGTATCTCGGCCTCTCTCAAAGTTGATGCGAATAGTTGTCTGGTTGGAAATGAGAGTATGGAACTCTTAGACCCACTGCCGCCACAAAATATGACGAAGGGATTAACACTCTTGATGCAAGCTGGATTCAATAGTGTAAGTAAAAAACAACAGATCTCATTTCCTCTTTGTCCATATAAACCAAGTCAGAGTCAAAGATAAATCACCTCCGAAGGCTGCCGATCGCTACCGATTTGACTCGATGAGCACTTTTGTCGCCACCGAATCCTCCAATCACTTTTATCGAAACTGAGAAGAATTCTCTGAAGTCATGCTTCAAGACACCCGTTTTATAAGGAAGTTAAAGCTGAGGGTGAGGTGATTGGGGAAAAACGTGGTCCAAAAGAGGGAAAGCTTGAGGAGCGACGGTTGCGAGTTTTCAGGCCGTTGCCCAGTAACTGACGTTTCCATTTAGGTTCAAAGGCTTGGCAAAAATCATCGACATGGCAAAACGGTCCTTCTAAGCCAGACATAGGGGAGGAACCTGCTGATTGCTTTACAATTTCAGCCTAACGGCTCCTCCTTTTTTTGCCTTCTCAAGCCGACTATCTTATCCAAAACTGACGTTGAATTAGATAGCTGCGACCATGGCAAAGTGGTGATGAACTCTTGCGACAGCATACATAGATTAGCGAAAGGAAATTAAGGGAATCTACGGTTGTATGGGGCAAAAAACTAGTAAAAGTGAGTTATATTTATCAAGAGAAATAAGGGTCCAAAAAACCAACATGAAATATCTTCTACGATTTTGGCTGCCGATGGTGATTTTGGCAGTAACCGCTGCTCTTCCTGCTCATGCGTTTAAGCAGGAGGATGTTGATAAATTGCAGGCGACGAATGAATGTAACAAATGTGATCTGAGTAAGTCTAGCCTGAACCGTCTCAACCTGTTCAATGCCAAACTGGAAGATGCCAACCTGGAAAGCGCTAACCTGAGTGGTGCTAGACTGTACCGTGCCAAACTGGGCGGTGCGAACCTGCTCAATGCCATCCTGCTCCGTGCCAACCTGAGCGGTGCCAACTTGGAAGGTTCCAACCTGGAAAATGCCGACCTGAGCGGTGCCAACCTGATTAATGCCGACCTGAGTGGTGCCAGCCTAATTAATGCCCACCTGATCAGGGCCAACCTGATTAATGCCAATCTAGAAGGTGCCAATCTAGAAGGTGCCAACCTAAGCGATGCGAATTTGCTCGGTGCCAACCTTCGCGGTGCCAACCTGCTGGGTGCCAATTTGCTGGGTGCCAACCTGATTAATGCCAACCTGCGCGGTGCCAATCTTTATGAGGCAACGGTATCTAAGGATCAACTAAAGGAAGCTACCAAATAACTCAACGAATAGTGCTCTGTTCTGAAGCCTGAGGGAGCGGAGCGCTGTGCCTTGTTGTAGTGAAAAAGCGATCGTCTTTTGTTCCCTTTGGGGTCGATCGCGTGTTGTTTGAGTACGAAAGCGCTGGGTTAAGTTGACACTACCAATTTAACTAATACAAATCGCGATCAGACTTTTTATGAATTAGTCCGATCGCTTATTAATGGATTCAGTTGATAGCGAAAATTACCAGAAAGAAGGCTGGTGACGGATTAAGTTCAAGAACTCCTCACGGGTCCGCAAATCTTCCTGGAAACAGCCCACCATAGAACTCGTTACTGTCCAAGAACCAGGCTTTTGAACGCCGCGCATCACCATACACATGTGGGACGCTTCCAACACCACCGCAACTCCACGAGGCTGGAGAGCTTCTTGTAATGCTTTAGCAACTTGGCTGGTCAAACGCTCTTGGACCTGCATCCGGCGAGCATACATATCCACAATGCGGGCTAGCTTGCTTAAACCCACAACCTTTTGATTAGGAATATAGGCAACGTGTGCGCGTCCCATGAAGGGCAACATGTGATGTTCGCACATGCTGAAGAAATTAATGTCGCGAACCAAGACCATCTCATTGTGACCCTCGTCAAAGATTGCCCCATTTAGCAACTCTTCTAGGGATTGGGCATAGCCACCTGTCAAATATTGCATTGACTTGGCCACGCGCTTTGGAGTCTTCAGCAGACCCTCACGATCGGGATCTTCCCCAACCCCAATGATCATTTCGCGCACCGCTGCTTCCATGGATGCAAAGTAATCAGCACCACCATCGGCCCGGTTTGCATTGCGCGCCAGTTCAGTCTCTAAAGAAGAATTTAGAGCAGAGTCATTTACGATCGTCATGAGTTCAGTCCTTAAGAATTGGAAATGAGAAACTTTAGATTTGAGAATGCTTAGAAGGTTCCGCCAGTTGGGAGCAGAATCATTTCTTCAATGGCCGCACCCTGAGGCATTTGAGCCGCGTATAAAATCGAGGCAGCCACCACGTCTGGGGTCAACATGGCACTACGATCGAAGTCAGCCTGAACAGTATCTGTATCCCATAGCTCAGTGTTAACCGAACCTGGAGACATAGAAATCGCTCGAATGCCATAGCTACGCTCTTCTGTGGCCAGAGTTTTGGTCAATGCTAAAAGGCCAAATTTACTGACGCAGTACAACCCCCAATTCGGGAATGTCTGATGGGCGGCAACAGAGGATAGGTTAATAATGGTCCCGTGCTTTTGCGATCGTAGTTTTGGCAAAACCCCTTGAATCACTTGAAAGACGCTGGTCAAATTCAGATCAATCACTCGCTGCCAGTCCGCTAATGGCGTTTCCAGTAGGCCATTGGTATACCCCATTCCCGCATTGTTAATTACAATATCAAGCCGGGGTAAGGGGCTAACAAGAGCGCTAATCTTGCGCTTAACCTGTGACAGATCCGCTAGGTCGATAGCCGAAACCTTCACCTCAACCCCAAGCGATCGAGTCTGAAGGGCCACTTCATCTAGCTTCTGCTGATTTCGGCCTACTAAAACCAGATCAATTCCAGCCTTAGCAAACGCGATCGCCGTCGCCTTGCCAATACCACTACTCGCCCCGGTAATCAAGGCGCACTGTGTTTGAGTCAAAGTCATACTCTCGCAACGAACTGATGATTTAAAACTTAGACTCGATCGCTGCGTCACTTTGATGAACCCCTAGACCACCTTGCTAGGAATGAACCCTAGGATTTCGTCTCAGCAGAGGGCGATCGAGTAAATGGACATGTAAACAAATATTACAGATTCTTATTGTAGCACTATGGACGGGACTTATTGCGGACCAACCGCCCTGAAGAACCAACCGTCTAACCCAAGCCCTCAGAGAATTTGCCGATATTCCGAAACTTGTTGTATCGGAGATCACGGCGCTGCTGGCTAGTCATGCTATCAAGATAGATAAGGTTAGTGAGGATGGCCGCTTTGACCTGTTCGGTAGCCAGCACCGGATCCGTATGAGCTGCTCCCGTGGGTTCGGTAATCACTTCATCAATAATGCCAAGCCCCATCAGATCTTCAGACGTTATTTTTAAAGCTTCTGCGGCTTTCGACGATTTCCCCGCATCGCGCCACAGAATAGCAGCACAGGCTTCGGGGGGCGCAACGCTGTAGACGGAATGCTCCATCATCAACAGCCGATCGCCCACTCCAATGCCCAAGGCACCCCCTGATCCACCTTCGCCCACTACTGTGCAGATAATCGGCACATCAAACTTGAACATTTCTCGCAGGTTGAACGCGATCGCTTCGCCTTGACCATACTCTTCTGCTTCAATGCCAGCCCAGGCCGCAGGAGTATCGATAAAGGTGAGAATCGGCATTCCAAAGCGATTGGCGTGTTCCATCAATCGAATCGCCTTGCGATAGCCACTAGGCGAGGCTTGACCAAAGTTTCGTTGAATATTGTCCTTAGTATTGCGGCCCTTTTGCTGTCCTAACATCACGACAGCACGACCATCAATTCGGCCCACACCGCCTACCATGGCCAAGTCATCAAACCCAGCCCGATCGCCATGCATCTCCAGCCAATCATCGCTAATGGCTTGAATGTAATCTAGCGTGGTCGGGCGGCGAGGATGACGGGCCACTTGCAGACGTTGCTGAGGCGTGAGGCTACTAAAAATCTCTTTACGGAGCTGACAGGCACGTTCTTCTAACTGTAGAATTTGCCCCGCCACATCCACTTCGGTTTCAGCAGCAAGATCCCGCACTTGCTTGATTTGCTCTTCAAGCTCGGCTAGGGGTTTTTCAAAATCAAGGAGAATAGGTTTACGATCGGTCGTAGGCATGGCAAAGGGAGAATTTAAGGCGGAATCTTGGTCCGACCAATTACCATTGATAAGCATAGAGCTTAATGGGATGACTGCTGATAATCACGCTTGACTAACACAAAGTTTATGCCTAGCGGTTTAGGTTTAGCGATCGATACCCAGATTTTCATACCTCTCAATTTTATGCCCTTAGATTGACCCCGCAATCCCTATTCCCGCAACAGTTATGAAAGAGCCTCCTCGCTGCTTTGAGAACTCCATCCTCATCTCCGCCACAGCTACTACTGTTGAACGCTGCGTCACAGAACTTGATCTCATGACACGGTGGCTGAATCCCATGCTGTCCTGCGAACCTGAGGGCGGCACTTGGTCTACGGAAATTGGTAGCAAGAGTAAGTTTGTGGTGATGATTCCACTCTTAAAATTCGGATTACAGCCCACACTGCACAATATCGTTAGCGATCGCGCCCCCGGATTAGTTGTATGGGATTTTGAGGGATTTTTTGTGGGAACCGATCGTTGGCAATGCGACCCAATAGACCCAGTAGATGAGGCAGTAGGCGATTTAATGTCCAGTCCATCCCGACTCGCGACACGCTTGACAAACTGCTTCACGTTTGAAATTCCCAATCCACTCGTGCGGTTTGGGTTCAACAAATTTGCCTTATCACTCACTCAGACTGACATGATCGCTCAGCTCAAACGAATTAAGGTCGTCGCCGAACAGCTCCAACGCACGTAACATTCCTAGTCGAGAATTCTCGGTCGAGGAGCGATCGTTGCTTAGATACTCTTATTGAATGCGGTTTGAGTGCGGTTTAAATACAGCCATTTGGACACCAAGAGTTACAGCCTATTTCAAGAATATGATTTAAAGAAGGAGTTGTTCTAGGGCTATCCTTTTCAACTGGAAAGCCTATAAAATAAGCCTCCTACCCGTTAGGGTTGATTGGGTGCGTTTTAGTGTATATCCATACACATATTCAGGAAAGTAGGATTTTTACCTGATTCGGGCTAAATATTCCGTTAATTCTTACAATCATTTAAGACGATATTTGTTGCGTGATCTAATCCATGGACGACGCGCACAGATTAATAGCTACCCAACTCTCAACGGTGTTCCCTCTTGAACTACTTAATCCAGCTACCCGAACCCAATTCCGTTACTAATTTTGTGTTTGACTCCATTGAATCTGCCCTAGCTGATCTGAAAATCGGCAAATCTGTTGTTGTTGTCGATGATGAAAATCGCGAGAACGAAGGCGATCTAATTTGCGCCGCGCAGTTTGCCACTCCCGATATGATTAATTTCATGGCAGTTGAGGCGCGCGGGTTGATTTGCCTTGCGATGATGGGCGATCGGTTGGATGAGTTAGATTTGCCCTTAATGGTCCGTGAAAATACGGATAGTAATCAAACCGCCTTCACCGTCAGCATTGATGCCTCGCCCGCTGTGGGGGTGACCACCGGAATTTCGGCGGACGATCGTGCCTGCACCATTCAAGTTTCGATCGACCCCAAGACCAAACCCAGTGACCTACGTCGTCCCGGCCATATTTTCCCATTACGCGCACGGGAAGGCGGGGTGCTGAAGCGGGCGGGCCACACGGAAGCCGCCGTAGATTTATCTCGACTGGCCGGGTTGTATCCAGCGGGTGTAATTTGTGAAATTCAGAATCCTGATGGATCGATGTCTCGGTTGCCCGATCTAGTCACGTATGCAAAAGCCAGAAATTTGAAGCTGATTAGTATTGCAGATTTAATTAGCTATCGTTTGCGACATGAGCGTTTTGTCCAACGTGAAACTGTGGCAAATCTCCCCTCACAATACGGCCAGTTTCAAATCTACGGCTATCGCAATTCTCTGGACAATACCGAACATGTGGCGATCGTCAAAGGAAATCCTGAGCAATTCTCCGATTCTGCGGTGATGGTGCGGGTTCATTCTGAATGTTTAACGGGCGATGCGTTGGGTTCTTTGCGGTGTGACTGTCAAATGCAGCTCCAAGCCGCCATGAAAATGATTGACTTGGCAGGTCAGGGCGTGATTGTCTATCTCCGTCAAGAAGGCCGTGGAATTGGCTTGGTGAATAAGCTCCGAGCATACTCGTTGCAAGACATTGGGTTGGATACCGTCGAAGCCAACGAGCGGCTTGGGTTTCCGGCGGATCTCCGGGACTATGGTGTGGGCGCACAGATTTTGAATGACCTGGGCATTACTAAGCTCCGGTTGATCACCAATAATCCTCGTAAAATTGCGGGCTTGAAGGGCTATGGCCTTGAGATGGTCGATCGGGTGCCGTTGTTGATTGAGGCAACGGATTACAATGCGAGCTATTTAGCCACTAAAGCCGAGAAAATGGGCCATTTGTTGGTCAGTAACTACCTAATGACCTTGGCGATCGATTGGAAAGATGAGCCACCCACCTTGGCGGAACGTTATGAACGTCTTGAAAAAGTTAAGTTTTTATCCCGAGGCTTTGGCTTGATGCTAGACGAAGAAGTGAGACCAATGGCCGCATCGATTTTGGGAACGGAGAAAGGATTAGTCGTGAATCTCGGGACTGAACGCGGGGAAGAGATGTCCGAGACTTGGTTTCTTGAACCAAATAATAGCTACATTGAGTCGATCGCAAATCTGGTGAGCCAACTAGCAAAATGGGTGACGATCGAAAAGATATCGTTATTGTTATCCGATGGTCGCGATCCGTTGGTTGGTTTACAGGCTCAGATCGACCGCCGATCGTTGGATATGACAGAGGTTCGATCGACTTTTGACGGACCATTGGAAACACAGTTAGTTTATAGCTTTGGGCCAACTGGTGTTTAGAAAAAGGAGTGGGGTCTAGGAAAAATCGTCACCTCTGTAGAAATTCCTGTAGAAATCACTTGGCGTCTAATTCAATTGCAGCACAGGAGACTCTTCAGGAGATTGACTATTGGAAACGGCCACTTCCAAAGGCTGATCTTGATACACATTCAAATCAAACCAAAATGTTGTCCCAACCCCCACTTCGCTAATCAGATTTACCTGACTTCGATGTTTTTCTTGAATGATATTCCGAACAATCGATAGCCCGAGGCCCGTGCCTTCTAGAGTATGAACCTGATTTTCGACTCGGAAAAATCGTTCAAAGATATTGGCCTGAGCCTCGGGTTCAATACCAATTCCGGTATCTGAAATCTCGACTCGTACTAGCTTTGCATTGTTTTCTAAATCGTGTTCATCCGTCAGATAGGTCCGAATGGCAATGCGCCCGCCAGATTGGGTGAACTTCATCGCATTGCCGACCAAATTGGCTAAAACTTGCACAATCAAATCATAATTCCCAGTCACTATTGGTAAATCTGCTTCAATATCCTGAACCAATTCAATATTTTTATCCTTGGCATTCAGTTGATAGGTCCGAAGCGTTTGCTCGATCGCCGGACTGAGGTCTAGAGCATCCAGAGTATAGGTTCGAGAGGATTCAAGCCGGGTTAGATCTAAGACATCATTGACGAGGCGGGTCAGCCGATCGGTTTCATGGTTTGCAGTTTCTAAAAACTCCCTTCGTTGTGCGGGTTCAAGAGCATCCCCATATTCATACAAGGTTTCAATGAATGACTTGATATTAAATAGTGGGGTTCGCAATTCATGGGAAACATTACTAATGAATTGACTTTTGGCCGCATTCAACTCAGTTTCCCGAGTGATGTCCTGCACCGTCATGGCGATGCCCCGAAGATTCTCTTTAGTTCCATCAAGGACTGTATTCAACAAAATCCGAATCGTGCAATAGATCGGTTCTGGCAGCGTAATAGTGAACTCGGCCCCTTCTTTAAGTTCACCACGAATAATTTGATACAAGGGACGGGTGAGTTCGGCTTGAACAGAAGTGGGTAGGGCATACAGAGCATTTTCACCTTCGATCGACCCATCCCAACCAAAAATTCGTTTGGCCGTGGAGTTAGCCAATAAAATTTGAAAATCCGTATCCAGTAGAATTGCTCCATCTGCAATTGTAGATACCAAGGTTTCGAGCTTGGCTTTTTCGGAGGTTAGCTCATCAATATTTTGTTCTTCGTAACGTTCTAGTCGCTCGGCCATTTCATTGAAGCTAGACATAAGCCCTAGGAATTCTCCACCCAAGGGCAAATCAACCCGCTGCTTAAAATTTCCCTTGGCAATGTTCTTCACACCATTCAATAGTTCGCGAATCGGTTTAGTAATGGTTAAAGCGTTGAACACCGCACCCAAAATCACCATGGCCCAAATCGATACAAATACGGCGGTCGTCACGTCACGGGTGAGATTTGACGAGGCGATCGTGGCGGGATTTGGATTGGTGCCGATCGCCAAAACGCCCAAATACTTCCCTTCATATAGCAATGGCACAAAAACATCCGTCACTTCACCGTCGGGGGTAAGATGTTGTCGAACCATGGGCAAGTCCATGCGCTCAGAGAAATCTTCGGGAAGTTGAATACGGCGTTTGATGATGAGAGAATTTTGGACTTCGACATCACTGAAGGGAATTCCAAAGTAAATTTCACCTTTAGGATTGGCGTAGATCATGTAACGAACACTGGCTGTGCTGCTATAAAAACGCTGAGAAAAACTCGCCAGTTCGCTCTTCTTGTCTTCCCCAACCAAGGGCGCAACGTTGGCCGCCAGAAGCAAGCCTAAGTCGCTGCCAAATCGAGTGTCATTAATCTGTGCATCGGATTGAATGGTATCAACCGCCCAAAACGTCAGGCCACTCATCACCAGTGACACCACTAGGGTCGCGATCGCCATCAATTTAGTCTGAAGTGTGAAGTCAGACCACCACCGGACCAAAATATCTCGAACGGTTAGGAGGGGCGACAACACAACAATACCTATACTGGGTTCAGAACTCGGTTCAAAGTTTCATCTATCATACCTTGTGCGCTCAATTCAAATTCTTGTGTTGAACCGCATTTTGAATTCGTTTTGATTCCTGAAATTTAAGCATAGTGACCCGATCGTCGATATTTTTTGCCCGCTATCTCTCAAGTATTCAAATAATCAACTAGGGCCTCAAGCTTTTCCCAACCTGCACCGCTGCGCAAAATCGATCGAGCCAATTTAACCCCGTCTGCCACTTCCGCCACCCGATCGCCCACCGTCAACACCAACGCCGCATTCAACGCCACAGCATCCATTTGGGCAGTTGTGCCTTTTCCCTGAAGCACCGATCGTAAAATCGCCTTATTCTCTTCTACATCCCCGCCCTTTAGATCTGCAATGGTCGAAAGGGCTAATCCCGCACCGCGAGGATCATGGGTTTCCAACGTAACTTGGCCCGATCGTAAAATTGCAAAATCATTTAGATCGCCCAAACAAGCCTCATCTAACCCTTCTCGGCCATAGACCACGACAGCGCGATCGACCCCAAGCAAGCCCAATGCTTCGGCGATCGGTTGCAACAATCTCGGATCCGAAACCCCAATCACTTGCCCCGTCGGATTCATCGGATTTACCAACGGACCCAATAAATTAAAAACAGTCCGAATCTTCAGCGACTTTCGCATCCCCGCCACAGCCTTCATTGCTGGATGCCAACCGGGCGCAAACAAAAATGTTACCCCAATATCTTCAAGGGCCGATCGAATTCGGGAGGGAGGCGCTGCAAAATTCACCCCTAACCCTTCAAGAACATCCGCCGAACCCACTCGACTAGACGACGATCGGCCACCATGTTTCGCAACCTTTACTCCCGCCGCTGACACCACAAATGCCACTGCCGTTGAAATGTTGAAGGTATCAGCACCATCACCACCCGTTCCACAGGTATCCACCACCGGAATCTTGTGAACGGTAGGAGTTCCCGAAAGAGTCTGGGACGATAGCGCCTTCAGAACCCTCGCCATACCTGCCAATTCCACCCCTGAAAATCCTTTCCCATTCAGCGCCACCAAAATCGCCCCCGACAGTAGAGGATCAATTGCCTCTGCCAGCCAACCCTGCATGAGCAAACTTGCCTGCTCGACCTGAAGCGATTCTCCCGAGACAATCTGGCGCAATAGTCCAGACCAATCCTGTTGGAGCAGATCTTCAGATGGGACAAAATTCATGTTCGATGAGTCCATAGGTAAATGCAGGAAATTGATGCAGGAATAACTGGAAATTGGCTAAATGCAGATTGGCTAAGGCTGCTTCGATTGAGCGTGGTAGATATAAAAATTATCAAATATACCGACGGTTTCCAAGTCATACCCCGTGGGAATAGGCATCAAAGACAAAAACGGCATTACGTCTTGGGGTAGAACCGATCGTAAAGATAAGCTCGTCTGATAATGACTGAACAAATAATAATCGCGACGGTGTGTATTTCTACGAATTATCTGTTTTACTTCTTCCTTGTTCTCCTCTAAAAACCTAGGGCATTCTTTACCGAACCCCGCTGGAACCTTCGCACAGAGTTCGGTCTTCATCTGCCCTAGTGCATAGGTCTCAAATTCATCTGGGCCAGGGTTTGTAGAAACCATTAATGCGCCTAGCCCACCAACCCCGATCGTCAACCCCAGTCCCCAGAGACATCCTTTCATAGTGTATTCTCGCCGCCCGCAGCAAAATGAGCGATCCTTACAATCTGTCCTCACATACAGTATCAGCAAAAAACTTGAATGGGGCATTCCCAAATCACAGCCACTTAGGGTATAATTTAGACACAGACATGGCGGGCGTCGCCAAGTGGTTAAGGCAGCGGCTTGTGGTGCCGCCATCCGGGGGTTCAAGTCCCCTCGCTCGCCCTCGTTATAAGAAAGTACCCTCAGGAAAGAATCAGGTTTAGGCTTGATTCTTTTTTGTCTTTAAACACTCCGAAAAAATGAATGGTTTCTATGAAATTGTTCTTCCTTGAACTCTTTAAAGTTGCTTGTAACAACTTGTAACGTACAATGATGACAAGTTTAGTTTAGTCTTCCGAATAGGCTCTTATTGGCTTTCGTGATGATGGAAATCTTTGACTAATATCATTTCTCTGATTTTCCTGCATCAATACGCATCTTACGGCCTTCCTTGGAGAATCCGTGAGATGATGAAATGACTATTTTTTGCTTAACTTTCCCCACTGGATTGGAATGCTGCAACTGCCTGAATCCCCGCGTGTGAAAAAATCTTTAGCGTCTGTTGAGACCGCTTACGAGTCCTGCCGTCAGGTCACCGCAGACTTTGCCAAGAGTTTTTATCTGTCAACAATGTTGATGTCTGCCCCGAAACGGAGGGCGATCTGGGCTATTTATGTCTGGTGTCGCCGAACTGATGAGTTGGTGGACGGAGATGATGCAGGTAATACCACCAATGCGACCCTTGATGACTGGGGCGATCGTTTGGAAGATCTATTCCGAGGGAAGCCTCATGACGACTTTGATGTTGCGTTGGTGGATACCCTAGAGCGTTATGACCTAGACATTCAGCCATTTCGCGAGATGATTGAAGGTCAGCGGATGGATTTGTACCGCAATCGTTACGAGACCTACGAAGATCTGGAACTTTATTGTTATCGGGTTGCCGGGACCGTTGGATTGATGTCCACAACCATTATGGGAATTGATGAATCTAGCGTGAATGCGCCTTGGAATCGTTATCGAGCGCCCTATCTTCCCGAAAAGGAAGCTGTTGCTCTTGGGGTCGCTAATCAATTGACCAATATTTTGCGGGATGTCGGTGAAGATCGTCAGCGTGGTCGTATTTATTTGCCCCTCGAAGATTTAGATCGGTTTAATTATTCCGAGAAAAATTTAATGAATGGCGTAGTGGATGATCGGTGGCGGGCGTTGATGAAGTTTCAAATCGATCGGGCACGCCAGGTCTTTGTGGAAGCCGATAAAGGAATTTCCTATCTAAATGAAGATGCTCGGTGGCCTGTTTGGGCAGCCTCCATGACCTACAGTTGGATTTTAGGGGCGATTGAGCGTAATGGGTATGACGTATTCACTAAGCGAGCCTATGTCTCAACCCGTCGTAAGCTCGTGGCACTTCCAGTAGCCTTAATGCGGGCAAAAGTTCTATAGAAATAATTAAATTAAATTAAACATCCCTCAGATTACTGGTTGAATCTGAGGGATGTTTGATGCTATTGGACTCAATGTCGGTTAAATTAGTCCCGGTATCAAGAGTTCTAAATCTAAACTAGATGCCGCTTGAGCTAGAGCTGCAAGATCTTCTGAATCCGATAAATAGGGCAATGTCCCCAAGACCTGAATCCCGGTTAAGGTCTGAATTAAATCTTGACTAGCCCAATTCTCAATCTCTTGATCGCTACAAGGGACGAGACAACTGCGGACAATGCCTAGAATCTGTAGGTTCGATCGTTCGGCCAAAGCCACCGCCGCGATCACTTGACCGATCGCCCCAAGTTTGACAGGCACAACAATGACGATCGGTAGTCGCCAATCGGCTGCGAGATCGGCCCCAGTGGTCTGCCCAGTCAAGGGAGAACCAAGACTCCCGGCCCCTTCCACTAAAACCCAGTCATACCGATGAGTTAAAGACTGATAGGTGGTCCAAGCCCGCTCAATTTCGACCTGCCGTTGCTCTTGGGCTGCTGCAATCGGAGGAGCCAAGGGCGCTGTGAAATAAAGGGGATTAATTTCATCAATCGTCTGACTGAGTTTAAACAGCCGTTGGTAGAGTTCCCGATCGCCGCTGCCGGACTGTATGGGTTTGAGGAGTGCCACCGATCGATTTGGCGCATATTTTTGACAGTAAGCGAACAATGCCGTTACCAGAACTGTTTTACCTGCATCCGTATCCGTTCCGACGACAAAAAGTGAAGGCATATCGGTCTAGTTAAAATGAATTTGTAACGTGAAAACTCTGTCCTTTACTGACTATTGAATCGTCACAGAGAGCGTGTAGTCCGCTGGGGTTGTCGTCACAATCTCGATTTCATAGTCGCCCCCTGGCAACTGGAATCCGCGCCATGCCGATCGATTGCTTGCGTCAGGAACGGGATTGCCGGATGGCCCGATGACATTAAACTTCGCCCCTTGAAGCGTGATTTCCATCGACTGTCCGGTTTTCGCTCCGATGACATAGCGTTTTATCTGTTGCTCATTAGCGGTACCTGAGACTACACCTGTTATTGTGCCGGGTTGGAATGAAATACGCTCCACAGGTCCCGGCGTTGGCGTTGGGGTCGGCGTTGGGGTCGGCGTTGGGGTTGGGGGCGGGGTGGGCTTGACCGGATCGACAAGTTTTAAATCGATTTTGTAATCCGATTTTTCGACATCTTTGACCGTTTTAAGCTGGACACTGTAATCGCCAGTCAACGGCAGTTCACCCAACCAACTTGCAACCCGTTTTGCCCGATTGCTCAATAGTTGCCCATCAGGACGAGTTAAGGTCATCAGGACCCCTTCACCGCTAATAGCAGCATCTAAGGTTTGGCCTTGTTTTGCCGCAAAGTTAAGGGTCAGGGTTTGATTTGCGGTCAGTTTTCCACTGCGGCTAGTAGGTTTATCGGGTGTGATATCTAAACTCTCGCTAATTTCAGAGGGCTTAATAACGGGTCTGGGAGTGGGCTTGATGACGGGTTTGGCAGTAGGGGCGATCGGGGCGACGGTGACTTCGGGTGACGCGACAATTTCGGGTTTAGATGGACGACGCAAGGCCCAAATCCCGATCGCAGCTAAGGACGCTAACCCAAGCCCAATTAAGGCGATCGCCCAGGGATCATCCCATAGCGTTGTCCGTTCAGGAATAGCATTAGGCGATCGTTTCCCAGACCGAGGCTGTATGCTATCCGGATTATCATGGACCACCGCAATCGTTGCCATAGACGACGGGATCACAGGTCGAGAGGGCAAATTGGGTGATTCATTAGGCGCGATCGTTTGCTGAACTCCCATACTGGACCGATTAGATAGGGCTTGCTCTACGGCAGCGGCTGAGGCGTAGCGCTGATTGGGCGTAATGCTAAGCATTCGATTAATCACTTGGGCAAATCCCGGCGATACCTGACACCAACGCTGCCAATTCCAAGTCATCGTGTTGTCATCTAAGACTTCCTGGGGTTCGCGCCCAGTCAATAACACGATCGCTGACACCGCCAAGGCATAAAGATCACTATTGGGATAGGCATTACCCGTTTGCATTTGTTCAATCGGTGCATAGCCGAGCTTGCCCACAGTGGTGGCGGGTTGATTAGTGCTGCTCTGCTGAAGACGAGTTGCAATTTCCTTGACAACGCCAAAATCAATGAGAACTGGGAGTTTATCCCGATCGCGCAGAATCATATTGTCCGGAGCAATATCCCGGTGAATAATTCCTTTTGCATGGAGATACGACAGGACCGGAAGCACTTGCTGCATTAACTGGACAACTTCCTGCTCTGAGAAAACGAATCCTCGACTCTTACGATCGTCCAGAATCTCTCGATACGTCTTACCTTCAACAAAATCTTGAGCCAGGAATAATCGTTGATCTTCCTCAAACATCGCCCGAAATTTCGGGATCTGGGGATGTTCAATTTGATAAAGAATCTGAGCCTCGCGCTGGAACAGTTCTTTTGATTTACCAAGGCCATACCCGGTTTGCGGCGGTGTCAGCTCTTTGAGGGCACATAACTCATTAAAACGCCCCTGATCTTCCACTAGATAAGTACGACCAAATCCGCCCTGACCGAGCAGGTTGATTAATCGGTAGCGGTTTTGTAGGACGGTGCCAGTCGGGATCGGTGGTTGCATAGATACGAGGGGGACTTTTAAAATCTATCCAAGTTTACTGCTTTGCACTAAGTTTGGAACGGGTTTTGTGAGTGCGACGGGATCCTAAATTTGCGAGTCCGCACTCAGGAACGATCGGATCCCGTAAGTAATTCAGCAGATATTATCTTAGCTAAGCCTAGACTTCACGGCATCTTGGACCTTTTTACCGTCAGCTTTCCCTTTAAGCTGTTGCATGGCGGGTCCCATAACTTTTCCCAGATCCTTGGCACTCGTGGCCCCCACTTTGGTAATAATGGCATCGATCGCCATCGCGATTTCATCATCCGAAAGCTGAGACGGCAAAAATTCTTCAATGATGGCCAGTTCCAAGGCTTCAATTTCGGCCAAATCTCGACGGTTAGCTTTGGTATACTGCTCTATTGAATCTCGGCGCTGTTTTGAGATCGCCACTAGGGCATCCATTTCTTGCTCAGGAGTCAGTTCAGTTTGACCACTGGGACGAACGCTAACTTCTTTTTCGACGAGCACTTTTTTAATGCTACGAAATGTTTCTAGCCGAATTTTATCCTTGGCCTTCATGGCCGTTTTAATATTTTCGGTAATACGATCGATTAATGTCATAGTCTTATTTTTCCTAGGTTCACAAAAGAATCACAAACAGTCTCATCAGCATCTTATGGTGTTCGAGGCCATGCTTCAGCATTATCTAGGGGTGGGTCACGATCGGGCTAAGTCCAGTCGATGATTTTTTAGAATCTATGTTTAACTCTGATTCGAGAATTTTTTGTACAGCAAGACTTAGAGTGATTCTAGTAAGATACCGAAGGCTCGATCGCTGGACGGGAATATCCTACTTCTATCGGGTTGTAATTTTGCGCTGACGATTTCGCGCTAAAATCAATCTCCTTAATATAGATAAGTTTTTCCATATTTTAGGATTTGACTTTTCATGTATTTATTCAATCATCTGGGACCCCCTAAATCCCGATGCTAACTTTGCGTTCAAAGCGTTTGAGGGCTTGATGTGATTCGTTCTGCAACTTTGACTTTCCCGACCGCTCCGGTAATGTC
The DNA here is from genome assembly GCA_025351345.1 of Synechococcales cyanobacterium GL140_1_metabat_312. GTDB lineage: Bacteria > Cyanobacteriota > Cyanobacteriia > Leptolyngbyales > Leptolyngbyaceae > JAAFJU01. The sequence goes on from JANXWB010000048.1 coordinate 35,897, forward strand.
ATCTGACAACAACCGTCTCTGCCTTTTGGCTGGAACCTCGAATCCCATGTTGGCCAATGAAGTGGCTCGTTATCTAGGTATCGAACTCACTCCTATGATTCGGAAGAGTTTTGCTGATGGTGAGATTTATGTTCAGATTTTAGAATCGATCCGTGGGTGTGATGTCTACATCATGCAGCCGACTTGTCGCCCGGTAAATGATCATCTAATGGAGTTGATGATTATGATTGACGCGTGTAAACGAGCATCAGCACGGCAAATTACGGCGGTGTTGCCTTACTACGGTTATGCTCGTGCCGATCGTAAGACCGCAGGACGGGAATCCATCACCGCCAAACTCGCCGCAAATCTTTTGACAAAAGCCGGGGCGAATCGGATTATCGCTATGGACTTGCATTCCTCTCAGATTCAAGGATATTTTGACATCCCGGTGGATCACGTCTACGGCTCACCTACCATTGTCGATTATATCAAAAGCAAAAATCTAGAAGACCTGATTGTAGTTTCGCCCGATGTGGGTGGAGTTGCCCGTGCCCGTGCATTTGCTAGCCGTCTTGGAGATGCGCCTCTGGCTATTATTGACAAACGCCGTCAAGCGCACAATATTGCAGAAGTGATGAATGTGGTGGGCGATGTCGCAGGCAAAACAGCGGTGTTAGTCGATGACATGATCGATACGGCGGGGACCATTACTGAAGGTGCACGGGTATTACGAGAACATGGCGCTCGTCAGGTCTATGCTTGCGCGACCCATGCGGTGTTTTCGCCCCCTGCGATCGAACGTTTGTCTAATGGTTGCCTTGAAGAGGTGATTGTGACGAATACAATTCCGATCGAGCCGGAAAATCGATTCCCGCAATTACGAATTTTATCTGTAGCGGGATTAATTGGTGAGACAATTTCACGGGTCCATGAGGATTGTTCTGTGAGCAGCATGTTCCGCAACTAACGGGTCCGTCAATAGATCTGTAACGAATAATCTATTGAGTTTGTCCAAAAATCTAAAGAGCTAAAGTCACTCGTCTGATTTTGGCTCTTATTTTTATGATTTACGTGTTGTTGATTTTGAATTTCTAGCGATTTTTAAGATAATTAAAACAATTCACTACGAATCCGCCACAGAATTGTGTTGGGTTCAATTTGACTCAGAACATCTTGAATGACCGTATTTGCACCCTGATCCCCCCAAGTACAGCCCCGTTCTAAATACACTTGAGCAGCCCGACCGACCGCATAAGCGCCATATCCTGCTACCCCAGCCTGCACAGCCGCAACGCCAGCATAACTTCCGATGGGGATCTCGCTAGACACAGCACTAACTGCTTTCCCCGCACTCAACACAATGCTGCTACAAATTTCCCCAACCAACATCCCCAGCGAGCTGCCAACGATCGCCGTCAACACCCGTCCCGCTTCATAGCGCGTCAACGGAAAGCCATACAATTCCCCTAAAGCCCGAATCATCAATAAATCACTCACCGTTCCACCGATCCAATCAAGCCCTGGAATTGGATTAGCTGCGACAGCTATGGCCTTATAGCGAACAAATTTCCAAATCAAGGCTTCAGCCTCAGTTTCGCGGGCTGCCACGATCGTTTCTACCATTCTTTCTTCTGCCGATCGGGCTTGGACTAAGGCATTTAGTGCTAAAAGCGATTGCCCTTCTTGGTTCAAAATCCCTAAGATCTTCGCTTTCAATTCACCAATCTGCGGCGGAAATTTTTCCCATTCAAAACTAATAGAACCATCTGGCTGCTCAATTCGGACCTGCATAGGCGCAGGATTAGCTGCAATCAACACGATCTCATCCCGAGATAAAATTTGTCGTAGGGAATTGCCTTCCCCAATAAAACTTTCTAGACTAGCGAGACTTTCATAAATTTCGTTGCGCTGCCGATCGGGATATAAGTCAATTTTGTTGAAAACTAGAATCAAGGGTTTTTGGGCCGATCGCAAGTCACACAATGCCTTAAATTCAGTCCGGGTTAAATCACCAGATACCACAAATAGGATTAAATCAGCCTGCTGCGCTACCTCCCTCGCCATTTCAGCCCGCGCTTGCCCATCAATTTCATCTAGCCCCGGCGTATCGATCAATTCAATTTGCGCCGGGGCGACGTTGGTTGTGGCGATCGCACTCTCGGTCATCAGTCCACCGGGCTGCCATTGAATGACCCGAGGCGTTTGAGTAACCCCATTAATTGGCCCAGTCTCCAATAAATCTTCACCCAACAGTGCATTAATCACTGCTGATTTCCCCCGACTCACCAACCCAAACACAGCGAGCCGAACAACATTACGATCGATCTTGATCAGAGTTGTATTGAGTTGAGCAAGTTCTGTTTCGAGTTGGGTTTCGAGCCATGGATTTGGCATCCGCTTTTTAGCCGATCGTAAATGTTGCGAGTAGCTCACCACCGTTTGGCGCAGACTCGCACGGGCACGATTGATGGGAGATGAGGGGCGAAATTCAGTCACGATCGTTGTTGTCAAATCATTTTGCAAAACAATGGACGAATCATACTCTATGAAACGGGTTTGGTTAGAGGTGGATCGATCGGAATCACCATAATATAGAGTCTGCTATGACCTGTAACTCGGAACATGCGAGATTTGACATATTCAATAGCATAGGCATCCAAAACAGGATAGCCAGTACTCTGAATGATACTTGGCTCGGATACAAATTTTCCTTGGCCATCTAATGCAATTCCTACGATCGCTTGCCCATTGGTCTCTTTTCCATCCTTTACTTTCTGGGCGTAATCAGGAATCACTGCAACAGGTTGTTTATTGACCTGCACAGGATAGGGAATTGTTTTAGTTGAAGTATCAACTTCAAGCTGTACAGGCGGTTTTTGCCAACTATTGTAAATTTCGTTCTCTTTGGAATCGGGCTTAGTCTGCCACTTCCCGATCGCTTGCTGTAGACCATACCCGATCGTCGGGCCTGTTTGCTTCGAGTCAAAAGCGTAGATAGGATTGCCTGCAATACTGGGCGGCGTGGCGGTTGGAGATGGCGCAGGTGAAGTAGGAGTTGCAACGGGTGTGGGTTTCGCGGCTTCTGTACCCGGAGGCATTGGGCTGATTGGAGGCAGCGGTTCAATAGTCTTGTTAAGTTTCGTAGTATCTGAGACTCTCTGAGATTCTATTTTCTCAGCCGCCATTTTCTCAGCTTGGGACTTTTTATTCCTGTCAGACTCTGGCTGAAAAGTATTGCCACTGTTCATTGACCAACTACGATCGGGATAGACGCTAGTCGAAGACGATGAGCTGTCCGATGAACCAAAATTAATGCCAGGTGTAAATATAGTTCCCGAATCAAGGGGTGGTGGAGTGGACGGTGAAAGAGTAGATGGCGTAAGTAAACCAGTCGTGCTACTCGGCGTAAGCATCCCAGTAGGAAATTTAGACTGGGTGGCATCGGGCGGAATCTGGGACAAATCCTGGGGTCTTAGCTCGACTATAGGCGTGTCTACAATGCTTGGCTGATTATCTTTACCCGCAACAATAGGTAGCCCTAAGAAAAAAATCGCATGGGCCAAGACTGCACCCCCAAACGCGATCGTCATCGGCTGCCTAAAAATCTCAGGGATCGCCTCCGTCCACTGCTCGGAATTCGACCAAGCTGCATTCATCCGACTCATAGAACAGGACTCCCAGTCTTTCTCGCCAACACAATACAGGATTTCAGACAAGACAGATTGATAAAGATAACCAATCAAGTTCGTAAGATGCTGTCAACGAGCTTAATGACGAACACTGAAGCGATAAAGTTGCTGAATACGCCCATCAATTCTGCCCTTAGACCCCGCAACCTCTTTCCATTTTATGTAAATACATGTAAACTTAGAATAACATTCTATAAGATTGTTCATAACGGTCTTATTCAAGAGTGAACGCGAAAAGTTAGGGTGGGGCAGCAAATTTGCAGTTCTCATCCTTTTTTATGTTTCACATTGTTTTAAGAAAAGCTCTAAGAAAAGCAGCAAATTTATTGTTAGAAATCACATTAAGACTGTAAGAAACACGAATTATAATTCTGTTTGGAAATTCCGTCAAAACTGATAACCTGCGAACCACAACTAAAGTCATAAATTATAATACCCGAGTAGAAAGAAATCATAAACTTGTGAACCGATCGCACAGGCTAAATGTTGAATTCAATGATGATGTACATAAAGCTTGCGTGAAATTAACTAAATTTAGTGGCTAAATTATTTTCAGCCACTAAATTTACGCACTGAAAAATACTTCAACTCCTCGGACTCAGTACGCTTCCAATAACGTAGCGGGCTATCGTCCGGCAAAGGGTGGACTTAATGGCTCTCAGCTTAAATTGGTGAACGGTGCTCAATACGGCGCTTAGTATGACTAAATAACGATCGAAACTTTCGATAGTCAATTTAAAACCCCATCCGATCGTAACAATCGAATGCGGGTCCTTGTAAGTATAAAACTTAGCTAATTAAAACGGAATATCATCGAAGTCAGGTTCTGCCGCAGGGGGTGGACTAGCTTTTGGAGCCTTCGATCGGGTGGAGGCCGAAGGCTCTGTCGATGCTGGAGGGCGATCGGCAATTGGTGGTGCGCTAATATCTGTCATACCGAGACTATAGATTTTTGAGGCCGTCAGTTCAGCCTGCTTTTCTTTAAAACCCTCAGGCCGATCGACCGAATTCATTGACAAACGGCCCTCAATCACAACTCGATCGCCAAGTTGGTAAGAGGTTTGCATCTCTTGGGCCAGATTTCCCCAACCCACAACCTTAAGCTTAGCGGGGGGATCTTCTGGGCGCTGTCCTGGGAATTGGACTTCCATGTCCGCAATGGCCATTTGACTGTCTTGGGTGTAACGCAATTGAGGCGGACGGATGACTTCCGCCATGATGATACAGCTATTCATAAACTAAAAACTTAGAGGGTAGGGCGGAATCTTTTCTATGATGACATGGCAAATTTGATGTGAAGCAGAGAAAATTAACGATCGGAACCTAAATTCCTAAATTCAATCTGGGTTCAATGGTATTTAAGAACCCGATCTAACTCGATGTCCAATGTCTCGACGGTAGTATATCCCATCAAATTGAATAGACTCGATCGCAGCATACGCTTTACTGAATGCCGCGTCGAAGGTTGAAGCGATCGCCCCAACCCCCAAAACTCGTCCGCCATCGGTGACTAGGGCATCTTTTTTCTGATACGTTCCAGCGTGGAATACAAGTGAACCTTGAGCTTCAGCTTCAGTAATTCCAGTAATAGCTAATCCCTTTTTGTATGCACCAGGATAGCCCCCAGAGGCCGCCACGACACAAGCAGATACTTCAGACTTCCATTTCAAAGGACCAAACGTAGACAGACGACCTTCTGCACAGGCCAACATGATTTCATGCAGCGGGGTTTCCAAAAGCAGGAGAATAGCTTGGGTCTCAGGATCGCCGAAGCGACAATTGAATTCAATGACATTAACCTTTCCTGTAGGACTAATCATCAGTCCAGCGTAGAGAATCCCGCAATATTGAACACCGCGTCGTTTTAATTCAGCGATCGCAGGCTCCAAAACTTGAGTTTGAACTTGAGCCATAATCTCAGGTGTAGCGATCGGGGCCGGAGCATAAACGCCCATACCTCCTGTGTTTTCGCCCGTATCGCCCTCGCCGATTCGCTTGTGATCTTGGGCAGGCAACAAGGGAATAATGGTTTCGCCATCAGTCACAGCCAGGACGGAAACTTCTTCGCCTACTAAGCATTCTTCAATTACAACCTGTTCACCTGCTGCCCCAAAAAGTCCGCTAAAACACCCTTCTAGCGCAGCGATCGCCTCATGTAACGTCATTGCAACCGTTACGCCTTTACCCGCCGCCAGTCCATCGGCCTTAATTACAATGGGCGCGCCTTCAGTTTCTACGTAAGCGCGGGCAGACGGCAGATCCGTGAAAACAGCAGATTTAGCCGTGGGGATACTTGCGGCCTGCATTAAGTCCTTCGCCCAAGCCTTGCTCGCTTCTATTTGTGCCCCAGCTTTCTGTGGACCAAAGACTTTAATATTTTTACGTTGCAAAAAGTCTGTCATGCCCGCCGCTAAAGGAATTTCTGGGCCAACCACGACTAGAGAAACATTGTTTACCGTACAAAACCGGGCAATACCTTCAAAATCATCCTGAGTTAAGCCCAGATTCTGACATCTTGGAAGCGTTGCAGTTCCGCCATTACCAGGAACACATATCACCTGTATTGATGCATCTTGGACCAATCGCCATGCGATCGCATGTTCTCGTCCACCGTTACCCACCACCAAAACTTTCACAGATTTCCTCACTCCACATCAACCAATCCAGGAACTTTGAGTCGTGTGCAAAGCTCATTACTCAAAGCTAATCAATAGTATCATCGGGTCTTAACGCAACGATCTACGATCCCTATCCCGCAGACTGTATGAAGCCGAAAAACACAACATTCTTGGTCCTCCTCTCGAGTCTGCTACTGGGATCCAATAGCTTGGCCGCTACACCTGTGATCGATCGTAGTAGACCAGAGGGTGCCGTTACCGCCGAAGTCGAATATCCGGCGGTAACGGCACCCGATCCCCAGCGTTTCCCGCCCAATCCCTTAGGAGAACTACTAGCAGATCCATTAGTAAGCGATCCCAAATTACTGCTCGAACCCCGCCGATCGATTAATGATCTAGAGA
>JANXWB010000051.1 GCA_025351345.1 Synechococcales cyanobacterium GL140_1_metabat_312
CCATGGATACCATATTGATCGTTTAGTAAAAGAGCTTCAAAAAGTATATCCTCAAATCATGACAAAAATCAGATTTTAGCTTTCAAAGAAGCATTCAAAACAGGAGAAAAAAGAACAAGGAAAGTCAGGATTTATTCCAGCAATTGCCCGTTGGGTAGTGGAAAGGTCGAATGCCTGGATGGAACGCTGTAATATATTAGCAAAGAACTATGAAAGAACATTGAGAAATGCGACGACAAAAATGAATCTCTGTTTCGTTAGGTTAATGATAAAGCGGCTTTCAGCCTCTGACTAAAATGTCAAATGGGTTCTATAACTAAAAATTTCAATAAATTGAACAAGTTTCCAAAACTAGGATGTCTTGCGAAATACTCGTAACATACTAATACCTGTAATCAATAACCCCAATAGTCCTAGACCATTTAAGATAGGATAAAACCCTTGCAAATGGAAAATTTCACCCGTATGCAATTTCAAAATAAAACTCCGACTCACACCAAAATTGAGTGACCATTCTTCGCTCATGGTAGTTGCCATTCCTGTCAAAATAGTTAGTAACAATGGCAAACAAAGGACGATCGCAAGAGTTCTGTGATATTTACGAAAGGCTCGATTGATATGCATATTGATGCCCAATATATTGCTTATAAGGACTGAATCACATTTAGTTTATACTTAATAGAGCTGTTTTTCAGGAAATACACAATGCGATCGCTGCAATTTTTCTTAGTGGGCATTTCAGTTTTGACTTTAGTAAGCTGTAGCAGTCCGGAAGTAAAGCCCATCGAGCAATCATCTACCGTACCGAGTAAGACTACTGAAGTAGCAAAGCTCTCTGGTTTTTCGGGAATGCAGGATGTGATTGGTAAAACTAAAGCCGCGATCGAAGCGAAGAATTTTAATTTGGCCAAAACTGAATTTGCAAAATTTGAAGATTCCTGGAAAACGGTTGAAGATGGTGTAAAAGTTAAATCGAGAACTACTTATACTGCGATCGAAGATGGTATTGATACCATTAATAAAAAGATTGCGGCTAAAGATGCCCAAGGAGCGATCGCAGCATTGCAGTTACTCAGCAAAAATGTAACTTCTTCTAAGTAATTCAATTTCAATTCAATCCTAATTCAATTAAAAAGGGGGAGGAATCTCCCTTACCTATTTAGGTATCATTGAGATTCACAATCTGCTAAATCATCCCACAACACAACTCGGGAATTGTTTAATTAATGCCGGAATTGCTGGACAGGGAGTCCGATCGCTCAATATTTCAGGCTTACTCCAAGCAAATGGTCCTCGCTTTGCCGCTGATATCCAAAGTAAACGTTTTGCCCGCGTCATCGCCACATACAACAAACGATATTCCTCCGCCTGCTTCAATTCCTCTGCCCGCTCCCATGAAGTAAACAAATCTGGCAATGGATTTCCATGAACAATCGCCCGAATCTGCGCGCGTGCAACTTCTGGTAATGTAAATGGTCCTAAAAACTCCGCCGGACGAGGAACATAGAGTTTTCCCGGAATCATCGCCTCATGTAAAAACGGAATAAATACATAGTCCCAATCTAAACCCTTTGCCTTGTGCATCGTAATGATGGTGACTTGGCCCGATCGCATATATCGGTTTTCATTTAATTCTGCCATTATCGGTTCAAATTGCTCAGAAGTCACAATCTCACTCAAAATTGTAATCAACTCGCCTAGTGAATTCTCTTGGGTTTGTTGAGAAAGTCGTTCAGACAACTTATCCGTCGTTGCGAGTTCCGCTTGGTCATAATCTAACGTATAGGCGAAAAATGAAATCAATTGATAGAGTGGCAATTCAATTCGTGACTTCAAAAGGCTACGACAAACACGGCTAGCCAGTTGCGCCTCGTGACTCAATTCAGGATCTATTGCACTGGGATATAAAAACTGCTCGGGAGCCGTAACAATTGCATTTAAATCCTGGGTCGGAATTCGTTTATGAGTCAGAAGAATGATTAATGCAGCCTTTAATAAATCTGGTGAATGAGGTCGGTCGCAAAATTGCAACAACGCCAACATTTCCGCCGGAATATGCGATCGGCGTTCTTCTTCTCCAACCTCAAACAAATCTAATCCGGGACTATCCGGAGTATTGGGGAAAAGTCGTCGCAACTCACTCGCCACAAATCGACTTTGATCATTGGTTCGCACCAACACCGCTGAACTATGGTCCGGATTTGTTGCCATCAATGCCATGATTCTATGCCCAATCTTGCTCACAGATTCATAGGTATCATTTGGACGAGAAATTTCCAATCCCAACCCCACAGGCTCAGGATTTGCGTCCGGCTGCGGATCGTCTTGGGGAACAGGTTCAATCATTTGCGATCGGAATGGCAATTCTTTTCCCGCTCTAGCCTGCATCGCATTAGCCCAATTCAACAAATAATTTGCTGCATCCAAAATTACCGCACTACTGCGCCCCGCCTGCGTCATCTGCGCCAACTTCCCTTCCGTTTGACATTGGGTACAAAACGATCGAAAAAACACCGGATCAGCAGGCGTAAAGGTTGAATTAATGGCCTGATTTGGATCGCCCACCCGAATCAAATTTTGCACATCACCGTTCTGCGCATCAACTTTTGTCGCCAAAATTTCTAACAACGTAGTCTGAAGCGGACTCGAATCCTGCGCCTCATCCTCAAACACCGCAAACACCTGCGATCGCCACACTTCACAAGCCGCCTGATTCTGCAATACCCGCAGCGCCCCCAAAATCATCTCATCATAATCAATCCAATTGCGCGATCGTAATTGCCGTTGATACTCCGCATAAAGCCCCGCCGAAATAGTCAGCACAGCATAGTCATCACGGCTCTCACGGCCCATCCTAGCCAAATCCTCCGGCATTAGTCCAGACTTTTTCGCTTCCTGAACCACAGTCATCGCCAGCGCCGGAAGCACCTCCGTCCGTAATACCGATTGCCGCCTCAGCCGTTCCGTCTCCTCACCATCAAACTGCATTCCCTCAATCAATCGCCCATAAAGCCGCGAATTCTCAGCAATCCATTGCTCCACTGCCCCACGCAAAAGCCGATGATTCTGGCTCATCGTATTCAACATCGTATCGTCCGTAATCCCTGACAACTCTGGGTAACTGCGGGCAATAGACCAAGCCAACCCATGCAACGTCGTCACCAGAAACCCACCCATCGGTAAATTCAACTGCGTCAGGCGATCGCGAATTTTCGACTTCAAATTGGCCGCTGCCGATCGGGTAAAGGTCACAAGCACCAACTGATGATTCGCTTGCAAACCTTGACGTGCGATCGTTATTGCCGCCGCCACCGCCATTCCCGTTGACTTCCCCGCTCCCGGCACCGCCGACACCGCCAGCCGTCCCTCCGTCCAGTCGGCAATTTCTCGTTGCCCCGATCGAAGATTTTCCGCCCAGATTTGGAGTTGGGCCTGCTGACTTGAATCAATAGAGAAATTCATAAAATAGCTTTTGCACAATACGTACTCTCAAAATTCTTAAATCATTATTTATTTTTTACGACACCTGTAAGGCAAAATATATAAGCAGACTAAAGCTCAATGATACCAAATCTATATCTTCTGTCTGCTGTCACTGTTTTAGTCTGCTTTAGACGGCATCTTTGTTCGCACTCTTCGTTAGCACAAGTACTTACTATGGTGAATCATGCATCGATCGCGCCCTCGTTTCAATCCTTCCATTTAGTGTATGGATCTTCCATCACCATGATGACAGCAGGGGTCGCCACTCCCGATCGCGTCTCTCAGACTGTCCGCAAGCCCTATCCAAGTTTTAAGGTAATCGTCCTTAATGATGATGAAAACACCTTTGAGCATGTTGTAAATACCCTTGTTCGCTACATTCCGGGCATGGTTAGCGATAGTGCATGGAAACTCGCGGATAAAATTCATAAGGAAGGACAGGCGATCGTTTGGACCGGGCCATTAGAGCAAGCTGAACTTTACCATATGCAACTCACCCATGAAGGGTTGACCATGGCTCCTCTAGAAGGGGCATAGACAGGTTTAACATTTAACAACTTTTTAATTTATAAGGAGTAAGAATCATGGCTCAGAGTATCTCCCAACCATCCGATCAAAAAGCGGCACGTCTAGTAATGAATCATTCGACCCATCTCCCCGGACTAATCGCCCTACTTGAAAAAATTGCTCAATACGATGGAATCCAGACCATTACTCCTGGCGTTATTTGCCCTGTTCGTGCCCATGTTCCCCAGATGAAACTGAGAATTTCAGTTCCGATTCGCGGCGGATTCAAAATTATTGCGCGCGCTGGAAAGATTGCTCAAGAAGTCTTTATTTTGACCACACTTCAGAAAGGAGAACTTGAAAACATGATTAGTAGACTGCTTAAAGCCTAGAAATTCTGATTACTAGAGCTTTTCTCATAAATTAAGGGGCGCAAAAATTAACGGGCGCAAAAAACTTAGTCGTTCTCGCCCCCCTTTAAACCCGATTATAAAAATTTAGTAGAGTTCTTCTTCAACCTTATTGGCTTCTGAAACCCTGTTGAGCGGTAAACTCAACGCGCAGGAGAAACTTAGGAGTGCGCTCAGAACAGAACAGAATTTGAAGCTAAATGCGGCCCAATGCCATTCTTGTGGAACCCAAGGCTGAGCGCTTATTGCTATACAGTGGACAATCCAATAGGCAAAAGCCATGGCGAAGAGCATCCATTGGGTCTCATCTAGATCTTCATTGCGAATTTTGGTGTGGTTATAGAGCAAAAATAGCCCCAATGCACTCGCAAAAAAAGATGCCAATGTCCAACTGTGAGTCATGAATGAATGTGCCATGGGATTTGTTACTCCACTAGGTTAGATAAACTTCAAAATTCGTTCTCCTGATGCGCCAATCTTAAAATCAGAACTGCCTACTAATAATGGAATGCATACAAAGAGCAATGAAATCACTGTTTTTTTTAAGAGATAGTAACAATTGAAGGGTTTTATCGAATTAAATATTAAGTATTAAGTCCAAATATTTTGAAAGCTAAATACGATCGTCGTCATGTACCTTCCTTTGATCTACCATCCCAACTACACCGTTCCGCTCCCTTCGACGCATCGTTTTCCCATGGTGAAATTTCGGATGCTATACGATCGGCTGCTGAAAGATGGCGTTGCAAAACTAGATCAATTTCACCAACCCGATCGTGCCCCACAAAGTTGGATTGAATCAGTTCACGATCCAACCTATGTTAACGCCTATTGCACCGGAACCTTGGACGATAAAGCCTTTCGACGGATCGGTTTACCTTGGAGCTTAGATCTCGTCCATCGAACTTGCATTGCTGTTGGTGGCACGGTTCTCACCGCTCAACTTGCGCTTCAGACGGGTCTCGCTTGCAACACTGCCGGAGGAACACACCATGCATTTCCGGGGTACGGATCTGGCTTTTGCATTTTTAATGATTTAGCGATCGCCGCGCGCATCATTCAGCAACAAGGGTTAGCTAAAAAAATTCTAATTGTCGATCTGGATGTTCACCAAGGGGATGCCACAGCTTTTATTTTTCAAGACGACCCGTCGGTGTTTACCTTTTCCATGCACTGCGGGGTTAATTTTCCCAGCACAAAGCAAAAAAGCGATCTTGATGTACCACTGGCTGAAGGATTAGAAGATGATAACTATTTACAAACTCTCGATCGGTACCTGCCCAACCTCTTGAGTGGCTTCAAACCTGATTTAGTTCTTTACGATGCAGGCGTAGATCCTCACCATGGCGATCGTTTAGGTAAACTATCTCTCACAGACAGCGGCTTATTTCGGCGCGATATGCAGGTAATTTCCACATGCTTGGCCGGAAGGTACCCAATCGCCTCCGTAATTGGCGGCGGATATTGCGAAGACTTTAGCGCACTAGTCTATCGGCATTCCTTACTCCACCGAGCAGCCACTGCCGCCTATGAGCATTATCGGTTATGAATATCGGTTATGAGTATCAGCAGGTATATTGCCCATGGGCATCGCCAATCACATTTCCTAAGTTTTCCCCTGTACACTCTCAGGCGCCTCAAACTTGTATCCAACGCCGCGCACAGTTTGAATCAAGGCTGGTTGACTGGTATCAATTTCGATCTTTTTACGAATTTGGCCAATGTGAACATCCACAACCCGTTGATCTCCCACGTACTCGTAGTCCCACACTTGCTGAATCAAATCCGATCGTCTCCAAACTCGACCCGGATTCCTAGCAAGGAAATGCAACAGGTCAAACTCCAACGCAGTCAACAGCACCAAGTCTTCATTCAACTTCACCTCGCGGCGCACCGGATCAATAACCAGATTACTAAACGTAAGACATTGCTGCTCAGCCGTTGTGACTGGTCGTTTACGCTTCAGAATAGCCCCAATTCGCGCTCCCAGTTCAACCAGGCTGAACGGTTTAGTAATGTAGTCATCAGCACCTTGACTAAACGCCCGCACTTTATCTGACTCATCCATACGACTGGTCAACATCAAGATAAAGACATTAGTGCGGCTCTGCATTTCCTGACAAAGGGAATAGCCCGTTACGTCGGGAAGATTCACATCCAAAATAACTAAATCTGGATTGAAGCTTTCAAACATAGCCAAAGCACTTTTGCCATCTTCAGCAGATTCAACTAAGTAATCTTGCTTCCCTAAAAAACGATGAATTAAGTTGCGGATTGCCCCTTCATCATCGACCACTAAAATTTTGTCTTGAGCCATAACCAACTATATCCTAGTGCCTAAATTTTAATTGGACTATTCATTTTAAAGATAAAAGTTATCTCCGATGCACAAACATTGTTTAGATCAATGAGTTAATTAGACTTTGCACGGCGGATATATAGACTTCTTACCACATATAGATTTGTGGTAAGTGAGCCTTTCAACATAACAATCTAATATCAATTAAGCAAAAATTGTTGATATTAGACTATACAAAGTAATCGTAATAAGACCTTATTGCGATGTTACGAATTGTATACATTTACCCTGACTGAAACTTTGCATAAATTTTTCATTTCACTTACTGAGCTACCGATGACTTTATGGATTTTTCATCAAGACCAGTATGCCTCAGGTTCTAGGTAACAGACCACCTATCAATTGGTAAGTTTTCTCACAAAGCGGTTGTGATGCCTAAGAAAACTGAGCTAATGTGTTAGATGAGACCCAACTACAGCCCACCATGAGCGATCAAACTCCCTACGAAAAGCTTGGCGTTGCTGAGTCAGCTAGTTTTGAAGAAATTCAAAGTACCCGCGATCGGCTCCTGCGTGAGTATGCAGGGGACCTGAAAAAATGTTCTGAAGTCGAAGCGTCCTACGATTCTGTCCTGATGCGGCGATTAAAACTTCGTCAAGAGGGGAAAATAAAAGTTCCGGATGGTATTCGGTTTGCAGAAAAGACTCCCTCGTCCCTTCCTAAGCTTGCGATGCCACCGCTCCCGAGTGGATCTTGGATGACAGATACATTTGCTAGGCCCAGCCTTTTAGAGTGGGTCGTGCCGACCGTTGTGGGGCTTGTGTTGGCCACTCTTGTTGCTCTTAATCCGCTACCTGCGACTGTGCAGTTCGTCGGTGGTATGGCGACGGGGAGTACTTTGTACGCAATTTATCGGAAGGATCGTAATCTTGGCCGATCGGTGCTGTTTGGGCTGCTTGGATTAATTCTTGGATATGTGATTGGTGTTGGGCTGTGGGGTCTGATTCCAAATGAGTTTCGATCGGTTGTCCCAGGTGGTGCACAGGCGCTCAGTGTTGTGGTGACTTGGGTTGTTTGTCTGGTGTTGTGGCTGACGGCGCTTTTTGTTAAGTAGTGCATTTATCAAGTTGCTACGTTATTCAGTCCTAACGTCAGGCGCTGGTAAGGCGATTAACCGGGTTTAAATCCGAGTGAGACCCGATCGCCTCCGATTGCTTTCAACTGGGTTAGAACTTGAATAACTTTGTCATAGGACAGTGTTCGATCGGCATTGATCAATACCATGCCCTTTGGATTTTGCTGTAAGTAAGCTCTCACCTGAGGTTCAAGTTGGGCCATGGTTGCAGGTATTTCAGCGCCGCCAGTGGACTTAATTAAATAAAATTGTCCCTGAGCATCGATTTTGATAATTTGACGATCGGGTTGTTTATCCTTCGCCGCCGCCGCGCTCTTACCACCGGGAAGCTCAACCTTTACGGATCCCGTGCTGTTGGTCAAGGTCATGGAGACAATAATGAAAAATGTCAAAATGGTCATAATGACATCCATCATTGGGATCAAGTTGACCTCAGGCATTTGGGACGATCGGCTTTGAGATTTAAATTTCATGGCATTTTGTTACGAAGATTTGAATTTATAATTTTGCTTGTAACAATTATGCCTTACCCGCCTTCGTTCCAGGCTCGTTCAGCATCTTGTAAGGCACGATCGATCGACTTTTGGCCCAACATTGATGCCTGTAAATTTTCATAGATTACTTTTTGTAGGCGCTTACCATCTTTCATTGCTGGGATCAAAACTTCAGCACTTTTTAATTGAGTGGCACTGATCAGACGGGCACGATCGAGTTCGGTAGCCGATGGCGAGATCTGCGTGAAATAAGGATCTTGGAGACCAGATTGGGTCGAAGGTAAAACATTTGCGGCTTTTGCGAAGGCCAGTTGATTAGTGGGATTTGCGACAAACAGTGCAAAGTTCACCGCTGCATCAGGTCGGGGCGTGTCCTTTGGAATGACCAGATTCATCACTGCAACGTTCCGCTTTCCGGTTTCACCCGTTATTTGGGAGGTGACGAAGGATTGAGAGGCGATCGTAGGGGCATTTTTAGTGAGGGTCTTTAGAAATTCAGGACTCGTAGCAACGATCGCGGTTTCGCCCCGTTGATAAAGGTCCAGACCGTAGCGATAGCCTTCTGTCAAAACTTCCTTGGGGA
>JANXWB010000054.1 GCA_025351345.1 Synechococcales cyanobacterium GL140_1_metabat_312
AAAAAAATAGGCAATGTCTTCTGCAAAAAATCGGGCTGAATTCGCGCATCTGCATCAAACACAACTAAGAATTCACCCCTAGTTTTCATAAAGACTTGATTCAATGCCCCCGATTTCCCACCCGCTGCTCCAATGGCCCTGCGGAATATATTTAACTGTGGAAATTCACCCCGCAATTTGGTCAAAATCTCAGACGTTCGATCGGTGCTTGCATCATCCACAATCCACAGCTCGTAGCGATCGCTTGGATAGTCTAGATTGCACAGATTTCGTACAAGCCCTTCAATGACTGCTTCTTCATTCTTCGCTGACACCAATAGCGTTACGATCGGCATCAAATTGTCTACTAACATTCCCGGTTCTAAGGCAGGGGCTTCCAGTTGGGGAGTTGCCACAAATGCCCGAAGTAAATGAATCGCCATCAGGCAAGACAACCCGCACATAAGCCATAGACCATAGGTAACCGTATGGACCAGGTACATCGAACCCCAAGCCCCGGTTAACAGAAACGCAGACTTAAATCGTCGCCCTTCAAATCCATCATCTAAAGGCGACGACTTAAAACAACTTTCACCGTCTAGATCTATCCCATCTCCCAATAAATCAGGGAGATGGATTGCACCGTAGTTAGACCCCTGCGAGGAATCGTTTTCGGGCCAGGAATTCTCCGACATAGGTAACACTATTCAACACCCAGTACTTGTCGATACCCTTAAAGAAACTTGGAATCAGGTAGCACCATACAGTACAGCCTTCGCAGACGGCCAGTTGACCCTGGCTCTGACGAAATTCCTCAACTTCTTCTGACTCTCTGTACAGGTTGTAGAGGTTTCCCGCAATGGGTAATCCTTTCTGTGCAAAGTGATAACAAGGCAACAGCAGCTCATCATTTGGAGAGATTGCAATGACCGCATCTACTGCCTTACAGCGTGGATTTTTGGTGTCATTACCGCCTGCTTCGATAAAAGCCAGTGCCGCTTTATTGTATCCGACGACGCTGCCAAACTTCCGGGCAACTTCCTCAATCTTCTGCACCATTTCGGCGTTGGGATTCTTTTTTGAGTTGTAGTTGGAATAGGCGGTGAAGGCTGGATTCATCCAAACTCGGGCACCCAATTCACGAGCTAGCTTGGCTACTTCATCGAGTCGATCGAAGTTCTGGGCAGTCACCGTGTGGTTTAACACTGGATACTCACCCAATTCTTTAGCGAGTTTTACCGATTCCACCAACGTGTCAAAAATAGCCACGCCTCGGGATTGATTATGGGTTTCTGCATCTCCGCCATCTAGAGAGAAGTTTAGGAAGTCCACCAGTCCCTGCATTTCCCTTGCTCGCTTGGGATAGAGAATAGTGTTGGTGGTCATGCTGGTGGTGAAGCCAAGGCGCTTAGCTTCTGCATAAATCTGGGGAGCCTCAGCTTTAAGAAGCGGTTCGCCGCCCGTAAAGTCAATATATTTCACTCCGAGCCGCTTGAGATCGTGCAGATTCTTTTTGATGGTCTCAAAATCTGCTTCCTTCTTCGGCTCTAAGGCCCAGATATCACAAAAGTGACATCGGGCATTACAACGATAGGTCAAGTAATAATTAGCAACGAGGGGGACTCCCATAATGTTTAGCTGAGATTCTCCAGAATGGTTTGGCGTAAGTCATCTAGACGATACGGCTAGATCGTCCCATAACACAAGTAGTTGGGTCAGTTAGTTTTATCCTAAGGGGTATTTGCCTCGTAGGACCGCGTGGATACGATCGCTACCTGATGCGGGAAAGCCCTGGCGATCGCCCGAATCTTCTGGTTTGCCCCACCCCAGTTCCAGAATAATTTCCAATGTTTTATCTTGGCCTTGATGGCAAAGTTTGGCCCATTGGCTGCGGTAATAAATCCGAGCAACATCGTCTAGAGTAGCTCTCTGGAAGACTTTGCCGCCCTGCAACCCGAGAAAAAGATCTAACCCTGCGATCGCCTGTTGCCAGAAGACCGTAACAGGCGATTTCATTTGGGACAGAAGTACCAAGTCGGAATCTAGGCTAGCCAACTGTTCATGAATGGTGGGAAATCGCATCGATCGCCCCCATAATGTGACGTTCTCCCAGACAATGCCTGAGATGTTATTAGCCTTTTGATAGTCATGAATGGTGCGGCGAAAATTGTTGTAAGCCGAGAACCCTTGAAGTCCAGTCGATTCGACAAATTTGTCAATGAATGGACTCACACCGCAAGACGCAGGACTCAAGCTGAGCCGATCGCCGCACATACAGGCTTTTTGTTCTACCTGCAAAATTTCTAATAGTTCAGTGGTCGTCGTATAGGCATGGACCATAAGGTCTCCTTAAAGGGCTACTCATCATTAAGTGTCATTATGCTAGCGCAATCAATGAGCCATAGACTAGGTTTGCGTGCTTAACTCTAGGCTTAGCTTTAGTCCGGTGCGCTTAACTCGCCCGAACAATTTGAGCGGCGATCGCCAGACTTTCTTCAAACAGTAAATCGCGCATGGTCGTGCGAAGCTGTTCACTTAACAAGCTTTCTGCCTGTTGATCGCCAACCGCTGTGACTTGGTTAACCCAGCAGGATTCAGCCCCGCCTTGAGCTTCCATCCGCATACACCCGGTGGTTTCAGAGCAAAGGATCATGCAGCAGTCGGCTTCGGGATTACTGGAGGTTAGCCGTAAATCTAATAAATCGCCCACGATTAATCCCGGAACGATATTGTCGATAGAGAGCAAATCCGCTTCAATTTGCCGACCATTGGCTCCGGTAAGGAAGATGCGTTGGGTGTCTAGATCTCCGCCTTCCGCTACACGGCTCTGAACTTTCCAATTCAACCGACTCGCCAACCAACCTAGATAAAGTAAGGCTTGGGTGCGATTTCCTTTTTCGTGGTGCAGGGTCACCCGATCGACTTCTAGTAAGCTCTGTAGGCGTTCTGGTGCGTCAAAAGTTTCCGCCGTCAGCTCTTGCCAAGGCGCAAGTCGTCGCCAATTTAGATCGGCAATTTGGATTCCCATTTCTCGCATGGCATCCAGTTTGGCTAGGTGGCCTTCGGGATCATCCACAAAACTACTAGAGTCTATAATCAGTACGGTGCAAGCTTCAGCGAGTTCTTGAAATAAAGCTTGGTCGAGATTAGGTTCGCCTTTCCACCACAGAAAACTGGGTAAACCGGGTTGCAGCAATGATTGGACTAGAGAACTCGATCGCGCTAATGCTGATTCAATTCCTTTGAGGGTGATGTACTCGCAGCAGACCATGGAGCTGGCGGTGCGTTTTTGGATGGGGCAATAGGCGGAGACTTGGGCGGTGACAGTATCTTCGGAGAGGTCGGTGCTGGGAAGTAGAGAAATGATCCGGCAAGGGTTTTGGGCCGCGATCGCATCGGCCAGTCCTGCGCCCCCAGTATCGAGGCTATAGGGTGAGATATTGCAGACATCACCTTCTTGAGTGTCAACGCCGCGACAGATGAAGACTTCTTTGCGTAGACGGGCAATAAGTTCCATGGAGACTCGATCGCTTACCTTCATATCGTAAGCAACTTGGGCGGAGTGAATGGCTGCGTTCATCCGGGGTCCACTGATACCGTCAACAGGTCCGCTGTAGTAGCCCAGTTCGGCCAGAAGTTGCTGGGTTTCTTCGGGTTCGTAGACAAGTAGCGTGAAGGTGGTGGCTTTGCTTGCACCTAGAATTGAACCATCTGAACTGGGCTGGCTGTACAGGGTCCAAATGGCATCTAATTCAGATTGAATTTTGGACAGAGATACATCTTTAGGGGCTTGCAATGGTATCAGGGGAGCTGTGGAGACCATAAGTAATTCCTGATTGGTAATGAATGGGTGGTTTTAATCTAGTCTGCTTGAATCTCGTCTGGCTGAATTCACTGCAATTGGGTTCTAACCTCTAAGCTCTAAAATGCTAAGTCCTAAACCCTAGAGCCGTCGCCATTTGCGTCCATCGCGGTTGATTAAGTCTTCGGCTTCTTTAGGTTCCCAAGTTCCTGCGGCATATTTGGGGATGGAGTCGGGATCGGCGGCAGCATCCCAAGCCGCGACGATCGGGGTCACAACACGCCACGCTGCTTCCACTTCATCCGATCGGGTAAACAAGGTTTGGTCACCCATCATGCAATCAAGCAAGAGCCGATCGTAAGCATCACCGCCAGAGGATTTCCCGAAGGCCGTACCATAGCCAAAGTCCATTTCCACCGATCGGCTACGCAGGTCGCCCCCAGGCATTTTCACCTCGAACTTCATAGAGATGCCATCATTAGGCTGGAGCCGCATGGTGAGGACATTGGGGTTCACTTGTTTAGCGACTTGCTGAAAGATCAAGTGGGGCACATCGCGGAATTGAATGGCGATTTCGCTGGTTTTCTTCGGTAGACGTTTTCCCGTGCGCAAATAGAAGGGTACGCCTTGCCAGCGCCAGTTATCAACCACAAGCTTCATGGCGACAAAGGTCGGAGTGGTCGATCGGGGATCAACGCCTTTTTCGTCATGGTAGCCGGGAACGGATTTTGATTTTATTTGTCCAGCAGAATACTGACCTCGAACGGCAGAGCTTTCCAGATTATTTAAATCGGCCAAGTGCGCGGCCTGCAAAACCTTCACCTTTTCCGTCCGAATGGCATCGGCATCCAAAGAATTGGGAGGTTCCATGGCGGTGAGACAGAAGACCTGCATCAGATGATTTTGCATCATGTCACGCAGGGCACCCGCGCTTTCATAGTATCCGGCGCGATCTTCGACTCCGACAGTTTCCGCGACGGTGATTTGAACGTGGTCAATATATTGTCGATTCCACAGCGGTTCAAAAATGGCGTTGGCAAACCGGAAAACGAGTAAATTTTGGACGGTTTCTTTGCCGAGATAATGGTCAATTCGGTAGACCTGTTCTTCTCGGCAAACCTGGTTGACAATGCGGTTGAGGGCTTGGGCGGATCCTAGATCTCGACCAAATGGCTTCTCAATCACGAGTCGGGTTTTAGTAGAGTCTTCCAACATGCCGGACACGCCGAGCTGACGAATCGCTTCCGGGAAGAAATTTGGGGCGACGGAAAGGTAGAAAACGCGATTGCCTCGGGTATTGCGCAATTCGTCGAGTTCGGTAAGAAAGGCTTTGAGCTTTTGGTAGCTCATGGGGTTGTCGATGTCGCCAGAGCAGTAAAATAGTCCTTTTGAAAATTCGTCCCAGAGGCTTTCGTCGCCAATGCCATCCGAAAATTCGGTGATGCCTTCGCGCATTTGCTCCCTAAAATACTCGTGGGACCAGTCGCGCCGTGCGATGCCGACGATCGTTGTTTCGGGGGGAAGTTTACGTTCTTTTCTAAGTTTGTAGAGTGCGGGGACCAATTTTCGTTTGGTCAAATCTCCCGAAGCTCCAAAGAAGACGATGATGTTTGGCTCTGGGATGCTCTGCTGCTGGAGTCCGACGCGCAGTGGATTTTCCCGAAGCGGAGTATCAAAAAGTGTTGCCATAGTTAGGATTTGATGTGGTGGGGAAGACGGGAATGAAATATTGGGGGTGTGATTTGATGATATTTCGTTGGTATTGAAAGACTCGATCCCCCTAGCTCCCTTAAAAAGGGGGAACAAGAGTAAGGCTTATTTAATAGTCCCCCTTAGGTGTATTTAGGGGGATCTAGTCTATGTGATAGCGGATCGGGGTCGATCGTCGAAGTTAGGCAGCGGCGATCGCATCAATTTTGCCTTGTAACGATTTCATTAAGGCGTCGAAGGGTTGAACAAATTTAACAATGCCGTCCTCCAATAAATCTGCCATGGTTGCATCTAAATCGATGTTTACATCTGAATCCTTCAAGCTAGCAATCAGTGCGATCGCTTCGTCTACGTTGGTTTCAATCCGATCGCCCACATTACAGTGATCCACGCAAGCATCAATGGTTTGGGGGGGAAGCGTATTGACGGTATCAGCTCCGACCAGTTCATCGACATACATGACATCGCTATAGGCCGGGTTTTTAGTGCTGGTGCTGGCCCAGAGTAAGCGCTGAACTTTGGCTCCCTTGGCTTCTAAGGCTTTCCACCGATCGCTTTCGCAAATTTCTTTGTAGGCTTTGTAGGCCATTTTTGCATTGGCGATCGCGACTTTGCCTTTAATGCCTTCCAACTTGGTTTTAGTTGCATCAGAAATGCCTGGGACTGCTAGTTTCTTGTCGAGCTGGGCATCAATGTTGGCATCAATCCGGCTGAGGAAGAAGCTGGCGACGGAGGCAACTCTGCTGATATCTGCGCCCGTTGCGGCTAGTTTTTCAAGTCCTGCAATGTAAGCCCAAGCGGTGTCGATGTAGCTTTGAAGTGAGAACAGCAAGGTGACATTGACGTTAATGCCTGCTCCGATGACTTCCGTGACGGCGGCGAGTCCTGCGGGAGTGCCTGGGATTTTGATCATCACGTTGGGCTTGTCGAGGACTTTGTGATAGCGTTTCGCTTCAGTGATGGTGTCGCTTGTGTTGGCGGCCAAGTTTGGTGGGACTTCGATGCTGATATAGCCGTCGAGGGCGTTGCTTTGATCGTATACGCCTCGGAAGATGTCGCAGGCGTTACGGATGTCTTCAAGTACAAGGGATTCGTAGATTTCCATCAACGATTTTTTGGCCTTAATTCCGGCATCAATGGCGCTGTCGTAAACCTTGTTTCCAACGATCGCCTTTTCAAAAATTGCAGGATTTGAGGTGACTCCCAATAGTCCTTTAGTTTCGATGAGTTTGGCTAGCTCGCCGGATTCAATTAAATCGCGGGCTAGGTTATCCATCCAAATGCTTTGGCCCAATGCCTCGATCTCAAGAATCGGGTTAGTTGTGGGTTTTGTGGCAATAGTCATAATGAGAAAATCTCCCGTTCATCCGACTTTGGGTGAAACGCTGTGAGTGATGCTGACACTCAGTGGATTCGTAGCTTTACTTATATTAGGAATATTACGAAGCTGAAACCGCTGCAATGCTAAAGATTAAATAACAATTAGAGAGCTAATGGAGGTTTGAACTGCGGGGATCGCTCGATAAGCGTTATCTCTGTTACAGACGCTTCACTACGACATGGATTTTTTGCAGAACGCCAGCAAACTATACAAATGGAAAGTGGGATTAAATCGACTGTTTTCTTGACCTTGAAGATAAAAGCCGGGATCGATCGATTTGAGTAAATGGGGAAATTCGATGGCGGTTTCTCGGAATGCGTTGAAATCATCCCAAAGTGTTGCCGTATTGGGCGCGGTATTCGCGGGTTGCAGTTCAGTCGTAATCCATTCGACGATGCCGTTCCATTGCGATCGGGTGACGGTTTGGGCGAGGGGAATATCGGGGGTGAAATCTACGCCTTGGTCGAAGCGGTAGTTGCGATCGCAGAAGCGTAAAATGCAATTTCGGGCGGGTAAATGTAAATCAAGAACTAGGGCAAAGTCTCGGACTTCTTCCTTGCGCGATCGGGCTGATATTTCGCGGCGCAGAGGATCGAATTCTAGTGGGCGATCCAAAATCGGTAGACGACCTTTAACCCATTGTCCGACTTCCGACCAATCGAACGATACGGCTCCTGTTTTACCATCGCTGTTGACGCAGACTAGTTCAACTTTAGGTGTTTCGGCTTGAACCACTTGCACTTGAAAGAGTCGGGGCGTTTCAAAGCTGGCACATTTGACCCAAAAGCAGGGAATGCCTTGTGCTTGTAATCGTTGACCGTAAAGTTTCATTTCGCCGATCGGTCCCATACGATATATCCGCCAGCCTCGGCTTGGCATGTGGGTGCGGGCGCTGTAGGGATCGACGTTCATGATTTGGGCGAGGGCTTGGGCTGAGGCTGTGCGATGGGTAGGTTCGATCGCTTCCAAGATCAGAATGCCTTGTTGGTCTTGGTCGGGAGCGCTGACGGAAAGGGCGATTTCGCGCTGTCGTTGTTCTTGGTCTAGAAGGGCAACGCGATCGAGTCCTTGGCGGGCTTGGGCCATGATTTTTGGAGTGGAAAGCGCTTTCAGCAGATGTTTGTAGGTGCTGCTGGCTTGGGTGAGGTTTCCCGCGACTTCGTAGAGTCTGCCGCGATAGAGCTGGACTTGGGGATTTTCGGGCTGGAGTTGCCAGAGTTGTTTTAAGGAGATGGTGGCCGATCGGTAGTCTTTACGATCAAAGGCTTGAGTGACATCATCTAATAGTTTTTGGATGAGTGATTCTGACATAACAAATCTCTTATTAATTTAGGGCACCCTGGTTAACCCCATTTTGCACAGAATTTTCAAAGTTGCGTTATTTGTGAATCGGTATTCTCTGCGTCATTTTTGTTAGCCAGAAGCGCTCACCGGGAATATTGAAGCCAATGAACCTGTGAGACGTTTGGTTATGCATGTGATTGTTCTGGAGCGGTATCCATCCTCACAACGGGGCGGACAAGAGCGGAGTTTACTAGATGTGACTCGGACGTTATCCGATCGGGGACATCATATTACCCTCATTCATACCCATCCAGGAAACCTTCTTCCTCAATACAGTCTTTTCTGCGATCAAATTCTCACCGTTCATACGCTGAATCTGATAAAGAATTGGCGATCGCCCCTATGGTTTATTCAAGATCTCCTCAAAATCTCCCGTCAAATTCGTGTTGCCACTGCACAATCCGATAGTTTGATCTATATTAATCAGCCCTATGATGTTCCGTTTGCGGCCATTCTTAGTGTGATCAAACAATTGCCGATCGTTTGCCATCTTCGTCTCCCTGTCCCAAAAAAACTCGGCTTGCAATGTGCTCTAGGACTTCGCCGTGTGAACCAATTTATCTCCGTTTCCCAGGCGAATTGTGAAGGCTGGAGAACTCGGATTAATGTTCCCATTACGGTTGTTCATAATGGAATGGTTCCCGATCGTTTCCGTCGGACTTGCGATGAAAATGAGTTGAGACAACGTTGGAAAATTGCTCCAGACGATCGGGTGATTTGTTCTGTCGGACGTTTGGATCATATGAAAGGATTGGGGACTTTGTTACAAGCTTTTGCTCAGGTGCTAAAGCGCCAACCCCAAAGTCTATTGTTGATTGCTGGAAAACCTCTGCAATCTCACGAATCCTACAGGATAGAACTTGAACAATTGAGTCAAACCTTAGGAATTAGCGATCGAGTTAAATTTCTTGGACATGTAGATACGCCGATCGAAATATTTCATATGAGTGATTTGACAATTGTCCCGAGTCAATGGGCTGAACCCTTTGGGCGATCGGTGATTGAATCCATGATGGCAGGGACTCCGGTAATTGCTAGTCGAGTGGGTGGAATTGTGGAGATATTATCTGGTGAATTTGCTTCGGGCTTATTTACTGCACGTAATATCGAAGATCTTACTCAAACAATTGAGGCCCATTTACATTGGCGCTCGAATGATCCGAGTTTGGGCGATCGCGTAAAAGCCTATGCACAGGAACGGTTTAATCTTGCGGACAAACTGGATGAAATTGAGAAGGTTTTGGTTAATACTGTGGAAAAGTCTATCTAAAATTGATTTGATGTTTTTGAACACTGGTCTGAATCATGGTTATTTTTGTGTCCAGCGATAAAAAGGACTTTGCAGACAGCCGATGAAAAAGGCACGCTCGGCGATCGCGACGGTATCTGCCGAGCGTAGGTCACGGTGATATTTAAATTCATGAACAATTGTCTTACGACAGTCATTGCCAAAGAATATAGCCATCACCAATGGTTTTTGCCATCTGGCTAATCCCAATCGCCGCAACTGCCATCGACCCAATCCAATTCCATGCATATGGCGAATCATAGAGTCTCGTGTCAGACGATCGGCGGCAATACGATGGTCAAGCTGCATCTTCGGCGTATACCAAATCTCAAATCCTGCCCGACTCAAATATCCCATTGCTTCAATATCTTCTCCGCCTACCATCGAAGCGCCTACCCGTCCTACGAGACTTAATTGCGTTGGAACGTGAGCTAACCAAGCCTGTCGTTGGACTACAATCCCTGCGCCCGGTGGCAAGAGACGCTTACGAGTGGCGTTTGGATCTGTAGTGTAGCACCGCGCTTTTCGTCCACCTGCGATCGCCCAGAATGGTGCAATGCGATCGAAATTCGGTGGGGGTGTTATTTCATAATCTCCGAGAATTTGGCCGTGAAATGCTCCGACGTTGGGGTGTTGCTGGATAAAGGCTTCGATTGCGGCTATCCATTCGGCATGGGGAAGATTGTCGTCATCGAGAAATGCGACCCATTCTCCCTCGGCTTTTGTTAATGCAGATTGCCGCGCAAAGGCTGTTCCCTGCGATTTTTCAAATAAATAGTGAATTGTTGGTAAGGTCGAATCTTGTGCCCACTCGGTTTGTAGTTGCGTGATCCGATCTGCTGTCCCATCCGTGCTGTTGTTGTCCACAATCAGGATTTCCCAATGCACAGTATCTGTATTGATTTGCGATCGGAGCCGATCGAGTACTAATGGCAATCGCTGTTCGCCGTTATAGGTACAAATTGCAATACTGAGGTTAAGCATGATGAGAATAATAATTAGATGAATTTAGAAGTCAATGTTTAATTAGTTTTCCCATTTGGGAAAGTACTTTACCTTCTTTGAGGTTAGATACTAATTTTATAAGCCGATCGTATCCAAATCAAACCTTTATAAATTTCACATTCTTCATTTTAAACTCTATATTCCAGAACCGCCCCCACGATCGCCATCGCTGATGCCGGAGCCGTGATAGCCCGCAAAATTCGTTTCCCCAAAGACACGGACACAAATCCAGCTTTCACCGATCGATCCACTTCCTCATCCGTCCAGCCGCCTTCCGGCCCAATGGCGATCGTAATCCCAATATTCATGGCAATTTGATCGCCCCCTAACAAATCATTTTGAAGGTGTGACAACAAATGAACCGAATCTCCACGTCCCCAACAAAAATAGCGTAAATCATTTGACTTCGACATCTCTAATTCATTCAAATACCGCGAAAAATCGATCGGTTCCTCGACCGTCGGAGTCTGCGATCGTTCTGATTGTTCAGTCGCTTCCCCTGCAATGCGTTGCCACCGATCGCGACGGTTTGCACTGGGTTTCAGCACCGTTCGATCGCTGATCACCGGAACAATCCGACTCACCCCCAACTCCGTCACCTGTCGCACCACCTCATCAAATCCACTTCCCTTCGGCAACGACAACACCAACGTTACATTCAATGGCAATTCAGTCTTCACCTCTTGAGGCTCCAAAAGCTCAGCCGTGCCTTCCTCCAATTTTGCCAGCCAGGTTACTCCAGAGTCTAATAACGCCAGAAAACGATCGCCCGATCGTAATCGTAAAACACGAGATAAATAGTGCTGCTGTTCTACCGTTAAAGTAATCGATTGGCCCTGAACTTGCTGAGTTACGATCGTTAGCCGCTGCAATTGGCGCACAGTCTACCTTCCTAAAATCAAAAAAAGTCGCCCTTGCGATCAGAAATCTGATGGCTATCATATAATTTATTGAGTGATTAAATATCTTGCTCAATAAATTCCACTTCCCCCTCAAACTCTCAATTTTTCAAGTGCGACTCAAATTGGAAGGGAGCTTACGCTCGCTTATGGTTTATTATAACGAATAATTCTATAGATAGACGTCAAGGTAATTTGATTATTCCATAGAATATGCCCTATAGTAAGTGCGGTTCCCATGGCAAACCTAAAAATGCAAAATGCGACATTACATCAGTTGAAAGTGTTTGAAGCCGTAGCGCGCAATAGCAGTTTCACCCGAGCCGCCGAGGAATTGTTTTTGACGCAGCCGACGGTCTCTATGCAGGTGAAGCAATTGTCGAAGACTGTGGGAATGGCCTTGTTTGAACAAGTGGGTAAAAAGCTATATTTGACAGAATCTGGGAAAGAACTGTTTGTGACTTGTCAGGATATGTTCGAGCGAATGGAACGCTTTGAGATGGCGATCGCGAATATTAAAGGATTGAAGCAAGGTGCCTTGCGAATTTCTGCAATTACCACCGCTAAATATGTGATTCCGCGTATTCTGGGTCCATTTTGTAATCGTTATCCCGGCATTGATGTTTCTTTGACAGTGACGAATCATCAGTACGTTTTAGAAGGACTGTCAAGCAATCGCAATGATTTATACATTGTTAGTCATGTGCCTGAAGATTTAGATGTTCAGGTTAAACTTTTTATGGAAAACCCTTTAGTTGTTCTTGCGCCGAAGACCCATCCTCTAGTGGGTGAGAAAAATATTTCCCTTGAACGGTTAGCCCAAGAACCATTCATTATGCGTGAACCGGGATCTGGGACTCGGCGGGCAGCTCAAACCTTGTTTGAATCCCACGGGATTTCGCTAAAAGTGCGGTTGGATTTGGGCAGTAATGAAGCGATTAAACAGGCGATCGCGGGTGGAATGGGCTTGTCGGTGTTATCGAAGCATACGATGGCGCTGGAAGGGTTGACGAATCAATTGGCGATTTTGGATGTGGTGGAATTTCCGATCGCCCGAAATTGGTATGTCATTTATCCTTCAGGTAAACAACTTTCCACCATTGCGCAAGAGTTCTTGGACTACTTGTTGAATGAAGGCAAACAAATCGCTAAAGAAACATCTGCTGAGGGATTGCTTAAATAGAATTTAGTTATTCAAGCATCGTCTTGGACAAATTCTTCCCATGGTATGCTGATGTTTAGATCAATCATTTTAATCTAAGGCTTACCTATGCTTTCTTCCCGTGCCAGCGGCATTCTGCTTCATCCTACCTCTCTCCCCAGTCGATTTGGTATTGGAGAGTTAGGGCGCGAGGCACGGCAGTTTGTTGATTTCTTGGCACAATCTAAACAGCAGTTTTGGCAAGTGTTGCCGTTGGGTCCGACGGGCTATGGTAATTCCCCTTATATGTGTTATTCAGCGATCGCGGGTAATCCTTTATTGATTAGTCTGGAAGTGCTGCATGAACAGGGATTATTGAGCGATGAACAGCTTAGTAATTATCCTGATTTCAATTTAGATCAAGTGGAATTCGATCGAGTAATCTTAACCCAATATCCGCTATATCATCATGCTTGGAATAAGTTCCAAGAAATTTCATTAAAAACTCAACCTGATTTACAAGCTGCAACGGATCATTACGAACGTGAACTGCGAGACTACAAAGATCAGCAAGCCAAATTAAATAACCTAACCGAATCTCACGTTATCGACGTTCCTCTGACTCCACCGATCGCCCCTGTTATTCATTCATGGCTGGCCTTTGGGGAATTTTGTAAATCTAAAGCCCATTGGCTTGATGATTATGCATTATTTATGGCATTGAAACAATTTCATGAGGGTAAATGTTGGACTGACTGGGAATTAGATATTGCTTGGCGAAATCCTGATGCGATCGCGACTTGGACTAAAAAATTACAGCCTGAAATACAGTTTCAAAAATACTTGCAGTATGAATTTTTTAATCAATGGCGTGCATTAAAACAATATGCCAACGATCGAAATATTCAGATTATTGGCGATATTCCGATTTATGTCGCTCATGACAGCGCCGATGTCTGGGGAAGTCCAAAGAATTTTCAAATTGACGACAAAACGGGAGCCGTTGCTCAAATGGCGGGTGTCCCACCGGATTACTTTAGTGAAACTGGGCAGCTTTGGGGAAATCCGGTTTACAACTGGGACTATTTGCAGAAAACTAATTTTGCTTGGTGGATTCAGAGATTTGAGGCAATGTTAGAGTTAGTAGATTGGATTCGGGTGGATCATTTTAGAGGCTTTGAAGCCTATTGGTCGGTTCCCCATGGTGAAGAAACTGCCATGAATGGAACGTGGGTGAATGCGCCCGGTGATGAGTTCTTTCAGGTATTGAAAGAGAAGATGGGTTCATTGCCAATCTTGGCGGAAGATCTAGGAGTGATTACGCCAGATGTAGAGGCATTACGCGATCGATATGATTTCCCTGGAATGAAGGTATTACACTTTGCCTTTGGTTCTGACTCGGGCAATATATTTCTACCCTTCAACTATCCCCGTAATTGTTTGGTATATACGGGAACCCACGATAATGATACGACGGTGGGTTGGTTTGAGAAATTGGGAGATTGGGAACGGGACAATGTAATCTCTAGTATTGGATATGTCAGTCCGATGGGTATTCATTGGGATTTGATTCGGACAGCCTTAAATTCGGTCGCAAATCTATCCGTATTTCCATTGCAAGATGTGTTCGGTTTGGGAACTGATGCGCGAATGAATTTCCCTGGAGTTGCCGAAGGAAATTGGGCGTGGCGATATAGAAATGAGGCGATCTGGACAGATTGGATTCGCGATCGGTTGGGACATTTGACTGAACGATCGGGCCGATCGATCGAGTCATAGATTTAAAGTTTTGACTAAGAAACACACGTAAATCTAGTAGTAAGGTCTCGCGTGTTTCTTAATTAAGTCATACTGTTCTCATATCGCGTTTCACATTGCGATCGTATATTCTCCAGTTTCAGTGAATGGCACCACGCGGCCCATTGCAGTCACAAATTTTTTATCTGTTGCCGCTAATGACTCTGCCGAAATACTTTTCCATTCTTCCCGCGATCGCCACTGGGTTAAAATCACCAATTCCCCAGGCGTTTTTATGCTGCACAGCACCTGCTTATTGAGAAATCCCGGTTGTTTTGAGAGAAATGGGGTCCAGATGTCCCGATCGGCCTGTACATAATGATCCACCTCTTCCGGTGCCACCTTAACCCGTAAATATTCCACTGCGATTAAATGTTCAACAACCATATTTTTCCCTTCATAAGTGTGAATTCTAACTAGTCTAAATCATGCCGGGATTCGGATTCTACGATCGTTAATCCGAACGTTCTCACTCAAAAACCCTTGCCACAATTTGCCACAATACTAAAGCAAAGAGTTTTAAGCTAAATTTACCGTAAAAAACATGGATAACCACAACTGGCTCAACCAACTGCTCATGCTCGGAGTCGGCACTACTAGCATCGCCGCTGAGAAATTTAAGGAAGTCAGTGATCAGTTGGTCCGTGACGGTAAGCTTAATCCCGAACAGGCCTCGATATTTGTTAATGATCTACTGAAGCAAGTTCACGCCAACCAAGGTGACCTGGAAGTCCAGTTTCAGCGCCAAGTCCGCAATGTTATGCAGGATATTGGGGTGGCGCGGCAATCTGAGGTTGATGAATTGCGCGGACGAATCGATCGGCTAGAGCGGCAACTCCGTGAACTGGAAAACAAGAACTGGCGTTAATATTAGACTTGATAAATTTATAAAAATCCAGGAGAACCAAATCTTGTGAGAGAAATCCTCATCAGCCTGGGCGTTGTCGTGGCTTGCGTTGTCATTTTGTTGGCCGCCCAATTCAATGCTCCTAAGAGTGAAGCGATCGCCGCTGAACTGATCACAAAGCCCACAATCGCTGATATTGTGTCCAATATTGTGGTTAAAGAAACTACAAAACTCATGGAACCTATCGCTGGAAAGAAAACTGTGGACGAAAATTTGATTACAACCGCTTCTGGGTTGCAGTACGTTGAGCTAGTCGAGGGCACAGGCGCACAGCCGATCGCTGGTCAAACCGTTGTGGTTCATTACACTGGAACCCTGACCGATGGCAGCAAATTTGATAGCTCCCGCGATCGCAATCAACCTTTTTCCTTCAAAATTGGCGCAGGTCAAGTGATTCAAGGGTGGGATGAAGGCTTAGCAACCATGAAAATCGGTGGTCGTCGCAAATTGGTGATCCCAGCAAAATTGGGTTACGGCGATCGTGGTGTAGGTCCGATTCCCGGTGGCGCAACCTTGATGTTTGATGTTGAATTGCTAAAGGTCGTCCCTTAAGCCGATCGTTAATTTGACTTGACAGAAAAGACCTCCCTAAATGTTTTCCCTATGGAATTATTTGCGGAGGTTTTGTTTTAGGAGATTTTGGTTTTCTCAGATCCGATCGCTTTAACACTTAGCTCATCATGAATAAAATCTATCGTAATCATCATGATTCCCAATCCAAAACCATGTCACCGTATCGCCATCCAAAAATTCCAAGCGCACGATGACTTCGCGTCACACGAATAGACCAAAGCCCTTCCGATCGAGACATTTAAAACGCAGCGATGGGTGAAAGGGATTCTCAGACCAAAGACGATAAGCTTTTCGTGCTCCGGCTTTGACTTCATCACTTAAGCCACGATATTCAGCCCCAAAAGATGGCACCGTTTCTGACTTCATAGCTGTTCGTAGTTTATCGGCACCGATCGACCGTCTGCAATCGTTTGTTTCGCTCTGCGGGCGGCGGCGGCCAAACTAGTCTTAGTCCGCTTAAATGAATCATCCCAACGCATTTCATCATCTAGTTCAGCAATATAGTCGCGAATGTGATCCGCAAGTCTTTCTTGTGCATCACTTGGCAAAGACTCAACCATTTTCACAATTGTAGCGATTGCAGGAGAAGACATAGAATCTCTCAGAAGTAATATATATTTCTATTTTAACTTAGTGATCGTATTTCCTCTTTCGATGGATCGCCTAATATATGACTCATAAATTGCGAGTTGCGTGATTAGACGATCGCCTGTAATTTGCTAACTTACCTTCGCTAACGATCGAATCATCATCACATCATCCGATCGGAGCAACGTCACTGCTGAAATAGGTACGATCGCAACATTCAAGAATTCTCCAAGCGCATTCGAGATCTCCAGAATACAGCCCTCTTCCCCACCATTAGGATGAGGAATAAAATCAACGACTGTCGCGATATCGCCTGCACAGAGTGAATATTGAGGAAAATCGCGACACAGAGACACTTCTTGAAAAAGATCAACTTTCATTTTTTCTTCTCCTTTAATGGCACAAGCGTTACAAACTGAAATTGACTATCCGATCGGCGTTCTACCCAAATTGTAACCACAGAA
This sequence comes from Synechococcales cyanobacterium GL140_1_metabat_312, assembly GCA_025351345.1. Lineage (GTDB taxonomy): Bacteria > Cyanobacteriota > Cyanobacteriia > Leptolyngbyales > Leptolyngbyaceae > JAAFJU01. Next base: position 16,879 of record JANXWB010000054.1, read on the forward strand.
AGGCTAACCCCGTTTACGCCGACCAAATCTCCCGCGACTCGATAGAACTGTCCATACTCGTCGTCAATCCGATCCAGTACAGCATCGGCAGAGACAGCCTGAATCCGAAGCGCAGTCTTCAGATCCTCTGGATTCTCAGCAGTAAATCCAGCTTTTGATAAAAATTGAGATTTATCATTTTTTGCTTTCCGAATCAAAAGATAATCACCAACTTTTGCATCCGGAATCACTAACGCTGTCGGGAGTCTCATGGTTTCCGACCTAACCCACCACTTTTTCAAGTGTCTCCACAAACGTCGGATAGGAAATCGAAGCCGCTTCTGCACGGTGAATCGTCGTTGTTCCCACCGCATTCAAAGCCGCGATCGCCAAACTCATTCCAATCCGGTGATCTGTAAAACTATCGACCTCAGCACCCGTCAGCGCAGTTCCACCGACAATCTCCATGCCATCAGGCAACTCCGTCACCTTTGCGCCCATAGCATTTAACTGGTTCGCCATCACCGTAATCCGATCGCTCTCCTTGACCCGCAACTCTTCGGCATCTTTAATCACGGTTGTTCCTGATGCAAATATTGCAGCAACCGCCAAAATCGGCACCTCATCAATCAACCGAGGAATAATTGCACCCTCTAACGTGATGCCCCGTAATTGGCTCGATCGTACCCGCAGATCCGCCACAGGTTCCCCTGTCACTTCCCGCTCATTCAAAATCTCGATGTCTGCGCCCATCATTTGCAACGCTTCGAGAACTCCGGTGCGGGTGGGATTCATGCCGACATTTTCAATCGTCAAGTCAGAACCGGGCACGATCGCTCCCGCCACTAACCAAAAGGCCGCAGAACTAATATCTCCCGGCACAATCACCGTTTGCCCAATTAACGTCGCACCGCCCACCACCGTCGCACTGATGCGGTCTGAATCGACTTTGACGGTAGCCCCAAATGCCCGCAGCATTCGTTCACTATGGTCGCGAGAGAGTGCAGGTTCTGTTACCGTGGTTTCGCCGTCCACCATTAAGCCCGCTAACAGAATGCAGGATTTCACCTGAGCCGAAGCGATCGGAGACTCGTAGGTCATGGCAGTGAGCTTTTGTCCTTGAATAGCTAAGGGAGCTAAAGAATTTCCCTTGCGACCCCAAATTTGTGCGCCCATTTGTTGCAATGGTTTTACGACACGAGACATGGGTCGCGATCGGATGGAATGGTCGCCCGTCACCGTGAAAAAACGATCGGGATGACTGGCTAAAATTCCCAACATCAGCCGAGTCGTCGTCCCCGAATTCCCCGTATCTAGCACATTTTCTGGTTCTTGAAGATTTCCCAAACCAATGCCCTGAACTCGGACCTCGGTGCTATTCAGTTCAGAAATTGTCGCCCCCATCGCCCGGAAACAAGCTGCCGTGCTACGTGGATCCTCACCCAATAGCAACCCATGAATCACTGTTTCGCCATCGGCCAACGCACCCAACATGAGCGATCGGTGCGAAATCGACTTGTCCCCCGGAATCTGAATCCGTCCCTGTAATCCACTTGTCATCTTGTCCGCTTGGATCACAAGATCCTGATGATTGCTGACAGAATTCACTGAAATGACTGAATGAGAATTCATAGGTTAGATTGAGGATAGTTACAGACAAGCTTCCATCGACAATTCTACCAAGGAACGGTTCCACTCCCTATATCCAAGGCTTTATGCTGACTCATTTTCAACATCTAAATAAGGCCACCGAGACGATCGTGGGAAGGGAGTCTGTATAACTGGAGGTTCACTTTTGAGCATTTGGGTTTTGGAAGAATCTTAAAGAGGGAGACAACAAGGAATGACGAAACATCCAGCCTGAGATCTTTGTGACTTCAAGGTCTGCGCGGCAGTTTTGCAAGCTTTGAATCGGTGAGGCGCTATTTGAATCGCTGCGCTTAAATTTTGATGAGTCAGGACGTGTTTCACATAGTCTGAGCAAGACGTGCCTCCATGTAACAACCGATGGGGACAGGAGAATCCTTTTCGGGGCGAAATATGGGTACGGTAAACGTTGAGTAAGGCGATCGCTGACTGGGTGGCAAAGGGTTCAAAAGTGTTAGCGTTCATAAGTTTAAGAGGGGATAGACATCACACCTGAGATAGTATCCAAAACCAATCCTGAAGAACTCTATCAAGAGTGTAATTTTCAGAAAGGGAATTCATCACTTAAGTTGCTTGAGCGATCGCCAATACCGTTGAAACGCAACACCAAGATCTTTCGTCAGTCCGCTTCAAGCGAATTGTTATGCCGTGTTACTCAATCCCGCTCTGCAATTTTACGAGCTTGCGATAAAGTAGAATACTCTTGAAATAATCGAGTTTAGTATAGATATGGAATTTGCTCTCATTATCGTTCTCTGAAGTTGCTGGGGAGAGAATTTGAAAATATCCAAACACAAAATCTTTCATAGGTTTGAACCCAAATGCCATAATGTCTTTGATGGGGTAAATACGCACAAAAATATGTCCGGGAGATATAGAACCAAACACGCCGACACCAAAGATGTACAAGCAACGATTTGTCAACACCAATTGGTTTGCGTAGTCTTTTGGTCCTGAACGGTAGGAACTATGCAACTTGTAGATTGCTTGCTCTTTCGGCAACATCAAATCCTGAAGACAGCATTCAACTTCGGGCGGCAAATTTTCCACCATTTGCTCTTGTGCTTGTGTCCATGCATCTTGTAAATCAGCATCATTCATCTCATGGCGAGCTATCATGTCACCACCAAATTTACTCCTCCTATCTTCTAAATCGTCCCTGTACTTCTTCATCAAACCCATAATTGTTTCCTTCGAGATAAATTGGGATTGGGTCGCTTAATCAATATCCATTTCAGCAGAATGATGTCACATTTAATCACATTTTTCCCAGAGGATGAAGCAGTGTAACAAGTGAACGGAAAGTTTCTGTATAGGATAAGTACCCCCGATCGATGATCTTAGATTCTACTCTTTCTGTTTAAGTCCGATTTATTGGATCTTAGACCGACAACTAAGATTGTTGGAATTGGAATTGCTGATACTAAGATGCCATCCTAACCGCTTCGATCGCCTCCTCTAATGCGATCGCTACACGGAATTCCCTCACATCCACCATCACTGAAGCGATCGTATTCATGGACAATCACATCTCGCATTCCTGACATTTCTCGCCAGGGAATTTCTGGATGTTGCTGACGAACTTCTTGAGAAAGCCGTTTAGTAGCTTCACCAATAATTGTAATTTGGTAGAGGATTGCTGATAGTTTTTCATCATTGATTTCCAACTCTAATTTGCTGATTCCACTGGTGTAGCGCACAATCCGTCTAATAGCGTTGGCAATGTCGATCGGAGATTCTTGATCAGATTGCATAAATAACTTGGGCTAATTCTAAAATATTCTTGCGTCTTAACCAGTTTTCGCTGCGTTTGATTGCAGATTTCATAATTAAGTCTACTTCTCGGTTGAAAATGATTTGCAGTTCGTCGTGCATTTGCAGGGTTTCGGCTAAACCTCGCTTAGCCGTCAAGGAAAAGGTTACGAGAATGTCAATATCGCTATCCGGGCGAAAGTCTTCTCGGAGGACGGAGCCAAATAAGGCAAATTCGGTCACTTGCCACCTTTGACAAAATTCTTGTATCTGTTGCATTGGTAGTTCGATCGCTGCAATCAGCTTTTGATCCGTTTCGCCTACGACGGCATTAGATTGGGTATGAAAGGGGTACTTCATAGCACTTCAAGTTTTTTATCTCTTCAGCATAGCAAGACCCTAAACTTTCTGTATCCAGTCCACTGCACTTGCGACAATCTCGACGATCGCACTTCACCAAAATTCGACCCCTCGTTAAAGCAAAAAATTCAGATTTAAGCCTTTAAATTTTTAGAACTGAAATTGCTGAGATTAAGATGCTGCTCCAACCGCCTCGATCGCCGCCTCTAATGCGATCGCCACATGGGTCCAGTGTGTTCCACCTTGGCAAAACACCGTGTAGGGTTCCCGCAATGGGCCATCTGCTGAAAATTCCGAGGTGCTGCCGTCGATGAAGGTGCCGCCTGCCATCACTAGCTCGCTCTCATAACCGGGCATTCCCGACGGGACGGGTTCTAGATAGGAACCGATCGGCGACCATTGCTGCACGGCTTTACAGAAGGCAATCACTTTTTTAGCCTCGCCCAGTTTGACGGCTTGGATCACATCCCGCCGAGGTTCAAACGGTCCAGGATTAACGGGATATCCGATCTTGTCAAAAACATAGGCCGTCAAGTGATTTCCCTTCATTGCCTCACCTACCATCTGCGGCGCTAAAAACAACCCCTGATACAGCAATCGATTCTGGTCAAACGTCGCTCCACCATGGCTTCCGATGCCGGGAGCCGTGAGACGACAACAGGCTTTTTCCACCAAATCAGCACGCCCCGCCACATAGCCGCCCGCCGTTACAATGGTGCCCCCTGGATTTTTAATCAGAGACCCCGCCATCAGGTCTGCCCCCACCATCGTCGGCTCCTGGCGCTCAATAAATTCTCCGTAACAATTATCTACAAAGCAAACCGTATCCGGGTTTTGGGCGTGAACAATTCTACAAATTTCTTCAATTTCCGCAATAGACAAGCTCGATCGCCACGCATAACCGCACGATCGTTGGATGGTCACCATCTTGGTTTCCGCTCTCACAGCGGTCTTCAGCGCTTCCCAATCTATTTTCCCCTCAGAAGTTAGGTCTAATTGACGATAGGTAATGCCAAACTCCGCTAGCGAGCCTTGACCTGTTCCCCTTGTCCCGATCACTTCTTCTAAGGTGTCGTAAGGTGCGCCCACGACGGAGAGTAACTCATCGCCGGGTCGTAAGATTCCGTAAAAGCAAGATGCGATCGCATGAGTCCCTGAGACAAACTGGACCCGGACCGCTGCGGATTCTGCTCCGACGATTTCTGAGAAAACTTGATCCAAAATTTCGCGTCCTAAATCGCCATGTCCGTAGCCCGAAACCCCCGCAAAATGATGGGTTCCAACTCGGTGAGTGCGGAAAGCCGTCAAAACTCTTTGAAGATTGTGCTTGACCTGCGCATCAATTTCGTAAAAAATCTGTAACAATGCTTGTTCTGCCTGCTGAATCAGTTCTGTACTGTTCATTGACTTGTTCCTTTGCATTTACTTGTTGATGCACTAACAGGGTCCATCAAGTGATGGCGTACAACGATCGCGGAGCTTATTGTCGCGCAGATTGGGCTAAGTTTCTTCATGAGATTCCAGGAATGACTATCGCAACTGAAAACAAACTCCGTGTGTCATGGTACTTCGCTACTGTGATTGGCCTGCTTCACATCGGCGCATTGTTGGCGCTACTGCCGCAGTTTTTTAGCTGGCAGGGTGTGGTACTGGCGCTGGTTTTGCATTGGATTACGGGCGGACTTGGGATTACTCTAGGATGGCACCGACTGGTCGCACATCGTAGCTTCCAAGTTCCTAAATGGTTAGAATATTTCTTCGTTTTCTGCGGCACGATGGCCATGCAGGGCGGTCCGATTTGGTGGATTGGCTTGCATCGTCACCACCACCGTTTTTCAGACCAGCCGAATGATCACCATGACTCGACTAAGGGGTTCTGGTGGAGCCACATCGGTTGGATGCTGTACGAGGTGCCTGCGCTGAAAGAAGTGCCGAAATTCACCAAAGACATCGCCAATGATCCTGTATATCGTTTCTTTGACAAGTTCTTCTTCCCCATGCAAGTGGCGTTAGGTGTGTTGTTATATGCGATCGGAACTCGTTACACCGTAGGTGACGCAGGTGGAAACTTGGGCTGGTCGTTTGTGTTCTGGGGCATCTTCGCTCGTTTGGTAATCGTGTATCACTGCACTTGGCTTGTGAACAGTGCCACCCACAAGTTTGGCTATCGTTCCCATGAGTCTGGTGACAACTCCACTAACTGCTGGTGGGCTGCGCTATTAACCTATGGCGAAGGCTGGCATAATAATCACCATGCATTCCAATATTCTGCTCGTCATGGATTGAAGTGGTGGGAAGTTGATATGACCTGGATGGTGATCAAGTTCTTGAAAACAGTTGGATTAGCGACCAAAGTGCAAGTTCCAAACATCAATAAACTTGATGCCTAACCTGAATAGTTAAAGGGCCGATCGTTGGTTCTAATTGAGAAGTCCTGGGCATATTCTGTTCAGGACTTTTTCTTTAATTATTCTTTTAAGTATTAAAATATTTTACGCATTGAAAATTCAAAATCATCGGAGAACAGGCTAATGAAAGGACTCGTAACTAAGCTACTAGGGTTTGGATTAATAATAATTGGGATTTATTGGCTAAGTCAGGGAATTTTATTTACCAACCGAAGTGCTTACTACTGGTGGCAAACTATTCCAGCGACCGGGTCTGTTATTTTGTTTCTAGCAGGATTGTGGATGTTATTTAATGGTAGGAGGAGCGATCGTAACTGGTCCTGGATTTTAATTGGTGGCGCAATTGCCCTCATATTTATGAGTGGTGGAATTGTGATTCGCCCTACTTCTCTGTGGGACTTTTTGATTGGATTTTCAGCTCTATTTGGCGGTTCTAAGCTAGTGAATTAGGTGGGGAAATTAATAAGCGCTGCCCGATTTGCGGTGAAGAACTGCTGTGGTGCCGTTGATTTCTAGGACTTTTCCAGTGTTGACGATCGCATAAATCAACCAATGATCGCCGCAATCCATACGAGATTGGACCGTACATTCTAGATAGGAAAGCGCCTCTTTTAAGATTGGGTTGCCGCTACGCGATCGATCGATTTCGACATCTTGGAACGGATTTTGACCTGTGGCGCTGATTTTTTGGAAGTGACGACGTAGATTTTTGCCATCGCGGAGAATATTGAGGACAAATTGATCGCCACTATGATCCAAAGTGTTTTCAGCCGTGTCTTTCGCGATCGCAATTGTGATGCCGGGTGGAGTAAAGGTCGCTTGAGAAACCCAAGAGGTCAGAATTGCGGCCTGGGTATCCCCGCGCTGAAGGGTAATGACGCAAAGGGAGCCGATGATACGGCCCATCGCCAGTTCAGTACGATCGCTAGTGGCTTCAGTTCCGAAACTTTGGATAGGAGCGCGGGCTTTTTGAGTTTTGCGCAGAGCTTTAGCAAACTCAGACCCGGCTGTGCTGCAATTTTTCAGAACGTCTTCAGTCGGTGTGAATTTGCAGCGCAATGTTTCAAATCCAAGCGGATAACCTGCATTGAGCAATTTTGATTCCAGAATATCGACCGCTTCACCTCCCCAACCATAGGAGCCAAAAACGCCAGCGAGCTTGGTTTTAGACGCGCTAGAAAGAATCAGACCGAGGGCAGTTTGAATTTGGGTTGGGGCATGTCCCGCTAGGGTTGGAGACCCGATGATGAATCCATCACAGGCTTCTATTGCTTCCGTAATTTCTTCGGGGGGCGTCACTTCGCAATTTATGGCGGTGACTTGGATATCGTTGGCACTGAGTCCGGTGGCGATCGCGTTGGCCATTAGTCCGGTGTTGCCATAGGCAGAGGTGTAGAGTAGGACGGCAGTGAGCGTCTTTTGGGTTTGGTCATTGCACCAGTCGCGGTAGTCCATTAGCAGACGGCTAACACTGTAGCGAACCAGAGGGCCGTGGCCGGGAGCGAGGATTTTGAAGCTGTAAAGGTCGAGTTTACTCAGAACATCTTCGACTTGCTTGGATTGGCTGGCGTGGATATTGTCAAAGTAATAGCTGCGATCGTCTTGAAGCGCTTTCCAGTTCTCATCAAAAATCTCGTCACCGCACACATGAGAACCAAAGAGTTTGTCGGAAAAAAGAATTTTGGTTTGTGGGTCGTAAACACAAATTCCGTCGGGATGGCGTGGCGTGGGTTGGGTGATGAATTTCAGCTCGTGGCCTTCACCAAGATCCAGCAAATCGCCAGCGCGGACGGTGAGAATGGGGAGTTCTTGATCGGGGAATGCGGCTTTCAGGGTGTTGACCGCTGGTCGTGAGCAGACAATTTTGGCGCGGTACGCTAGGGGCAGAAGGGCTTTTAGGGTATTGAGGCGGTTGGGATTAATGTGGTTGAGAATGATGTAGTCAATTTGTTGGTAGTACTCGTGCTGTTGGAGATCCTCAATGAAGACATCGGTAAAGGACCCACCGGGCGGGTCTATTAGGGCGACTTCGCGGGCTTGGATTAGATAACTATTAACCGTCGTGCCTTTGCCTTTTGAGTATTCAGCTTCAAAGCGGAGTTGGTCCCAAATGCGCGATCGGATAACGGTGGTGCCTGGGGCGATTTCGACGACTTGAACATCACGGGGACGGGTTGTTGTTGGCATGATTTTCCTTCCTGTAGAGCTGTTTGAGTCGCCGAAATGTTGAACTTGAGAGACGATCGGTTTTCATGTTGGTCCAATCCTACAACCGATCGTCTAGAACTAATGTCGTCCAGAATTAATAGTGGTTACCAACCTTACGATGATGGACGGCGGTGCGGCTGTCGGATTTGGCAAGACGACCGATCGAAACCGTCGCATACACTAACCAATGATCGCTACAGTCCATCCGGGTTTTGACTTCGCATTCAAGATACGCCAGCGCATCATTCAAAATCGGCGATCCGTTCTGAGCAGGTTGAATATCAATGCCTTCAAACCGATCGTTTCCTGGGCTAAATCGCTTTAGAAAATGCTTCATCAAGGGCTGATAATTATTTTCTTCTAACACATTAAGTACAAAACTATCGCCCACTCGCATCAAGGATTCGATCGCCCGATCTTTTGCAACAGCGATCGTTAACCCTAAGGGCTTGAAGCTAGCTTGAGAAACCCAAGAGGCAAGCATGGCACTTCGACTATCGCCTTTTTGGGCCGTGACAATATAGAGTCCGCCGCTAAGTCGCCCAAGCGCTTTATCTAAGTCATGGTCTAGGGACTTCATTTGCTGAACGGCCCGATCGCGGGTCAACCATTGGCCGATGTCAGTTCCCGATTCCTCACAGAGATTATAAATTGCGGTACTGCTGCCGTTGGTGAGCTTGATGGGCGGGAAACTCTCGTGCAGTCCAGCATCTTGGAACCGTGCCCGCAGGGTTGCAACGGGTTCATCATTATCACCGCCGGATTCGCATAGGCCATAGGATTGCTTGCTATTGGAAGCCGCGACAATGGTGCTAATGGCGATCGAAATGGCATCATTACCTTGGGGTGGCATGATGAGGACAATACCGTTGGCGAGTTCGACTGCATGACGAATTTCGCTAAGTTCCGTGGTAGCCAGATCCAAAGACTCAACCAGAACATCGGTCTTCAGAACACCATTAGACAAGTAGCCCGAAAGCTGGTCTGCATCCCCATACTCAGCGACGTAGAAGACGGCAACATTTTTGGCCGCCTTAGCCTTTTCGTTGCTCCAAGTCTGATAGCGCCCCACCAATTCGTCGAGGTGATGATGGATTAATGGGCCGTGACCTGTGGCGATCGTCGTCACTCCTGGCAAATCATTCATCCGTTTGATTGCACCCAAAACGGACTTGGCATTTGGCCCCATTAAACAATCATAGTAAATTTTGTAATCCGCAGAAATCAGGTCCAGATCTTCGTCATAAGTATGGTCGTCGCAGTAGTGCATCCCAAAGGCATCGCAGGTAAACAGGTGCTGTGTTGCACAATCGTAGGTGAAAATTGTGTCAGGCCAATGGAGATTGGGAGCGGATATAAACTCTAGAACATGGCCTTTGCCGAGGTCTAGTTTTTCGCCGCTTTTGACCATTTTTTTGGTGTATGGCTGATGCACTAAGTCATCTAGAAATTGCAGGGCAACTTTGGCCCCAACAACAATGATGTCGGGATTGAGCGCGAGTAAGTCTTTGACTAGGCCACTGTGGTCAGGTTCGGTGTGACTGACAATCAAATAATTAATTTCTTTAGGGTCAATCAGGCCCGTAAGGGTGGCGAGGTATAGGTCTTTGAATTTTGCGTGGGAGGTGTCAATCAGGGCCGTCTTTTCACCGCGAATCAAGAATGAGTTATAGGTGGTGCCATTTTGAATTGCGAACTCAATATCGAACCGATCGCGATCCCAGTCCAACGATCGAATGGCGGTGGTGTCGGTGGCAATAACCGAATGTTGAAGGGTGAGACGTTGTTTTGGAGCGGTTTTCTTTGGAGCTGCGACGGATGACACCATGGGATTGACCTCTCTAAACGGCTAATTGAATTTCGGCTGACTGAACTTCGATCGTGTTGTCATTCTATTATGACCGTCTTGTTGCCTATGTTGCGATACGTAAACGTTGGAATATCTGAAGGAAATCATTGAGCCAGCTTATGGCTTGGGTAAATTCCATAGGCTCAATACTATGATTTGCTAAACACTGAGCTTACTGAACGCCCAAGAGTTTGTGGGTTTGGAGGCTGATGCGCCATTGGGGATTTTTGAGCACATAGTTAAAGATTAGGGTTTGACTGTTGGTTGCGTTCCATTCGGCCTGGAGATAGCGAATAGCAGACGGGTTGGTCAGTTTGGATTGTGCTTCGGCCCAGAGGAAATCGTCAACAGTTGAGATGATGATCTTAAGTTCGTCGGCACGATCGTAAATGTCTCCGATCGGGGGTTTGAAGGGTTTGGGTGAGAGGGTAATCCAATCAAAGGTTCCGCTATAAGGATGGGAGCCGGAGGTTTCAAGGTGAGTCCGTAAATTGACCGCTTTAAGCGTATTGGTCAGGTCGTTTAGATTATGAATTAATGGTTCGCCGCCCGTAATCACCACGAATTGAGGATTGACGGCTTTGGCTTGGGCGGTGAGTTGGGCTATCGAAATCTTTGGGTGATTTTTGTCGCTCCAGGAAATCTTAGTGTCACACCAAGGACAGCCGACATCGCAAAGTGCTAGCCGAATGAAATAGGCGTTAGTGCCGCTCCATGTGCCTTCGCCTTGGACTGAGTGGAAGGTTTCGACGACGGGGAGGACTGGAGAATTGAGAATGGGGGCATTGAGAATGGGAGTTGGGGGATTCATTTAGAGTTGCTGGGGAGTCATCACTGTAGTGGTTGGCAGTAGTGGTTATCAGTAGTTATTAATAATCATCGCCATAGTAGGCCCATGCGTTGGGGGATTCGGAAATGGCTATTGTGAGTGAAATGTTATCGGGGAGCATGGCTTTGGTTTTGTCGTAGATGTATTGGGCGATCATTTCGGCTGTGGTTTCGTATTCGGGCGGCATGACTTCATTTAGAATGCAGTGGTCTAAGCCGCCTTTGGTGACATCTTTTTTGGCCCATTTCAAGGTGCGATAGTCGGCTACCATGACGGGGT
>JANXWB010000067.1 GCA_025351345.1 Synechococcales cyanobacterium GL140_1_metabat_312
GGGCAACACTTCTAACAGGAGTGGTTCTAGAATTTCCCATTCGTCGTCGGTTAAACTGCTGGAATAGGTCATAGCGCTGGAGTTCGTGACTTTTTGATATTTACTTTAGTATACTCTATGATGTCAAATGGGTTCTATAGAGATTGATTATTTTTGGATTCTTTGAAAATTCTAAATTCTTCTTCTTAGTGTAGTCAAAATTAAAGGCGGCTACTCTATCTTTATAAGCATCTAACCCATCTCCATAAGCAAAGAAACGTGTTACCAGCTCTTCTCTTCTCCTTTCTAAACGTAACTTGGGTGATACTGGCGCAAGTTCTACAAAAAGTGGATCTGTCGCCAGTGAAATTACCATGTCAAGAAACGGACCTCCTAGCGCTCCTCTTCGTATTTCTGCTTTATTTGCGACCTTGCTTCCTGTATTAATTCTTTCAAACAGATCAAAGCGCGATGCCTCATCTGTATGTTCATTAAGAACAATTCCCCGGATTGAACGATTTTTAATTTTTCTTTGTCGAGATTCTGGCAGATCTTTAAATTGGAGTCCATCTAATAAGTTCAGTTCTCCTAGACTTCCTAGAGAAAATTCACCAAGAATAAATTCTTCAATTGTCCGAAGTCTCTGTGATCCATCAACAATTTGAAGCTTTCCTGTCTCTGCGCTTTCCCAAAAGAATAAAAATGGTATTGGAAGCCCCATTAATACTGACTCGATAAATCGAGATTTCCTTTCATCTTCCCATGTGAACTCACGTTGATAATCTGGTACTTCAAAATCCCCACTTCTCATCTTTTGTGCTAGTATCTCAATAGTGTATTCAGTAATGTAGAAATCAATACGCTTCGACTGCTCTATAATTTGTCTCTCAGCTAATTCGATTCGTATTCTATGTGCCTCAAGTTGTTTTTCATCCACCTCAATAACTTTACCAACTAACCTAGATTTCTCTTCATTGGGTATGATCAAGATCCTTTTTATTTACGATAGACGAGTATAAACCGTGAACATCATCTCTTAGATGGACCACAGTCTACTGAGGGATGAAATCTTATATCATAGTGATATTACTTCAATGATCTAAAGTAAATTATGGAAGTACTTAGAGTTCCATAAAACGTAGCCAAACCAATCTTATTGTAGATTAAATGCTCTGTTTTAATAGCAAGTTTGCAAAAAAATTGTGCGATCGCTATTTTCCACCACGATCGTCAGATTCTTCAGCGCCGTCTGACTCGGCAAACTCAAACTCCCACTCGTAAACCGCACCACCGACGTCAACCCATCACCAAACACCCGCACCACATCCGCCAGACTATTCAACGGGAATTGCGAAATACCGATCGTCATCATTAAACCTATACGATCGCGGTCAATTTAATCAGGATGTTCGAGGCCTAGCTTTGCTGTTTAACGCATGACGTTCCCAATCACCCACCGCAGAGACGATTTTTAACTGTAGAGATAAGCTCTCCGTGGTCGGGGTGCGTTGGGGTTGTTAAGGTGTGGCAAAATCATTACTACGTTCATAGACACTGATTATGGTAAGTAACTACTCACTAATTGCTTAAATTGATCCTCCTCTCGAATTGGATCAAAGAAGCCTGCGGACAATATTCCATCCTTTAAGCTAGAGGGATCTAAGCTTATTGCTTTTCGTAGATTTTCAACTGATAAATCTATATTCTTAAGCGCTGCATAATGGAACGCTTTATTCTGATAAGCTTCTGGCTTTTCTGGTGCAATCTTTATCGCTTTATTTAGAGAATCCTCAGCTTCCTGATATCGTTCCAGCATATCGAGCGATCGACTTCGATTAACCCAAGGAGCATAATAGCTAGAATCAATCTGAATTGATTTTTCAAAACATTCTAAAGCCTCTTGATAGAGCTTCAAGCTATTAAGAGTATTACCCCTACCGTTCCACGCATTCGCATTATCAGGACAAATTTCTATGACCTGGTTATAAATATCAAGAGCCTCCTCATATTTTTTCAGTTGCCTTAATGCTTTACCCTTTCCGATCCAAGCTTCAACGTTTGAGGGCTGAATTTGAATGGCTCTATCGTAAGAATCTATTGCTTCTGAGTAACGACCTTCATTCAAACAACCATCACCTTGAATAACATAGTCGCTTACGGTTGATAGTAGTTGGGGTTCTACAACTGGTAATGATTCAGTCTGCTGAGTTAGGTCTCGAATGGTTTTTTTTTCAGGAGACACAGTTTCCTCTTCTAATTTAGAGATGACTTTTGAAAGCTATTCAATCGTAATTTTCCAAAAGCTAAAGGAGAGTTACGGTGTTGGCGAAGCTTCTGGGAGTTTCACATCCGGCTGTTTCACATTAGGCGATCGTTCCGGACTCACCTGATCCGTCTTCGTCCTCGAATCTGGTCCAACGGGTGCAGGATTATCAGTAGGAGTTATCAGGGGAGGGAGTTCTTTAGTGGCCTCGTCAGGTTGGATGCCGCCCAGCCGATCTAAAGGCCAAAATCGCACCACAGCACGCCCAATAATTTTATCCTTCGGCACAAATCCCCAGTAATGACTGTCATAACTATTATTGCGATTGTCTCCTAGCACCATGTACTGATCCGGCGGAACTACTACCGTATCCAACTGATATTGCGGACGCTCTTGAATATAATTTTCTCGCAGCACAGTACCATTCACAATCACCTGCCCTCCACGCACCTCCACCCGATCGCCCGGTAGCCCAATCACTCGCTTGATAAAAGCATCATGATAATTCTGATCTTCCAGCGCCTTAGTCGGATTAAACACAACAACATCGCCGCGCTGGGGGGGATTTAAACGATAGCTGACCTTGTCAATGATCAACCGATCGTTCACTTTTAAGGTCGGCAACATCGACTCCGACGGAATGTATCGCGCCTCTGCCACAAATTGTCTAATTCCCACTGCCAAGACAGCACTCATCCCAACTGTCTTCAGAACCTCTAGCCAAAAATTATCGTCACGTTGCTGAGGATTATAAGATGTGGGCTTGTTCAGATTACTCATGGGGTCCAAGGGGGAAATTCCAAAATATGGAAAAGGGCAGGGTTCTAGGAGACGTTATCTATTAAAACAAGGTTTCCTAATTTTGTGTCACATTGAAACTGATTTTCTGTGGATCTTCTGAAAAAAGACCGTTACTAAAAAAGGCTACAGAGACTAAAAGTTTGGAATATTTTCTAGATGGTTACAAAATATTCTGTGACTTGACATCATTAAAACAAGAGGAAGAGACATAATACTTCATCCTTTTATTTTCCAATAAATCCGATCGTTCATCCGTCGCCTTATTGATAATCTACGCGAGCATCTAATCCGTAGGCACGGAGATTTTGCGATCGTTTTTCAGCGTCCGATCGTTTCATAAAGCTACCCGCTGCAATATAGTCGCCCTTGCTAGACGAATAGGTTTGAGCATTGGCAATCAACTGACGAACTTGACCCAGGGTCTGACTATTTTGCTTCGGAATCACAACGAGATAGCGGGAATTCGGCGTTGCGGGCCGTTCGGAAAATCGGCGTTGTCTAGTGGATCCTGAGGTAAATCCTTGGGTGTTAAACGGCGTGAAGGCTGGAGGCAAGGAACTCACCGAACCCGATCGCAGTCCTAACGCTTGGAGAGTTTGGGCGTCGGCCACGCCTGTGATTGATAGGCCCCAATCGCGTTGAAAACTGGCTACGGAACTTTCGGTTTTGGAGCCGTAGTAAGCCGTCGTTTGCCCGTAGAAGTAGCCGGAGTCTTTCAGACGCTGTTGTAAGCGGGTCACATCAGAATTTTCTGCACCGGGCGCAAGTGTACCTAAACTAATCACCGTGTCGGAAGGCGCAGTCGGAACCACACTACTGGGCTGCATCGAACCTAAAGCCGCTAATTCCTGTTGGCCAAATTTTCCATCGCTGGGCAACTGGGCCGATCGTTGAAGCTGTTGAACGGCTGCTTCTGTCATACTGCCAAACACGCCATCAATTCCGCCAGTGTTATATCCCAACTGCTCAAGACGAGTTTGTAATTCGGTGACATTATTGCCCCGATCGCCGCGTTGAAGTAGCACTTGACGAGCATCTGCGACCACCATTGGAAGAGTGGCTGATGTATTTCCAATAGTCTGAGGCATTAAATCTGCCGATGACCCCAAACCATTAAACGCCACCATCGTTTTAGGTCCAGCAATACCGTCGGCGGTCAGATTAAATTGCTGTTGACAGGACTTTACTCCTGCTTCCGTTTGCGGACCAAAGATTCCAGTCACTTCACCCGAATAACAGCCCAGAGAAGTAAGACGGGTTTGTAAGGTGGAGACTTCGCTGCCCCGATCGCCAATCTGAAGGGCTATTGCCGCATCTCCAAACCCCAAAATCAGCAACCCTAAAACCAAGCTCAGGGTTCGGAATGTCCATTGGATGGGACCAGAATGACTGGACGTTTTGGGAGGTGATAGCTGAGGTGATAAGAGTGACATGGCAGAAAATCTCCGCTGGAAGATGACTCGGTAACATTTGCAGGACGATCGCAGAACAGGCGAGATACTCCGTATATTAACGGATTCTCTCTTATAATTCCCAACCTACAGCTTAGACCTTGCCGTAGCGTTCTTTTACTTTCTGTGAAAACTCATCCGCCTCAGACTTCTAACTCTTAGTCTTTCTGAACATTCCCTGCTCGAATCCATCCATCCTTATCATTTTTCGTCCGAATTTTTTGCCATTCATTATCCGCAGACGTTTCCAAAACGGTGACTTTTTCGTTAAAGTCTACGCCTCCGATCGTTGCAGCTCCTCGCGCACCACTATCTCGAAGCACTAAACCATTGGAATAGGTGACGCGGCCTTCAAAGGCTCCCGACGGCAATGGTTTTTTAGCTATCTCTTTATCCAGCTCTTTCGGTTCCTGATTATCGAGTTTAGCCGCTGACTTGGGGCTTTGAGATTTATTGTTTTTCTTTACAAAATCAGGATTGTCGTTGGGAAACGTTGGTTTGGGGGGCAGCTTAGTCCATTGGGTTATTAGGTAGTTGAAACCAAAGTAACCACCCACCACCATCAAGGTCGTCGCCAATAATAGGCCCGTAAATGTTTTAGCTAACCAGCGCATCCGAATCCATCATTCTTCATAAATTTCGTTCAGTATAAGAGAGATTATTCAGGTTGCTGCATCTGTTGTTGAATTCGATCGCTGAGGCTGTTGTGTTTTGAGGCGAGACGGGCTTTTCCTGAGGCAGCCCAGGTTTGGAGTGCGACGATTTGATCTTGGGCGGTGCGGGCCAAGGGAACCATTTGGCTAGCGGATTCTAAGATGTCAGCGGTGGTGAAGTCGCGATTTTGACTAAATCCAATGTGCATAGCTTCGATTAGGGTTTGTTCGATTTCGGCTCCCGAAAAATCTGGGGTTTCGTAGGCCAGACGATCGAGGTCATAGCACTGCAACGCTTGGGGCCGAAGACGAGTTAGGTGGACCGAAAAAATCGATCGGCGCTCGTCCCGACTGGGTAATCCCACAAAGAAAATTTCGTCAAATCGCCCTTTTCGCAGCAATTCGGGCGGTAATGACTGGATGTTATTAGCTGTGGCGACGACAAATACAGGGGATGTTTTTTCCGCCATCCAGGTAATAAATGTCCCGAATACGCGACTACTGGTCCCCGAATCTCCGCGCCCATCCGCGCCAGAAAATGCCTTATCAATTTCGTCAATCCACAATACACAGGGAGCCAAGGCTTCTGCTAATTGGACCATTTGACGCGTCCGAGATTCCGACTCGCCTACCAATCCGCCAAATAGCCGCCCCACATCTAATCTCAACAGCGGCAGATGCCAATGGTGGGCGATCGCTTTAGCGCTTAAGGATTTCCCAGTTCCCTGAATTCCTACCAGCATTAAGCCTTTGGGATAGGGAAGTCCATACTGACGCGCTTTTGCACTAAATGAGCCACCTCGTCGCACCAGCCAGTCTTTAAGATTGTCGAGTCCACCGATGTCTGTAATGTCTTCGGTGGTCGGATAAAAATCTAGAATTTGGGTTTGACGAATGGTTTGGCGTTTTTCTTCTAGGATTAACTCGACATCATTGGCTTGAAGCTTGTTATGCATGGCGATCGATCGGGCCAACACCCGCCGAATTCGATCGAGGGTCAAGCCCTGACAGGATTGCACAAGTTCGTCCAGGGTTCTTTCGTCTAGCGATTGAGATAAGGCATTGAGAACTCGATCGATTTCGTCGCGAATAGTAACTGGGGTTGGTAAGGGAAATTCCAGCACCGTCATGACTTCGCTCAAATCATCGGGGATCGTAAGTTGGGGCGAAAGAATGACAATATTTTTGGGTTGAGATTTTAGGCTACGGGCCAGATTTCGCAATTTGCGCGAGACCGATACGTCGTCTAAAAACCGATGGAAATCGCGCAAGATTACAATGGCGCCCACGGTCGGTGATAGTTTCTCAACAAATTCTAGCGCCTGCACCGGATTCCGTTTCCCCAAGCCTGCATCGTTTGGGTTGCCTTGATAGCCATCGACAAAATCCCAAATGTAAACCGATCGCTCACCCAAAGACTTGGCGCACTGCGCGATCGACGCTTCAACTCTTTCTTCTTCACGAGTTGGAATATAAAGAATGGGGTAGCGCGATCGCAATAGTAAACTAAATTCTTCAGGAAAAGCCATGGCGAATATACAGCACGGAGATACGGCGAACAGCTATTTAAGACGGTAACTGACCTTTCAAGGTTTCAAGGGCGGCCCAGCGTAAATCGCCCGTCGGTTGAGCATTCTCTGGCCAAATTTCAGGAATCCCCTCGCAAGTATCACCGCAAATATTTTTGTAGGGCAGTTCTAGACAAAGCTGCTCATAAACCCAAAGACTGGGATCAAATAGACCATCTTTTGACAGAGTTTCGACCATATCATCTAGCTCTAAGTCTTGCTCAAATGGAATACTGACCCGATCGTCGTCGCTGCCTTCTGAAAACCACAGCAGCTCAGTCGTATCAAACGAAAGGCGGTGATTGTATTGCTTTAGGCACCGATCGCAGGTCAGGGTCACAATAGTATCAGCTTGGCCCACCACTTCTAAGAAGCTATCTTTGTGAGTCACTTGCAACGTCGCTTCAACTGGAGTCAAAGTTTGCAGTTCTGGCAGGACAGCTTTAAAATCTAGGGTTTCGCAGCCTCCTTGACGATGGAGAAGATTAGGAATAGAGATGGGTTCAATCATGATGAAATGCCCTCCACGAAGCATATAGCGTGTTTCTCTGCGTACTGAAAACAAAACTGAAAACAAAACTGAAAACAAAGTATCGAAAACGAAAGGGCAGATTCCTTTTCAGAACCCACCCTCATCGTACAACTTCGTCTAAATCAGAATCTAAATCAGTAGAAGTGTGTAGTTGGCTAAGCCTTCTTTTTCTTGTTAGATCCAGGCTCAAATGGGATAGCGCTAATATCTATTGTCGCGGTCGAAGCCCCTTTGCCAGACTTTTCTGCGTCAACAATTTTTTGCAGGTTCTCAGGCAATGGTTCACGAGACAAGATGAAGGTCTGTAAGGTTTGGAAGATGTTACCAATCACCATGTACATCAGGACACCAGCAGGGAGTGGGAAGAACAAAAACATGCCGGAAAAAATCACGGGTGTAAATTTGTTGACCACTTCTTGTTGCTTTTGTTGGTCGGTTTGTTCCCCTTCCACACCGCTCTTACCCGTAAGCTGTTGGCTGACAAATAAGCTAGCCCCGAAGAACAAGACCATGGCGATGATGTCCCAGTGAATGGTTCCATCCGGATCTCGAGCGCCCACATGACCCAGAGCCTTAATGAACAAGAATCCCTGATCCGATGCAAGTCCGGGAATAAATGCTTGAATCGTTGCGTCTCCGGGCTGAAGTGCAGTGATAGTCCCATCATCTGTGATCGAGACCCGTTCGGCTCCTGTCATTACCTTATATTTAGGCTTCAGGTTAGTATCAGGATATTGATCGGCTAATTTACTGAAGGGAGTGCCTTCAAGCGTTTGGAACTCGACGTTTACTTTTTCGCCAACGCCGACTTTGTTTCCAGCAGGGAGTAGTGCTTGAACTTTCTGGTGAATGCCTTCAGCTAGATAAATATTTTGAGGATTAACCTTAAAGACCTCAGGCTGAACTAACGCCATTTGATCCGTCGGCAGAATAGTTAGATTGATGTTGTAGGGCACATCAGAGAAGGGTGACCCACGTAATGTTGCAAACAATGCAAACAGAACGGGCATTTGAACCACCAACGGAAGACAGCCCGCCAAGGGATTGCCAAATTCTTTGTAGAGTGCGCTGATTTCTTCTTGTTGCTTAGCAGGATCGTTTTTGTAGCGCTCCTGGAGTTCCTTCATGCGCTTCTGCATCACAGGCTGCGATACCTTCATCTTGCGCATGTTACGAATCTGTCCGGCACTCAAAGGCCAGAGTACAAATCGAGCGGCTAAGGTTAAGGCGACGATCGCCAACCCATAACTCGGCACCACTCCATAGAAGAAGTCTATGAAGCGCAACATTACATTGTTTGAGAGAAAACCAATACCGAAGTCCATGAGCCTACTAAGCTTATTTACAAAAGAGCTAATCTACAAAATCTAGAAAACCGCGACAACACTAATCCAATTTGAAGTTCACTCCATAATGGTGAACGAAAATGGCAAATGTTATATTAAGATTTCACTTTCTTAGAACCTGATTTTTTACTGTCACTTGCGGGCTTCTTTTCGGCAATCCGCTCGTTCACGTAGTCCTCAAGTTCCCGGAACTTTGGCACCGATCGCATTTCCAAGCGGCTACCATCCGTCAGGGTCAGAACCATGTCTCCCCAAAGGCCTAAGCCACGAGGAACAGTGGCAACACTAGCGATTTCCCGGTAAACCACGTCAGAACGTTCACGGCCCATCCATCCACCTTCAACGGTGATGCGACGATTAGTAATGCGATAACGCAACCAAATGGCCCGAACAATCGCCCCGATCGTCAACGGTAAACAGACAACCGTAAATCCCAACAGACAATTGGTAATTACATCACCCTTGTGGGGGCCGCCTTCATAGAAGACTTCTTCATTAATCGCCATGGAGAACCTCAGCGTTCACTAACAGTTGTTCTAATTCTTGCAGAAATTCGCCATACTCATAAGTGAGGGCTTCCGAACGGACCAAAATGACCATCCGGAGACCTGACTCTAGGCGAGGCAATAGCTGTCGGACGATCGCTTTGAGCTGCCGCTTAATCCGATTTCGGACAACTGCTCGCTTGCTGACTTTCTTGCTGATAGAAATGCCAACTTGAATAGGCAAGACTTCTGAAGAGCCTACGAATCTAGAAGTTCTCAAGACCACAAGATGCAATCCCGTCGCCCGTCGTCGTTTTCCAGATTTGTAAACTCGATCGAAATCTTGCCGTTGCTTGAGTCGATTCGCCTTTGGGAGTCCCAAAATTGACCGTCCCAGTCCTATGCAACCGACACGTTGGCCCGCCCTTTAGCGCGCCGTGCCTTAATTACACGACGACCGTTAGCGGTACGCATCCGAACTCTAAATCCAGAAACCCGTCTGCGCTTGCGGCGAGTTCCTTCCAATGTACGCTTCATAAAACTTACTCCAAACCCCGGGTCAGACTATCCGACCACAAAAAAAAGTCACGGCTCATTAGTTTACTCTGAAACCCTAACTAATTTCAACAATCCAGGTTCCTAAATCTCGAAGTAGAGGAACGTCTCCTGGTGTTTGGACTCGGCAATTGAAGTAAAACATGCCGTTGTTAGTAGGATTACGAACATTCGAGAAGTGCATTTCTACGGCGGTTCCAGCAGGAATCGGCTCGACAGGAATCACCTTGAGGAAGTGATTTTCTTCTTCCCAAATGACTTCTTGAACCTTGACATTTTTTCCGTTAACGATTATTTCAACGTTTTTGGTGTCGAAGGATCCGTTGAAATAATCGGAGTAGTCAATCGTAAATTCAGAGACCGCGTACTTCATTTTTTTCTTGTCTAACCGAAGACGATACCGATCGGTTGCACCCGTGTTTCCGCCGAAATCGAGACGGCAGGTGAGTTGCTGGTTACGCTCGACACCGCTAAATAGGTTCAGCCCATCGCACCCTCCGGCCGTCGCGACTTGTGGAGTGACAGCAACCGACAATGCGCCCATAACGACCATGACGGACAGCGCAGAGGTTTTACGAAATAGGCGAGAAGGAAAACGCATAGAATTGGATCCAGTAAGGAGAATGTGTTGAGTGAAGTATTTAATTAAATATTGTTTTATTTTAAGACAAGTGTACAAATCAACTGATGAGGTAATGTGCCAATCCTTACTTTTCAGGTCTGGTTTAGAATTCGTCAGAATCCTAGTCAAATACGCCAATTCCTAATGCCTGACGATCGCCTTCAGCTAAAAGTTCCACGCCTCTGACCGCACTCGTTTAGCGTAGGATTAGAGTTGATTCAATTCTGTCTTGGTAGTGACTCCAGACTATGGCTTCAGTGAATCTTCAGCGGGATAGGGTAGGGAAACATATGGGATGGAAACTGATGGGCATGTACTTGCTCTTAAGTACGATCGCGTTTTTCATGCTGTTGCCATTGCTGTGGCTGGTGAGTACGGCGCTTAAGTCCCAAGGTGAGAATCTCTTCCAGTTCCCGCCTCAGTTCATTCCGGCGCACCCAACCCTTGATAATTTTGTTAGCGCTTGGAACTCAGATCCACGAAATCCATTTAGCCGTTATTTTTTTAACAGCATTATTGTTGCAGTCCTGACCGTTGGGCTGAATGTGCTGTCGTCGGCGTTGGCGGCTTACCCTTTGGCTAGATTAAAATTCAAAGGGCGCGATTTTATATTTTCGACCGTCGTGGCCACAATTTTAATTCCATTTCAGATTGTGATGATTCCGCTCTTTATTATTTCGGTGCAGTTGCGATTGCAAAATACCTATCTGGGCATGATTTTTCCGGCGATCGCCTCGGCATTTGGCATATTTTTAATGCGGCAAGCGTTTCAATCCGTACCAAAAGAGCTGGAAGAAGCGGCTCGAATAGATGGTTGTTCCGAGTTGGGGATTTGGTGGAGTGTAATGTTGCCAGCGGTACGGCCTGCCCTTGTGACGTTGGCGATTTTTGTATTTATTGGCTCTTGGAGTGATTTTCTGTGGCCGTTGATTATCACAAATAAACCAGAAATGGCCACGTTGCCTTTGGGAGTTGCAAGGCTTACAGGCTTGAGCGATACGGATTGGCGGGTGGTGGCTGCGGGATCTGTGCTGTCTATTGCCCCTATCTTGGCATTTTTCATCGTAATGCAGCGGTATATTGTGCCGAGTGATGTAGCGAGTGGGGTCAAGGGGTAAGCGTTAAAAAAATGTCTTGACAGCGGCGATCGGGTTAATCGTTCTAGCCCAAGATAGCTTTCAGCTAAACTTTTAGCTTACCAATGACGATCGGGCTGACTTCACCGATTTGCTACTAATTTGAATTCATAGCGATCGTAAAACTCTGCTACCATTACAAGGTTGTCTAATTTCAAGCACAAACATTATGGCGTGTCCTAAGAAGAAAACTTCTAACGCAAAACGCGACCAACGTCGTGCAACTTGGGTCCGTAAAGCAGACGTACAAGCGGCTCGCGCACTTTCTCTTGGCAAATCGGTCTTAACCGGACGTGCGAAGGGATTTGTGTATCCTCCAACGGCTGCAACTGAAGAAGACGAAGCCTAAATTGCGCTTCTGAACTACCAGGTCAACATTTGGTGCGATCGCCTCTTCTGTTGACCTCTGGTACTTCTGAGCTGACTAACCTTAGAACGGAAATTTAAATAGTCCAGACTCATCTTGTCCGAACGGCTCCCATCGAATCGCCGCATCAACGTTGAGTTCACCGTAAATGTGTGGAAAGTTGCCAATATTTTTAACGACATCGAATCGCCAAGGTGCTTTGATTTTTTGGGGATCGATCGCAATTAATAGTAGATCGGACTTGCCCGAGTAATGTTTATTTGCAGCCCAAAGAATATGCTCCCGCGTGGAGCAGTGAATGAATCCTTCACTTTCAAGACTTGGCGTTATGTGAGTCCCCCTAGTCTGGGACATTTGCCAATCTGAAGTTGAACTAATAATGTAAATTTCGTCGATCCGATCGCACCGAATTTCGATCATGAATCCATCGGGATCGTAGAAATAAATTCCACGACCTGTGGGTCGAGACAGGGGACCGTTGTCGATTTTGATTTGATTTGTAATCAGACAATCCACCGCCAGATCAAACGCTTCCGGATCAATATCAAAGGCCAGATGATTGGCCCGGGTGAATTGTTGAGTTGGATCCGGATGGGGCGCTGTTAGATTTGGCTCACTGAATAAATCTAGAATAATGCCGTCAGGAGTTTTGAAATTTGTAACCTTTCCTGCTGCCACTAACGCCGTTAAAGTAGCCGGAACTTCGTCACCCACCAGACGATGCAATCCTAGAATATTTCCATAAAAATCACAGGACGCATTCATATCAGCAACATTTAGTGCAATGTGATGAACCGATCGCAACAAGCCCGTAGCGAGGGTTGGAGAGCGTTCATTAGAAAGTTTCATCGCAAAATTTTGAGTGAAGGACTAGTTCATATGGTGACTCATTTTCGGCCCGATCGCGATCGTGAATTGTCAATAGCAGGTGATTCTTCAGCGATAAAGTCGCGGGGCACTTGAACAAATCTAACGCGGGAAACATTATTTTCTTGAATCTGGAATTCTAACCGAATGTCCTTGACGCTGTTGCCTTTTGGCAGTGTAAACCGATCGCCTTTTAAATTCAGACAAGCACTACGTTGATCCATAACTGGGCAGACATTCAGTGCGGTAATGACATCATTTGACCAAGTGCTTACCCCATAGGAATTAGTTGTGCGAATCACATATTTCAGTTGAACAGTGCCTCCATCGTTGACCCGGAGAACTGCCCATTCCGATCGACCTCGTATTTTTTTGTAGCGTTCCCCGCTTAAGGTTGAAGAGGTTACGTCCGTTTCTCCTATCTCAATTTTGTAGATCTTATCGCCCGCGATCGCTGCATTCGCTTGAAGCACCATCGGCATCCAAATCGCCACAGTACTCATTGCACTTAATAGAGTTCTTTTAAATAGAGTTTTCTTAACAAGAGATGTCATAAAAATCTGACCATGGCTCACATAGTATCTGCTATGTATTGTAATCCATACAAAGAGGTCTGTGGTTGGGGCAAAATCTTATGCAAAATTGGCAATAAATTGGTAAAAGTAAATAGGGAAATAATTCAGGATTTCCCTTTACATGCTTAGAGTGCTGAGATTTATTAATAAATCTGAAACCAGAGTAAGCCAAGAATAATGGCAGTACCTGCGCCTATAGCGGTGTTTAACACATTCACCAGCTCGTTCGTTAACCAATCATATTTTTCCTGAATCGTCGCCCCAATCAAGCTTTCCACGTTAGTTGCTACAAATGCTGCCACCATACAAATGATAATTCCTGTAGGAGACTGATGGGGAATCATGCCTAAGCCCCAAGCCACGATCGTAATCAGAAATGACGCAATAATCCCCGCGATCGTCCCTTCAAGACTCACGGCACCCTCTGTCCCCGGTGGTACTGGTTTGAGAGTTGTAATTAAAAATGTTCGTTTTCCGTAGGCTTTTCCCACTTCACTCGCTGCCGTATCTGATAACTTCGTTGCAATACTTGCGGTGTAGGCAAGGAGCAAAAGTGGGGGTAATACAATGGCCCAATGGTAAGGCAGCTTTTCAACATGTCCGCCGACTTGCATCAATTCCCGGTAGTTCCAAACCTTCAACATCCAGAAGCCGATCGCACAAATTGTCGCCACAAACGCCGAACCCCATACATTCTCCGGACCTCGCGCCCCCGATCGTTTTTCCGCAATACCTGCCGCTTCTTTCTCGGCCATGCCAAGGCGCGTTACGCCAGAACCCACCAAAAAATACACCATCATCACCGCATAGCCCCGCCATCCTAGGCAGCCAAAAATTAAGATCCCTAAGACCCAAGCATGGAGCGTGCCTTCAGGCGTAAGGAGCTTTTTGGGAGAAAGATAGGCGGGGACAAGAAGAGCAGTATTAAAAACGATCGCGATTATCCAGGGTTCTTGTAGGAAATGTGGCATGGAGGTCGCTGAATGGGGCACTAGATAAACTATATCGGCAGAGCTGTCTTTCTTTATCCTATTGTATTGAGAATTGATTTTTAATCCGATCTTTTAATTGTTCGATGGTTCGATCGATCGTAATTTTAGCGGCGACATAGGTTGGTAATTGATAATGTTCAACCAGCAGCCATACGGCAATCAAGCTATGAATTCCGAGAGTCATTTCAGCCCAAACAATTGAGAACGAATTCAATTGCAGTCCACCGATCGGAGGAAAAACATAGGCGGGAAGTCCAATCATTGAGGCTGGAATTATGATTAAAAAAGCACTAGTAAACCAGACTAAATAAGTCAGATCCGAATCTCTAGACGTTCGGGTTATCCATCGATCGCGATTCCAAATCCAACTCGATTTTGGCAAGGTATCTTCAACTTGCAGAGTTTGCAGTGACAAATCAGCGCTAAAAATATGACGACAAAAACTACAAGATAGTGTTTCCATCATGACCATGCTCTGCACCGTGCCATTCCGACAAACAGGACAAGGGTAGGTATCTTGAAGATTAAACGACCGACCGAGACGATTGGGACGACTAAAACGACGGGGGGGTGTATTGTTGTTGGGCTGCATCAAACATACCGTTAATCGTATTTCTAATATTACTTTTAATAGTACTGGTTTGATCTCTCTGGAGCTAATGCCGATCGTTCAATGGGACGCGACTTTATTGCACTATTAGCAATTTTCACCAGCACAGGCTGCTCACGATATTGCGCTTGAATCTCATATAGGATGTTGTCCTGTTTCCATTGCACCACTGAAATGCAGGATTGTCCGACACAACTTTCGAGATAAATTCCAGCCGTGTGATGTGCTAATCGAATCGGGCGATAAATTGCTTCCAAGGGCAAGGTTTTAGGATTAACAAACGCTAAATCTTGCTGTGTCGAATCGTTCCGTGCCGTAAGCTGCTGAAAACTATAGAGCGTAGATCGATCGCACTGCCCCGTCTTTGTCGCCGGACAGATTCGATAGCCTGTTTCATCGGATTGCACCACAAACCGATCGGCAACTTTCATCAACTTGGGAATTTCGGTTGGAAGGCGCAACGGCAAGCTCAATGCAGAGTTAGCCTGAATTCGTTGGGTTGGGAATTTCTGACTTGTTTCAAGTTGGCGAGACACAGGGGAAAAAACAGGCCGAATCGTCTGAACATAACTCACCCACCGATCGGCCTTTCGTCCCACAATATTAAGTGGCAAAATCTCCGCGATCGCTTCTCGTACCGTACCTCTGGATGATTCGTAAATCATGTTTTGCCTTACCTTCGACGCAGATAATCCATAGCCCAAGACTAACTCACGTGCGGTTTGGCAACGAATTCGGAACTGCCCCATATTGACATTGCCATTGGCTGCATCATAAGCCCAGTTCATTCCCGTCAGCGCCGAATTTTGCTGACATTGGTGATAAGTGGTTTCAAACAAGCGAGCAACGTGTCGATCGTAATTGCGTAATCTACTCCCAGACTGAGTAAACCTTGTTGTATCGATATCGGGAACAGTCAATCGCCCCATCGCCCATCCTAACCTCGATTCCCAGAGACGAAGTTCGGTGATTTCAAGTGATGCCGATCGGACTCCAGTTAAGGACGAGTTTGCCTGAGATATTGATACAAATTGGGAAGACGCAGTAGCTAGCGTGAGAAGAGTTATGACAGGTAAATGACCTAAGAGGTGCCGAATCATGATGTGTCCGTGAGATAAGCGCGAGCCTTGATAACAGATGGTGAATCTGAAATTCATAAGATAGACTTCACTATGCTGATCCCCAATCCGGAATGCAAGCTTAAATTTTCAAATTCTATAAGTTGATATTTTTTTAAGAAGCCTTATATTTTCTAAAGAAGAACTGAAGATAAACACAAAAATAGGGGTGGAACGATCGTTCCACCCCTTATCTTTCAAACTTGGCTAAATACATTCAAGATAAACGTCTCTTAAACCAGATACGTCGCTCAAACTCAATCACCAAGCTAATGAATCTACCTACAATTCTTAACGAACAGCGCTCTACAGATATTTGTCTAACGTATTAGCTAATGTTGTTTTGGGAACTGCGCCCACTACCATATCGACCTTCTGACCGCCTTTGAAAATCATCAACGTTGGAATGCTGCGGATGCCATATTTGTTGGCAACACTAGGATTCTTATCCGTATCGACTTTAACGACCTTAACGCGACCGTCATAGTCCTTGGAAATTTCTTCGACCACAGGTGCAACCATTCGGCAGGGTCCGCACCAAGGTGCCCAAAAATCAACAAGAACTGGAACTTCGCTCTCCAATACCTCGGAATCGAAAGAGGCATCTGTGACTTGCGTAGCTTCTGACATGCTGGGAATCCTGTAGCCTAAAGTTTGGAATAAATTGTAGCACAGGGGACGATTCTGCTTATTGAGTCATCACATTTCTATTACAAAAAGGAACCGCCCAAACCAAAGTTCAGGCGGAGTGTGGTGTGAGGAGTGAACGGAAACTTTTACATCTCCGCTATCTCTTTTATTGTAAGACGTTTAATCTAAATTTTCCAACTCAATACGGTTGACTAACTGACTATTTGCCCATGCCTAATTGCTGAGCTTTTTGGTAAACCTTCCCTTCCGTCAGCAATGAGGGCGCAATCACTACATTCACCTGCTGCATTTCTTTAATCGTCGCTGCGCCTAATGTTCCCATACTGGTTTGAAGCGCGCCGAGTAGATTGTGGGTACCGTCATCTAAGATGGCTGGACCACGCAGAATTTGCTTAAGGGTTCCGGTAGTACCCACTTTAATTCGGGTGCCCCGAGGCAAAATTGGACTTGGAGTCGCCATGCCCCAGTGGAATCCACGACCAGGCGCTTCTGCCGATCGGGCAAAGGGCGACCCAATCATCACCGCATCCGCACCGCAGGCAATGCACTTACAGATGTCGCCACCTGTCACCAAGCCGCCATCTGCAATAATTGGAATATAGGTGCCAGTGGTCTTGAAAAACTCATCTCGTGCCGCTGCACAATCTGCCACGGCGGTCGCTTGAGGTACGCCTACACCCAGAACACCGCGAGATGTGCAAGCCGCTCCTGGTCCAATCCCCACCATAATACCAGCGGCTCCAGCCTTCATCAACTCTAGCGTCACGTCATAGGTAACGCAGTTGCCCAAAATAACGGGAATGGGCATTTCCTGACAGAATTTGGCTAAATCGAGTGGGGCGATATCTTCGGGAGAGGTATGATTAGTCGAGACCACAGTGGCTTGAATGAAGAAAAGCTGAGCGCCTGCCTTTGCGGCCACTAGTCCAAACCGAGCCGCACCAGCGGGAGTTGCACTAACCGCGACAATTCCACCTTGGGCTTTGATTTCTTGAATTCGTTTTTCGACGAGTTCGGGTTTGATTGGTTCTTGATAGAGTCCTTGCATCAGGGTGACGAATTCTTCTTTGCCGACGCTGGCGATTTTATCTAGAATTGGGTTAGGGTCTTCATAGCGTGTTTGTACCCCTTCTAGATTTAAAACGCCCAGTGCCCCTAGCTTCGAGAGTTCGACAGCCATTTTGACATCCACTACTCCGTCCATGGCGCTCGCAATGATGGGAATTTCCCGATCGATTCCACCGATGGACCAATTTGTATCAGCTAAACTAGGGTCCAGTGTTTTTGATCCTGGCGAGAGAGCAATCTCGTCGAATCCGTATGCACGACGAGCGGTTTTGCCTCTGCCAATTTGAATTTCCACGCGTTCTTCCCTAAAACTATTCGGAATAGGGTAACAAATTGGCGGTGCCTTTTGATGGGTAAAATATGAGAATCTATCAGATTTTTAATTTTGTCTAGGGATTCTGTCCGGGTTTGGACATACTGACATCTACAAAATTGATTAAAATTGAACGTATTTCCCACATATTTCTCACTGTTCCGGAGTTTCTCACCATGTCTGATGCTTTAGATGCTGCAAAACAAGGAAATCCTAGTGCGATCGCGGCACTACTCACCCACCATCTCCGATCGCGATCGTTAAAAGTCAAGGCAGCAAGTGCGGCAGACTGTCTCAATCTTTTAGTTGAAGCGGAGGAGTTACCGGATCAACAATGGGTGACGGCTCAGATTATTCAGGAGGTGAAGACGTTAGGAGTTGAGTCCATTGCGGTGCTTCAGATCTATGGCAAGTGCGCGGCGGAGTCGAAACCTCAGTGGAGCTATCGGTTTGAACTTGCAAATGACGTTCCACCGGAGTTGGAAGCAGAAATAATTGTAATCGATCCCATTATGCTAGCCCAAGAAGGAAATCTTGAAGAAATTCAAAGATTTGTGGCGGATGTTTTGAGCGATCGGCCTGATCTCACCACGGTTGTGGAGTTGGAAGGCACATGTCTTAAGGTCATTATCCAAACAAGTGAATTTTTGGATGGCCAAAACTTTGCGGCTGAATTTGGTCGTAAGCTCAGTCCAATTGCTTCTAACCAAGTTCAAGAAGTTGCAATCTATAAGCGCCGATCGGAAGAATCTGCTGGTTTTTTGGTGAAGCAGATGCATTTAGCGGGCTTGGGCTAATTAATTTGCTGGACTGGAGGTGCGCTCGTCACTAGATTATTACTAATACGATCGCACCTCATATTTTACGCAAATGTCATTTTATTAAATTCACGGCCTAGGTCCACTGAGGAACAATGCCACGATCAAAGACTTTTCCGTCTGTCCCGATGCCTTGGATCACCATCGAATTTTCATAGAGTTCGATCGTGCTAAACCCAAACCTCGACACTGCAAACTCCGACGATTCTGACTTCCGAACAGGTCGCAGCGACGCACCACCATGACCCGTAACTAGATAGGTAGTGCCTTCTATGTTGCGACTGCGCTCGTAGTGATGTTCATGGCCGTTGACATAGAGATTGACGCGATGTTGTTTAAACACCTCTGAAAATCGTTTTACCATTTCAGCATTGGTGCCATAAACGCCGGATGAATAAATTGGATGATGACCGTAAACAATTTTCCAGGCGGCTTTACTTTGTTGGAGCTGCTGAGTCAGCCAAGCCATTTGGGTCTTCCAATCCACATTAGAATTTGTTTCTAGAACAAAGAATTGCGCTGGGCCTTGGGTATAGGTGTAGTAACGATCGTCCATGTTGAAGTCGGCATACTTAACTTGAGGAACTCCGTTTTCAGTGCGAATGTCGTGATTTCCAAGACAGGCTCTAAACTTAACCCCGCGCTTTAGAAGTTCACCGTAAGGTTGCTCAAAGGCTTCTTTGATTTTCGATAGTTCACCGCTGTTGTAAATATTGTCACCCGCGAGTATGGCAAGCTGAAAGGGCGATTGGGTATGATAGCTGGCCATTGCGCGTCCGACAGCAAACTGGTTCTTATCACCTGAACCCGAGTCAGCGGTGGCAATTAAACGCAATTGAAGTTGGCCAAGATTATTCTTTAAGGTCGTTGCTAGGGTGGGATTTAGGCGATTGCTATCTTTTTGCAGAGCCAGACCCCGTAAACTAAGACCGATCGCTCCAAATCCAAAGCCACTGAACGCCGCCAAGGTCAAAAACTGTCTTCGTTTAAATGCCATTGATGTTCCTAGCTCAAAACCGAGCAATCCTAAAAATTTGCCTTCATTAAGTTCTAATATAATTGAAGAATTACGTTGCTAGAGCGATGACTGGCTCAAAATATCTTTAGCAATCGAATCTAAACGAACAGAGTTAATAATCGGTAGATTTTGGAAAAGGTGGCGGATTATGACAGAACAACCCAAACAACCAGACAGTAATCCTAATCTGGATCCGCCGATGAAGTCTGCTGCACCACCGGAATCCAAATTCTCAGGGGCTAAATTCTCAGAGTCCGCACCTGGAAAATCTGGCGATCGCCAATCATCGTCCACTTCGTCCACAATCGATCCTCGAATCAATCAGACCTTCCAATCCATTCTCGATTGGATTACTCGCACCACAATTCAGTTGCGCCCCACTGCTCTGGCTGGACTGAGACTGATTACCACTCAAACCCAGCAATGGATTCAGCAGCTTGAAACCCAGGAAAGAACGGCCCGTGATCGTCAAGAACCCGTCGTACAGCCTATTGACTGGACACCCGTCACCCAACTGACTTTTCGGATATGGATTACAGTTCGACCGATTTGGGAAAAAACGATCGCGATCGTCAAGCCTCTCCTACCGCAGTCATTTCAACCCCTGAGCGATCGTGCCCTCTCTGGAATTTTTGCAGGAACATTGTTATTAATTCTGTGGTTTTTCTCAGCGTTACCTTCTGGCCAAGCCGCAACTCCACAGCGAAATATTCAGCCAGCCAGCGATCGATCTGCATACAACCAGTCGCGGAATGAATCATCCCGTGAGTCGGACAATGATCGATTCATCAACGATCGCAGTACAAGTCGTAATTTGCCAACCGATCGCCCATCTGAAGCACCTATTTACCGTGAGTCTAATCGCCCAAAACGTAGCTACGATAGTACATCTGTGCCGATCGTCGATCGTAGTATTAGTACTCCCGACGCAGCTCCCAATCAGATAATTCCTCAGACGACGATCGCTCAATCTAATCCCCAAAATTCGGCAAGTCAAAATTCTGTAAGTCAAACCTCCGAAATTCAAAATCCTGAAGCCTCTCGTCGCCTAAAACTGCGCCAAAATCTTGACATCATCGCCAACTCATTAGTAGACGACGCGATCGTTAGCATCCATCCCAACGGACCCAGCCTAACGATTACCCTCAGCGATGCTTGGTACCGCAGTTCCGAAGACACCCAAACTAAACTCACCAGCATCCTTCTCATCACCACCCGAGGCCAAGGCTATAGCCAACTCCGACTTGAAGACACTGAAGGTAGTCTCATTGCCCGCAATCCTGTCGTTGGCGAAGGTATGATCATTCTCCAGCGCGCACGATAATAAAAGCTGATTTTCGCCCTATGACTAGGGCTTTCGTAGTAGGAACGATCGCACTAGTCAATCTCTCGGAATTCTAAGAAAAGTCGTAATAATGCTAGAGACCCCACCCGTTATGACCCCGAAAGCGACTCTTCTAAAGCAAGCAAAAGAAATCAAGCTACTCATTCTTGATATTGATGGCACCATTGCAGGCCGATCGAACCAAATCTCTCAGCCCGTCCTAGACGCAATCGCCGCTGTCCAACTAAGAGGCATTCAGGTCGCTATTGCCACGGGCCGCATGTATAAATCCGCTCAGCGATTCCATGGGGCAGTCAAATCTACCTTGCCGCTCTTAGCCTATCAAGGAGCTTGGATTCAGCACCCTGGCCAGCCCCGTCTACGCCATTTTCAGCTCCAACCCGAAGTAGCGCTACAAGTTTTAGACTATTACGAGCAACCCCATCTGCGCGATCGGATTTCGGTCCATTTTTATATCAACGATCGGCTTCACCTCAGAGAATTGTCATCGGATAGTCAACTTTACTGCGATCGTTGTGAAACCCAACCTACGATCGTGGGCGATTTTCGGAGCATTCTTTCTAAAGACGCTCTCCCGACCAAAATTCTAGCCATTAGCTATGACGAAGTTTTGGTTCAAACCTGCCTAAATGACCTGCGCGATCGTCACAATCTTGAAGATCTTTACCTCACAACCTCTGTACCACACTTTCTAGAAGCAGCCCATCCCCAATCGAATAAAGGATCTGCCGTGCAATATCTAGCCGAAGAAATTCTAGGACTATCCGCTCATCAAGTCATGGCGATCGGGGACAACTGCAATGACCTAGAAATGTTAGCCTATGCTGGCATTGGAGTTGCTATGAGCGGTGGGCCGAGTATTGTCCAATCCTCTGCTGATTGGGTGGCTCCCCATGTAGATGAAGACGGTGTAGCTCAAGTACTTCAACAGTTTTTGTTGTCATGAATTCTTAAAGTGAGAAGCACTCACTGATACTCACGGTGTCTTGATCATCTGCCGTCTAAAAATTTTCATAGAAAAAGGCACCGACGACTGACCGTGTTTCGTCTCGGTGCCTTTTTCTTAGTTCGCTCCTCACACTCCTTTAGTATATAGAATGAATGTAGATTTGTCACCCCCTCGCTATAAAAAGTCCATATCAATTACTTATCAATAGGAGTCGGTCCTGGGTCGATCGATCCTATAAGTGCATCTCAATATGGCTACAACGGGCGAGCAGTAGCTGAAGCCAGCCCAACAGCCGATGAAAAAGATGACGATCGGACGTAGATAGATCCGGATTAAATATCGGCATCTGCCCATGAACTTGATCAAAACATTGACAAATCTGACTAATTTCTCGTTGTAATGCCATCCCCATAAGCGGTCGCACAGGATCATCTAGTCGGTCTAATAGATGAATCACTGCTTCCAGTAATGCTTGAGTTGATTTAGGCATGGGCAAATCCAGATCTAAATCTTCGCTATTTGCATGTAAGGTCTCGTGCTGCGATCGGAGCGATCGGCATCGAGCATGGGTCTGCCATAAACAAAAAGGTATCAATGGATTCAATGACATTGATAGATCTTCTGCAAAAATACGGTCTAATGCTTCGTAAAGGGAATGTGCTTCCCACGTTAGGATAATCCATCCAACATTTCCCACACTCAATCGTGGAACTCCGGACCCTACACCATCACAAATGATTTGAGAAATTGTCTCGAAAGGCTGATCTAGACGGGCTGATAGCATTAAAGATATTGCGGATTGATAGCGCAATGGGTTGACACCTGGCAACCGTTTTACGGGAATATCTATGTGAGAAAGTACAGGAAGTCGCTCCCCTTCGATCGGCCATATCGAAGCAATAGTCTCAGTAATATCCGCAAGTTCTCTCGAAGGATAGATTGCACCGTGAAGTCGAAACTGTGAAAATATACGTAGACTATTAGTATTCATAGTGTTAGTTTAATTACTGAACGTTTACGACTACTATCGTTCTGCCATAATGACGATTTAAATCCTCTATATAAATTCAGCTATGTATTCAGCAGCATCTCAATCCGACAATTCTCGCCCGTTTCTGACGTGGCAGCGCATCATTGATTGGGCACAGGAGCACTACCGATGCCGCACTTTCAGCAAAGATGAGAAGATTATTACCCGTCCGGGTTTGCTTTATCTGGTTCAGCGTGGAGCTGTTCGGCTAGTGGGAACCGCACAAGTGAGTTCGGCAGCGGGACCACGGGCGGCTCGGATGGCTCCAGAAGAGGCATTTTTGGGATTTGTTGGTGCAGGTCAACCCTTTGAAGTGGTCGCTCAATCGCCGTTTACGCTTCAGGGCTATGCCCATGTTGATCAAACATCAGTGGTATGGATGTATTGGAATGACCTAGAGAACTGGCCTCATTTCCGTCGAGAAGTGATGGATGCTTTTCGCTATCAACACCAACGCAAGCTTCTTTGGCTCAGTACTTTAGGCCAACGCCGCACGATCGATCGACTACTAGGATTTTTGACATTATTGATTGAGGAATACGGAGAACCCACGAATGATGGGTATTACTTACCGTTTCCCTTGACTCATGCACAAATTGGGAGTGCGATCGGCTCAACTCGGGTCACTGTGACTCGTCTTATGGGTAAGTTACGTCAAAAAGGTATGATTAAGACCCAAGGCGACAATCTACTATGCCTTCCCATTAGCTCAGTCGATCGTGAGTTACACCTGCCGCAGCGAGACCTAGCTTAGATTGGTTCTTAAATTTGTAGTTGATAATCAAGCCAGTGATAGGCGATGGAGCCACATATGGTCATTGCCTTCAGGTGAACAAGTGCCTTGAATGAGTGCATTACTGTAGTGTAATTCCTCGCCATAGGGACCTTCATCGTATCCAGAGGGCTGCCATTCTCCGAAGGGATCGTTGACAATAAAGCCTGTGGGATCGTAGCCAAGGATAGTCACGATGTGGCCAAAGCTTGTGAAATAGCCATGAATAATACAGGGTTTTCCCTCAGCGATTGCCCGACGAATATCGGCCTGACTGCCTCGTAATGTCAGATCATTTTTCAATCCATAGGCTCGGGCCATAGTTGCCAAATCACCCGGATCATGGCGACTAAGATTTTGGTCAATCATGTAGCGATACAATTCGTCTTCTAACTGAACTGCATTGGTTTTTTTGCGAATTTTAAAATAGTTCATCACCATCGCAAAACACGTCACATTACAGGCTCCGCGTGGATTTTCCGCATTGTTGAGTTGATAGTGATAGGGGACGTTAAGTTTTTTGCTTGCAGGTAAACGCCCAGCGGCAGGAGTGGGAATCGTGATTTTTGGATCAGCCGGGGGCGTAGGTGCCTTACCACGACTGTCAATCAGTTGAATGTGGGGAGTGAAAACGTACCAAGTATTCCGGGCTGGATTGCCTAGGAACTGATCAACTAGTGCAATTTTCCAGTGGAATTTGTCTGCTGGCTTCCACGAGTGGACTTCAAAACTTTGGCCCGCTCGGACGGCTACTTTATCTTTTGCGGCAAGCTGACTGGAATCCACCGTGTACTGTTTGAAGATAGTGTCCTGTTTAACAACGAGTTTCATGGCACGGCATCGATAAAGAATAAGGAGTAGAGACGGAGTTAAATCCCCCGCCGTAGATATTGTAGCCATCTCGCCCAACGATCGATCATTTATCACCACCATTGGTCAATCAGGTTATGAATAAAGCCATTCTTCGTCAACAGCTTCTGCGCCATCGCATTTCAATGAATTCAACGGATTGGAGGGATCGCAGTGCCTTGATAGGTCAAAGAATTTTACAAAATCTTCCATCGCAGCCCCCTTTGTCAGTCCTTGCCTATTTCAGTATTCGTCAAGAACCCGATCTCTCGGACCTCTGGCCTCAGTTACGATCGAGATCTATTCCCTTAGGTGTTCCGCGTTGTGTTGGGAACGAACTGGTCTGGCACCAGTGGGAACCAGGCAATAGGCTAGAGGTAGGTGCCTTTGGTATTTTAGAACCCGAGGTGACAGCGCCTGTGCTTCAAGCCAACGATGTCGGGGCGATATTGGTGCCTTGTGTAGGATGCGATCGGAGAGGGAACCGAATTGGCTATGGAGGGGGATTTTACGATCGGCTATTGGCACAGACTGAGTGGCGATCCATACCGACGATCGGGATCACGTTTGATTTCGGAGTCGTTAAACCCTTTGAAGTGGAGGAGTGGGATCAGCCCTTGAATTATATTTGTACGGAGACGGATTGGATTATCTGTAACTGATGGAAACTAGTGGAGAAATGTTCCGCACGAGTTACGGATATGGACTATTGTGTAGGACGAACTCAGCTCTCTGGGTGGTCATTATTTTTATCCGGAATTCCTCGTTTTACTGACATCATGAAGCTATTCGTTTATCATACGCCTGAGCAAACGCCTGCTATTAACACTGCTGATTGCTCCATTGTGATCGATGTCCTACGAGCCACGACAACCATGGTGACGGCTTTGAGTGTGGGGGCTGAAGCGGTTCAGGTGTTTATCGATCTTGATACCTTGATGGAGGTAAGCGAGCATTGGGATCCAGCTAAGCGTATTCGGGCTGGAGAACGTGGGGGAAGCAAGGTTGAGGGATTTGATTTTGGAAATTCGCCGTTAGATTGTACGGCTGAGGGGATGGCAGGTAAGCGTCTTTTTGTTAGCACGACTAACGGGACTCGGGCTTTCCAGCGGGTACAGGATTCCCCGACTGTTTTGGGGGCAGCGTTGATCAATCGTCATGAAGTGGTGAAATATTTAGTGGAAACCAAGCCTGAAACGATTTGGGTTGTGGGCGCGGGTTGGGAAGGCACCTATGCTTTAGAAGATACGGTATGCGCTGGGGCAATCGCTCATTTACTTATGGATAAATTGGGTTTGTCAGTGTCAGATATTGCAGGGAATGACGAGACGATCGCCGCCATATCGTTATACAAGACTTGGCAAAATAATTTATTAGAATTGTTGAATAATGCGAGTCATGGCCAGCGGTTGCTTCAATTGAATTGTCAGGAAGATATGGCCTATTGTGCGACGCTTGATGCGGTGAATTGTTTACCGATTCAGCGGGAAAAAAGTGTTCTGGTCGCACGGGTTTAAATTAGTTTAGAGATTCTCTTGTAATGAATCTAATTAATTTACGATCGATGTAGAAGAATTTATAAAACGATCGTAAATTAATGGATTTTATTGTAGATGAACAACAATTATTGCAACAGCTTGAAGAGTTAAAGCAAGAATTAATAAACCTTCAATATTTGCCGGAACGTCAACAGTTAAACGATCTCTCCCAAGCCTTTTTGAGCCAATGGAAAGATCTTCAGAAACAGCAGAGAATTAATAAACAAATCAGAGATCTATCGCGATCTCAATTCCAAAAAGACGATTCTATTCTTCATATTCAACTCAATCAAGAAAGTCAACAGGAAAGTCTCAATCGGCGTAACTTTAAATACTATCGCGATCAAACGTTAGAACCCTTGACGACGAAGCTTCTGAATGCCGATCGTCGTATCCAAGAAATTAAACAAGAACGTCAAATTCTATCCGAACAACTCCGAGACTATCTACAGAATTGTCCACTGCGCTCACTCACTTCACCATTGACGATTCTTTACGAAGATGAGTATCTTATTGCGATCGATAAACCCGCCGGACTTCTTTCAGTGCCGGGGCGAGGAAGCGATCGACAAGAGAGTGTCTTGAGATATTTAAAACAAACCTATGACACGATTGCAGCTATTCATCGCTTGGATCAAGATACCTCTGGAATTTTATTGTTTGCGAAAGATCTGCTCACCCACCGAACTCTCCAACAACAATTTGCGCAGCACCGCGTCAAAAAAGTCTACGAAGCAATTCTCGAAAATTCGTGCGATCGGCTGTCTAAAATAATCTCTGGAACAATAGAACTTCCCCTTTGGGGCGATCCAAGTAGTCGTCCCTATCAATCGGTTAATTTAAATCATGGTAAATCGGCCATCACAACATTCAATCTACTCAATCCCTCAGAATCTCGCGTTGAATTGATTCCCTTAACAGGTCGCACCCATCAACTCCGAGTTCATTGCGCGGATTCAAACGGACTTAGTAATTCTATTTTGGGCGATCGGCTCTATGGTACTCAATCCCAGATCCTCCAATCCCAAGCCAGACTGCATCTTCACGCAACGCGTTATTCAATTTGGTATGACGGAAAATGGTTAGATTTAGTATCGAATGTGCCCTTCTAAGATGTTGGTCAAACAGGTTATTCTTCAACTGATTTCCGTAATGCTTTAATGTCCGATCGGTGTTTTTTGTCTTCTAATCGTCGTCGTTCTTGTCCCCGACTTGGCTTCGTTAATTTTCGAGGTAAGGCCACGATCGCCACACTCAAAATCAATGCTCGTAAACGATTGAATGCCTCTGCTCGATTGCGTTCTTGGCTACGATGTTCTTGGGATTTTAGAACGATTACGCCATCATTAGTAATTCGTCGATCGCGCAAATTAAGCAACCGTTCTTTATATCGATCGGGTAACGACGACGCATTGATATCAAACCGTAAATGAATCGCACTCGCTACTTTATTCACATTTTGTCCGCCCGCTCCCTGCGATCGGATGGCACTAATCTCAATCTCATTCAAGGGTAAACTGAGCGTTCTACAAATCTGAAACATGACGAGAGTCTCAAAACTACGACTAAAACGATTAGGCTTGAATCTCGATCGTAACAGTATTTTGACGATAAAATATTAGAGGGCTTTATTGATCTAGAGAGACTTAAATTATGAATCGTCGTGAATTTATGACTTGGGCTGGGGCAGGTTTACTTGCAACTTCATTACCTGTTGCTCTTGCCGCTTGTTCCTCTAGCGTGACTACCAACCCCTCACCCAGCACCTTACCTGTACCCGGTGCCTTGCCTGAAGACGGAGCTGCCCTGCGTCCTATTGCTTCGCTGACAGATTTAAAACCTGGTGTTCCTTTTGAAGGAAAAATTGATGGCAAACCCTTTGCGATTAGCGGAAAGCCGTCGCAGCCCGAGTCTATTGTTGCGGTCAATCCAACCTGCACTCATAAAGGTTGCATCACAGCGTGGAATGCTGAAACCAAACAATTCGTCTGCCCTTGTCATGGGGCCAGTTTTGATGACAGTGGCAAAGTCTTGGTAGGTCCAGCCGATAAACCTCTCGCGAGCTATGCGATAACGGTGAAGGATGGGAAGATTTTCACTAAAGTGTAAACTTAAGCGTAAATTTAGTGGCCCATTCCTTTAAACTGAATAACGGTTCAAAGAGTGATGGGCACCTAATGCGACTTTCCAAAATGTTATTTGTCACCCTGCGCGAAGATCCCGCAGATGCAGAGATTCCTAGCCACAAACTCTTGGTGCGAGCAGGATACATTCGTCGCATTGGTAGTGGTCTTTATACTCATATGCCGCTGATGTGGCGAGTACTACAGAAAATTAGTGGGATTGTCCGTGAAGAAATGAATGCGGCAGGTGCTCAAGAGTTACTGATGCCGCAGCTTCAACCGTCTGAGCTTTGGCAAGAGTCGGGGCGCTGGGATACTTATACAAAAGCAGAAGGAATCATGTTTTCCTTAACCGATCGTCAAGGTCGCGAAGTTGGTCTTGGCCCCACACACGAAGAGGTGATTACTGCGGTGGCGCGGGATATGGTCCGATCGTACCGTCAGCTTCCGGTGAATCTGTATCAAATTCAAACGAAGTTTCGCGATGAGATTCGGCCCCGATTTGGGTTGATGCGGGGACGGGAATTCATTATGAAAGATTCCTATTCATTTCATACGGATGAAGCGAGTCTTAAAGAAACGTATGCGCGGATGCATGAGGCGTACTGTAATATTTTTCGTCGAAGTGGGTTAGAGTTTCGGGCTGTCGATGCTGATTCTGGGGCGATCGGTGGCTCTGGATCCCAAGAGTTTATGGTGTTGGCTGAAGCGGGTGAAGACGAAGTTCTCTATACCGATGATGGGCAATATGCGGCTAATGTAGAGAAAGCGATCGCTCTTCCTGTTACTGCTGAAATTTCGCAATATACCACCTATGAAAAACGCGAAACTATTGGGACTAATGCGATCGTTAAAGTATGCAAAGTGCTCAAATGTTCGCCCACGACTGTTCTAAAAAATGTATTGTACCAAGTGAGTTTTGATAGTGGAATAACGGCTGCTGCTATTGTTTCCTTGCGTGGGGATCAAGATGTGAATGAAGTTAAATTGCAAAATGAATTGACTAAACTTGCGCCGAATTACAAAGCCACCACCGTCATTGGTCTTGTGGTTCCTGATGAAGAAGCCCAGGAAAAATGGCTAGCAAAAGCATTACCTTTAGGATATATTTCCCCTGCGATCGCCGATGAATACATTCAAAGCAGTGAGACGGTTTCACCCAAGTTCATTCGATTGGCAGATCATACCGCTGCCGAATTGAAAAACTTTGTCACAGGTGCGGATGACGTAAACTATCACGTAGTCGGCGCAAATTGGGGAACGGACTTTGCAATTCCCTTAGTTGTTGATATTCGTAAAGCGGTTGCAGGCGATCGTGCCCATCACGACAATACCCAAACTCTACAAACGGCACGGGGCATTGAAGTTGGGCATATTTTCCAGCTTGGGACCAAATATTCTGAAGCCATGAATGCGACCTTTACCAGCGAACAAGGTGAAGAAAAACCCTTTGTTATGGGCTGCTACGGCATTGGTGTTTCCCGCTTGGCTCAATCTGCGGTAGAACAGTCCTACGATAAAGACGGTATCATTTGGCCAGTTGCGATCGCGCCCTACCATGCGATCGTTGTTGTCCCGAATGTTAATGACGAAGTTCAGATGGCCGCAGCGGAAAAAATCTATGCGGATCTAAATACAGCAGGTGTCGAGACGTTATTGGACGATCGGGATGAACGAGCGGGCGTAAAGTTTAAGGATTCGGAGCTGGTAGGAATTCCCTTCCGTATCGTCACGGGGAAAGCGCTAAAAGATGGCAAAGTCGAAGTGGTGATTCGGGCGACAAAAACTGCGCAGGAAATTGCGATCGGGGATGTCGTTAGCACCATTAGTCAATGGGTCAAAGACGCTCTGTAGGCTTAGCGCGATCGTCTTCGTCTAAAGTTTGTATGAAAGTTGATTCTCTTAACTCAATCTTCATGCAGGTTTCCGTAGTATCCATGGGGCGATCCGCTATGGTCTTAAGGAACAATTAGATAAAGTCGAGCATCCGACTAACGCCAATACTTGATCTGACCTCTTAGGACTTCTCACCATGACTCATTTGCTCCATAAAGCTCTACTCACAACGATACTCGCCTCTGGAATAAGCGCCCTTGCCCTTGCACCAGCCTCCGCTACTGGCATCAAAAATGTTTCGATCGGTGGCTCAGCTCCGACGGACTATCTCCTTTATGACTCAAATGCAACGGAGACCTATGTAAATCCCACCGCATCATTACAGACCATTCTTAGTGGTAACGCAACATCGCCGACGGGTAACGTTGAACTGGCCGCAAGCAGCGAAAAGACGGGATTTGATTTCACTAAAACAACGACCTTGAATGGAACGATCGGAGGACGTGCGATCGGGATTAGCAGCTTAACGCAATCCGATTGGAATACAGTCGCATACAAAGGTAGCACTAAGACCTTTGGACAATATTGGTTTGATCAGGCAATGACTAGCAATGGATTTGGAACATTGGTATCTTCCTCCTCTACCGGAGCATCGTTATTCAATATTTTTAAGAGCAATGGTGGTTTTCAGCGCTTTAGCGATCCTAACATTTCCTACGTAAATCAATCTATAGCAGGTGATGTCAGTATTGGTTTGGCAGGGCACTTCAATGCAAATTCACTCTTTACTCAGTCTATTGACCAATACCTAAGCAGTAATTCCAAACTCTCAACTGCTGAAAAAAAGAACCTTAACACAATGAAAACTCAATTGGGTTCAAAAACGATTCAAGCGAGTGAGGTATTTAAGTATACGTATAACGGTTTGACTGATTACGGTTATTCCTTCCAGGCGACAGCATCCAATTTAACTGAACGTGGCGATAAAGTTTCCCACACTGGAAATTACGAGGTCATCTTAGCTGGACCTCCCGCAATCAAACATGTTCCTGAACCTGGAGTTTTGTTAAGTCTTGTTGGTGTAGCTGCTGCTGGCTGGAAACGTCGTAAATCGAAGAGTATCTAGTTCCTATCGATTCTGATTTAGAGAATAATCTAATGTTTTGAAAATCTCGAAGCTTTATCATTCCATATTTAGGAGTTGTAAGGCTTCGTTTTTATAGTGAGATTCTACTTAACGTAATTTAGAACATCTGGATAATTTATTAGAAGCGTAATTTCCAGTACTCCAAGCTCTAAAGTTGAGTTCCGCGATTTGTATCCTCTACACGTAGAATTACGGTAATGGTTGGGTGAGGGTGATAAATAGACTGGTGTGACGATCGTTGAATTTTCTGACCTTTAGTTAGTTATTTAGAGCTAGTTATTTAGTGGTTAAAATCGCTTTATCTGCTGCACTAGAACTGTGCGTAACTTAGCCGAAATATCCCTCAAAATACGGGTAGCGCTTCACACTTTTTCTAACTTTATACAGGTTTAAGGTAATCTGAACGATCGCTCTTGCCCAAGAGATCTCCCCTAACGTCACGCTCTCCCGTAGAATGAAGCGTAGGAAATTTAATTCAGTCATGGGACTCAGTAAGATTCATGGATATTCGGGAGTTTTTCCAGCAGTCAGCGGGGAAGTGGTCGTCGATTAAAAGTAGCCACCACATTGATAGCACTACACAGCAGAGCGGTAAGTCCACTTTACAAATGGTATTGCTGGAGCCTGATGATGCGGCAGTTGCGACACTTTGTGAGAAGCAAGGTGTGAAATTAAGTCTGGTGTTGGGCGCAGCGCGGGTGGAGTGGGACGGCTATATTGAGGGCGAGACTAAGAATCAAAAA
Organism: Synechococcales cyanobacterium GL140_1_metabat_312; assembly: GCA_025351345.1. Lineage (GTDB taxonomy): Bacteria > Cyanobacteriota > Cyanobacteriia > Leptolyngbyales > Leptolyngbyaceae > JAAFJU01. The sequence goes on from JANXWB010000067.1 coordinate 32,121, forward strand.
GGATCGCTGGTGATGGTGGCGACGGGTGATTTGACAGAAGGGCGGATGTATCGATCGATCGGGAATTTTGGGGTGGCGGTGCCCTATAGCGAATATTCGTTTGCTGAGGGAGACGAAATTACGTTTAAAACTGAAGCGGATGGGACGGTGACGGTAGAGCGAATTTGGTTTGAAAGCGAAAATGTGCGGCTAAGACATACGAAAACTCGTCGTTCAGATGGCAGCACTACGATCGCATTTTGTTCTGAAGTGCGACTAGGCGTAACGAAACCTGCGGGTGAACCGATCCCGTCTGAATAAAGGACTTGTTTAAATTAAAAATGTTTAATTAGAACTACTTAAGTTGAGATATTGAATATGTATATAGTGCAAATCGCCTCCGAATGTGCGCCTGTTATTAAAGCAGGTGGGCTAGGAGATGTTGTATATGGGCTAAGTCGGGAACTGGCAATTCAAGGTCATACGGTTGAATTGATTTTGCCAAAGTATGACTGTATGCGCTATGACCACGTTTGGGGATTGCATCAAGCCTACGACAATTTGCAAGTGCCGTGGAAGAGTGGGGTTATCCACTGTACGGTCCATTGTGGATGGGTTTATACAGCGTTGTGTTTTTTCATTGAGCCACATTCTGAAGAGAACTATTTCAATCGGGGTGTGTATTATGGGGAAAGTGATGATCCTATGCGATTTGCTTTCTTTAGTAAAGCGGCGTTAGAGTTCTTGTCGGTGAGTAATAAGCGCCCTGATGTGATTCATTGTCATGATTGGCAAACTGGATTGATTCCGGTGATGTTGTATGAAATGTATGCTTACCATGGCATGGAAAATCAACGTGTTTGCTATACCATTCATAATTTTAAGCACCAAGGAATTTCTGGAGTTCAGGCATTAGAGGCAACGGGGCTAAATCGTCCTGATTATTATTTGCAGTACGATCGGATTCAAGATAATTTCAATCCTTTTGCTATCAACTTCATGAAGGCGGGGATCAATTATTCAAACTATGTTAATACAGTCTCGCCGCATCACGCTTGGGAAGCACGGCATACTGACATCAGTTGTGGGCTGGGGCATACCCTAGAAATCAATCAATCAAAATTTGGAGGAATTTTGAATGGGATTGATTATATGATGTGGAACCCCGAAGACGATATTTATCTACCCATTTCATATTCTGCGGATGATTTTAACGGGAAACGGGTGGCGAAAAAAGCGTTGCGCGATCGATTAATGTTGGCAAATGATGAAACAAAACCGATCGTAGCCTTTATTGGGCGATTGGATGAACAAAAAGGGGTGCATTTGGTCAGCCATGCCATTCATTATGCATTGAATCGAGGTGCTCAATTTGTATTATTAGGTTCTGCGACAGAATCAGGGATTGATGATCTGTTTCGGGCAGAAAAGAAGGTATTGAATGACAATCCAGATTGCCATTTAGAACTTGGATTCAATGAAGAACTGTCGCATTTGATCTATGCGGGTGCAGATATGATTGTGATTCCCAGTAATTTTGAACCTTGCGGCTTAACTCAGGTGATTGGGTTGCGATATGGGATGGTGCCTATTGTGCGAGGTGTGGGCGGATTGGTGAATACGGTGTTTGATTGGGACTATGAAGAAACTCGGCCTATTAATGAACGTAATGGATTTGTGTTTTATCAGTCAGATACGATCGCGCTGGAGTCCGCTATGGGACGGGCATTAGATTTGTATTACCTGAATCCTGTGAAATTTCGAGAATTGGCCATTCAGGGAATGCGTGCTGATTATTCATGGGCTGCATCTGGAAAGCGTTATGCTGAGGTCTATGAACACATTCGCCATAAATAAACCTACAATAAAGATAATCACAAGTTGTAATAGTTGGGCTGACGCATGAAGGTTTTAGGAATTAATGATTCATTGCTGGATTTTTCTAGCGAAGGATTGGCGATCGGATTGTTTGAAGATAAGCTTGAATTGACCGGAGATTTAGAAGCCTTAGATGGGAAGCTTTCGGGTTTGGTTTCTGAGATTATTACGGAAGCCGATTTCAAAGGTAAGCTTGGTAGTAGCATTGCAACGCGAGTGATAGGCATGGGCTTTAAAAAACTGATGATCTTTGGCTTAGGTAAATCCGACAAATTGAAATTTGAAACCCTTCGCAAAGTTGCCGGAAATATGGCGAAGGCTGCTCGTCATGAGAAATGTAAGACCGTTGGCGTTTCCCTCCCAATTGTCAATAATAATGTTGCGGGAACAGTTCAAGCGATCGCCGAGGGCATTGAATTAGCATTGTATAAAGACGTGCGCTTTAAGTCTGAAAAGGACGAAAGTACAGTTGTTGAGTCTGCAAGTTTGATTGGATTCGCTGGACAAGAAGCGGCGATCGAGAAAGCTCACATCATTTGTTCTGGCGTATTCCTTGCCCGTGAACTGGTTGCTGCGCCTGCCAATGTCATTGATTCGGTTACGTTTGCTGATATGGCAATAGAGTTAGCGAAAACCTATAGTTTAGAGCTAAAAATCCTAGAAAAGGCTGATTGCGAAGCCTTGAATATGGGTGCATTTTTAGGAGTCGCAAGAGCGTCTGACATTCCGCCAAAGTTCATTCACATGATTTACAAACCCGCTGGAACACCGCGCAAACGAGTTGCGATCGTAGGGAAAGGATTAACGTTTGATTCCGGTGGTTTGAATTTGAAAGTCGGCGCGTCATCAATTGAAATGATGAAAACTGACATGGGCGGCGCAGGGGCGACCTTTGGAGCGGCGAAGGCGATCGCACAATTGAAGCCTGATGTGGAAGTGCATTTCATTAGTGCTGTAACTGAAAATATGATCAATGGCAATGCGATGCGGCCTGGTGATATTCTTACCGCGTCGAACGGGAAAACCATTGAAATTATGAATACAGATGCGGAAGGTCGGTTAACGCTGGCCGATTCGTTGGTCTATGCGGATAAGTTGGGGTTGGATGCGATCGTAGACCTAGCCACCTTGACGGGAGCTTGTGTTGTGGCATTGGGGAATGACATTGCGGGGTTATGGAGTCCTGATAATGCGTTTGCAGATGAATTGATAGCGGCAGCGGAATCCAGTGGTGAGAAGCTATGGAAAATGCCCTTTGAAGAGTCCTATTTTGAAAGTATGAAGTCTCCTATTGCAGATATGAAAAATATTGGTGCAAGAACGGGTGGGGCGATTAGTGCGGCGGTATTTTTGAAGCAGTATGTCAAAGATACTACTTGGGCACATATGGACGTTGCGGGTCCGGTTTGGACGGATAAGGATAAGGATTACAATCCAACGGGGGCAACGGGTTACGGAGTGCGGACGTTAGTGGATTGGGTTTTGGCTTGATAACTCAATTTTGATTTAAAGATCTGATTTGAATAGTCCCTCAGTTTCCACTTCGGATTCTGGGGGACTAGTTTATAAGGAAATAACATTTTTCTGGAACTAAAGCAGGTATTGTTGTGATCAACTCAGCACGATCGTGCATTGTGCGACTTTCTTATCTATAGAACCCATTTGACATCATAGAGTATACTAAAGTAAATATCAAAAAGTCACGAACTCCAGCGCTATGACCTATTCCAGCAGTTTAACCGACGACGAATGGGAAATTCTAGAACCACTCCTGTTAGAAGTGTTGCCC
>JANXWB010000020.1 GCA_025351345.1 Synechococcales cyanobacterium GL140_1_metabat_312
TTGGCTCGGCTTCATCGAAAAACGCTTTGCTATTCTAAATGCGTAAAAATGCTGGCACACTCAATTAGATTGCTACTTCACTACTTGAAATTTGAGGATGTCCCAGTCCCACTTCGAGACATACCTTAATTCAGCAACGCCGAAAATATCTCTGGTTCTGATTGAAGAATTACTTCTGATGCATAGGGTTAACCTGGAAAAGTTGGGTTTAGTAAAAGTCTTGAGGTTCTATTTCAGTCTAACAATTCAGTTGGAGCGGACTGCCAAAAGATCTCGGTTTGAGTGTGAGCTTCTTTGCAGCCGCTCAAGCGAAACATTATGTGGCAGAAATTCAAAAGTTCAGAGTTTGAACCCCGTTCCGAATTTGGAATTTCTGCATCTGATTAGATAATGGCATCGACTAAGCTTATAATTGGTACAAGTGAATTATCGCGTTAATTTTCTTATGCCAATTGACAAGCCGCTCGGTTCCATCACCCAAGGATCGCTCAGCAAAGGACTTGAAGTCCGACTCCATGCCGATGTTTCCGTTGAAGAAATGCGGGTGGGCAAGTTTTTGGTAGTCCACGGAACCCGATCGCGCTTCTTTTGTATGCTGACGGACGTGGCGCTGGGTACGGGAAGCCAGCGTATTTTGTCCAATCCACCCGACCCGACCGATAGCTTTTTGCAGGAAGTTCTAGCTGGAACCGGAACCTACGGAACCATCGAACTTTCGCCAATGCTGATGATCACAGACGATCCAAGTAAACGTCAAATCGAAGCCGCGATCGAAACCAGCAAATCAAAAACTACCAAAAAAGCTAAAGGACTAGCCTCCTATCAAGCCAATACCAACGCCGATATTGAATTACTGCCCGTCAAAACAATTCCCAGCCATTTTAGTCAAGTCTACGATGCCAGTGAACGTGACTTTCGGGCCGTCTTTGGATGGGAAGACGATCCATTGCGACGAAATTTTGCGATCGGAGAACCGATCGATATGCCCGTTCCCGTTTGTATTGATCTCGATCGATTTGTCGAACGAAGCAATGGTGTCTTCGGCAAATCAGGCACCGGGAAATCATTTTTAACAAGATTGTTGCTGGCCGGAGTTGTTAAAAAACAAGCTGCTGTTAATTTGATTTTCGATATGCACTCAGAGTATGGCTGGGAAGCGACTAAAGAAGGCAAAAGCTTCAGTACCGTCAAAGGCTTAGCGCAATTGTTTCCTGGGAAAGTAGAGATTTTCACTCTAGATGTCGAATCGACCCGGCGGCGCGGCGTGGGAAATGCTCAAGAGTTTTATATTGGATACGAACAAGTCGAAGTCGAAGATTTAGCATTGGTGCGCGGACAACTTAACTTATCGGAAACAAGTTTGGAAAATGCAGTGATTTTGCGTAATGAATTTGGTAAGGGCTGGATCTCGCGATTGATGTCCATGGGCAATGAAGAGATTCAAGAATTTTGTGAAGTGAAGATGGGAAATAAATCCTCCATCATGGCCCTTCAGCGTAAACTAATCCGTCTTGAAGACTTGAAATATCTACGTCAAACCTGTCCCCATAACTATCTAAATCAAGTTCTTGAATGTATCGAATCGGGTAAACACGTTGTCATTGAATTCGGCTCACAATCGAATCTCTTATCCTATATGCTCGCAACCAATATCATTTCACGCCGAATTCATGCCGCTTATGTACGAAAAGCTGAGTATTTTCTGCAAACTAAAAATATTCTCGATCGGCCTCGTCAGCTCATGATCACCATTGAGGAAGCCCACCGATTTTTAGATCCAGCCACGGTCGGCGAAACAATCTTTGGGACGATCGCCCGTGAAATGCGAAAGTTCTTTGTCACCTTGCTAGTCGTAGATCAACGACCCTCGGGCATTGACAATGAAGTGATGTCGCAAATTGGCACCCGAATTACGGCCTTGTTAAATGACGAGAAAGACATTGAAGCGATTTTCACAGGAGTCTCCGGCGGCCAAGCGCTCCGATCGGTCCTAGCCAAACTCGACTCAAAACAACAAGCCTTAATTCTGGGTCATGCCGTCCCCATGCCCGTTGTCATCAAAACCCGTGCCTATGACGAGAAATTTTATGGCGAAATTGGCGACACGGATTGGTCAACCGTCGATCATGACCAACTTCTCGTAGCAGCAGCATCCGCGAAGACAGATTTGGGATTTTAGATTTTAGTGTTTTAGATTTTTCATGTTACAGTGTAGTACGTTCATGTGTTCTACTTTTTCGATCGTGCCTCTAGTCATGATTCAATCCCCATCGCGAAATCGTCACCTCAGCTACACAGATGTGAAACATGCCTCCTTTATTTTAAGGTAGCAGCTTCTAATTGTAGTGCTTTATGCAACCGTCGCCTGACGACCCATCCTCTACCGTCCATTACCCGAACTTTACTCCCCTGAGAATTCGTTTTATGATAAATCCATACTCGAAATGACTTCGAGATAACCCATCTAGAGTTTTCATTTGTTAAATTTTCAGGCCACTAATTATTCGGGTTCGCTCCCGCATTTTTAAGCCTTCATTAAGCACTGGAGTCTTGTCACTATGACCACTGCAACCCAAAAGAAAACCAAGAGCAAAGTCCCCACCTCGACCCCAGCTCCGGCCTACACCGCCGACATGGTTCGGACCTACCTCCACGAAATTGGTCGGGTGCCCATGCTGACCCATGAGCAGGAAATCATCTACGGCAAACAAGTGCAGCAGATGATGACGTTCTTGGAGACCCGTGAAGCCTTGGCCAAAACCAAAGGAACTCCCGTTACTGATGCAGAATTAGCCATTCATCTTGGACTGCCTGAAGAAGAGTTGAAAGCCAATCTAAAACGGGGTCGTCGGGCGAAACAGCGGATGATTGAAGCCAATCTTCGACTGGTAGTCTCGATCGCGAAAAAATATCAGAAGCGGAACCTAGAATTCTTGGATCTAATTCAAGAAGGCTCTATGGGATTAGAACGTGGGGTCGAGAAATATGATCCGATGCGAGGGTATAAGTTCTCCACCTACGCCTACTGGTGGATTCGTCAGGCGATCACACGGGCGATCGCACAACAAAGCCGCACCATTCGTTTACCCATTCACATCACCGAAAAGCTTAATAAAATCAAACGCGTCCAACGTGAATTGACTCAAGAACTGGGGCGTAGTCCTAATGTGAATGAGATTGCGGAAATGCTAGATATGGAAGCCACCGAAATTCGGGATTACTTGTCGATGTCCCGTCAGCCTATCTCCTTAGACATGCGAGTGGGCGACAATCAGGATACTGAATTACGCGATTTATTGGAAGACAGCACCGCATCCCCCGAAGACTACACGACCCAAGTGCTACTTCGTCAGGATTTGCACAACATGCTAGCGGACCTAACGCCTCAGCAACGTCAAGTTCTCTTGCTCCGGTACGGCCTAGACGATGGCATCGAACGATCGCTTGCTAAAGTCGGAGAATGCCTCAATCTGAGCCGCGAGCGGGTTCGCCAACTGGAACGTCAGGCACTTGATTATCTGCGTCGTCGTAAAGGACAAGTGCAAGAATATCTCGCCTCCTAGAGGATTTTAGAATCAGGTCAAAGTCTAAGCGGTGTTGCAAAATTTAATGTTTACAAAGAGGGGTGTTTTCGCCCCTTTTTTATTGCAATTCAAGCTGTAAAACTAGCATTAATCTCTTTAAAGCGCTTAAGTAATCTGTTGAAATCTAGTACGTATACTCTATAGGATATCTTTACAATAAGGTCAAACGCTCGGGGATCATTGCAGGGCGGGGATCGTGTTTGTAATGCTTTAGCTCAGGGGAATTGGAGACTATTACTTGGAGGAAAGAAACAGTAGATTTAGCAGCCAGTTTGTAAATTGGATCTTTCGGCCAGATGACGGACTGTCACGATCGTTGGTTGTGGCTCTGAGGTGAATATGATTTGATAGCTATATGGAATTAGTGCAGGCTGCGACGGTTAAAGACTTCTTTATCCGCTCTCCTCAAGAAAATAGATTTTTCTGTTTTCTTGATGACCTGCATAATCCTTCACTCTTTGGCCCTATGGGTTATTGAGAACGTCACAACCGTGGCCAACCCTTCAATTTCTGTGAGAGTTCCAAAATGAAAAATCAAATGACTGGCTTCAAGGGTTGGATGATGAATCGCGGTATGAGCGGATTAATCGGTGCGCTGGCATTCCTTGCCGTCTGCGGACCATCTCAAGCAGCAGTTCCTAGCAGCCTGCCCAATGGTACCTATCTCTACGGTGAATCGGACCAGCCGAATCAAGCGGGTGCAACGTATTTTGTTTTTGATGTCAAGGAAGGCGAAGTTAAAGGAGCTGTTTATTCACCAAATTCAAACTTTGACTGTGCTTATGGGCGGTTTGAGAATGACCAATTGTTGTTGAGCATTGTTAGCACCTACGAAAAGACGGTTAATCCTTTTGCAATCGCTCTAGACCGCACCAGTCTGGTGGCGTCTTCCAACAATGCACCCATGATTCAAGTTGGGCTTCGCGGATTGAAGTCGGTGGGTAAGCTAAGTGATCTCGATCGTCACATCTTGGTCACCTGTAACGCATCTCAATCCATTAAATAGATCCGGATTTAATAGGATTCGGGCTTGATAGATTAGTATAGACAACCCCACCAATTACTAACGCTCCTCCAAGGGCAATAGACATTGTAAAGGGTTCACCCAATCCAATAACACCCATTAGCACCGCAGTTGTGGGGACGAGATTAGTAAATATGGCCGTTCGATTCGTCCCGAGCTTGCGAATACCCTCGGAATACCATAGAAATGCGACTACTGTTCCGAGGATTCCCATATAGAGCGTGCTGAATGCCGCATTGAGAGATAGTCTGGGCAGGTCGCTAATTAATCCTTCTTGTAATGCAATAGGAAGTAATGCAGTGCATCCTATCAAACAGCTATAGGTAGTTGCGGTTAGATTTGATACCGTTTTTAGAACTTGTTTACCAATAAGGGTATAACTTACCCAACTCGCCACGCAGCCAAAGAGCAACAGATCTCCTGTACCGATTCCTGTTTTGATCAAGTCCATCGGATTCCCTTTGGATAAAATAATAGATACGCCTATTAGGGAGATTAGAATTCCAAAGAGTTTAGGTTTTGATAGTGATTCTCGAAAGATGACGGTAGATGACAGGGCGATCGCGATCGGGTTTAAGGCTACAATCAGCGACGCACGACTAGCAGGTAAAAGCTTCAAGCCGCCCAGAAAAAAAGCATTGTAGGCCAAGATTCCAGTGAGTCCTAGAAATACTATTCCGATCCATTCTTGGGGAGTGAGTTTTGGAATGGATTGACCTCGATGAGTGCTAATACCAAACAATAGTAAGGTTGCTATTGCAAACCGTAGGAATGCGATCGAAAACACGCCCATATCTTGCACTGCAATTCGTCCGGCGACGAAGGTTCCGCCCCAAATTACTGTAGCTGAGATGAGTTTCAAATAAACAAGACTAAGGGGATTTCGGTAAATTAGCTTGAATTTCGGAGAGATTTTCGGAAAGATTTTCATGGTGCTTAAGGACAGATTCTAGAAACAATTGCCAAATATCATTTGGGACCCAAACGGCATCGATCGAAGCTTGAGCAATATCATGGGGAACCTTCTCATAGATACATCGCCATAGATAAACAAATACGGAAACGCGCATGTTTTTAGCACAATGAATAAAGCATTTTTGGGTTTGGCGACGTTTCATCACGTGAACAAACAATTCAAAGTCCATCATCGTGGGCTTCTCCCACACCACTGGAATATGGACATACTCTAGCCAAGCTGACTTCACGATCGCATTTTCGTCTTGTAATGCATCGGTTGAGCTACTCAGGGCAAGATTAATCACAACAGAATACCCTGCTGCTTTGATTAGCCCAAATTGAAATGGGTTGGGTTGTCCAGCCGTGGCAAGACGATCGTCAATAGAAACAAAATTTGGAATAGTGGAAAGACGATCGTCCATAAAATGATTGAATATTCTAATAAAAATAGTGTACCGCTTGAACGAGAAAATGGATAATCAACCCTTGTTTAACCCAGTTTAACCCACGGTCTGACGGGCAAGAACCATATAGCGAAAGATATATTCTACAAGTTCAATCGTATTGCGGGCTTGCTCTGTAGACTGTCCCCAAACGGTTACACCATGATTGCGAATAAGCAGGGCTGGAATTTTGGGTTTAGTTTCAGAGTAGTATTGTTTTATGTTTTTGGCGATCGTTGGAACATCCAGATAATTCTCAAATAAAGGCATCATACAAATTGGGTTTTCTTCCCAAATTCCCAGACCTTTGACCATTTCTAAGGGGGGCAGCGCAATACTATCTTGCTGAGTGAAATTCGAGACTAGATTGGCTTCGATTGAATGGACATGGTAACAAGCTTGAATATCTGGAAATAATGAATAAATAGCTTGATGAATGGACGTTTCCGCTGATGGTTTGTCACCTTTGCGAGCGGGTTCCCAAGTTCCATCGAGATTCATGTCAATGAAATCTAGCGGGGTGAGAGTGCCTTTCGATTTACCGCTGGCGGTGACCCAGTAACGATCGTCGCTAATACGAGCCGAGAGATTTCCACCAGTTCCCCACATCCAGCCCCGATCGTGAAAGTAATTGGCGGCGGCGCAAAGTTCTTCTCGAAGCGTTAAAACATTAGTCATAGTATTGGTTACGGTATTGGTCACAGTATTAGTTCCAGTATTGAATTAAGTAATCACGAATATCAAAGAAATCATTCCAGGCAATGTAGGGTTTTCCCTGTTGATCCAGATAGATTGCAAGCCGATCGCGGGCAAATACTAAATCAGCCGCCATCGCCATATTGAAATCCGTAATCGAGTCGCCAATAGCAATTGATTCACTAAAATCATAGTTCGACATTACATCAACTTTCGCCATCAATTCAGTTTCACCCACGTAAGAAGGAATAACTTTAAACCGATCGCCTGATCCATCAAGATCAACCGCGTGCAACCCCAACAGTCGAGGTTTCAGGTCGGCTAAGACCGTTTCTACCATAAGTCGAATTCCCCCAGAAATAACGACACAGGGTACGTTTCGAGCTTCCAGAAAATCAAGAAATTCCGGAAAACCCGATCGGATTGGATGCGGTTTTGAGAATTCGATCATATTAGAGTATTCACTGGAGGGAATACTTTCTAACAAACGCGTCACGCCTTCACGTAACGTTAGAGTTTGGGCATACATTTGGGCCATGAGTTCATCAGCTTGGTCGGGTGCGAATTCACGGAGCAATTCAACAAAGGTATCTTTGAGAGTAATAGTTCCATCAAAATCGGAGAATACGATCGGAGTTGGCATAGATTTTTGGGTAAGAGCTTGGGTGATTTTGCGTGGTGTTTAGGACACAGCTTGCTGTGTCCCTACAGATCTTGGACCAGATATTGTAGGGGCCTGGCCTGCCGTGCCCGGAACTCAACATCATAATTTTGATCACACCATCCATTTCTGCAACGCAGTTTTCAATGCAGAATTAGGCACTTCTTCAATACTAAAAGATTGATTTTTATTCACTCTTTCTAAGGCTTCAAAGAATGCTGTGACTCCAGCCGCTGGATTACTCGGATGATCCATAATTCCTGTGCCTGCATTCAGAATGACATCATTGCCATAATCCGCGATCGCCCGTGGCACGACACCTGGATGAATACCTGCGGACGGGACCGGGAACACATTCCGCGATCGCAATGCATCTCGAATGGCTATTTCCTCAGATTTTTCAAAAGGCAAACTCCCGTAGTGAGCTGGATACAATACCGCATCAGCACCTGCATGGGCCGCAAGTGTTCCTAAAATTGTCGAATAGTTAAATCCGTGGTCTGGCGCACCACATAGCGCTCCGGCTAAGGCTGGATGCATGAAAATAGGGACATTGATTTCAGAATCTTGCGCCAGGGATTCTAATACTGACCAACCATAGGTCAAAGTATTAAATAACAATGCATTTGCACCGTTTGTGACTAATCGTTTGGCATTGTCAAGAATCTCATGGGCGCGGCCTGTGACATTAATGGCATAGAGAAGTTCTTTACCTGTGGTTTCTTTAGTTTCTAGAATGACCTTGCGACAAGCTTTAAGCCGATCGATCGTCGGTGCAATTTCTAAATTACCCAGGATTTCGTCATCTTTAATAATGTCCAATCCGGCAGCAGCAACGTCCTTTAGAATTCCAGCATGATCGTCAGCCGTTAGGCCCAGCGCAGGTTTAAATATAGCCATCACCAAGGGACGATCGTATACCTTCAGTCTATTGCGAATACCGGACAACCCGACAGCAGGCATTTGGCCATAATTCGCAGGTAATCGAATGGCCGTTACTTTAGCAGCGCCCGCCATAGAAAACTTGCCAAAGATCATCGTCAGCAAACTACCAATATCGCCTTCAGTATTGGCCACGGGAAACTCAATGGTGGCGGTGCTGTGGCCACTATCATGAATAACAACGCTAATCACTTGGGCGAGATAACGCTGAAAGGAGTCTTCACGATGGGAAAAACGATCGTCCCAACTGCCGACGGTTTGACCGATCGCAATCACTTTAGCTTGCTTTTCAGCATTAACACCGGGAGGAAAACGGTAATCAACTTGAATGGTCATAGCGTTATGCACGGAATTTAATAGCGGTAGTTGTATATTCTGGAGTCCAGCCACTGGTGCCTGCAAAGTATCTTACGGCCTTTACCCGTGAGCGTTCAGTCAAGTAAAACCAATGCTCAGTCCCGGCGGGAACATTAATATATTCAGAGGCTTGTACTGTTAATTCAACTTGTGAACCATCCGGTCTGACAAAGCCAAAGATGCCTTCTCCATCGACGATATAGCGCACTTCATCATCGGCATGAGTATGGACATCATTGAATTTGGAAAGTAATCCATCGAGATTTGGAACATCAGGGTGGAGAACAATTAAATCTCTGGAGGTATAGCCAAGACTTGTTTTGAGTGATTCAAAATAGTGATCTAAACTCACTAATACCTGTTCTTTTTCAGCATCATTTAGAGCCTGACTTTGAAGCAACTGTTGCAATTCAGGATCATCCCCTGTAGTCCAATAACTCAGGCCAATATTCAACGGTTCGAGTTCTAATGCGATCGTCTTTAGATCCATCAAACTTCGCCCATCTTCCATCCGTAAAATTGCCATCTCGCTGCTCCCAAACTCTCTAGTTCATGCTGTTTAGACCAATCATTATAGAGAATTATCGGGAGTTAGAGGGTTTCATTGATTCCCTTTTTTCTCATTATGCAATTTTTTGTCCACGTCATCTTTAGCCGCATTTTTAAGGGTAAAATAGGATTCAATCACCTGTTTAACCTTCGGTCCCATCAACGATCCACCGCCGCCGCCCGTCCGTTCGGCAAAAGCCACCACCACAATTTCAGGCTTCTGAATCGGACCATAGCCACCAAACCAAGTATTCGAGCCATCCCCCAAATCCTCCGAGGTGCCGCTCTTCCCCGCGATCGCGATCGGTCCACCCCCCAGCGGACTCCCCGAGCCATATTCAATAACGCCTCGCAATCCTTCCTGGATAATCGCTATCGTTTTAGGCTTCATTTTAAGATCTTCGCGCCAATTACGAGCTTCCTCGTTATCCTTCAACAAATGAGGCTTCACCCGAAATCCATTATTAGCCGCCACCGAAAACATTACCGCCACCTGAAGCGGACTGGTCAACAACGCACCCTGACCGATCGACATATTGATCGCATCCCCAATGGTCCACTCCTGGTTGTACGTCTTCAATTTCCAAGCCCGATCGGGAACTAGTCCTGGGTCATCCTCATCATTCAAATCAATTCCCGTCAATCTCCCCAACCCAAAGCGCCGACTCCAACTAATAATCGGATCGCCACCCATTTTTTGAGCCACCTGATAGAAAAAAGTATCACTACTATTTGCGATCGCCTCCGGAAACCCAAGCGGTCCAAATCCAGCATGATTCCATTCGCCAAACGTGGTGCTACCAACGGTTATGGATGGATAGGTCTGATACACCTCATCGCCTGTAAATCCACCGCCTTCCATGGCCGCTGCTGTGGTGATAATTTTAAAGGTACTGGCAGGCGGGAAGGTCTGAAGATTTCGGTTAATAAAAGGATGGTCAAGCGCAGTCAAACGTGCCCAAGCCTCTGCACTTAGGGGTTTGGCGAAAATATTAGGGTCGAAGCCAGGATTGCTGACCATGGCTAAAATCGCACCATTACTCGGGTCCATCGCAATAATAGATCCCGTCATGCCTACAAGAGCCTCGGTCGCCGCACGTTGTAAATCTATATCAAGGGTAAGAGTGATTTCTTTTCCGGCCCGGCTAGGTTTGTCTTGTAAAATCTGGACCATATCTCCGGCCCCATTCACTTCCAACTGTTGACCACCGCCTTCGCCCCGCAGTTGGTCTTCATAACTCGATTCAATCCCCATTTTACCGACTACTTCACCCAGACGATAGCCTTTGGATTTGAGTTTTTCGTATTGTTCATCTGTCAGTTCTCCGGTGTAGCCTAAAACATGAGCCGCTAAATCACCATATTTATATTCTCGGGTGGTCTCACCATCGACTTTTACGCCTTGGAGTTCGGAATTACTTTCAGCGATCATCGTCATCTGAGCGGGAGTGATATTGCCCGCGACTTTAACCCGATACAGTGACTCATAACCAGCCTGAACTAGACGTTTTTCTAATTCAGCTTGGGGTTTATTAAGAATTAAAGAGAGTTTAGCCAGTGTTTTTGGCCAGTCTTCTTTTTTTTGCTCTATGGGCCAGAGATACAGCGAATGCGTTAAACGACTGCCCGCTAAAATGTGACCTTTACGATCGAGAATGCTGCCTCGTTCTGGTGTTCTTGAAATTAGTCGTACCCGATTGTTATGGGCACGATAGCGGTTTTGACTGCCTTCTACAAGCTGAAGATAGATTAACCGGGAACCTAAACCGCCCAAAATCATGGTGCCGCAGAACATCATCATAAAAATCGACTGACGTGCGTGGCCTACTCTACGAGAACTGGCGCGGGAACTAGCGCGATCGTGGGTAAAAGGAGGTTGCATAGGTTGAAGGAATCAAGAAGAATTTGACCCGAGACAGATCCCGAGACGCCTGTTAATATAGCGTCAATATACCGCGAATATACGGATAAATCCTCATCCAAACGCGGGTCTGATATCTGCGTCTCGAAGAATTTATACCAAGTAATCTGCGACCAATTTCACGGTGTTGGGTACAATGGCGTAGTATTAAGCTCAATAGAAAGCATTAAGCTCACAGAAAGCACATTTTTAGGCTTCATCCTAATCTATGGTCCCTTCTTTATCTCCCTCAGACCCCGAATTGAATGATGATTTGGACATCGAATTCCGTAAAGTTTTCAAAAGCTTTGACGGTGAAGTTGCTGTGGGCGGAGTAGATGTTGAAATTCGTCGAGCTGAATTCTTCAGCATTTTAGGGCCGTCGGGTTGTGGAAAAACGACGCTGTTACGCTTGATTGCAGGATTTGAGACCCCAACATCTGGAGAGTTGTTAATTCGCAAGGTTTCAATGCTGGGGGTTCCGCCCTATCGTCGCCCCGTTAATACGGTGTTCCAGAGTTATGCGCTGTTTAGTCATTTGACGGTGGAAGATAATATTGCGTTTGGGCTGAAGATTAAAAAACTAGGCCGTGGTGAGATTCAAGATAGAGTCAGGGAGACGCTGCGGTTAGTGAAGCTCGAAGCGCTTGCTAAACGGTTTCCAGAGCAACTTTCTGGCGGACAACAGCAACGAGTGGCTTTGGCAAGGGCGTTAGTGAATCGTCCCATGGTGTTGCTATTAGATGAGCCACTGGGTGCCTTGGATCTGAAGCTGCGGAAGGAAATGCAGCTTGAATTGAAGCGTCTCCATCAGAAACTAAACATTACTTTTGTTATGGTGACGCACGATCAAGAAGAAGCTTTGACCATGAGCGATCGGATTGCGGTGATGAATGGTGGAAAAGTGGAACAAATCGGGACCCCCAGTCAAATTTACGATCGGCCCCAGAGTCAATTTGTGGCCGAGTTCATTGGGGATACTAATATCATTGCGGGCAAAATTGAAGGCTCCCATCCATCCATGTTGTGGGTCAAGTGTGATGAGGGCGAGCTGTTTCAAGTCCAACCAATTTCTACGGGAAGTAAGGTGTTAACTTCGGGCCGAGTGGTGATTAATTTGCGACCGGAAAAGGTGCAACTATTACGATCGGACCCGCGTACTAATGGGACAAATTTGGATGGTAAGAATTGTTTTGAAGGTTCGTTGGTAAGCACATTATATTTAGGAACTCATGTGAATTGTGTCATTCGATTGCGATCGGGACGGACATTGTTAGTCCGACAACCATCGCCGGACGTTGTTTCTAAAATTGCAGGTCCCGTCTACGTCGTGTGGGGTCCCCACGATTGTTTGGCGTTGCCAGTTCCGGACTGAGCCTGTTTATTGTTTAGTCTTTTGTTGATTTAGTCTTTTTGTTTTGTTGGTTTCTAGCGATGGATCCTGAACTATTCTTACCTAAACCTCGATCGCGCCGTCAATTTCTTAAGATGGCAGCCTCTGGTGCATTTGGATTGGGGTTGTCTCAAATGTTGTCGGGTTGTGGGTGGCAGTTAGGCAATGTGCGATCGGGTCAGAGCAACACTAGTTCTCCAAATGAATTGTTTTTGTACACCTGGGCACAATATGTTGATGAAGAATTACTGAAAGATTTCCGTCGTGTGACGGGACTGCGGACTATTCGTGAATTGTTTGACTCGAATGAAAAAATGATGGCGGCATTGCAAGCGGGCAAGGGGCAAACATTCAGTGTGCTTTATCCGAGTGAATACTTTATTCCAAAACTTATAAAAGCAAATTTATTGGCTGAATTGGATCACGATCGAGTTCAAGGGCTTGATAATTTGATGCCACAATTTCGCCGATCGGCAGGAGATTGGGATAATCATTATGGAGTTCCTTTTGCGTGGGGAACAA
The DNA here is from genome assembly GCA_025351345.1 of Synechococcales cyanobacterium GL140_1_metabat_312. Taxonomy (GTDB): domain Bacteria; phylum Cyanobacteriota; class Cyanobacteriia; order Leptolyngbyales; family Leptolyngbyaceae; genus JAAFJU01. The sequence goes on from JANXWB010000020.1 coordinate 13,029, forward strand.
CAGGATTAATTTATAATCAAGAAAAGATTCCTGAAGGTATTGAAGATTGGGATTATCTTTGGAAAAACAAGGAAAAGCTGACTCGAAAAATGACTTTACTCGATGATTCTCGTGAAGTTTTGGGATGTGCATTAAAATCACTAAACTATAGTCTTAATGAAGTAAATACCGATCGGCTTAAGAAAGCCTATGAAAAATTGACTATCTTGAAACCTCATATTGCAAGTTTTACAACCGATGGGTGGCGAACTCAGCTTGCGTCGGGAGATCTGTGGGTGGCGATGGGATATTCGTCAGATGCGATCGGGCTTTTAAAAGAAAACCCAAAACTACGCTATGTTGTACCAAAACCCGGAGCCTCGCGCTGGAGTGATTGGATGGTTATTCCTAAAGCGGCTCCAAATCCGAATGCCGCCTATCAATGGATCAATTATCTTTTGAAACCCGATATAGCGGCAAGTGTAGCTCAACGATTGGCCGTAACAACGCCTAACGCGAGTGCCATTCCATTACTGCCTCAAGAATTACAACACAATACGGTTAGCTATCCGACAGTAGAGGTGATGGCGCGATGTGAAAGCATGACAGCGCTGACGGACGAGGCCGAGAAACTTTATGATAAGTATTGGACGCAGCTTACGAGTTGATGGGGCGAGTTGGTGGGAATTGAACACTTATTATTTATCAATTTAGTATTATGGCTTCTTCTCCCTTCTCTAATTCATCCAAATCGTGGTCGCAGAGACTAGAGCCATTTTTGATGTTGGTTCCAGCAGGGCTATGGTTATTTCTGCTTTTGATATTACCGACTTTACTAATTTTTGAGTTGAGCTTAGTGCCAGGAATTAAACCTGGAGATTTAGTAAATCCGTCAAGTTTAGTCAACTACTTTAAAATTTTTGAGCCATCCGTATTGTGGGTAATCTTACGATCGATCGGTCTTTCTATAGCAACCACTTTATTCTGTTTGATTCTTGGGTTTCCAGTAGCCTATTGGATTGCATTACTGGCCCCAAAACGCTGGCAAAATCTATTGTTGTTAGGATTTGTCTTACCATTATGGACCTCCTCGTTACTACGGACCTATGCCTGGATTAGCATTCTGCGACCGACAGGAGTATTGAATACACTATTAATGATATTACATTTACCAACAGTAGATGTAATGAATCAACTTCCGGCTGTTTTAGTTGGAATGACCTATAGTCTTTTACCCTATATGGTATTGATTTTGTATTCATCCCTCGAAAAAATCGATCGTCGCCTTCTTGAAGCCGCTGCTGATTTGGGCGCCCCGCCTAAAGATGTTTTTGTGAATATCACTGTGCCACAAGCATTACCTGGAATTGCCGCAGGGGTTTTGTTGGTCTTTATTAATGCGATCGGAGACTTTGTAAATCCTGAACTTTTAGGTGGACCATCGAGTATGACGGCTGCTCGTTTGTTGTATAGCAGATTCCTGGGAGCCTCACCTGACTGGGGAATGGGCAGTGCTCTTAGCGCATTACTTATTATGCTAGTCACCTTAGTAATTGTCTGCTTAATCAAATATGGTGACAAAAACGCCCGAGCCATTTAGACAATACGACTTCTAATCCAAACTCGCTCACCCAAATTCTCCAATCTAAAATCTGATGGTTATTTCAAAAGCTAATTTATCTCTCCGATTGAAGGGTATTCCTCAGCCCGTCTGGCAAGCTTGGTGGACAGTATTGATGTTTGGATTCATGTATTTGCCGATCGCAGTGTTGGCTTTTTATAGTTTCAATGAATCGGCTATCAGCGCAAAATGGACTGGGTTTTCATTTAAATGGTATTCTCGGTTTTTTCACGATGAACGCATTTTGCAAGCCCTATCCGATAGTTTACAAGTGGCCCTAGGTTCAGTCACGATCGCCGCATTTTTCGGGACATTAATGGCTGTGGGGCTAGCACGCTATCGCTTTTGGGGACGAGATATCTATCAGAATGTGGTGTATTTACCTCTAATTATTCCAGATATTTCCATTGCTGTGGCGACATTGGTTTTTTTAGCAGCCATGACTGTGCCCTTGAGTTTGGGGACCATTGTCGCAAGCCATGTGGTGTTTTGTTTGGCCTATGTTTCCTTAGCAGTTTCGACCCGAATTAATAGTCTAGATTCACACCTCGAAGAAGCGGCTCAAGATCTAGGTGCAACGCCGTTTGAATCCTTTCGACTGGTATTATTACCGCAGTTGTACCCAGCGATTATTTCGGGTTGTTTGTTAGCGTTTGTATGCAGTATGGATGACTTTTTGATTGCGAGTTTTACGGCAGGTGGTGGCATCAATACCTTACCCATGGAAATTTACAGCCGTATTCGTACGAATCTCACACCTGATCTCAATGCGCTGAGTGTGGTGTTGATTGTGACTTCGAGTCTGGGAGTGCTGTTGGCGGAGTTCATTCGTCGTCAGTCTCAGGCAAAACGATCGCGAGTTTAGCTGAGTTTAATCTGTGGGCCGCTTTAAATCTAAATTTAGACTATGCCTGTTGTTCTGGCTCATCAAAAATAGCGGCGTAGTCAAAGACAAACGATCTCGGATGACGAATAATGTCAAAGCCCAGCTTTAAAACTGTCTCAGCGGGGAAGGTTGCAATAGCGATCGCTTTGAGTTGCTGGGGACGCAGGAAGGGATGCTGAATGAAATAGGTCCGTCTAGCAAAGAAAATATCGACATCTCGGGGAATAATTTTTTCATTCAAACGATGGGCAACTTGAATCGGTTTGATGTATTGACCATAAAATTGCTCTTGATTATGCTGTAGGTAGTAAAGCCGCTCATGTTCGTGCCAGCTCATGCTAAACAGTAAGGTGACCACTTCAAACCCTAGGACATAGCAAAGAATGGGGTTACGATCGTCTTGGCGGACAAAAAGCTGGAGTGCAGACTTGAGAAAATTGGACGCTTCAGATCTGGAATCTTGCAAGGCGTGCAGATAAAACTGGCTCACATAGGCTTGAATTAGATCAGGTGTGAGGGAAGAATTTGGGCGGTGCAGGCGCTTGAGATGGTATTCGACAGCGGCTTTAAGATTGCAGGCGTTAAGAATACGGTCGATTGTTTTGTCGGCAGTATAACCCCGAAGCAAATGGCTTTGGCGAGGTAAGTCAACAGAAGATAGATCGTCGATGGCACGAAAGGAGAGAGCCATGGTGAAGTTGGGGGTGAGTTGCACAAGAGTAATGTAATTCTTTTCAGACTTTTATGCAGTCTTCAGGATGGTTAGAGATGCAGTTCGATGAGATTATAATAATAAATCTGTCATTAGTGGAGAAGTTGCAATGGCTCAGCGGGATGTGAATTGCGAGGTTGAATGTGTGAATGGCTGCATTCTAGGTGCGGAATGCCCAAATCTAGAATTTAAAGCTCAGGCATCGAAATTTATTGAGGAAACCTCTTTAGAGAAAATGCTAGAAATAGCAGCGGCAGCAATCGAGCGGCGCCGTCAAGAGCGTGCATCTGAGCCACCCAAATGGATTATTCCTGATGATTTCTAAGCCCAATAGAGCATAAGTAGATAACGCTTAAGATAACGCATCTGCTTGAGAGATGGGAATCACAATGGTGAATGTTGTGCCATGATCAATAATTGAGTGGCACGACAATTTCCCACGGTGATTTTCTACAATAATTTGGTAACTAATAGAAAGCCCTAGTCCTGTCCCTTTCCCGACTGGTTTTGTGGTAAAAAATGGATCGAATAGCTTTGATTGCAAGGCTTCAGAAATTCCACCGCCGCTATCTGAAATTGTAATATAAACGTTCTCACCGAGGGATTTAGTTTCGATCGAAATCTTGCCAGGCCGATCGGGAATCAAGTTATATTGTTCAACTATTGCATCTATTGCGTTGCCCAAAATATTCATAAATACTTGATTCAATTTACCAGCATGACATTCAACGAATGGTAACATGCCATAATCTCTAATCACTTCAATTTTTGGACGAGTGGGATCGCCATTGAGTTTATTATGCAAAATCATTAAGGTACTTTCTAGACCTTCATGGAGATCAACAGCCTTATATTCAGCCTCATCAAGCCTCGAAAAATTACTCAACGATTTAACAATTTCTATAATCCTCTCAACCCCAATCCCCATGGATTGAAGTACTTTTGGAATATCTTGCAATAGAAAGTCGAGTTCAATGGTTTCAATTTTATCTTGAATAATTAACAGCGGTGGATTGTATTGATCTTGATATAAATGAACGAGTTCTATAATTTTATTAATATATTGTTCTACATGGCCGAGATTTCCATAGATAAACCCGAGAGGATTATTTATTTCGTGAGCCACTCCCGCCACCAATACGCCTAAAGCTGACATTTTTTCAGATTCAATTAATTTACTTTGCATAGCCTGAATGTCATGCAAAGCAAGTTCGAGAGCAATCCCGCGTTGTTCCAAAATAGATTTAGAGGTTTCAAGGTCTTGAATTATATTTTGTAATAGATAGCCATCACGGATATAGTTATTTTCAACTTGTACTCGATCGGTGTGCGATCGTTGAAGTTGTTTATGTAAAATTCGATTTTCCTTTTCCAGATCTTTAATTCGTTGCCGTAAAAGTTCCTCTGTTCTGTCCATAACTAACATATCCATACCTAACTGGTTCCAAGCAGAAGAGTAATAAATGTTTCTTGATGTAACCTAACTTTCCCCCCAATTTCCATGGGGCCAATTTCCCCATAGGTATAGAATCCAACAAAGGGTAACTCTTGCTTTGAAAGTTTGTTAACCCATTGACATTCTTCTTGAGTTCGCGTGCCCAGGAGTTGGCGACGAATAAAGCAAGAAAATAGAAGAGCCACATCGGGGTGTCGGCCAGGATAACGATCGAAGGCGATTTGGAAGGAATCCTGAGTAGCCCTCAATACATCCTCTCTGGTCGCAAATGCAACCTGAACTTGGGTCTCAACGGGAAGATTCGTGAGGAAATGGATTTCGCCTGTTTCACGATTGGAGCCGACGGGCAATCGTAGATAGAATTCGCCGCTCTCTTCAAAAATGGCCAATGGGTATTCAGGTGATGGCTGTAATCCTTGTAAATAGGAATCATAGAGATCTGTCGCAAATTTACCATCTATTTTCACCACACTATTTGACGCGACTTCAGTAAGGGTTGCTACTTTACCGATCGGTTTCCAGCCATGGGCAATCCCACAGGAAAATTGTAAATCGCCGTATAGAAAAAAAAGTGTGACTGCATCGGTTAATACTTCTCGGCCAAAGAACTGAAAGCTCTTTTGGAACCGTAACTGATCGGCACTTACACCCCCAAAAATCGGAAACCGTTTACCTAATACTTTTTTCAATCCCTCGACAACAGCATTGGAGTCATAGCCAATTCCTTCAGCGACCGTAAGACAAAGTTTTGGCGTTTCGGTGTTTTGACCTTTTCCATGCCTTACTGCTTCGGCGGCTCCTGCGACCGGGTCGTGGGAAAGATTGCGCCCAAGACCTGCCTGAATCTGAATATCGTCTGAATAAAACAGCGTGAGAACTAGAGAATCTTGACTAAATTGAAGCTTCGATGACATTTCGCCATCCGTAGTGCCGCCAATTAAAGCAATATTTGGAAATTTAGCATGAATTCGATCGAGAATCAGTTGGTGATCGAAGTCAATAGCTGCAAGTAGCAATCCGGCAATGGGATCTGGAGTATCGGAATCACATTGCTCTAGACATTGCTCAATAATTTCTGAAATGGCAGATTCAGAATCTGGATCTTTGCTATGACCGATCGTAACTTTCAACATATGTTTTGAGTTTAAACACAAAAAATAAAAACAGGAATCTACCTATCCTAAAGTGTACCCAAAAGTATCCGGAACCATAAAGAAGACCTAGATGATTTCCAGGTCTTTCAATGAAGTCAATCACAAATCAAGCTATGCACTTGCTAAAATCTGGTCAAGATTTTTCGCCGTTTCAAAGAAGTAAGCTGCATTTTCTTCTGGTGTACCAGGCAAGATTCCATGACCCAAATTAAGGATATGGCCTTTGTTTCCAGCCTTCTTCACGGTGTCTAGAATTCGAGCACGAATGAATTCCTTGGAGCCAAACAATGCACCAGGATCCACATTTCCCTGAACAATCATGTTGGGTCCGAGACGACGACGCGCATCTGCCATGTCTACCGTCCAATCGACACTGACAATATCGACCCCTGTTTGACCCATTCGTTCAAGTACGCCTGCGCTGCCACTGATGTACATGACTAATGGCGTATCAGGATGAGTTTCTTTGACTTGACGAACGACGCGCTGTTGGTAGGGAAGGGCGAAGGTGTCGTAGTCAATCGGACTCAAGTTGCCAGCCCAAGAATCAAAAAGTTGGACCATTTGAGCACCCGAATCAATCTGGAACTTAACATAGGTGGCGATCGAGTCGGCTATTTTGCCTAGAAGAGTATGCAACAGTGCTGGCTCAGAGAAGGCCATGCGTTTGATATTGGAATAGTCTTTAGAAGATTTTCCTTCGATCGCATAGGCAGCCAAGGTCCAAGGCGACCCAACAAATCCGAGGACTGCTGATTTATTCCCTACTTCTTGCCGCAGAGTTTGTAACACTGTTTTAACGAAGGGCAATGATTCTTCTGGATTCAGGGGACGTAATGCATTGATTTGCTCGGCAGTACGAATCGGGGGATCAATGATGGGTCCTTTGCTTTCGATGATATCGAAGTCAATGCCCATTCCGGGAAGCGGAGTCAAAATGTCGGAGAACATTATCACGCCATCGGGCTGAAAGGCACGCCAAGGCTGGAGGGAAATTTCGATCGACAAGTCGGGATTTTCCGATCGGTCTCTAAAGGATGGATATTTCTCACGTAAGTCGCGGTAGACCTTCATGTAGCGTCCAGCCTGCCGCATCATCCAGACGGGCGGGCGATCGAGAATTTCACCTTTCGTGGCTCGAAGGAGATAAGGAATTTCGCCAGTCATGTCGTCCGCCTCTGTAAAAAACTGATATTCAACTTAGATACAGAAGTTAGACTATCACTCCCATGAACGCGATCGGCATTGGCTGGCGGTTTGTAACGTTTTTGTAATTGTTTTTGGGCTTGCGTGTTGGAGGTATTGTGATCTAGCCGTCATATTTTTTTGGATGGGCCGATTATTTGGATTAAGGCAATGAAGACCAAGGTGTAGTTAGACCCCTAAAATAGGGTCGATAGGTCTCTCGGCGAAACAACATGTATCACATTGGACTTCGGGGGCGAATATTTTTATCTCATATCATTGTGATGATAATGGGGCTAGCCACTTTGCTTGTGATTGGGAGGCTATATACCTCTCGGCTATTCATAGAGCATCTTCAAACTCTGGAATTTAAAGGATTTTTGCTCTATTCCATTCGGGAAAAATTGCTGAATGGATTTGAATCAGCTTGGGGGCGGGGGGCATTCTGGTCGGTCATTTTTGGTGGAGGTGCGGCGGCGGCGCTGAGTTATTTACTATCCAAACGGATTATGCAGCCCTTGCTTCAAATGCAGCGGATTACCGACAAATTTGCCGCTGGGGAAATGACGGCCCGAATGCCCATGAGTGATATTCCAGAACTAAACCGTTTTGCTGAAAGCTTTAATCGGATGGCTCTAGCGCTTGATAATGTTGAGCAACGCCGTCGAGAATTAGTCAGCGATCTGACCCATGAATTACGTACGCCCTTGACCATTGTGGAAGGCTACCTTGAAGGATTAGCCGATGGCACAATTGATACAAGTCCTGACATTTACCAACGATTAAGCGGCGAAACCCAACGATTGAAACGGCTGGTGAATGACTTGCAAGAATTATCTAAAGCTGAAGCAGGCTATTTACCGATTAATGCGAAAAAATTTGACCTCCAGTCGCTTTTAAAAGAACTATACGATCGGTTTAGTGATCAATTGATTGAAAGTGAGAAGCAATTAATTTTATCTATTCCTAATGATATTCCCCGTGCTTACGGCGATCCTGAGCGGGTTGAACAGATTTTAGTCAATCTACTCGGAAATGCATTTTGCTATACCTTGGACGGCTCTGTGACGATAAGAGCTGAGATGAAACAAGGGATGCTGTGGGTATCTATTATTGATACGGGAATTGGAATTTCAGATGAAGATTTACCTCATATTTTTGAACGGTTTTGGCGATCGGACCGATCGCGGAATCGGAAGTCTGGCGGGACGGGCATTGGCCTAGCGATTACGAAACATTTGGTTGAATTACAGCAAGGGATAATTCAAGTTGAGAGCACCTTGAACAAAGGCAGCACCTTTAGCTTTTCAATTCCGATCGCACAGAAAACAATTATTCCAGAGAAGCGGGAAAGTAACCGATAATAATGGTAAGCAAAGTAATAGAATGTCTAGAATTGAGGTAACAGAATGCGTGCTGTGTTGATGGCGGGCGGATCAGGAACTCGGTTACGTCCTCTGACTTGCGACTTACCAAAGCCGATGGTGTCGATTCTGAATCGACCGATCGCAGAACACATTATCAATCTGCTCAAACGTCACGGCATTCGAGAAGTTATTGCAACATTGCATTACTTACCTGATATTTTGCGGGACTACTTCCGAGAAGGAAGTGACTTCGGGGTCCAAATGACCTATGCCGTTGAAGAAGAATCGCCTCTCGGTACAGCCGGATGTGTGAAAAATGTAGAACAACTATTGACCTCGACTTTTTTAGTGATCAGCGGTGATAGTTTGACCGATTTTGATCTGAGTGCAGCGATCGCCTTTCACCGTGAAAAGAAATCTAAAGCGACGTTGATTTTAAAACGGGTTGATAATCCGATTGAATTTGGGGTGGTGATTACGGATGACCAAGATCGGATTCAACGTTTTCTCGAAAAACCGTCTAGTAGCGAACTCTTCTCTGATACGGTTAATACAGGCATTTACATTTTAGAACCGGATATATTAGATCTACTTGAACCCTCACAAGAAGCAGATTTCTCTAAAGATCTATTTCCACAATTGCTCGAAAAGAATATCCCAATGTATGGTTATATTGCCGATGGATATTGGTGTGATATTGGCAATTTAGAAGCTTACCGAGAAGCACAGTATGCCGCGCTTGAAGGACAAGTATATTTAAAAAAAGCCTATGCCGAACGATCGCCTGGAGTCTGGATTGGAAAAGATGTTGTTATTGATCCGAGTGCTGTATTAGAAACACCAATTTTGATTGGAGATCATTGTCGAATTCAGGCTAGAACTCGCATTGAAGCAGGCACGATTTTAGGTGACAATGTCTCGATCGCCGAGAATGCCGTATTAAAACGCCCGATTATTTGGAATGGGGTGATGATTCAAGAAGACGTTCAATTACGAGCTTGTATTGTGGCGAGGGGCACCCGAATCGATCGGTTTGTTCAAATCTTAGAAGGTGCAGTAATTGGACCACTCTGTATAATTGGTGAGGAAGCCTATATTCGTCCAAATGTGCGAGTATGGCCCAGCAAAACCGTAGAACCGGGTGCGACACTAAACACAAATCTAATTTGGGGCAATGCAGCACAGCGTAATCTATTTGGACAGCGCGGGGTCACGGGTGTGGCGAATGTGGACATCATTCCAGAATTTGCCGTAAAACTAGGAGCGGCTTATGGTTCGACATTGAGCCTAGGATCTCAAGTTATGGTCTCACGGGATCAACGGGCAGCCTCTTGGATGATTTCCCGATCGTTAATTTCGGGATTAATGTCCGTTGGGGTCAATGTTCAGAACCTAGAAGCAACCGCAATTCCAGTGGCCCGATCGGTGGTTCCCATATTGGGGGTCGTCGGTGGAATGCATGTGCGAGTTGACCCAGAACGATCGAATTATATCCTGATTGAATTCTATGATGAACGCGGAATTAATCTCTCAAAGGCATCTGAGAAGAAGATTGAAAGTGCATTTTTCAAAGAAGATTTCCGTCGCGCCACGATTTCAGACATTGGCAATATCACCCTTGTAAATCAAGCCCTCGAATTGTACAGTCGCGGCTTTGAAAAAAATCTCGATCTTGTCGCCTTGCAAAGCAGTGGAAGTAAGGTTGTGATTGACTATGCCTATGCAGTGTCGGGGGCCGTATTACCCCAGCTTTTAGCAAAGTTTGGATGTGATGCGGTGGTATTGAATGCCAGCCTAACTCTAAATCCACCGTCTTATCGCGATCGAGAAGTATTGCTGGGGCAGCTTGGACAAGTAGTAGAGGCACTAAAAGCTGCGTTTGGAGTACAGGTATCAGCCAATGGTGAGCAATTGATTGTGGTCGATGAGACCGGGATGCCCATTCGGGGGGAAACGTTAACGGCGCTGATGGTAGATTTGATGTTGACAGCTAATCCTCGCGCTAGTGTTGCCGTTCCAGTTCAAGCCTCAAGTGCTGTTGAAGAGATTGCCCGTCGTCACGATGCAAAAGTGATTCGCACTCGCGCTAATCCGACAGCATTAATGGAAGCCTGCGATCGGGATTCAAGTATTGTGATGGCGGGAAGTGGCTCGATGGGATTCATTTTCCCGCAATTGCATCCGGGATTTGATGCAATGTTTTGTATTGCTAAATTGATTGAATTAATGACATTACAGGAGCGTACTTTAGGCCAAATTCGAGCAGATTGTCCACGTATCACCCACAAAACCTATACGGTTCGTTGTCCTTGGTTTTTAAAAGGAACATTAATGCGTAATTTGGTGGAAACCCATCAAAAAGATGAAATTGAATTAACGGATGGTGTCAAGATTTTCAATCGCCAACATGACAGTTGGATTTTAATTTTGCCCGATGCCAGCGAACCTAAAATACATCTTTGTGGAAATAGTCGCGATCGGCTTTGGGTTGATGAAACCTTACGAGAATATCGATCGAGAGTTCAGGAGTTTGTGACCCAACAACAAGGCATTGATGAGATACGTGAATGGTAGGAAAATATAATAAATTAGATATGGATATGGGAGTAAACGTTGTATGTACCAAAGTCAATTTCCCCGCCCCCCTTCTGAAACGCTGCCGACGATGTATGACTTGCCGAGCGAAGATTCGGAGGATATGGGTTTGCCTGATGAATTTCATGATTTTCAGCCCGATTTGTTACGGGAAACCTGTAAGCCATCCCTCGATGTCGCGTCAGATTTCTTCGTCGGGGTAGATTTAAATCTCTATTACGATTTGCGACATACTCAATGGTACAAACGGCCCGATTGGTTCTTGTCTCTTGGAGTGGCACGGGCTGAGCGTCAAGAACAATTACGGTGGAGTTATGTCATATGGCAAGAGGGCGTGACTCCTCTGGTGGTCGTGGAGCTGCTTTCACCCGGTACTGAAGACGATGATTTAGGGGGTAGGGTTCGAGAACTTGGGAGGCCACCGACGAAATGGGAGGTCTATGAACGCATCTTGCGAGTTCCATTCTACGTGGTGTATGACCGTTACGAGAATCAGTTACGGATTTTTACATTGTTAGGCGTCCGCTATCAAGAAGTGGAACTCGATCGATCGAATCCTCGTTTCTGGATAGAGGACTTGGGTTTAGGCTTGGGCCTTTGGCAGGGGCGATATGAAGGTGCAGAAGGAAAATGGTTACGGTGGTATGACGCAAAGGATGAATGGATTCCAACCGCGATCGAACAGACCTCCAGGGAACGATCGGCCAAAGTTGAAGCTGAGTCAGCCCGGATACAAGCTGAGTCAGCCAGAGTTGAAGCTGAGTCGGCCAGAGATGTTGCTCAAGCTAAGCTAACGGCGGCAATTCCTCAATTAATGAGTTTGGGTTTAACCGTAGAACAGGTCGCGAGTTCGTTGGGATTAACAGTGGAACGAGTGAATGAAGAATTGAAAACTTGATAACGTGCTAATTCTCCATTCTTCAGGAAATCTGTGCGGCAGCTTTGCTTAATGTTTCCGCATCGATTTGAATTTGAATATTATCTATATAATTGCGTCTGCTATTCAACGATCGTACAGCCGCACCGATATACAAAGGCTGAGTCAAACCTGGTTCTGTATGGACCAACACTCGCGCTCGCACTGTAATCATGCCATCCGCTGACGATCGGCCCGGAGACGATAGATCGATCGCGGCCTGTTTAAGGGTCGCTTCGAGTTGATGAGGAGTTATTTTTGGATCCACCGTAATTACAAGCTGTCCGCCAGAACGATCGTAAACCCGCACAAACGCCTGCGCATCAGGAATCATCGGGCGTTGATACAAGGCCAAGCTTAATCCCAACGCACCACCTGCCAGCACACCCGTAAAGCTAGTCACACCCACCATTCGGAACCGAAATCCCCACTTCGCAATGAACGCTACTGTCGTGATCGCACCAAATATCACCATTGCGATCGCAAGCCCTTCGGCCACCAAAACCAACTGTTCTGTTGAAAACATGAGGACAAACTGCCAACTTAAAAAAACGTCTAGAAGCGTCCAATCAGCCGATCGTCACTTCCCCTCCATACTACCGCACCACACGCCTCCCACAAAAACAACCGCCCTCTCTTAGATACGGTCTCCCAGATAAAAGAGTAATGCGGTTGAAACAGAATCTATTTACATATCCCTATTCACGTATCTATTCAGAGTAATTTAAAGAAGAAATAGTCTGACCCGCAAAAGCCCCCAGAGCCAGACAATGTAACTGTAAGGACGCTACATTATTAAAGCTTTTAGTTAGATATTGCTACAGTTGCCCCCTAGCAAGCTCTAAAACTTCAACGGCGTTCTTCAGATTCACATCCCATTCTCTAGAAAACCATCCCTAATCCCCTCGCCAAATGTACTTAGGTTTATGACGCGGATGTAACTTTTAACTCAGTAAATTCAGGAATATTACTGAGCGATCGTACTATCTAATCCATATCTAAGCCACTAAAATCCCGATCGCCCCACCCCAAGATTCTCCTTACCATACGCCTGCCATGCCAAATCCACTAGCCCATTCACCAGCGCCGCCGCCACCACTGCGCTCCCCTTGCGTCCCTCCGTCCGAATATTAGGCACCAGAGAATCTTGCAACCGCTGCTTTGCAACATCAGCATCAATAAAGCCAGCCGGAGTTCCAATCACCAGCGCAGGTCGGATTTCTTCGGATTCAATCATCTCCGCCAATCTCAAAAGCGCCGTTTGCGATTCACCAATCACAAAAATTCCCTCCGGATACCGCCGCGCCAACGTTTCGATGCCCCAAGCCGTCGCACTTTTTTCCTTTTGAGGACGGGTTAAGGTTTCCATACCGCAATAGATCGGATTCGCAAAGGTCGCCTGGATTTGGCGCGAGATCCCCACTTGCACCATGGGCACATCCACAATAATCGTCGTTCGAGCCGCTAATGCCGCCGCACCAGACTGAAGCGCTGTTTCCGACATGTGGATTAACGTCTTATAATCAAAATCTGCTGTCGCATAAATAACCCGACGAACCAGTTCATATTCCGACGGGGTAAGACTATGCTGACCAACTTCACGATCGATAATGGACAGACTTTGAGCGTCTGAGATGTGCCACTCCATACCTGAAATGCTCACTGTATATAATTGGGATAGTTAGGTTGAAAAGGACTAGTGTACAAGAATGATAGAGCTGAGGGCATTTATAAGATTATCAAGCAATAACCTTACCAGCCGATAAAATCTATCAAGTTCATCTTAACGTTCCCATTATTTGCCTGTCCTGAAAGCTTTTGACAATAATCTACGCTATGAGTTATCAACTTCTCTCCATCAAAAAAATCGACACCGACACGGCAGTTCCATTCCCTTGTTACTTTGTAGTGAGTACTGCGCCTATTAATATTGAAGACTCGAATAATTTTTTTGAAGGGGCCGCCTCAGAGGAGGAATCCAGCGCAGCCCTAGCGGAAATGACTGCTTATCTTAAGCGGAACCATGCAGATGCGGAAGTATTGGTGATGGTTCATGGCTACAACACTGGCCGTGAAAATGTGCGCAACTGGTACCGCGATGCAGCGATCGATATTACCCGGCGTTATCCTAAATTGCCTAAAGGACTGGTCTTAATTGGCTATCGCTGGTCGTCGGAACAAATGAATGGCGATGAGTCTGGAGATGTAAAATTTAAGCGAAAATCGGCCCGTCAATCCTTGCCAGAGATTATGGATTATATCTATCAGTTTTCTTTGATGGGGACGATCGCAGGCGTTGTGGGTAGTTTTATTGGCTACGGATTCTTATTGACAAAGGGCGTGAGTTGGTTGGCGATATTGGTGATCTTCTCCGGGCTGTTTACAATTGCGATGCTTGCTTTTGCGCCACTTGGGACAATTTTAGCCCTGCGGCTATCAAATTATTTTCGCGATACCTTCCGAGCAAATCAGTACGGCGCTGCTGATCTGGTCGAACTGATTCGGCAACTTGATAATGGCTTAGTGGAGAAGGTGACGAATCCCGATCGCACAGCCCGTGAAAACTATTGGGGAAACCATCGAATTCGGCTGTCCTTTGTGGGCCATAGTATGGGTGCGTTTGTGGTGACCAATGCGGTGCGGGTATTATCAAATGTGTTCGAGCGGGCCTCGATTGGAGGGCTGGAGCTAGGGGCTGAGGCTGGAAAACGGCCATCGTCGGAGTTGGGGAATGTCTTTTCCCTGGGTCGGCTGGTATTGGTGGCTCCTGATATTTCATCAGAGACTATTATTTCGGGGCGGGCGAATGTTCTGCAATCGTCTCTGCGGCGATTTGAGGAAGCCTATTTGTTTTGTAATGAAGGCGATATGGCATTGCGGCTAGCTTCTACGACAGCAAATTATTTTAGTTTTCCAGCCAAAACGCGAGATGGCGGCTATCGGTTGGGAAATGTGACGGTGCGCGAGGCCAGTGCGATACGAGAAATTGAGAGGGCGGGGATTGTAAATCTGTTGCCCAATGGGGAATTGGTGAAGGAAAATGTGCGGGCATTTTTGAGCTATCTATACATTCGTCAGTCCAGATCATTGCTCGATCGTCAGCTTGAGATTGGATTGGATGAGGGAACCCGATCGATCGCGGAACTGTTCACCTATTTCGACTGCACTAATTATTATGAATTGATCCCAAATCCAAAAACAAAGGTCCTAGAAAGAAAAGGAATTCTAACTCGCGCCATCAATAAGACTAGTTTAGAAACGCTTGATTACACGTTGCTCTGCAAAGATTTTATTCAGGGAAAACGGGATCCTCACGGTGGCTATATTTTTGCAGGGGATGCAGATTTTACGAAGCGGGCAATTTACGGGTTGGCTTGTTTAGGCTGGGAGGGATTTTTAGAAACACTACAAGCAGAGCCAGATTACGATCAATATTTGCAACAGGCTCAGCAGAACCGATCGATCGATTTGAATCTAGATCAACAACAAGAATTAGCAAGGCTCTTTACATTGAATGCGCTGTGCGATCGGAAAGGAATTCAGGTATTAATGTCGCCGGAACGGTATCACGTAAATGTTTTAGAGCAGGACTTCGATCGATCGGCCTATTGATTCAAGCGTATTAATTCAGCAGCAATTCCAAGTATCCTCGTTACGATAAGAGTGGAGTACACAAGTCACCGATCAAATTACAGCTCAAAATCTTATGAATAATGTAATCTTCCATGGTTTTAACTGGAAATATCAAGATCTAATTCGTGAGGTTAAAAAAATTAGTGATTTGGGCTATGGTGCAATCTTAATTCCGCCACCACTATACTCCGATGTCAATGGTGATCAATGGTGGCAACGGTATCAACCTAAAGATTATCGAGTGTTGTTATCGCACTTAGGCGGAAAAAAAGATCTCCTACAATTGATCGATCTCTGTCATCAAATGACACAACCCCTCAAGGTCTATGCTGATCTGGTGGTTAACCATATGGCGAATGAAAATCGAGAAGATCATTATAATTTTCCAGGTAATGCTGAACTTGAAAACTATAAAAATAATCCTGAATTGTTTGAAGAAAATCGCTTATATGGCAACTTAAGCGAGGGATTGTTTTCAATTGATGACTTCAACCGATTGGGAAATATTACCGATTGGTCGAATCGCAATCAGGTCCAGTATAACGATCTATCAGGATTACCAGATTTAAAAGATACGCCCTGGGTGCTATCACAACAGCGAGAAATGTTTGATGCGATGATGGGAATGGGGTTTGATGGATTTCGGATTGATGCGATTAAACATATTACCGAACGCATGATCGATAATATTGCTGATAATACAGAGATTTCTAATAAGTTTCTGTTTGGCGAAGTTTTGACAGGTAGCGATCGGGATGAAGATATATTTTTAGCGCCATTTCTCAGAGAAACTTGGATTTCTGCCTATGACTTCCCACTCTTCACAACTATTCGAGATGCTTTTAATTTTAGGGGTTCTTTAAAGAATCTATCTCGGCCTGAAGATGATAACGATGAATTGCCTTGGAATCGAGCTGTTACCTTTGTTGTCAATCACGATATTCCTTACAATGAAGGCTTTCGCAGTTGGTTACTCGATCGCCAAAGTGAACATTTAGCCTATGCCTATATCTTAGGAAAAGATGGCGGAGTTCCTTTGATCTTCTGTGATAACGATGAATCTGTAGGTCAGTATCCCGAAGATAAAGGCCGATGGGCCAGTATTCTCGATCGTTTAGATCTCAAAGCTATGATTCGATTTCATAATGCCGTTCATGGACAACCCATGGAGACATTATATGAAAGCGATATTATCTTAGTCTTCCGTCGTGGTAATTTAGGAATTGTTGCTATTAATAAAAGTGCCACCGAACAATGGGTGGACTTTACAACTTGGGGTTTGATTAATCCAGGGAACTATCGCGATGCCATTCATAAGTATCCTATGAAGCTTTCGGGCGATCGGTTTAGCCTTTATATTCCACCTAGAACCGCTCAAATGTGGTTAGCTGAATAGCAAATTTTAAAATTGGAGCAATTGGATTGCTATTACGCCAAACTATTGCTTCGAGCTATTACAATAGCAACCTTACATCTGCTTCAAATATGCTTCATATCCCAAAGAATTCAATTTTTCTTGTTTCTCCATCACCATCGATCGTAGCGATTCTTGATAGGCCAACACTTGATCTAAGAGCGCTGCATCATGATTCGCCAGCATTCTAATTGCCAACAATCCAGCATTTTTTGCATTGCCGATCGCCACCGTCGCCACCGGAATTCCCCCCGGCATTTGCACAATTGAATACAATGAATCCACACCACTGAGCGCCTTAGTTTGAACTGGAACGCCAACAACAGGTAAAGGCGTGAGCGATGCAACCATTCCAGGTAAATGCGCCGCCCCACCTGCTCCTGCAATAATCACTTTCAATCCGCGCAGATGAGCCGTTTTTGCATAGTCCACCATCCGATCGGGCGTGCGATGAGCTGACACAATCTCGACTTCACACTCAATCCCAAACTCCGCACAAACCACGATCGCCTCTCGCATCGTCGGCAAATCCGAATCGCTGCCCATAATAATGCCGATGAGTGGAGTGTTCATGGGATTCGTCCTTTGTGATTAGAGAAATACAACAGCTACCACCTTAAAATGGAACCTGATGCTAAATCAATCTTTCACAATATTAAATTGCCATTAAATGACCTATGCCTCGCTACCGTTTAACAAATGCCCGATTACCATGCTATAAATCCCAAAATGATCAATCCCCACAGGATCTTTGGATTGAAGACGGAAAGATTGTTGCGATCGTCCCAAGTATTCAAGAATTCATTGATCCACCGCCCATAAAACTTGATTTAGACGGTGACTGGCTTTCCCTCGGCGGTATGGATTTACAAATTAATGGGGCATTAGGACTCGCATTTCCAGACGTGACGATCGACTCTGGCGAAAAAATTATAGAAATCAATCAGTTTCTCTGGACTCAAGGGATCGATGCCTACTGTCCAACGATCGTCACCGCCGCCATCTCACAAATTCAAACCGCTCTTGCTGGATTTGCCAAATTTAAATCTCAATACAATCTACAACCGAATCAAGCCACGATCGCAGGGATTCACCTAGAAGGCCCATTTCTAAATCCAGCCAAACGCGGTGCCCATCCTAAAGAACACATTTTGCCCCTGACGATCGACAACCTTAAGCGCGTGCTTGATGACTACGCTAGTTTAGTCAAAATCATTACCCTCGCACCCGAAATGGAAGCAGAAACGGGAGCGATCGAGTATCTAACATCCCTTGGCATCAATGTCAGCCTAGGCCATTCTCTCGCCACCGCAGCGCAAGCTAACCATGCATTTACAAGCGGCGCAACCATGGTAACTCATGCCTTCAATGCCATGCCTAGCCTACATCATCGGACTCCCGGTCTCTTGGGTAGCGCCATCATCAACCCAAATGTTAGCTGCGGATTCATTGCCGACGGCCAGCACATTACACCATTAATGATCGATATTTTGCTACGGGCCAGTGACTACGATCGGGGTCTCTTTCTGGTCAGCGATGCCCTCTCACCCTTGGGACTTCCCGATGGCCATTATCCCTGGGACAGTCGCACCATTGAAGTCACCCACGGCACGGCCCGCTTACCTGATGGAACTTTATCGGGTACCACGCTCAGCCTGTTGGTTGGGGTTCAAAATTTAATGAAATGGGGGCTTTGTAATTTAGAACAGGCGATCGCGATGGCCACCATCACCCCTCGAATTGCAATTCATGCCGATTTTAATATCAACACCGCGCAAGGTCGGCTTCTGCGTTGGTCCCAGCATCAACCGGGAACTTGGCAGCAAATTATTTTGTAATTATTTTGTAGAGTGTTCATGCTGTACTAGGATTCACTCAGACCCAATTTTGAACAGAGTTTTATGAATTCAGTGGATGACAAGACCGAGGTTCGTGAGTATTTTAATGCCACGGGGTTCGATCGCTGGCGGCGGATTTATGGCGAAGGCGATGATGTTAATAAAGTGCAGCTTGATATTCGCACCGGACATCAGCAGACGATTGATCACGTTGTGGGTTGGCTGACAGCAGATGGCAACCTAAGCGAGATCACGATTTGTGATGCGGGATGTGGGGTGGGCAGCTTGAGCATTCCCCTGGCCATGGCTGGGGCAAAATCTATTGCGGCTAGCGATATTTCAGACAAAATGGCGGGCGAAGGGAAAGAACGGGCGATCGCAGCCTTGGGAGATGCTAATCCTATTACGTTCAGCGCTCAAGATCTTGAAACCATCACCGGAAGCTATCACACCGTTATTTGCCTAGATGTGCTGATTCATTATCCCCCGGAAAAAGCGGGTGAGATGATCGCGCACCTGAGTTCGTTGGCCCAGTCGCGGGTTATTTTGAGTTTTGCGCCGAAGACTTGGTACTACTCCATCTTGAAAAAAATCGGTGAATTCTTCCCTGGACCGAGCAAAGCGACCCGCGCTTACCTGCATCCTGAGGCGTATGTGGTGAAAATCCTCGAACAAAACGGCTGGAAAGTGGCTCGTAATGAGATGACGAAAACTAGTTTTTACTTTTCTCGGCTGTTGGAAGTCGTCCACGCTTAGACCTAATTTCTAGATCTAGCCATCTTCAAATTTGTACCCGATCCCAATTACCGTCTTTACAAAGGTCGGACTTGAGGGGTCGGGTTCTATTTTTTTGCGTAGCCTAGCAATGTGAGTATCCACCACGCGCTCATCACCGAAGAAATCACTGCCCCATAATTTGTCTATTAGCTGCGATCGGTTCCAGACCCGGCCCGGATAGCTCAAAAAAGTAGATAGCAATTCAAATTCTAAAGTCGTCAAGTCCAACACTTCGGGGATTCCCGCGTTGAGATGGCGAGATACCGATCGTTGGTCGAGATCTAAGGTAAAGCTAGCGGTTTGATAACTGTTGCCTTGGCCGCCTTGTCTCAGCGATCGTCTTAATAATGCGCGGGCACGGGCGACGAGTTCCTTGGGGCTGAAGGGTTTCACCATATAATCATCGGCCCCAGTCGATAGACCAATGATCCGATCGAGTTCTTCGCCTTTTGCGGTCAGCATTAGAATGTAGGGATCCTTAAGACCGGGCTTTTGACGAATGCGGGCACAGACTTCCAGACCATCTAGTCCCGGAAGCATCAGGTCCAAAATCACCAAGTCCGGCTGCATTTCCTGAAAAACCATCAGCGCATTGATTCCGTCCCGGCAGACCCGGCAGGTAAAGCCTTCTTTTTCTAAATAGAGCTGAAGCAGGTCCGCAATTTCAACTTCGTCTTCAATAATCAATATCTGCATGGTGTCTGTAGCCCAGTAGCTGTGTGAGAAGCTGGCGATCGGCGAAAGCTTGTACCTAATATACAACCAGTTATCAACCCTGTTTTCCGCACTAATTGCCTATCCCAGAGACACGCCTAAATTTGGGGGTTGTACTCTTTGGATGACTCTGCTATATTAAATAAGTTGAAAGCGGCAAGCAGCCTAACTTGACAAGCGTCGCGGGATAGAGCAGTCTGGTAGCTCGTCGGGCTCATAACCCGAAGGTCCTTGGTTCAAATCCATGTCCCGCTACTTAATAAAAAGTTGTTCAGCTGTGAATAGCTTAGAAATCAAAAAACATCGCGGGATAGAGCAGTCTGGTAGCTCGTCGGGCTCATAACCCGAAGGTCCTTGGTTCAAATCCATGTCCCGCTATCAAAAACGAATCCCTTTGAGTCTAAATTGTCTCAGAGGGATTCGTTTTTATTTTCGATCGGGATTCCAGCTTTATCAAACTCTTGTAGATGCACTATCCTAGGGGCAGGGCTAGTCTGGTTGCGCAGGTTTTACGGGGAGTTATGAGGTTATGGCAGCACCGTTGGGCGAGAATCGATCGCAGCAGAACGTTTCGTATAAGTCTTCAAAGTGGTTGGTGAATAAGACTCAAGCCATTGCACTGGGAGCGTTGGGTCTTTCTGGCACAATCTGGGCGTTGGATGGAATGACGGATGTGTTGGGCGATTGGATGCCTGCAATTGTGTTGGGAAGCGGGCTGGCATGGCTGGGCTTGCAAGCGGCTAATCTTCCCACGGGCAGACTGATTAGCCGAAAACCTGTGACGATCGCAGGCGTTAAATCAGCGATTATTGAAGCTGAAACTGTCGTTAATCAAGTCGCGATCCAATTGCAGCAGCTTGCGATCGATGAACCCGATCGGCAACAGTCTAATCACCAGGCTGAAGCATTACGATCGCAGTTGCATGAAATTTTGGCGGCGCTGAAACGGGATCATTTGAAGTTTGCGATTTTGGGCAGCAAAGGGGTCGGTAAAACTACGCTGCATGAATGGCTCAATGTCCATTGGCTTCAGGACGATCGGCTCAAGGATTTGTCCCATAACGTTCAAATTACCGATACACGATCGATTTTGACGACCGCCGATGATGCGGATACGTTGACGATCGGGAAATCAGCGGACTTGGTTATTTTTGTCGTCATGGGTGATTTACTGGATTCTGAATTTAAAATTCTTCAGCAATTGAATGCGGCTTACTGTCGATCGGTGATTGTATTGAATAAACAGGATCAATATTTACCTAAAGAACAAATTGCACTGCTCGCTAAAATTCGCGATCGGGTTTCGGGAATGATTGTGGCTGACGATGTAATTGCAATTGCCTCTCAGCCTCGCCCCATTAAAGTACGGCAATATCAAAATGATGGCAGTACCAAAGAATGGCTAGAAGAACCCGAACCTCAAGTCGATGAACTTACTCAGCGGTTGCAAACTATTCTTTTGAATGATGCCCAGAAATTGATTATTGCTAGTTCGCTTGGGGATGCGGAGGCGCTGAAAGTCAAGGCTAAGACACAACTGAATGAAAAACGTAGAACTCGTGCATTGCCCATGATTGAACGATCGCAGTGGGTCGTCGCGGGGACAGCCTTTGCAACTCCGTTTCCCGCGATTGACTTGTTAGCAACGGCGGCAATTAATGGTCAGATGGTGGCAGATTTGAGTAATTTGTATCAACAAAAGTTTTCGCTAGAGCAAGCCAAGACGATTGCTAAAACATTATCTGAATTGATGATAAAACTGGGCATCGTTGAAGTTTCAACCCAAGCGATCGGGGCATTGCTTAAAACTAATGCGTTGACCTATGTGGCGGGCGGCGCGGTGCAAGGGGTGAGTGGTGCCTATTTAACGCGAATTGCAGGATTGGCGCTGATTGAATATTGGGAAAGTGACGATCGATTACCGAGCAATACGGCCCCAGCCATTCAACGCGATCGACTCCAAACTATTCTCAAGACAGTATTCCAACAAAATCGACGATCGGCATTTTTGCAAGGGTTCGTGACTCAAGCTTTCGATCGGATGACCAGTCGGGCATCATCACAAAATCTAGAGTTACAAAATCTAGATACAATAGCTCTTCCCGAAGCAAAAACACAAGACTTGCAAGTGCGGGCAAAACTTCCGACTTTGGAACCCCAGCCGACCGAACCCGAACCCGAGTTAGAGTCAGCAGAGTTGGAGTTGATCGAAAACTTTGAGACCTTGCCACGCTAGCGACTAAAATAGGCCGGAGAGTAGTACTTGTGTATTTTGGGCTATGAAATGGGGAATTTACCGACTTTTCAACTCTATCAACACGATGCAGTGGATTGGCTACGATCGTTGCCTGATGCCTCAGTTGATTTAATTGTGACGGATCCGCCCTATGAATCTTTGGAAAAACATCGTCGCATTGGTACCACGACGCGGCTGAAGAATAGTAAAGCATCAAGTAATGTCTGGTTTCAGATTTTCCCAAACGATCGCTTTGAGGAGCTGTTTGTTGAATGCTATCGAGTTTTGAAAAATCATCGACATTTTTATTTATTCTGTGATGCGGAAACAATGTTTGTGGTGAAGCCGATCGCAGAGTTAGCGGGGTTTTGGTTTTGGAAACCGATTGTATGGGATAAACAAAAGATTGGGATGGGCTACCATTACCGATCGCGTTATGAGATGATTCTATTTTTTGAGAAAGGGAAACGAAAATTGAATGATCTATCTATTGCTGATGTGATTCAATATCCCCGAATTTTTCGAGGGTATCCAACGGAGAAACCTGTTCCTGTATCAGAAATTTTAATTCGGCAAAGTACTCAACCTGGAGAATGTATTGTTGATCCATTTGTGGGATCCGGAAGTATTGGACTGGCTGCACTTCAACAAAATAGAGATTTTTTAGGGAATGATATTTGTAGCGAAGCTGTTGAAATTTCTCGAACCCGAATGAATGACTTTTTGAATCCTGAGATTACGATTCTGAACTTAATCTAAATTGACCTAAATCTGGATAGACTTATGGCTATGACTGGATATGAATATGCTAACTTAATTGCAGATTACTTATACTCTAATTTTAGCGATCGGGGAATTCAAATTTATCGAGAAGTGAGTATTGGTAAATCTATTATTGGAAAAAATCGTCGGGTTGATATGCTCTTAATCTCAGATCAAACTCCCAAAGCATTCGCCATTGAATGTAAGTTTCAAGACAGTTCTGGAACGGCTGATGAAAAGATTCCCTATGCGATGCAAAATATGAAGGCGTTGCCGATGGGCGGTTGTATTGTTTATGCAGGTGGCGGCTTTTCAGTTGGAGTATTACATATGTTGCAGGCATCGGAAATTGCGGCCTATTGTTTGCCAGATACGTTTGATGCGAGCCGATCGACCAAGGATACTAAAGAATTAGATCATCTTTTAGCAATGCACTTTCATTGGTGGGACATTTTGATTGCAGGTAAGAAGCCTTGGACCGCACGGCCCGTCTATCGTACCCTTCTCGAAGCGTCGCAAACGGAACTTCTCGGTTTTTTTCCTAATGAATAGAACACTAAGTGAGAGAACATTTTCTATCATCTTGGAAACTGAAAACTTAGTAACTTCTGATATAAAAGGATTACAAAAATCTATTGTGTCCCTTATCGCCCAATCACCTGAACAAGCAAATGAAGTACTCTTAATTGATAGTGGAAATATATCTAAAAAACTTCTCCATCAATTACAAATAAGTTATCCATGGCTCACGATAAAAATGGCTCCGCCAGAAACGGAATACTACGAGTCTAAAATGCTTGGCCTTAGATGGACAACGGGTGAAATTATTGTCTATTACGATTCAGATTGTATTTACGAACGCAATTGGTTAGCGACACTGGTCGGCAGTTTCGACAATCCAGATATTCAAGTTGTTGCTGGTGAGACTACGACTGATGGCGTTGGAGTATATGAAACAGCGGTGGCATTATGTTATATTTTTCCGCAATATTCGGGCCGATCGGATCTTTTCCCAGTTAATCAGTACTTTTTAAACAATGTCGCATTCAGACGATCGGTACTTGAAACAATCCCAATTCCAACTAATTTGCCTTTGTATCGCGGGAATTGTGTTATTCATGCCCAAACGCTACTAGCTGCTGGATATACGATTTGGCGACAACCCAAGGCCCGATCGCTCCATGCACCACCTAATGGATTAGGGCATTATTTCAAACGTTTTTTGTTGATTGGGCATGATTTTTATTGGCAAAAACGATTGTTAAAATCCCTCTTAGCCACGTTTGATCCGAAAGGGACAGGAAAAGAGGTAGGTGATGCGGGATTTTCGGATGATCCAAGCATTACCCACTATCGATCGAACCTAGTCATTGGACTCGATCGGATTACTAAAATGATTCAACGCGATCGTCGTCATGTATTCTATTTACCCTTTTGTTTGCCAATTGTCATAGTCTCCGTATTGTTGATTGCGATCGGGTATCAAATTACCTGCCGACATCCGCATCAATTGCGCGATCGATTGACGTGATAATCCCCTACAATTAGATCCCGCCCTGCCGCTGATGATTCGCCATGACTTCTCCAACCCCAAAATTCCTCCTTGTGGATGGACATTCCTTGGCCTTTCGATCCTATTATGCGTTCTCTAAGGGGCGTGATGGCGGCTTGCGGAATTCTGAGGGTGTTCCGACTAGTGTCTCGTTTGGCTTCATTAAGGCATTGCTAGAAGCAATCGAGATTGAAACGCCTGACTATGTTGCGATCGCATTTGATCTCGGCGGGCCAACCTTTCGCCACATAGAAGACCCGACGTACAAAGCAAATCGCAACGAAGCCCCGGAAGACTTTCGACCCGATCTGGACAATCTAGTATTGCTGCTTAGAAGTATGCGATTCAAAATTGTTGTTTCTCCAGGATATGAAGCCGATGATGTGATTGGGACCATGGCGACCAAAGCGGCGAGTCGAGGCTGGACTGTAAGGATTTTAAGTGGCGATCGGGATTTATTTCAATTAGTTGATGACAACGAACATACAAAGATTTTGTATATGAGCAGTACTTTTGGCAAAGCTGCACCGCCGCCTCGTGAGTTTGGGATTGCGGAAGTAAAAGAAAAAATGGGCGTATTTCCATCGCAAGTGGTAGACTTCAAAGCTTTGTGCGGCGATAGTTCTGATAATATTACAGGCGTGAAAGGGATTGGTGAAAAAACGGCTACGACGTTGATTAATACTTATGGAACACTTGATAAAATTTATGAATCTATTGAAGAACTAAAAGGAGCGGTGAAACGCAAACTTGAAGAAGGCAAAGATTCCGCTTATCATTCTCAGCGGATGGCCCAAATTGAACTTTCTACACCGTTGGATCACGAGCCAGAAGCCTGCAAGTTAGCGCCCTTTGATCCTGAAGAAGTTCAGACTTGGATTGATAAATTAGAATTCAAAACCTTTAGTGGCAAAATTGAGAAACTCCGTCGGCGTGCTGCTGGGGAGGATGCTGAAACACCTCAAGAATTAGCGAAGAAATCACAAAAACGATCGCCTTATGTTGATCCAGAAACTTGGTTTTTCAGTTCTGAAGATACCGAAAAAGCATCACTAGAACAATCACAACTGAAACCTGCAACAATATCTCCTGAAATTATTGATACAGTTGATAAACTTAATGCATTAGTGGAAGGTTTAAAACTCTGCACCAATCCAGAAATTCCCGTGGCTTGGGACACTGAAACGACATCTTTGGAACCGCGTGATGCAAAGCTAGTGGGGCTGGGATGCTGTTGGGCGGGGGAGTTTGATGGGATGGCTTATATTCCGATCGGGCACGTTACGGGGCAGAATCTCCCATTGGCAACCGTACTAAATGCGCTCCGTCCAATCCTAGAAAGTGATGATTATCCGAAAGCGCTACAAAATGCAAAGTTCGATCGATTAGTATTGAAATTCCAAGGGATTAATCTTGCGGGTGTTGTATTCGATACGATGTTAGCGAGTTATGTAATTCAACCTGAAGCAAAACATAATCTAACAGATCTCAGTTTGCGTTATCTTGGATTAACTGCCCAAGGTTTTTCGAGCTTAGTGCCCAAGGGGAAAACGATCGCAGATCTACCGATCGCTGATGTTGCAATCTACTGTGGTACTGATGTTTACACTACATTTTTACTAGTTAGTCATCTTCAAGAAAACCTCAATCAAACTCCTGACTTACTTAAATTATTCCAAACGGTTGAGATGCCTCTAGAGCCAGTTTTAGCAGATATGGAAACCGTAGGAATTTGCATTGATAGTGATTACTTAAATGGTTTTTCAAAAGAATTAGAAAAGGATCTCCAACGTATTGAAATAGCCGCTTATAGTGCTGCGGGAGGTGAATTCAATCTCGGATCACCGAAACAATTGAGTGAATTATTATTTGAAAAATTAGGACTAGATATTAAAAAATCACGCAAAATCAAAACTGGATTCTCAACGGACGCAGCAACATTAGAGAAACTGCAAGGCGATCATCCTGTCATCGATTCTATTGTTGAATACCGAACCTTATCGAAACTCAAATCTACCTACGTTGACGCATTGCCAAACTTGGTTCGATCGGATACGCAAAGAGTTCATACCGACTACAACCAAGCCATCACCGCCACAGGCCGACTTTCCTCATCTGAACCAAACCTCCAAAACATTCCGATTCGCACCGCATTCAGCCGCCAAATCCGTAAAGCATTCATTCCCCGTGACGGCTGGTTGTTGGTCGGTGCAGACTATTCTCAAATTGAATTGCGAATCTTAGCGCACCTCAGCCAAGAGCCTATTTTGCTCGAAGCCTACCGAAATAATGAAGACGTTCATACCCTAACTGCCCGATTGCTATTGGACAAAGATAATATTTCATCCGAAGAACGCCGCCTTGCAAAAATCATTAACTTTGGCGTGATCTACGGTATGGGCGCACAGAAATTCGCTCAAGAAACTAATATGAAAGTGCCAGAGGCGAAACAGTTTATTGAACGCTTTAACCAACGGTATTCTAAGGTATTTGAATATCTGCAACAAATGAAACGAGAGGCGATCGCAAATCGTTATGTCGAGACTATTTGTGGCCGTCGTCGGTACTTTAGCTTTAATAGTGAAAGTGTAAAAATACTACAAGGAACAAATCAGAAAGACATTGATCTTAAATCAATTCGATTACGAGATCAATTTGATGCTCAGACTTTGCGGGCTGCGGCTAATGCGCCTATTCAAGGATCGAGTGCTGATATTATCAAACTAGCGATGATTCAATTGCACCCTAAGCTTAAATCTCTTGATGCAACGCTTTTGCTACAAGTGCATGATGAATTGATTTTTGAAGTACGTCCTGATCTATGGGAAGAGGTCCGATCGGTAATTCAAGTCACGATGGAAAATGCCGTTCAACTATCTGTCCCGCTGAAGGTTGATATTCATTCAGGCAAAAATTGGATGGAGACCAAGTAATTTAATTAAACAATCCCGCCATGTCTATATTAACTATGTTTTAGATCAACTATGCTTAGATCAATTAAGCCTAGATCGGCTACGTTACATATATTTTTGATTGTTCGTAATCGTTCATAGTCCAGGCTAATCTCATTCCCGATTTTGAATCCAATTCTAAAAAAAAGATAGAGATTATGCATTTTCAGCGTGAGTTCAGGAGGTTTGGTATCGTTCACTACTAATGACCTCTATCATCTTTTGACGATGCCCTCTAGACTTAACCAAAGAGAACATCATGTATCTAACAACATTCCTATGACGAAGAAGAACCTGGTTGTGATTGGCAATGGCATGGTTGGCCACAAGTTTTTACAGTGCATGATTGATAAAGGGGCAACAGCGGACTGGAATCTAATTACATTTTGCGAAGAACCTCGGGTCGCCTACGATCGTGTAAATCTAAGTGGATTTTTCTTAGGCAAAACCGCAGATGATTTATCATTGGTTGAACCCGATCTATATAAAAATAACAATATTCAAATTCACATTGGCGATCGGGCGAGTACGATCGATCGGACTAGCAAAATCATTACCTCTGCTAATGGCGTAAGTGTCAATTATGACAAAGTAGTATTAGCCACAGGTTCCTATCCTTTCGTACCGCCGATCAAAGGTAAAGATACCGATGGGACGTTTGTCTATCGCACCATTGAAGATCTCGAAGCGATGTCCGCCCATGCTAAAAAGAGCAAGATTGGTGTGGTCATTGGCGGTGGATTGTTGGGATTAGAATGTGCAAATGCATTGAAAAATATGGGATTAGAAACTCATGTCGTTGAATTTGCACCGCGTTTGATGCCTGTTCAAATTGATGATGTGGGCGGCCATGTTTTAAAAGACCAAATTGAAGCCTTGGGCGTAAAAGTTCACGTTAATAAGTCTACGACCGAAATTGTGAATGAAAATGGCACCGTTCATAAAATGGTGTTTGCGGATGGCTCTGAATTGCAAACTGATATGATTGTCTTCTCGGCGGGAATTCGGCCACGGGATGACATTGCCCGCGATTGTGGATTAGTGGTAGGCGATCGGGGTGGCATTGTGGTGAATGAAGCTTGCCAAACATCGGATCCCGATATTCATGCGATCGGAGAATGTGCCCTGTATGAAAACCGGATTTATGGTTTAGTTGCGCCCGGTTATACAATGGCCACAGTCGCGGCGGACCATTTATGTGAACCCGAAAGCAATCAATTTACGGGCGCAGATATGTCCACTAAATTGAAGCTGTTGGGGGTTGATGTTGCGAGCTTTGGAGATGCGTTTGCTAAGACTCCGGGTTCAAAGGAGATTGCCATTAAAGATTCGGTCAATGGCACCTATAAGAAGCTGGTCGTAAATGAATCGGGTTCATTGTTGCTCGGTGGCATTCTAATTGGTGATGCGTCGGCTTACGGCAACTTATTACAACTAGTTCAGAATGCGATCGTTCTCCCGCCGCATCCCGAAGATTTGCTAATGCCGCCTCGTGAGGGTGGTTTAAGTTTCTCTATGGGCGTGGAAAGTTTACCTGACACTGCACAGATTTGTTCTTGTAACAATGTGACCAAAGCCCAAATTTGTAATGCTATTCAAGACCAAGGCTTAACCGATATTAGTGCGGTCAAAAAATGTACAAATGCTGGAACAGGCTGTGGCGGTTGTGTTCCCCTCGTCACTGATTTACTTAAAGCCGAACTCAAGGCCGCAGGTATTGAAGTCAAAAAAGATATTTGCGAACACTTTGCATTCTCCCGTCAAGAACTCTATTCACTGATTCGGACGCATCAAATTAAAACCTTTGATGAATTACTCGATCGGCATGGAAGTGGTAGCGGCTGTGAAATTTGTAAACCTGCGATCGGGTCAATTCTGGCCTCGGCTTGGAATGATTATGTCCTAACTCCCACTCATGCCGGGTTACAGGATACCAATGACGCATTCCTTGCGAATATTCAAAAAGATGGAACCTATTCTGTCATTCCCAGAATTCCAGGCGGTGAAATTACACCTAACATGCTGATTGTGATTGGCGAAGTTGCCCGAGACTTTAATCTGTATACCAAAATTACTGGCGGACAACGGATTGATTTGTTAGGGGCGCGGGTTGATCAATTGCCGTTAATTTGGGCGCGTTTGGTGAATGCTGGATTTGAATCGGGTCATGCGTACGGGAAAGCTCTGCGGACAGTGAAGTCTTGTGTAGGAAGTACTTGGTGCCGTTTTGGGGTTCAGGATTCGACTAGTTTGGCGATCGAAATTGAACTACGTTATCGAGGACTGCGCGCACCGCACAAATTCAAATCAGCAGTATCTGGCTGTACGCGAGAATGTGCCGAAGCGCAGAGTAAAGATTTTGGAATCATTGCGACTGAAAAGGGCTGGAACCTTTACGTTTGCGGCAATGGTGGTATTCGCCCTCAACATGCGCAACTGATTGCAGAAGATTTGAATAAAGAAACACTAATACAGTACATCGATCGGTTCCTAATGTTTTATATCCGCACAGCAAACCGACTAGAACGCACTGCCACTTGGATGAATAAAATGGAAGGCGGACTTGACTATCTTAAACAAGTCATCATCCACGATTCCTTGGGCATTTGTGCTGAATTGGAAGCCGAAATGGCCTATCAAGTTCAAACCTATGCTTGTGAATGGAAAACCACGATCGCAGACCCAGAGAAACTCCAGAGATTTAATCACTTTGTAAATGTAGATGGTCCTGACCCAAGTTTAATGCGAGTCGAAGAACGCGGCCAAGTTCGCCCACCGTTTGACCATGAACGATCGGAAGAACGATCGGTTGTGATGCCATAACAATTGCCTAAATCCCCCTTAGCTAGGGGGAACCAAACTATTCTCTGAAATACCCATGACCCAAACTACAATCCCAGCCGTATCTCAATGGCAAACCATTTGTCCCCTCACTCGCATCATTCCAAATACAGGTGTTTGTGCATTAGTCAATAATGAACAAGTTGCTATTTTTAGAATTGGCAATGAAGTCTTTGCGATCGCTAACTATGATCCCTTTAGTAAAGCCTATGTTTTGTCTCGCGGCATTGTGGGCGATCGGCAAGGTATTCCAAAAGTCGCATCACCTATTTACAAGCAAAACTTTAATTTGATCACAGGTGAATGCTTGGATGATGAGTCGGTGAGTGTCCCCGTCTTTCCAGTCCGTGTAATCGACGGGCAAATTCAGGTTGGAATTACTTGAATGCTTTCTAGTCAATGACTTGTTAATCGATCGACTCTTCCAATCGATCGATTAACCGTTCCACATACTGCAATGCCCCACGAATGGTCGCAGCATCTTCCAAATCAACTTCAACATACTTTTTCAGTGCCTCCACCTGATCCATACTGTCGCCTACCGAAAGCAATTCTAAATATCCTGGAATGAATGCTTTTCCGACTTCGAGATACTTTTGATAACAGGCCAAGCTGACAATAGTAGAAGCGGTGTATTGGTAACAGTAGAAGGGTTTGAAAAAGATATGGCCAATGCGCGCCCAATCGTATTGATGCTCAGGTAAAAGCTCCACCGCATCCCCGCAAAGATTTTTATACAACTCCATCCAAGCTTGATTAATAAATGTCGCATCAAACGTTCCTTCCGTGGCCCGATCGTGAATCAGGCGTTCTAGTTGGCTGATCGTACTTTGGCGGAACAGAAGACTTAATTGATCTTCGAGTTGACGAGTGATTAAGGTTTTGGTTAATTCTTTATCCCCTTCGGCCTGTTTTAATAAATAATCGAGCAACAGCAATTCATTAAACGTCGAAGCAATTTCTGCCGAAACCATGGGCGGCATACTGTTGAAATAGCTTTGCCGATCGGCGATCCAGGAAAAATGTAACCCGTGCCCCATTTCGTGAGCCAGCGTAAACAGTGAACTGTGGTCCTCGGTATAGGATTGCAGCAAATAACTAT
The DNA here is from genome assembly GCA_025351345.1 of Synechococcales cyanobacterium GL140_1_metabat_312. Classification (GTDB taxonomy): domain Bacteria; phylum Cyanobacteriota; class Cyanobacteriia; order Leptolyngbyales; family Leptolyngbyaceae; genus JAAFJU01. The sequence goes on from JANXWB010000020.1 coordinate 44,720, forward strand.
GCTTGCCGTGAATGTACCAACAGAATGCCCCACCTTGTTTACCGGGCCGCACCGTTGCATCCACCCAGTTATTGACGAAAAATTCTTCCGCCCGACGCGCATAGTTCACGTCAAACTGTTCGATCGCCGCCATCAAAGTCTTAACACCTTCCTCGTAGGGAATTGCAGGCACGGCCTCAAGACTCCAAGGAGCATACAGATCGGCACTGCAAATAATCTGGCCTAGGGCTTTTCCTTTCAAACGGTAATAGCGCTGAAATAGGTCTGATCGATCGCCCATTCCCTCCATGATTGCATTGAAAACAGATTTGGATACCTGATCGCCCAGGAGTTGTTTTTCCAGGGTTGAGCTGTGGCCGCGCATCTCGTTTTCTAGTCTATGGTCTTGGGCAACGGCGTTGAGAATGTAGGCATAGAGAGAGTTGTGGGTCTTCATGACCGATCGGATGGACTGATAGGCCGCAGTGCGAGTGTCCCGATCGGGATGGAAGGCTAAGGCTCCAAGTTCAGCTTCAGTGCTGGCGGTTTGATTGCTGGCAGTTTGATTATTAGGCAGGGTGACGAGGGGGTAGGTTTGTTCGCCTAGATGGACCGATCGAAGCTGGATGAATGCTTCACGGCCTGTGAGGCTGCTCTGGTTGCGGGTTTGTTCGACGGCTTCGGAAAGGAGATAGGGGCGGGATTTGTCAATTTCGTGGAGGTAGTGCTGGTAAATCTGGAGTTCGGGAGCGATCGTTAATTTTTGAAATTGCTCTGGGGTAAGTTGCTTGAGTTCTAGGTCAAAAAATAAAAGTTGATTCTGAAGCTGGGTGTAGGTTTCCATGGCTTTATCCATGGCTTGTTTAGCGATTTTGTTTTGGGTGTTTGCGTTGAAAATTAATGCCGGAAAGGCGTACAAGTAGCCCGATCGTTCATACATTGCTTCAAGTTGATGTAAACAATCGGCAATTTCTATGGGGCTAAGGCTATTGACGTGATTGTGATAGGTTTCACGAAACTGTCTTGCGGCAAGCTTGAGGGCATGGAGATCGGTTTCGATCGCAGGATCTTCAAAGCCGTTGTAGAGGTCAGATAGATCCCAGGCGGGGGCAGAAGATGAGGATTTTACTTGGGCTTGAAGGGTATTCCAGTACTGCATGGGTCTTACAAGATCTCCTCAGAAAGATGTCGTGCGATCGCTTGGTTAATGTATATTAGCTCCCAGTCCCCTCAGTTAGCTCATAAACTAACCAGTGGGATTGATTTTCATCGTTCAGGAAGGCAAGGACTCATGGCGTATATCATCGCATCCACCAATATGAAAGGTGGCGTTGGCAAAACGACAATGACCGTCAATTTGGCGACCTGTTTGGCGAAGTATCAAAACAAACGGGTTTTAATTGTTGATTTAGATACCCAAATTAGTGCGACGTTGAGTTTGATGCCGCCGGGGGAGTTTGCGAATTTGCGAGCGCAGAAAAAAACGCTGCGAACTTTGATTCATGAAGGGGTTCGCGGAAATCCAAAGTTAGCCGACCTGACCCGAGATGCGATTCAAGGCTATGTGTGTAATGTGCCGAATCTGAGTTTGTTGGCGGGTGATATTGATTTGTATGATGAGTTTTTGGTGTCGGAGTTGCTCCATCGTCGATCGGTTCAACAGGGACGATCGGATGAGTTTGAAAAAGTGTGGAATGAGTTTGAGGTGAATCTAATTCGGGATATTCTGGGTCCGATCGGGAATGATTTTGACGTTATTATTTTGGACTGTGCACCGGGATATAATTTGGTGACGCGGAGTGCGTTGTTAGCGAGTAACTATTATTTAATTCCGTCCCGCCCTGAGCCATTGTCTTTGATTGGGATTCAACTTCTTCAGCGTCGGATTGCTCGACTGAAGGAAACTCATAAGGATAATCCTGCGGTGAATGTGGAGATGTTGGGGATTGCGTTTTCGTTGTCGGGCAATATATTTACAGGTCGTTATCACAATCAAGTAATGAAGCGGTTGAATGATGATTTTAGTGAGGTGAAGCTATTCAAAACTAAGATTCCGGTGGATGTAAATATTTCTAAGGCGGTGGATACGTATCAGCCTGTGGTGTTGAGTAATCCGTCTTGTTCAGGAAGTAAGGCGTTTATTCAGTTGGCGACGGAGTTTACCCAAAAGCTTACAACGGTTGCCCGAATTAATGAGCCGCCATCGAATTTTCTGCTTTCAAATTTGGGTGATTAGGTGAATTGGGATGAAGTTATTGATTGGGTTGGGGATGAAAGATTAAGACGATCAAATCTACTGTAAAGTCTACGTGATCGGCGATCGTTCTTTGCTTGCTATGCAGTCTCAGCCTGGGAGCTTAAAACTCATCATCCTAAACAGAGGAGATCACTATGAACAACTCTATTTCACGATCGGTTCCCCATGGAATTCGAGGCTGTTTAATTGATTGTATTAAAGATCCGTTCTTTTATCACAATGAACAATCAGTTCGGTGGTTTATTGATGGATTGTTAGTGATTCGATCGGGCCGAATTATTGCCTGTGGAGACTACGAAAAAACAATACAAAACTTTCCAAATCTGCTCGTTACTGATTATTCCGATCGGCTCATTACCCCCGGATTCATTGATACTCACATTCATTATCCCCAGACTGCGATCGTTGCGTCCTATGGTAAACAACTTCTAGAATGGTTAGAAAAATATACCTTTCCAGAGGAACGAAAATTTCAAAATATTGATTATGCTGCACAAATTGCAGATATTTTCCTGAATGAACTTTTAAAAAATGGAACAACCACTGCAATGGTATGGTCTGCTGTATTTCCAGAGTCTGTTCAAGTATTATTTCAAGCCGCAAAACAGAGAAATTTGCGATTAATTACAGGCAAAGTAATGATGGATCGCAATGCACCCGAGTATTTACTTGATACCGCTGAAACAGCATATTCAGACACCCGATCGCTGATTGAACAATGGCACGGCTGCGATCGGCTTTCCTATGCCTTAACCCCACGTTTTGCACCCACCAGCACTCCTGCACAATTAAAAATTACTCAACAACTTCAGCATGAATATCCGTCCGTCTATTTGCAAACACACTTAAGCGAAAATTTTAGCGAACTCGCGTGGGTTAAAGAACTGTTTCCTAACGAAAATGGCTATCTGGAAGTCTACGAAAAAGCTGGATTAGTCCACGATCGTTCTATCTTTGCCCATGGAATTCATCTTAGTTCATCTGAATTTCAACGGCTTTCAAAAGCGGGTTCCACTATTGCATTCTGTCCTACCTCTAATCTATTTCTTGGAAGTGGCCTCTTTAAATTACATGAGGCAAAACTAAATAAAATCTCCATTGGACTAGCAACTGATATTGGTGGAGGGACTAGTTTTTCACTCTTACAAACCGCTAATGAAGCATACAAAGTTTGCCAATTACAAGACCAGACATTATCTGCCATTCAAATGCTTTTCCTATTAACTCTCGGGGGTGCCCGATCGCTTTCACTTGATCATAAGATCGGAAATTTCAACGTTGGCAAAGAAGCTGATTTTGTCATATGGAATCCCAAAGCGACACCGTTGATGGCATTGCGTAATGCTGCACCAATGAATAATTGGGATAATATAAACGATCGGTTATTTAGTTTGATGATGATGGGGGACGATCGCTCTGTCGAGGCCACCTATATTCTGGGCGATCGAGTGACTGTACATTAAACTAGTGAATTAAACTAATAATGTTAATACATGGTCATAGCCATCAACTCCAATCGATCGAATCACCATAGGTCGTAAAGCTTGTACTTGCAAATCGAATTCTTCAACCCCCAATCGACCTCGTAAAATCAATAAATCATTGCGAGACTGTTGCCATTCGGAGGCTTGAATTTGTTCTAATGTATACATCGCCAAAATCGCAGATAATAATGCATCATTACTTTTTCCCAGCAATGCCTGCGCTGCCGAAAAGTATGTTAAATTCATTCCCTGCAAATAGCGATCGCCCGATTCCTGGGCTGCTTGTAATCCTGCGATCAAATAGGGCAATGCCTCATCCGGTTGATTGATCATCACATACGCAATACCCAAACTATTATTGCAGAGTGCTTGGCTGGCCCGATCGTCCTGACTAGCCGCCAATTTTAAGCCTTGCGTCAATTGAGAAATCGGAATCTC
>JANXWB010000023.1 GCA_025351345.1 Synechococcales cyanobacterium GL140_1_metabat_312
TTGGCTCGGCTTCATCGAAAAACGCTTTGCTATTCTAAATGCGTAAAAATGCTGGCACACTCAATTAGATTGCTACTTCACTACTTGAAATTTGAGGATGTCCCAGTCCCACTTCGAGACATACCTTAATTCAGCAACGCCATAATCCCTATTCTAAATTCTCCTTTTCCCAATTTAAGCCCCCTCAACTTGAAAGTTGCGATTTACCAAAGATGAGGCTTCGCCAACGATCGCAGTCGGCTGGTCCCCTTTGGGTTCACAAGGTGCTTGGATTGAAAATTCTGGCATGATGTTGGGGCGTTGGGGCGTAGCAGTCCATTGCTGATCATGTAACAGATTTACAAAGACTGCAACCATAAGACAAAGAGTTTTGAGTGTAGAAACACATAGTCAATTCGAGCTACTTGATTAGAGCGTGGAATAGGGTTTGGTAATGATGGCTCTTGATGAGGATTCATATATTAGAAAAGTAACTATGGCTGTAATTTGATTCCAGCTAAAAAACGTTTAACTCAACGCTAAATGTCTTAGACGTAAGAATATTTAAGGAATTCAGGTACGTGAGAGATCATTCTTCTATTGCCTTACTAATTGCGATCGGAGATTTTGAATGTTAGCGCTGGCCAAGCCTGCCCATTCAGAACTCGTCAACCCAGTGACTTCGGCGATCGTATCAAAATAGATAGAGACGATTGAAAGTATTCTGTCGATTTTACTTCTAATAATATTGGGTAATGGGATATGGTTCCAAATTTCTTCTAAAATAGATCTAGAGCGATCGCGCTTTAACCCCCAAAAAATAATTTTCTCCCACTCATCATGGAAACCCGCGCCGCTGAAGTTCAATCGCTCTTCGATCGCATTGCTCCCGTTTACGACGAACTTAACAACACCCTTAGTTTTGGCCAGCACCAGATCTGGAAACTCATGGCCGTCAAATGGGCACAGCCTAACCTTGGCGATCGTGCCCTCGATATTTGCTGTGGGAGCGGAGATGTTGCGGCATTACTGAGCGATCGGGTTGGAGAGGACGGCACGGTCACTGGGTTAGACTTTGCAAAAGAAATGTTGGACTTTGCCGAACAGCGCAACGTTAGTAAGAAAAATATTAAATGGGTTTCTGGAGATGCGCTAGAGTTACCGCTGCCGGGTGCTTCTATTGATTGCATCACCATGAGTTATGGATTGCGAAATGTGGTTAATATTCCTAAAGCTTTTGAAGAAATTTATCGCGTGCTAAAACCCGGAAAAAGAGCCGCCATTCTTGACATGCATCGCCCAAGTAATCCCGTCATTCGTCGATTTCAACAATGGTATCTCGACAATCAAGTTGTGCCCGCTGCTGCCAAATTAGGATTTGTCGATGAATATGCGTACATTGCCCCAAGTCTCGATCGGTTTCCGACGGGAGATGAGCAAGTAAAAATAGCCATCACCGCAGGTTTTAGAAAAGCAGTTCATTATCCGATCGCAGGCGGTACTATGGGAGTACTGGTTTTGACAAAATAAGCCTGCAAATCAATTGCAATCCATTCAACGGCACTATGGTTTAGCTGTGGAAACGTCCCAGATTTGGTTAATCGCAACACCGCCCATTGTCGGCGGGATCATTGGATACTTCACCAATGACATTGCCATTCGCATGTTATTTCGTCCCTACCGAGCAAAATTTGTTGGCAACTATCAAATCCCCTTCACTCCCGGCGTTATTCCCCGTAATCAAAAAAAACTCGCCCAACGAATTGCTGATAGCATCATGGGATCATTGCTAACCCCGGATGAAATTCAAGGCATTGCACGAAGAGTATTACAAGTCGATCGGGTTAAGGCCGCTATTCTCTGGATTTTGCAGCTTTCCTTAGAACAAATAAAAACTGGACGCGCTGAGAACACCACAAAAGTATTAGCCAATATTCTACAAGATTTATTTGGGGAATCATTACCGAAATTATTACAGACGTTAGCAAGGCGCAACGATTTTTTAGAAGAACAAATCAATCAAATTTTCGATCGGGTTTTGCTTGAATTTCAACTGAATGCAGAGCAATCCGGAAAGCTTTCTACATGGCTACTAGAGAGCATTTTGTCTCCTGAAAATCTGCGTCTTGCCTTAGTTGATTTTCTCACCGATCGCAACATCAAAATCATCGACGATCGCTTTCGTGAAAAAACTAGCGGGACGTATTGGGTCGTGGCGAATATATTTGGATTAAAGAATACTTTAGTAGCATTGCGAACGTTTTGCTTAGATGAACAAGAGACCGCTAATCGAACAATTGCTGAGTTGATTATTTCATTACGAGTCCGTCAACGCCTTCAAGAACTATTTCAGAATTTATCATTGCAAAATTTTCCAATCCTTACCATTCGTCAACTCCGAGCCACCATGGGTGAAAGCGTCCGTAGCTATTTGCGTGAAAAAGGGGCAGAACTTCTACAAGAATTAACGTCGTCGGTCAAATGGGATCGAGCAGCTTCGGTCATCCTCGGTCGATTGAAAAGTTTAGAAACCGTAAGTGAATCATTGGATGTCGTGAGTTATGAATTAGCCGTTGTCCTCGATCGGTATTTAGAACGAGACTTAGAGGCAATTGTGATGGAAGTAATTCCCATTTTGCAAATCGACCAAGTAATCATCAATCGTGTTGTTGCGACACCGCCCGAAGAAATGGAGGCAGGCATTAATGAATTGATCCAAACCGAACTCCAAGCCATTGTTAATCTTGGCGGAGTCTTAGGAGTCGTCATTGGTGCATTACAGGCATTGTCAATCTTCTGGCAACAATGAGAATGATTAAAACCAATAAAAAAGGTTCTCTACTTGAAATAGGTTCCGATAATTGTTGGAATTATTGTTAGAATAATCTTTAGTGATTGACACCTTTTAATGATTGACACCATGGTAGTTTCTTCTGTAGTAAATACTTCACTTCCATTAAATTGGTCAGATCTTGAAGCCCTGACTCACGACTTTCAAACCGATCGCATCAATGGTCCCACCAACGCCCAGGCGACCTTACGATTGTTTGGAAAATCTGAATCGGACGTGCGGGTTACATTGTTTCGAGATAATCATGCTTGGTGTCCTTACTGTCAAAAAATCTGGCTCTGGCTTGAAGAAAAGCAAATTCCCTATCGCATTCAAAAAGTAACCATGTTTTGTTATGGTGAAAAAGAGAGTTGGTACAAGCGAAAAGTCCCCTCTGGAATGCTTCCTGCCCTCGAACTTGATGGCAAAATTATTACCGAAAGTGATGATATTTTAATTGCATTAGAGCAAGTCTTTGGTCCCCTTAATTTGGGAATGACTGATCCGGCTGTAGTATCAATGCGGCGATTAGAACGATTGTTATTTCGGGCTTGGTGTGGATGGTTGTGTCAGCCTGCTCGATCGCCCCGTGATGAATCGCGAAATCGAGAGATGTTTATCAGAATTGTAGACCAAGTTGAAGCTGCGATCGCTCAAACTCCCAGTCCTTATTTTCTATCCGAATTTGGCACCGCAGATGTAATTTTTACCCCCTATGTCGAGCGAATGAATGCCAGTCTTTACTATTACAAAGGCTATTCCCTAAGACAAAATAATTCTCGATTCAGCGATTGGTTTGATGCAATGGAAACCCGCAGCACCTATCGCGGCACTCAGAGCGACTTTCACACCCACGCCCATGACCTTCCCCCGCAGATGGGTGGATGTTGGGAGAATGGCGAACCCCAAATGCTAGAAAATAAATTAAGGGTCGATCGTGGTCCCTGGCAGGGTCTTCCTGACGTCATCTATCCCGAACCGGAATCCTCACGCCAAGAAGCGCTCCATCGGGTGATTAAACATCGCCGCAATATTATCCGAGTCAATCCTGTATCAGATGAATTATTTGATGAAGCCTTGCGTTGTGCCTTAACTCATTTGATGACCGGAACGAGTTGCCCGCCTCAATCAGGTGCGGAATTAGGATTACGATATTTGCGCGATCGGATTAATGTCCCTCGAGATATGTCAATTCACGCCGCAAAACGCCTCAGAGAATCCCTAGAACAAACAGCAGCATTACTCAGCGATCGTCAATCAACTCCCATCCCGGTGCGCGATCGGCGCGATCAGAATCCAATTGAATTTACAAATTAATAATTAATCTTAAATAGTTAATGTTAAATCAGCCGATCCTCATTAGAGGATATTTTTAGAGATCAGGAGATTAGGATCGAAAATTGGATATTGATTAGGATTGTGTCGCAGGTAAGGCATCTACCATGGGGGATTCGATGCGTTGAATATAGTTTACTTTGACTTCTTCCACTAGGTCTGCCAGTAAACTTTGTAACTCATCGAGTGAATCACCATCCTGAAGTCTCTCAATCACCGCACGTCCAAAATTCTTCACCAATTGACTGACCAACTCTCCCGCGACTTGATCCTCCAACGCCTGACTTAACATACTATAAGCGCCCGATGTCACACTTGAAATCAACTGCTCATTCAATTGACTGGGTACTGCACCCATCAACGGAATTGATTTAAACCCTTGATAAACAGGAGACTGTTCCAATACTCCTTCCATTACATGACGAATCACAGCTTCAAGTTCTGGTTTAACCTGAGGCAATGCTTGATTAACCGTAATTTTTAACATTCGATCGATGATTTCTCTAATCTCATCTCGTTGGTTAATATCTTGATACGGTCGATTGAGAGCATTCATGGCCCATCGGGTCAGTGTCCCCGTGGAAATATCACCCTGAAGCCGATTGATTGATTGGACCAACACCGCTTCTGTCAACTCTTCTGCAATATTGCTCACAAATCCTTGAGTCGCTTGATCCCGAATCCGATCGAGCTTGATTAAATTAGCTTGATCCAGTCGAATTGCCACTGGAATAATTCGCAACCATTGCCATATTGGGATCAAAAGCAACAGATCATACCACCGCCACAGCATAGCATCGGGCCACTTGAGATTACGATCGCGATAGCGGCGCGTTAGGTAAAATGTACGAGCTAAAAACTCAGCCCCAAATAGTAAAACAAATGGGGAATCGATCAGCCAAAAATTATCCGTAGGTAAACCATTCTCCCCAGTCGTACGATAGTAATTTGTTGAAAGTAAGGGTTTAATTTTTTGATTAAAAAACGCGAGTTCCTGAGTGACACCTTTACTTCTTAGATAGTCCTTATCCCAAAATGTCTCAAAAGATTGTCGCGAGGACTTCATCCCAATCCGATCGCGTATTCGATTTTTGATCTTTTCGAGATTCCCCGATTTACCCGCCACCTCAAACCAATTGCCATCAATCATCTTAGAACTTTCGTCCTGGAGATCATTTAGCACCGTCAAGGTCTCTGGCGAATCAAGGCCAGATTGAACCAGCTTTGCCTCCAGATCTTCAACTGATTTCAGATATTGTTCAGAATCCCGGTGCGGCTCAATTCCCTTAATCGGGTCGTACCATTTCACAACAGGCGGAACAGGTACTTGAAATGTCACGGGTCCAATAGAAATTCCGCCCCGTAACCAAAAATCTCGCAGCGTCACGTAGCTAGTATCAAATCCTACAATACCGAGATTGACTACCGCGATCGAGACCATGAAACGTTCGTACCAAAGATTTTTTCGGGAACTGGTCATGACAGTACGAGGGGTTTAGTATTCGCTAGGACTGATTTGCTTAGAACTGATTGGTTGGAACTGATTTTTTAGGACTTAAACGTTCGCTTAAATTCTTCAATTAAATCGTCTAGTTCCTCGATCGCTTGGGTCACATCCACATGGAGCGTACCGAGATCTGGATTATCGAGCAACGATATTAACGTAGAACGTTTTAATTCCAAGGTTTCAATGCGAAGACGAAGCTGCAACAAGTCTGTCATGCTTAAAAAGCCAAATAATTAAGTTACACCCAGAATATTATATCTAGAAAATCTGCCGCGAGACGTGTTTTTCGATTTGAGCTTGGGTGTCTTGTAAAAGCTGAGCGCGACTGTCGTTACTCTGAGCCATATTAGGAACAAGTCGTCGAGTCTGTAGGGCCATATGAAGTTGCAGATGGGCAACGTATTCACTAAAGTCTTCCCGTGGAGTTTTCGGTTCAAGATTTGGTGAAACAAGACTTGGTGAAATATGAGGACGAAATGTCATGGTGGTTCTCTGAAAATACTCTGAACTCGTATTAGTCTATCGCTATTATTAACCGATGGTTTGGTGCTCTGGATTGATTCTTCAAAGATGTTTACGAAGTTCGGGTGGAGATCTAGTGGTGAGATATGAGAGCGAACTATTTTCGGATTTTGGGTTGCACTTTCCAAAGTGGCTGTGCTAATCTCTTTTTCAGCGAGGACGTATAGCTCAGTTGGTTAGAGTACTACATTGACATTGTAGGGGTCACTGGTTCGAATCCAGTTACGTCCATTAGTTTTCAAATTACTTTAGGTTCCCGTTTGTTCTATTTAAATAGGCAATCGGGAATTTTAATCTAATATGAATTATCCTCCGTTTCTTAACTACTGCGTCCGTTTTGGGAACATTAGCCTACTAGAGGGTTCGGGTTGTTCTGTTAGAGGATAATGTGATGCAATGGATTTGTCGAGGATATGCGCTCAAGGCTGCATTGGGCCTGACGATCGCTATGGTTAGCGTAATGGGTTCAACCAGTCAGGCGGCGGCGGAATCTTGTTATATGGTGACGGCTTCGGGCAAAAGGATGTCACTGGGTCCTTTGTGTGGTGAGATGCCTCTAGAATCGACGGGTGCAACGTCTGGAGTCTCCCTTGCTAAGAATGGGGTTTATCGGGTACCCATCAAGCGTCGTCTAGCGTCCACCCCTGTAATTGATGTGATGTTTAATGGCAAAAAATTTGAAATGATCTTGGATACGGGCGCGAGTAGTACCTTGATTACGCAGCGAATGGCGATCGCTCTGGGCTTAAAACCAACGGGTGTTCGCCAGATGATTATTGCGGATGGATCTCGCGTTCGCTTTCTGACGGCTAATATCGGGTCGGTGACAACGGGTGGAATGCCTGCACGAAAGCTGATCGTGACGGTGGCACCAAATTCAGATATTGGGCTATTGGGGCATGATTTCTTCGATCGCTACGATGTCAAGATTAAGCGTTCGGTGATTGAGTTTGCCCCTCCGACTGAATAACGGGTCAGTTTGGTGCAATTTGATGGGTTTTGTTGATATGGTTTTGTTGCATCCTTTGAGCGCTACGATCGTTCCGTGGCATAATTCTCATCGTTGATGTGTCCTGATTTAATGAAGGCCTTGGGAATCACTTATGACAAAGAACTATGGTTGGGGAGTTTTACTGTTGTCTCTTGGGGCAATGGTTATCGGTACATCGTCGCCCGCGAGTGCAGCGGATGCGGTTAAGTTGACGGGCCAATGCCGTGCGGCCAAGCAGTCCACAGGACTATATAGAGACCGGGATAGCAGTAGTATGTTGGTGACGTCGTTGAAATTGGGCGACAAGGTGATGCTGGCAGAGGAAATGGCTACCAACAACATGATTTTGGTCAGCACTCCAAGCAAAGGATTTGTCCAAACGGTTAACTTGAAGATGTGCTCTGGTGTCGTTCCTGTACCTCCTAATCCAAATGTGTCTTCCTGTCGCTTGGTGACTCAGCCAATGGGTCTCGCGATTCGTAAGGGACCGGGTGGCTCTAATGAAGCCGTTTCAGGTGTGGCTCAGAATGAGAAAATTACGCTTGTAACTCCGCCTGAATCTAAAAATACGGATGATGGCCGGACCTGGATTAAGATTTCTAAGCCTGCTGAGGGTTGGGTGTCTGAAGGGTTCGTTAATGCTGGCAAAAATGTCGCACCTTGTCCGTAATTTGATTAGAGCTTAAATTAAAACAAAAAGCGATCGGATCTGCTCAAGGTTCGATCGCTTTTTTTTCATAATCTCTCCCACTGCCAACTCCACAAATTTATTATTCAGAAGAATCGAGGCTACTAATAGCTACTAGTATGATTTTTGATTTTTTGGAGGGCCGATCGTTGATAGTGATGTTTGCATCGGATGGTGTCTTACATGACTTGATATTGGAGGGATTAGGGAATTTCCTATTTTCCATATCGTAAATTGTTAGGCAAATCTAAAAGCTTGTTGCTGGATAGGAATCTGAATCACAAATTCTGTTCCTTGATTGGGATTGGAGAGGCACTCTAGTTTACCGCCATGTTTTTCAATAATAATTTGGTAGCTGATGGACAGGCCAATACCAGTTCCTTTACCAATCGGCTTGGTAGTAAAGAAGGGGTCAAAAATTCGTTCCTTCACTTTTTCAGGAATACTGGGACCATTGTCCGCGATCGAAATTTCTACCCACTCGTGATCGATCATGCCTGTCCGAATAGTGATGCGACTGGGATTATTTTGGATGTCTTGAATGGTGCGGATTTCATCAGTATCTTCCAGTGCATCGATCGCGTTTGTCAAAAGATTCATTAGTACCTGGTTGAGTTGTCCAGGGTAGCACTCCACCAATGGCAACTTGGCATAATCCCGCATCACCTCAATGGTTAAACGTCCGGGACAAGCCTTCAGGCGATGTTGCAAAATCATTAAGGTGCTATCAATCCCCTCGTGGATATCAACGGTCTTAAATTCGGATTCATCCATCCGCGAAAAGTTCCGTAATGACAGGACAATCTGGCAAATGCGATCGGTGCCTATTTTCATTGAGTCGAGAACTTTATCGAGATCGTGCTGTAAAAATGGTAGGTCGATTTCTTCTGCCTTTGCTTGTATTTCAGCGATTGGATTTGGGTGGTATTTTTGGTAGAGTTGTACAAGACTAAGCAAATCCTGAGCATAGGTTTGCACACATCGCATATTGCCGTGAATAAAACTGACCGGGTTGTTAATTTCATGGGCGACACCCGCTACCAACTGCCCCAAGCTGGACATTTTTTCTGTCTGAACTAGTTGAGCCTGTGTTAACTGAAGGTTTCGCATAGCTTGCTTGAGTTCTTTCGTGCGTTGCTCTACTCGCATTTCTAACGCTTCGTTGGCGCATTGCAAAGCCGCTTCCACACATTTACGATCGGTGATATTGGTCAAGGAACCCGATCGCTCATGTTGACTACTGGGATGAGTCGATAACTCGAGCCAGACAATCACCCCCGTTTGGTGTACAAAGCGCAATTCTTGACCAATCACCACTTGCTGCTTTTGGAGCCGAGCCAGCAGTTGCGACCCCTGATCTCCATCGTCTGGATGAAGAAAATTCACCAGCGGGCGATCGAGGGATACGGCAACATCAAACCCCAAAGTTTGAGTCCAAGCACGATTGAGAAAGGTAAAGTGCCCTGCTGCGTCACACTTAAAAACGATCTCTTGCAAGCTCTCGACTAGCTCCCGATAACGCCGCTCTGATTCTGAAAGCTTCTCAATCAATTGATACTGGATCTGCGTATGCAGTTCATTAGTGATATCGGCATCCAGAGTCATGGGGCAAGTTCCAGTTGACGTAGAAGCTCAGTGTGATTAATGACATTGGCATAGAGCGGAAAAATATTGTCGCAGTAGAAAGATTGCTCAAAAACAGTTCGCGCAGAGGTGCAATCTGCCAAAGTTGTGACGTTATAGCCTTGCTCGTGAGCATAACGTCCTGTGGAATCAATACAAACAGAAGTCACAGTGCCAGTCAAAACAATATTGGTGATTTGATGTTGTTTCAGAACTTCATTCAAGTTGGTGTTAATGAACGCGTTAAACCCACGTTTTCCAGGAACTTTTAAAATTCTTTCTCGAAAATGAGTCAATTCATCGATTGTTTTAGACCCTTCAGCGCCTACTTGAAATGCTCCAACGTCTTTGATGGTTTTGAGAATGCCAACTGGCTCAATTAGTTCTTCATAACCAGGGGTGAAGAAAATTGGGGTTTCTATGAGCAGCATTGGGGTTGGTTCTAAGCACTCTAGTAAATGTACGGTATTGGCTAAGACATTTGTTACCTTAGAGGATTCTTCAATCACCCCATGCAAAATCCCACTCGGTGAAAAGTAGTCATTTTGGAAACCAATCAACAGTAGGGCTGTGTTCTTTAAATTCATGTGTATTTCTAGGGAGAAAATAAATATATTTTACTATCGTTACCATATGTATTGTACCCAACTTGTCAAATATCTTAACCAGTATTTTTTCTGAGAAGACTAACCCGCTTCAGGGTATGGAGACGAATGGTGTTACTTGAAGTTAATGGGCAAAATGGGCAAAGTTGATGGGCAACGTTATCCCGCCTGAACAAATGGTGTTCCCCAGAAAGTCCAATTTTCTTTGTTGAAGGGCGATCGCCACTGGTAGATCAGCTCAGATTCTAGGCGTTGTCGCGATCGGGTATTGGTAGGAGCATCTTTCCAGAATGCGATGCCGAGTTGGGTGGTGAGATCCAGATTGTAGTGGGCCTGTTGATAATGCAAAAGATAGCGCTTGCAATCGTGAACCCCTTTCCAGCGAGATTCAGATTTGATCGTTTCACCGACATATAAGACCAGCGAACAATCGTAGTCAATTACAAAATATAAGGCCGAGACTCCTGCATCCTGGGCATTCCAGCGCCAGAACTGAGTGTTTTGCCTGGGCAATTGAAATGGATCCACAACCAGTTTTTTGGACATTCCAAACGGAGATACCTCGGGTAAATCAAAGAGTGAGCCTTGAGTGCTGGGCAGGGCTTGTTGTTGATGCGTTTGTTGATAATCCCGGACGCGCTGTTTCCATTGGTTGAGACCGATCGCATCCTCATTAATAGTGGTGTGATGTTGAGATTGATGGATGTGATAGGTTCCGGCTAGGTCTTTTGCACTGAATAATTTTCCCTGTTCAAGATTAGTGTCGGCAGCGCTGTCAAATAATGGGTAGGTCACGGGGCGGCTGGGGTGATTATGGGAGTGATTGCGGGGAATGGAATTTTCGCGTACAAACTAGTAGAGGTGAAGAAATTTTAGCTCAACCCACTCGGTTTGATTTTTTATGGATTCTGTGATTCCTGATTTCCCCATGTTATCGATCGTTCAAGTGGTCACCATTCTTGGAGTGATCCATGCCTCTGCGGGAGTTCTAGCCGCGATCGTGGCCGTGCAGAAAGGGGAATCCTGGAGTCGTTGGTTGCCCATGGGAATTCTGTTGGGGACCCCTGCATTGGTGATGGCAGTGCGATTAAAACCTAAGTAATGCTCAAGAGTAATGCCTAGGCGACCCTAACTCATTTTTTAGTTAGGAAGAATTGGGGTAACTTGGAGAGAGTTTGTCGGGTGGGGGAGTTATGGTGAAATTAGTGGGACGGACGATCGGAGGATTGACGATCGGAATTTTGGCCGTGGGATGCTGGTTTGGACCAAGGGCAACCGCCGCAGAACTTGCTCCAGAACTTGCTCCAGAACTTGTTCCAGAATTCACTGAACCTGTCACTAGCGTCACCGAATTGACTGATGTGCAGCCGACCGATTGGGCCTATCAGGCGGTGAAAACATTGATTGAGCGCTATGGCTTGATGAAGGGCAGTAAGACCTTTCGGGGAAATCAGCCGTTGACTCGGTTCGAATTTGCGCGGGTGATTAGCCAAGTGATGGAGCAGGCGGCTCCGATCGCGACGGAAGACGATATTAAGATCATCCGTAAATTGCAAGATCTTTACGAAGAGGCATTGTCTGATCTGCGATCGCGAATGACCACGTTCGAGAAGACTGAATCACTTCTGAGCAATCAACAGTTCTCCACCACCACAAAATTCAGCGGCACCAGCGACCAAATTTTGACCAGCGGCAGCAGTAATTCCAAGACCAGCATTGTCTCTCGAATTCGATTGAACTTCGATACGAGTTTCAGAGGAACAGATCTTCTGGTGACACAGCTTGAAGCGGGAAATGGTGGATTAGATGCAGTGGGCATAAATCAGCAGCGTCAGGGCAACAGGTTGTCCACTCTTGGGTCTCTTGCAGATGGCGGCGGCCTTGATGCGGTGGGTGTTTCATCAACTGTACGGATACGCAAACTCTACTACAGTTTTCCACTCTCCAAAACTGTGAAGTTGACGGTAGGCAGCGTGATTCCGCCGAGTGACTTCATCGATCGTAATAGCTTCGCGAATAATTCTGGCCGTAATTTTTCCTCTAGTTTTTTCACAAACAATCCCCTAGTCGTGCAAAACCCGATCGATCGCGCTGGTGGTGCTGGGGTGGTGGCAGAATGGGCCATGCGTAAGGATTTGAGTTTGCGTGGACTGTTTGTGGGGGCTGGAGCTAGTGATCCGCAAATTGGGCTATTTCGGGATCAGTATCAAGCCACGATCGAAGGTGAATATCGATTGCCAACACGACCCATAACGGTGCGGGCACAGTTTACTAATGCTACGGTGAATGGAAGTCAAGTGAATGCGCTGGGTTTAAGTGGAGAATGGGCCTCTGGTCGTCAAGTGGGGGCCTTTGCTCGGTTGGGGATTGCTCAGTACTCGGGTTCAAATTCAATTTTGGGAGGTAAGTTTGATGCGACTCCCATGACTTGGGCGATCGGTGGGATTATGCGAAATTTTATAATTCCGGGATCTAAGGCGGGACTGGCGATCGGTCAGCCTTTTATTACGAGTTCGTTGGGGAATGCAACCCAGACGAATATTGAGGCCTATTTTGGCTTGTTGGTGAACGATCGGATGAATTTTAGCCCGTCGGTTTTATATGTGATCAATCCGGATAATCAAGTAGCCTCCTCGGTTTGGCAATGGGCGTTACGGATGACGTTTGAGTTCTAGCTTAGGTTCAGTGAAATAATTCAATCCTTCTGCCATGATATTCCTCCGAACTATCACTGATTTCTTAAGTACTGGTCTCGGTACTTTAGTTAAAAGAACTGCTCTATTCGGAATTGGCTTTTTTACTAAACACACTATTTTGTTATTGGCGATTCTGTTGATATCAGGTTTTGCCGCTGCGTTGTTTAACATGTCTAACCTTTCGTCCGATTTAATTCGATCGCAAGCTATACAGAGTTGTGCACTTTACGCCCAATCCCTCAAAGAAGCGCGTACTCTCTACAGCAAAAATGTTGTTAGCCGAGTTAGCGAGGTTCCTGATGTTCATATTATCACCGACTACATGTCCCAATTAGGAGGAATACCACTTCCCGCCACTTACCTGATCGAATTGAGCAAATCGATTACAGATCAAAATCCTGGTATGTCCGTAAGGCTCTACAGTGACTATCCTTTTCCTGGCCGAATTCAGGAAGGCGGTGCTCGTGATGATTTTGAAAAGACGGCTTTAAAATATCTACGGGAACATCCCACCGAAAACTTTGTACGGTTTGAAAACTTCCAAGGGCGACCATCGTTGCGCTATGCTGAAGCGGATATTATGAAACCCAGTTGCGTTGGCTGTCACAATACAGCCCTAGACAGTCCTAAGCGCGATTGGAAGGTAGGAGATGTGCGCGGAGTCGTAGAGATTAATCGTTTTCTTGACAGCTTCATTAATCAAACTCGTGCCGGACTCAATAGCACCTTCAGCACCTTAGGTGGGCTGTTAGCCTTAGCCCTAGTGGGCATTGCCTTAGTCATTACTCGACTGCGCCAAACTTCAGAAGAAATGGAATTACGGGTCATCGATCGCACGTTACAACTGCGTCAGACGAATGAGGAACTTTTGGAAGAAAAGAGCAAAGTTGAGCAAAGTGCATTGCAAGCTCAGGAACACGCTCAGCAATTAAGCGAATCTGAAGCTCAACTCAATCAGAAAGCTCAAGCCCTTCAACAGTCGCTTCAAGAGCTGCAAAGTATTCAACTTCAACTGGTGCAAAGCGAAAAAATGTCCAGCTTGGGGCAACTGGTCGCTGGGATTGCTCACGAAATTAATAATCCCGTCAGCTTCATTCACGGTAATCTAAACCCCTTGCATACCCATACTCAAGAGTTGCTAAATTTTGTCAAACTCTATCAGCAACACTATCCTGATCCTGTTTCAGATATTCAAGTCATGGCGGAGGAAATTGATCTAGAGTTTTTGCAGGAAGATCTGGCGAAAATTATCACTTCTATGCAAACAGGCACCGATCGTATTTGCCAAATTGTGTTGTCGCTGCGAAATTTTTCGCGGATGGATGAAGCCGCCTCTAAGTCAGTTTCGATTCATGAGGGGATTGATAGTACCTTAATGATTTTGCAGCACCGCCTAAATCCTCATTCTAATTACCCAGCTATTGAAGTAATTAAAGATTATGGTCAGTTGCCCCTAGTGGAGTGTTATCCCGGACAACTCAACCAAGTATTTATGAATCTTTTAGCGAATGCGATCGATACCTTAGATGAGGCTAGGGCACAACGAACATTTCCAGAAGCTAACGATCGTCCTAGCCAAATCACCATTCAGACCTCCCTGCTTGATAGCCAGTGGGTAGAAATTGTAATCGCGGACAATGGCAAAGGTATTCCTCAAGAAATAAAGAAACGAATCTTCGATCCCTTCTTTACTACTAAAGAAATTGGTAAAGGAACTGGCATGGGACTATCTATTAGCTATCAAATCATTACTGAAACCCATAGCGGTAAACTAGAGTGCTTTTCAAACTCTAATCAAGGAACAAAATTTTCGATCCAGATTCCCATTCACCGTCAATCTTTGAGGTCTGTCTAATACATCAACCGATTGAGAACCGAATGGGGCAAGAGGCGGGTGTCGATCCGATCGGTATTAGACTCGGTATTAGATATTAAAAGAAATAGTGAATGATAATTGTATTAAATACACTATTAATTCACCCAATACATTATTCACCCTTTTATTATTAATTTCATCCCTCTCTACTTGATTTATCCTTTAGATTAGGCTGATTTCATACATTTATTTACCATTTTTTGAGGATTACACTCACGAAAATTGTGGAAGCCTTCACGCAAATAAAGAAGTTACAGGAGTCGTGTAAAATAGACGATCGCAGCCCTAACATCACTCATCAGCCTTACCCCATTAGCCATGCTCAATCTTATTGCTCTACTCGCGTCCGAACTTGCCGTAAAGCCCAGTCAGATTCAGGCGGCACTCAATCTTTTCGCTGAAGGGGGGACTGTACCATTCATTGCCCGATATCGGAAAGAACAGACCGAGGAAATGGATGAGATTCAATTGCGGACCTTAAGTGAGCGGTTTTCCTATCTCACCGAACTTCAAGATCGCAAAAGGGTAATTCTAGAATCGATCGACTCTCAAGGCAAACTTACGGAGGAATTACGACATCAAATTGAAGCCAGTTTACTTAAAACTGAAATTGAAGATCTATATCTCCCCTATAAGCCTAAACGTCGTACTAGAGCCACGATCGCCCGCGAAAAAGGACTCAATGGATTGGCCGAATGGATTAAATCACTCAATCAATCCAATGCCGCCGTCGCTGATTTGTTTGAAGAAGCATCCAAGTATATTGATGTTGAAAAAGGAGTGAAAACTGCTGAAGAAGCCTTGGTTGGAGCGTCCGATATTTTGGCTGAAGAAACCGCCGATCGGGCCGACTTGCGATTGTATTTACGTGAATTCTTACTGAAATCTGGATTGTTTGAATCCCATTTAAAAGATGGACATCCCGAAGGCACAACTAAATTTGAGATGTATCGATCGTACAGTGCAAAAGTAAATGGAATTGCATCGCATAATCTCTTAGCATTATGTCGGGGAGAGACTGAAGGTATTGTTGTGTTTAGTCTTAATTTTGACGAAGACACTGTGGCCAACTATCTAGAAACGGCCATTATTCGGACCAAGATGACGGCCCTACGATCGTTCTATCGGTCGATGCTTCAGGATTCATTTAATCGGTTGATCAAACCCTCGTTGATTAATGAAGTTCGTAATCAGAAAAAATTAGAGGCCGATATTGAATCAATTAAAACCTTTGAAATCAATTTACGAGAATTACTCCTCTCTGCTCCCGCAGGAATGAAACCCACCTTAGCAATTGACCCAGGGTTCCGATCGGGTTGCAAAGTATCTGTTCTGGATACGACGGGTAAATTTTTAGAATACCAAGCCGTATTTCCCCACACGGGTCAAGGACAACGTCGGGAGGCTTTGGCGATAGTTAAGCGTTTGATTGAGAAATACAAAATTGAATTGATTGCGATCGGAAATGGTACCGCGAGTCGTGAAACTGATGAGTTTGTGACAGAAGTGTTCACAATGCTAGAAACCAAACCTGTCAAAGTGATGGTGAATGAATCGGGCGCATCAATTTATTCAGCCAGTGATGTCGCGATCGGTGAATTTCCAGACCTCGATATTACCGTTCGCGGGGCCATTAGCATTGGTCGAAGATTACAAGATCCCTTGGCCGAACTAGTAAAGATTGATCCAAAATCAATTGGTGTTGGGCAATATCAGCATGATGTTGATCAGAAATTATTGAAACGTAAGCTCGATGATACCGTAGAAAGCTGTGTAAACTACGTGGGTGTCGATCTCAATATGGCATCTAAAGAATTACTGACCTTTGTTTCAGGAATTAATGCAACCGTTGCTAATAATATTCTGCAATATCGTAATGAAAATGGTGCCTTTAGCGATCGTAAAGCATTGCTTAAAGTCCCAAAACTCGGGCCTAAAGCCTTTGAACAAGCAGCTGGATTCCTGAGAATTCGGGATGGCAAAAATCCACTGGATAATACTGCTGTTCATCCAGAGCGCTATAAATTAGTGGAGGCGATCGCAAAGGATTTGAAGGTTAAATTAAATGAAACCACTAAAATTGCTGAACAACTCAAAGCTAATATCAAAAACTATATTACTGAAACGATGGGTGAACCGACACTGCGCGACATCATTGCAGAACTAGAAAAACCAGGACGTGATCCCCGCGCCCAATTCACCTATGCAACTTTCCGAGACGACATTAAGGAAATGCGTGATTTACATGTGGGAATGGAGCTGGAAGGCGTGGTGACGAATGTGGCAAACTTTGGTGCATTTGTTGATTTGGGTGTGCATCAAGATGGTCTAATTCATGTCTCCCAACTCGCCGATCGGTTCATTAGCGACCCAACTGAAGTGGTAAAGGTGGGGCAAGTGGTGAAAGTTCGGATTTTGGAAGTGAATATAGGATTAAAACGAATTGGACTATCAATGCGTGCGCCCGATGGTAGTGTTCCCCATACTAACTCGATAACAAACGGTAATACTAGTCGAGATCCAATCCGATCGCCCATCAGCCAGCGTCCTGCCCCCAAAGTTCAACCTAAATCACAGGTTCAATCCCAAGTCCGAGTTCAGCCAGAAAAGCAAATTGAACAGAAAACTGAAAAACAATTAGGGTCAGCCCCAGCTCCTTCATTGGAAGATCTAAAGGCAAAATTTGGTCGAAAAATTTAGATGTTTTGAACTCTGTATTCATTGTGGGATATCGTTTGTCATATCCCACATAGATTAAATCAGATGATCTCGATCGAGGTTCAATTAAACCAAACCAAACAAAGCAGCTAACAATGCTTTTTGTGCGTGCATTCGGTTCTCAGCTTGATCCCAAATACGCGATTGTTTTCCTTCCATTACTTCATGGGTAATCTCTTCACCTCGGTGGGCAGGTAAACAATGAAGTACGATCGCATCCCTGTCCGCATTCTTCATCAACTCTGCATTCACTTGATAGGGCATGAATACCGGAATCCGATCGTCAGCCTCAGATTCTTGGCCCATACTTGCCCATACATCGGTATAGACCACATTTGCGCCTTCTACCGCTGCTAGCACGTCCGTCGTCGTAATTACCTTGGACCTGTCACCAGCAATTTTTTTTGCCTGACTTACGACCTCGGGTAAACATTCATAACCGTCAGGCGCCGCAATCCGAACATTCATCCCCACAGCAGCACATCCTAATAAAATAGAGTGAGCCATATTGTTGCCATCGCCGACATAAGTAAACGTCAATCCTTCACATTTCCCGAAATTCTCTTGTACTGTTTGTAAATCAGCGAGAACTTGACAAGGATGTTCTAAATCCGTTAGGGCATTCACAATGGGCATTTTGCAATATTGTGCAAACGTTTCAATATCTTCCTGCGCAAAGGTCCGAATTGCCAATGCATCCAAATACCGATCGAGTACTCGCGCCGTATCTTCGATCGGTTCACCTCGACCAATTTGAGTCACATTAATATTCAAATCCATCACTTGGCCACCCAACTGAAACATGGCTGTCGAAAAGCTGACACGGGTGCGGGTTGAAGCTTTATAAAATAATAATCCTAAGGTGGGAATCCGATCAGTAAAACGTGGATTGAGTTCACCTTTTTTCATCGCGATCGCCCAATCCAAAACCTGTTGAATTTCTGCGCTGGACAAATCTGCCAAACTCAATACATCCCGTCCGTTTAATGTTCCCATGATTTAACCCCTTATAAAAACCCATTCCAAAAAACATTCTAAAACGCAAAATACCCGAAAGAAAATTCTTGTTCGGGTATTCTGGTTAGAGAATTCTTGTTAGGACATTGTATTATAGGGCCTGTTATCCCTACATCATGCGAATTGCGCCAAAATAAAGGCTTGCATTCGCTCAATTACGTCCAAAGAAATCTCATGTCCCATTCCAGGAAACTCATAGGACTCGACTTCGACTCCGGCACTAATCAGCGTATCTTTAGCGGCTCTTGAGGCGACGATCGGGACAACATTGTCAGCGGTTCCGTGGGTCATTAAAAGTTTAGGGGCACGCGTCACCGCAGAAATTGGGCGATGGGCATAGCCGCTCATAGACATCAATCCAGCTAAAGGTAATTCTAATCCGACTTCAATGGTCATTGCACCGCCCTGAGAAAAACCACCCAGAATTGTTTTGTTTAAGGGCACGCCTGTTTGTTCTGGCAAGCTGATCATCCAATCGCGTAGGACTTGACGACTGCGTTGTAGATCCGGTCGATCGCTTAAATCAATCTTAAAATCAAGTCGTTCAACATGTGGAAAGTCATACCACATTTGTCCTTCTGGATTGTAGGGATGCTGAAACAATCCCCTCGGCATCAATCGGACTGCTCTTGGAACCTCTAGCATTCCGGTGAACTGAGCCGCATCCTCTGGCGTTCCGCCCCAACCGTGGAGAATGACAATCGCATAGTCGGCTGGACTAGGCTGGGCTGGGATAGTAATGACTTGCAACATAAGAAACAGGGGGCACTTGATAGGTAATCAATTATTAAACAGCAAAAGCTCTAAGGCATCCACCAGACGATCGGATTCTGATTGAACGATTCTGCTTTGGAGTTCTAACTTACGTTAAAATAATGACCCTCGATTATTTTTCTGTTATGTCTTTTTTAATTCCCGGACAAGCTTACTCCGCTCTAGCTCCCATGCAGGATGTAACGAATCGATCGTTCATGGAGGTGATTGCTCAGTATGGCTGCCCGGACTACTTTTTTACAGAATATTTTCGAGTTCACGCTACATCCGGTCTTGAGAAAGGCATATTAGATGCGATCGTAAACAACACAACAGGTCGGCCTATTTTTGCGCAAATGATTGGTGAAAGTATTCCAGATTTAGTGCGTACTGCAAAACAATTAGCTCAATATCCGATCGCAGGCGTGGACCTGAATATGGGCTGTCCGGCTCCTCGGATTTATCGTAAAAATGTGGGCGGCGGGTTATTACGAGATCCAGAAAAAGTCGATCGGATTTTAGGAGAATTACGATCGGTCATATCCGGACGATTAACCGTAAAGATGCGAGTTGGGTTTGAAGATACTGAAAATTTTGACAAAATTCTTCATTTACTTAACCATCATCAAATTGATTTATTGAGTTTACATGGCCGTACCGTCAAAGAAATGTATCACGGCGAAGTGAACTATAATTTGATTGCTTATGCCGTTAAAACTGTGAATTGCCCCGTGCTGGCGAATGGTAATGTAACCTCCGCTCAAACCGCGATACAAGTCCTGAATCAAACTAATGCAGCGGGCGTGATGATTGGTCGATCGGCCATTCGTAATCCTTGGATTTTTACGCAATTACGACAGGCATTATCCGGTCAACCGATTTCTATTATTTCACTCTCAGAAGTACGTAATTATATCGATCGATTGTACGAAACTCCAACTGCTCAATCTATTTCAGACCGATCGCGGGTCAGTTATATGAAAATGTATTTGAATTACATTGCTCAAGGCGTTGATGCAGATGGTGATTTTTTACGTCAGATGCGGCGGGCACAAAACAAAACAGAACTCTTCGATAGTTGCGATCGGGCATTATTAACCGAACCCGATCGGCCTTTTGCAACCGAGCCATATCCCGGACTTGTCGCTCGTCCAACCTCTGAGACTACTAAAGTCTAAACATAAAGTATGAACAAAAATATGAACGAATCTCTGAATGATTTTAAATAGAAGATTCTTGGCAAGAGAACTCCATACTCCAAACACCCACTATTTTTCATTTTTCAAGACTATTGATAAATTTGTGACAAGACTAGAGATGTTACAACGATCGTAGTACAATCACCCAAATGAATTACTATTTTGCGACCGTGGCACGGGGATTAGAACCATTAGCCGCTCAGGAGCTAGAACGGCTGGGCGCACAGAATGTTGAACCTCAATTTTGTGGGGTTTCATTTCAAGGCGATCGAACGTTGCTGTACCAAGTCAACTTGTGGGCTAGGCTACCGTTTCGGATTCTGATGAAGCTAAAAAACTTCCCCTGTCAAACACCAGAAGACCTTTACGATGGCATTCAATCCATTGATTGGTCTGAGTATCTAACGCCTGAAAATACGCTGGCGGTCACGGCTACAGGCAAAAATGATCAGCTCAACCATACGCACTTCACCGCTCTGCAAGTCAAGAATGCGATCGTTGATCAACAAAAAGAAAAGCATGGTGAACGATCGGACGTAGACATTTATGAACCCGATTTACAAATTAATGTTCATGTCAATCCCGAATCTTGCACCGTCAGTCTAGACAGCTCCGGCAAAAGTCTCCATCGTCGAGGCTACCGTGCAGCTATGGGAGCGGCTCCGCTGAAAGAATCACTAGCGGCAGCTTTGATTGAAATGTCAGGTTGGCAACCCGATCAAATGTTTTACGATCCGATGTGCGGGTCTGGAACACTACCGTTAGAAGCCTGTTTGAAAGGATTAAATATTGCACCGGGACTGTTCCGTGAAGGGTTTGGATTTGAAACTTGGTTAGACTATGACGAGAAATTACTCGAAGAATTGATTGCATCGGCTGAATCAAAACAACTCAAACAATTACCGTCTCCAGTTTGGGGCAGTGATGGTGATGGCGAAATTGTAGATCAAGCGATCGTGAATGCAACTCAATGCGGAGTCACGGGTCACATTTACTTTTCAAAAATCGATCTAACTGAAGTGGTCGCACCTTCTGATAGTGGAGTTCTATTTTGTAATCCCCCCTATGGTGAACGCATTGGTCGAGACAGTGATTTAGGGGCATTTTATAAGCAATTGGGCAATGTCATGAAACAAGAATTTAAAGGCTGGACAGCTTATGTTTTGAGTGGCAATAAAGAACTTTCACAATGCATTGGTTTACGATCGGCCCAACGCACTGCTGTTTACAATGGCACCATTCCTTGCCAACTTATGAAATACGAGTTGTATTAATTAGACCAATTGTTACAACCTATAAATTAGTACTAAATAGAATGCTGTGTATTGATCTGATGATTTTTAACGCTTGGTTTGTGGCATTCAATTTTACCCAAAATCATTCAAAATCATTCTACTGCCACCATGACATCACTCGACTTAACTACAACATAAGCCTGTTTGCCGGGAGTCAGTTCTAGAGATTCAGAGGAAGCACGAGTAATGATGGAAATTATTTCAATGCCTGGAGCAATTTCCAGCAGAATTTCCGCATTAATGCTTCCTAAGGTGACTCGCTTAATTTTCGCAGAGATCATATTTCGCGCGCTTACTCGTAGAGTTTGAATCTCAAGTTTTTGGTGAGTGGGGCGTTTTTTCTGTGTTAAGGGAGTTTCTGGCTCTGCTGTAGATGGAACCAGTGTTCTCACGAGTTCACGAAGAACCTCTGTTTTTCCTCGCAAGGTCTCTTGACAATACTGTTCTAAAAGCTGCCGTTCTGCTTCCGGGAGTTGGAAGGTAACCCAACCTTGATCTTTTCGAGGCATTTAAACTACCAACTAAATTGGTAAAATATTGACATAGGGTTGGTATTTTCTGCAATATGAAATTTATCTCTAACTCTAAATTAAATATGGCTCGTCATAAATCTTTGAGATCATTCGTGTGGAGTTTTGCGGCAACGATCGCGCTAATAGCCTGCACACAAGCTGCATCACCGCCGTTAGCCCCTTCCCCTCAATCACAATCGGAGCCTTCTACTCTACTGATTGCCGCTGCTGCAAGTCTTCAGAAACCACTTCAAGAAATTGCGCCACTCTACGAAAAAGCCGGAAATAATCGCAAAGCCAACTACAACTTTGCTTCGTCCGGATCACTACAACAACAGATTGAGCAAGGTGCTCCGGCGGACCTATTTATCTCTGCATCAAATAAGCAGATGGAAGCATTGCAGCAAAAAAAATTAATATTAGATGGCACTCGACAAGCTTTACTAACCAATCGTCTAGCGCTAATCACGCCCAAATCATCTACCTTAAAACTGACCGATTTTAGTCAACTTACTCGCCCTGAAATTCAGCGAATCTCTGTTGGAGAACCTAGGAGTGTTCCGGCAGGACAATATGCCGCAGAGGTGTTCAAAAAAATGGGAATTTTAGATCAAATTGAATCTAAATTTGTGTTTGGGGGCAATGTAAAATCTGTTTTAGCTTCAGTTGAAACAGGGGATGCTGATGCAGGAGTCGTTTATATCACTGATGCAAAGGACTCTGATAAAGTATCCATCTCAGCGATCGCTAATGATCAACTTCATTCACCTATTGTGTATCCGATCGCCATTTTGAAATCAAGTAAAGCAGTAGAGGCGAGTAAGCAATATATAGAGTTTCTACAAAGCAAACCTGCAAGAGAAATATTTGAAAAATACGATTTTGGAATTTCTAAATCCTGACTTAATGACACGTTTAAATGTTAATTCCAAACCTATCTCCGCTCTGGATATCTATCAAAATTTCACTATTGGCAACTGTGATCACGACTGCTGTTGGAACAGTTTTAGCTTATAAAATGTATCGTATTGGGTCCAAAAAATCGCGATCGATAGTCCAAAACTTTGTACGATCGGTTGTTGAAGGGATTTTGATTATGCCTTTAATTTTGCCACCGACTGTTATTGGATTCATCTTGTTAGTACTAATAGGTAAAAATGGTGGAGTCGGTCAGATTTTGGCACAGTGGGACGTGAAACTAATATTTACGTGGTATGCCGCTGTCTTAGCCGCTGTCACGATCGCATTTCCATTAATGTATCGCTCAGCATTAGGGGCATTTGAGCAAATCGATCGGTCTGTCTTGGATGCAGCTCGGATAGATTGCGCCTCAGAGTGGTCAGTCTTTTGGTGTGTTGGCTTGCCTTTAGCAATTCCGGGTATTTTGGGCGGAATGGTATTGGCATTTGCCCGTGCATTGGGAGAGTTTGGGGCGACGTTAATGGTGGCTGGCAATATTAAAGGGCAAACTCAAACGATGCCCATGGCAATTTATTTTGCGGTTGAAGGAGGAGTGGTTGAAGAAGCATGGTTCTGGACGATTGTGACTATGGCAATGTCTTCAATAGGTATTTTTTTGATCGATCGGTGGAAGGTGAAATAAGAAGGAGTTAAAAAGCTAATTTAGTTTCTTAATTCCTATTAAGATTCACCGAGTTCAGTATCACTTTTAACGATCGTGATTTGATAGTTTGCTTCTTTTCTATTTTTCTATTTATAGACTCTTCCTAGTTCTCCTTTATCAAAGGGTGGGGAAATTTCTTGTATAATATCGCTAACTGAGTTTCATCCCCATTCGTCAAATCCATGACCACCCCGTTGCTCTCCGTCCAATCCGTCCATGCAGGCTACATTAAAGACGTAGACATCCTCCAAGGTATCAACATTAAAGTTTATCCCGGTGAACTCGTCACCATCATTGGACCCAACGGAGCCGGAAAATCAACTCTCGCTAAAGCAATCTTCGGACTAATTACTCCTCACACCGGAACTATTGTTTTTGACGGCGAGTCGATCGCTGGACTCAAACCCGATCGGATTGTTCCTAAAGGGGTTGGCTACGTTCCTCAAATTGCCAATGTATTCCGATCGCTCTCGGTCGAAGAAAATCTAGAGATGGGCGCATACATCAGCAACACACCCACAAAAAAACTAAAGCAAGAAATGTACGATCGATTTCCTAAATTAGGCGATCGACGCAAACAACGGGCGGGAACGCTTTCAGGGGGTGAACGGCAACAATTGGCCATGGCCAAAGCGCTCATGGTTCAACCTAAACTATTAATCCTGGATGAACCTTCTGCCGCATTGTCGCCTTTGATGGTGCAATCAGTATTTGAACAAATTCAAGAGATCAAAGCGTCGGGCATGGCTATTTTATTAGTCGAACAAAATGCCAAAAAAGCACTAAAAATATCCGATCGCGGCTATGTTCTTGAATCGGGCCGCGATCGATTTGAAGGGTGTGGAATGGATCTACTCAATGATCCCCAAGTCGGTGAACTATACCTTGGCCTCACTCGTTAGGGGGTAAAAAGCGTAGATTCAAGGTTAGCCTAGGTTATTTAGACGTAGTTTTAGGCTGATCTAGTTTTTGTGGATTGCAGGCCATCTCTAAAACTTCATACCCACTACTACTAGGACGAGGTTGATTGAGGGTACCTTTTTCACCGTATTCAAACTTTTGAATCAATTCTCGATTACTAGTAAATGCATTGACACGACGCAAACGTTGGGTTTTTGCACTGCAATCAGCAGACCACCGAATTACAACGCCATACAGCGGTTTGGCAACATCATTTTCAAGGAATGCATTATTGGGTTCAATGAATTCACGATATTCCCAATAGCTGACAGTTTGTCCTTTTCTCTGAATTGAATCCGTATCAATAAAAAAACCGTCTTTTGCAGAATTTTCCGTCACCTTAACCCAAGTGACCGCCATCGCACTCTGAGCTAATGCCATTGAACCGACGATCGCTAAACTCACAGCGGTCAAAGAGGGGAGTAGAGATTTAAGCATAGATTTGGTAAGGGTTGAGTTCACTGACTAGAAAGATACGGACGCTAACTACTTAGATTCAGTATTCTGAATAGCAGTCGTTGCATAATTG
>JANXWB010000055.1 GCA_025351345.1 Synechococcales cyanobacterium GL140_1_metabat_312
TTAAACTCGGCCCCGGCAATCCTGGCACTACTGCCCCCACAACCCCAACCAACATCACCGCGACCAAAATCCCATAAAGCCCTAACATTGCCATGAGCAAGCCTCCTAAGAAACTAAAAGCTAAACGTCCTTTCGCGGGCATCAAAAGACCCGATCCCCTAATTTTTCAACCCTCCTCTTAGGAGCCTGACCGTGCGTACTGGGCAAACCGATCGCGACCCTCATCCAATGTCTTGGGCACACCGTTGGGATAGGTCTTAGCAATCAAGGCATTCAAGGTCTCAAAGCGATTTCCGGGATCGGGATGGCTCTTAAAAAATTCAGGTTGCCGACTGCCACCGCCCGCCGCTGCCAAAATTTTCATTACCTGCAAAATGCCGATCGGACTATAGCCCGCCTGCGTCATGAACTGTAACCCTAACCGATCGCTTTCCGATTCATCCTTGCGACTGTAACGTAAATCGACAAGATGGTTGACCGCCCCCGCGATCGCAGCAGCCCCCTGTCCTCCATCATTTCCACCACTAGAAATAATCCCCACGGCATTGACTAGCGACGCTCCTAGATTTTGTTTTGCTAAATGCTCGGCTCCATGTCGGCCCACCACATGACCAATCTCATGGCCGAGAACCGCCGCAAGCTGAGCTTCCGAATCCAGTCGGCTTAGCAATGCAGCGGTAATGAACACCTGACCACCGGGTAAGGCAAAGGCATTAATAGTTTTTGGATCTCTGAGCAGATGGAACTCAAAAGGATAGGGAGATTTTTGGGCCGTTGAATTTTTAATGACCCGATCGCCCACGATGTTGACATAGGCTTGAATCGATTCATTCGGATCAAGACCACCGTACTGCGCCGCCATTTTTTGACGACTTTGCAGCCCCAAAACGATTTCTTGGCGAGGAGAAATCTGAATCCGCTGTTTTTCCCCCGTCACCGGATTTATATCTGTTTGCCCGTAATAGCTAAACAGACCGCCAATGATGAAGACCGCACCTAACAGCAACCGAATTAAAAAAGACATAATATTAAAAAAGACATCGTTTCTGCGCCAATTCCAAACGAACGAACAGCATCAGCCTTGACTTGTCACTAATCCGCATCCGTCACAGTACGGTTAGGCTTCAATTGTGCAACGATCGTTTTGTCTTTAACGTGAACTTATTTTAAGAACTAACAACTCAAGCCCAAAACTCTTAGAAAGATGGCTTACCGCATAATTCAAACAATTACCGAATTAGTACTAGTATACTTATCGTCAATATTGTAATATGTAGTACCGATCGTTCTCCCGGTACTATTATTCAAGATCACTTATTCAGGATCACTTATTCAGGATCACTACTATATTCTGACGTTAATGCATCCCTTAAAATTTGGTTGGCTATATTCAGTTGTCGATCGGCAAACCAAATCAAATCACAAACTAAAGGCCAATTGAAGACTCGGTATTCTTGCACCCTGAGGTTCTGGCTGAGCCGACTTATTCACTGCTGTGCAATATTGCGAATAAGAACAACCCTGACATTGGTTTCCTGGTTTCGCATCCCAAACTGAATCATGTCGCACTTGCCAAGCCAAATCTTTTAATACACGCATGACCTGACGCTTGTGCCGATCGGTCGTCGCATACCTCACCTTCTCACCCGATCGTAAAAATAACAAACTCACATACTTCAAACTTTGACCATAGGTTTGCTCTAATGCCAAAGCATATAGTCCCAACTGCAATTCCATTTCAGAGGTTTTCGGAGATTGAATATTCTGAGTTGATTTGTAATCAATCAATTCCAAACCATCATCCAAATAGTCAATCCGATCGTATCGCCCTGTCACTGAAAATTCTAAATTCTCATACTGAAGCGTCGCCTGAATTTTTCCCTCTATGGCCAAGGGTTGACGAAACACTGATTCAGTCGCAATGAACTTCTGATAATAGTTCTCTAAAATCGATCGCCCCTCACGCACTTGTTTATTCGTCAACGTCGTCGCTGCCCGAGTCCAACAATCACTAATCCAGCCCCAATCCGGCACCCGATCGCCTTGAGTCCAGCCGCCATGACATTGGGCCAACGCATCATGCAATGCATTTCCCAAAACCGCCGACCCAAACCCTTCAGTAACCGGAACGCGCTTCTCGTACTTCAAAAAATAAGCATAGGGACATCGCTGATAGGCATTCAGCTTTGTCGCAGAAATTGGATACACCATAGCCGCAACTTATCAGGTGTTAAGGACAATATTGAAAGATTGAACAATTACCGATCGAAACCAAACAGCACGTAACTACTATCTGTGCAAACCCTTTCAAACAAAATCAAACAAATCTCAAATCAAACCTAAAGCCGATTAAATCCTCTACAGGTCGTGGTAGAAACCCATAGGGAAAATCAACCTCAAATCCAAAATTCTCAATTCATCATTCTCAGTTCAAAATTCTCAAGAGGCTGCATCAGCTGGACGACGGAAAATTGAATCTAAATAAATGCGCGCTGTCTGACGATCGTTGCCTTGTTCAGGGCTTCGGTTCTGGAGCAAAAATAATGAGATTGCTGCCGAAAAAACGCGATCTTGGTCCCAATCAGGACGGCCTTCTAAAAAGCCAACCAACGAACCATGTAGGGTTTCGGGAAGTTCGACAAGTAAGCTGATGGGAGTAGGGTTCATGTGTTCTATACCTGTATCGATTGGGACAGAAATCAGTACATTCATATTCATATGGATCACCTGTATGTCTTGTGGTATCAGGGATGCAGACGTTTTTTGAAAGCACTCGTTTCAAGGTCGTTTTATTTTGCTCGATCATCCCCATAAGGTCAACCTTGACGATGGTGAATTTAGGATTTTTACGATCGCTCAACTGACGAAGAAATGCGGGTTTCAAGCTTTTTTATCGGCTCACTGGTTATCAGATCTGTGGAATTGAGACTAGGAGAACGATCGATCGATTCTTTTCCACAAAAAAACGTTCTCGTTGGACAATGGACCAAAGTCTTGGGGAAAAGCCTGGATTCTCTGGGGAAAACTTTGTCTGAAACTGTGGACAATTCCAAAATAGGCTGTGGAATATCTGGGGGATATAAAACAAGAACGATTCCTTCGGAAATACTCATTTTTTTGCTAAGAAATTCGATTTTTAGGAGGTGGAGTGAGCAATGGGACAAATGGGTGGGACTGAGTGGGACAAATCAGTCACTTCGCATGAAGAAACGTAAAAATTAGCCCCAAGATAAGGGGGTAATAAGGCGGAATTCGTCAGGTTATAATATTTGTTGAGAAACGGGAAGCTTGTACGGGTAAATTTAAGGGATTAATTCCTTAGGATGTAAGGGAGATCAACCTTGGACGACAATTACTCAGTCTATCTTCGTCGCATCATGCGATCGACTCTACCAGATACCTACGAATCTCAAGTCCGCAACGTTCAGTCGTCGGGGAAATTTGAGCAGACGGATCCTGGAACCTGGATGCCTACATCATTTCCTGGCTATACGGTCGTGACACCACCGGGGCGCGAAGATGCCGCCAATGAAAGCTTGTATGAGCGCTTAGCATCCTTCCAGCAGGAATTGTTAGGCACGTTGAGTTCGCAACTCTTTATTCCGGTACCGCCGTCCAGCTTTCACTTGACCGTCGCTGATTTGATTTGGAGCGATGCCTTGGACGATGCACTCAAAGCCGATCCGGATTTCGAGCAGAAACTTTGTCTATCCGTTAAGGAAAGCTTCGAGCAAAGCAGTCACCTAAGTACTAACCAGCCAATTTCCTTTCGAGTAGTTGGGTTGATGGTCATGACGCGCTCCTTGACGTTGGCTTTGGCCGCGACGGATGAAACGGGTTACAACCAAATTCTCGAACTGCGCCGATCGATTTATCAAAGTCCTCGCTTAATGTCTATTGGTATTGATCAGCAATACCACTTCACGCCCCACATTACCTTGGGTTACTTTGGGGATCTAAGCACAATCGATCGATCGGCTTTGGCAATTCAGATCGATGAACTAAATCAGCCTTGGGTGGGTTCTGAGGAGACCTTCTCGCTGAAAACTGCTCAACTGCGTCAATTCCCGGATATGTCGTCCTATGAACGATCGGACAATTGGGCTAGTTTTACGTTTTAAGTAGTTTTGCTATTTTAAAATGGATTGCTAAAGCCCCAAATAAAAAGGGCGTGACTCTTAATAAGAATCGCGCCTTTTTTAAATCTTATTAGAACAAAGTGACTTTACTCTTCTTCAGAGCGATCGACTTGGACTAGCTGAATGTGTTTGTAACCCAATTTAATCAGAAACTGATCACCGGGTTTGAGTCCCATGCTAGAGGTGTAAGCAGCGCCAATAACAATTTGACCATTTTTATGAACGCTAACTCGGAAGGTTGGTTCGCGTCCACGTCCGTCTTTTGTGCTTTCTGGATCAAGTCCAAGTCCTTTAGCGACTAGAAGCGCATCATAAAAGTCAGTTACGGTAATGCGAGTTTTATTTTTCTTGCTGACGGTATAATACCCACATTGCTTCGCCTGTTCACGACGAGCGAGATGGGAGAGTTCCTTAACTTTACTAAGGAGAGCCTTTCCAGTTAAGGGCGTTGTTGCTGCTTCAGGCATTCTTCAAACAGTTTCCTTATAAAAATTTAGTTTGTTCTGTCAATTCATACTCATTTAATATATCGTCAATGGATCCAATTTGAACAATTCTTCAAATATTTTTCTAGGTGATGAATTGGCAATCTAGATGTTATTGAAATCTAGATGTTTAGAGAAATCACCCGCAGGAGAATCGCACACAGGGTATCCTAGATAAACTAAATCAATCTTTGATCATAACTATGCAAGTCCAGTTTCAAATTCTCCGTCAACATCCGGGCGAATCTCCTCGCATTGAGCATTATGTGGTGGAAACGGAGCCTGGAAACTCGATTTTGGATTGTTTGAATCAGATTAAATGGAGTCAAGACGGATCATTGACCTATCGTCGAAATTGCCGAAATATGATTTGTGGCAGCTGTGCGATGCGAATTAATGGCCGATCGACGTTGGCTTGTAAGGAGAATGTTGGTCAAGAGGTTGCGCGGTTTTGTCCTGATTTGAAACCAGGAGAATTGCCGACCCTGACGATCGCACCTTTGAATAATCTGCCTGTTTTGAAAGATTTGGTGGTGGATATGAAACCATTCTGGGGAAAGCTAGATGCGGTGCAACCCTATATTAGTAGTGCGGCGCGTCAGGTACCGGAACGAGAATTTTTGCAGACTCCTGAAGAACGATCGCGCTTGAATCAGGTGGGCAATTGCATCATGTGTGGAGCCTGTTATTCCGAGTGCAATGCAGCAACGGTGAACTCGGATTTTGTTGGACCTCACGCATTGGCGAAGGCATATCGGATGGTGGCGGATAATCGGGATGGGGAGACGGAATCTCGATTGGAGAAGTACAACGAGGGTACGGATGGAGTTTGGGGCTGTACGCGCTGTGGTCAATGTAATTCTGTTTGTCCAACGGAGGTGTTTCCCTTGGATCAGATTAGTAAGGTGAAGGGCGAGATTTTGGCGCGGGTTGATGACCAAAAAAGTCGGGCGGTGCGACATCGTAAGCAGTTGATTGAGTTGGTGAAGGAAAGCGGTTGGATTGATGAGCGCAAGTTTGGGGTGAATGTAGTGGGGAATAAGGGGCGAGATTTGGCGGGAATGGCGAGTTTGGCTCCTTTGGGTTGGAGAATGTTGACGAAGGGCAAGTTTCCCATGGGGTTTGAGGCGAGTGAGGGGGCGAGTGAAGTGCGATCGTTGATTGAGGCGGTCCAAGATTCGCAAAAGTGACGGGTGAAGTGCGTGAAATGATCGGTTTTGAGAGATGATCATATAGGTTTTTATTGAAGGAGTTGTAATGGCTGATAAATCAAAAAAAGTGTCTAAAACAGTAGATGTTAAGGCGGATGTTAAAAAAGACGCGATCGTAGACCCCGATGCACCGGGATTTGGTTGGTCTCGCTATGCTGAACAAATTAATGGTCGATTTGCGATGATTGGATTTGTGGCGTTGTTGGCATTAGAAGTATTTACGCAACAGGATTTCTTTAGTTGGTTGGGGTTGCGGTAAATATGACGGCGGGAGGTATGACAGCAGTAGGTATGACGGCTCCTTGGTTTTGGCGATCGATCGCTCTGAATCAGCAAACGGGTTCGGAGGTTTTTAGTAAGCTGTTTGGGTCGGAGTCTATTGCAACCTTGCTAGAAAGCCCGTTTCCGCCGTCGCCGGATTATCCATATTTGGGACGATTTTCTATTTGTGCGGGCGGGCCACGTCAGTTGGGTGATGGATCTCTGGCGATGTGGACTCCGGAAGCTGGGGAGGTGTTGTCGTTTTTACGATCGCTCACTAGTTCTGATGCGCCTGACTTTGCAAATGTGCCCCAAGATTTACCCTTTGTGGGCGGTTGGCTGGGGTGGTTGGGATATGATTTAGCTTGGGAAATTGAATCTCTGCCCATTCAAAACAAGGATGAATTGCCGTTCCCAATCGCATTTTGGTATGAGCCGTCTTCGTTTGCGGTCTTAGATCACGAAGCTCAACTACTTTGGTTAGCGGTGAGTGATGAATCGGATGCCCCTGATTTGCTCCATCGATTAACCCAAAATCTAACCCCTGAGCTAGCCAATCCTGAATCGATCGACAGCGCTTCAGATAGTGCAAAGGCGGTACGCAAGAGTAATGCGGTACGGTTTTTGACTGAACAATCAGAATATGAGGCGGCGATCGCAACTGCTAAGGAATATATTCGATGCGGTGATATTTTTCAAACCAATATTTCGCTGCGATTTGAAACCGAAACAAGCCGATCGAGTTGGTCTATTTATCGGTCATTACAAGCCATTAATCCATCGCCTTTTGCAAGTTATTGGCGATCGCCCTTTGGAGATGTGGTGAGCTGTTCGCCGGAACGATTGGTATCCTTGGATAACGATCGGATTGCGCAAACTAGACCCATTGCTGGAACCCGTCCGCGTGGTCAAACTATTGAAGAAGATTTGAGCTTGGCAACAGACTTACGATCGAATGAGAAGGAATGCGCTGAACACATTATGTTGGTGGATTTAGAGCGCAATGATCTGGGTCGAGTGTGTAAATTTGGCTCGGTGATGGTTGATGAATTGCTAACGATCGAGCGCTATAGCCATGTAATGCATTTGGTTAGTAATGTTCGGGGGAAACTCCGATCGCAATTCGATGCAATTGATTTAATTCG
Source organism: Synechococcales cyanobacterium GL140_1_metabat_312 (assembly GCA_025351345.1). Classification (GTDB taxonomy): domain Bacteria; phylum Cyanobacteriota; class Cyanobacteriia; order Leptolyngbyales; family Leptolyngbyaceae; genus JAAFJU01. The sequence goes on from JANXWB010000055.1 coordinate 7,242, forward strand.
GGCGACCTTTCCCGGTGGAACAATTACGGGATGTCCAAAGGTGCGTTGTATGGAAATCATTGAAGAATTAGAACCTGTGCGGCGTAGTTTGTTTTATGGCTCTTGTGGCTATCTAGACTTGCGCGGGCGGTTAGATTTGAATATTTTAATTCGCACATTATTGTATGTTTCTAATCAGTCAGGTTTAGCGCAAGTTTGGGGACAAGTTGGGGCAGGGATTGTGGCAGATAGTGTGCCAAGTCGAGAATGGCATGAGTCATTGCAGAAAGCAACCGCACAGTTAAAAGCTCTGGGTGAAGATATTAGATGAAGATCCTGGGTCAGGAGAGTGGAATTGTAAAAGAATCAAAAAGATGTAGACGATCGCTATCAGTATGGGCACTATAGTTTTATGATTTGGTAGCTTAATTTGAATTGCATAACTCAACCAACATGAATTGTATCGTTTAATTCACGTAATGCAGAAGCTACTCAATTAAGTTTCTACTCTATACATACTATAATATATTTCGGTGCTTTTCATGAAAATTAGCGTCATTATCCCCTGCTTTAATGCAGGCGAAACACTTGCTGTTCAGTTAACGGCACTGACTAATCAGGTTTTGTTCAGACTTCAACCCTCTGATTGGGAAATCATTGTTTCTGATAATTTGTCCACGGACAACTCCTTGGATGTGGCTAAACAGTTTTTTAATCAAATTCCAAACTTAGTGATTTGTTCCGCCTCCGATCGTCAGGGTGTTGCCCATGCTCGAAATGTCGGAGCCAGAGTCGCCAAAGGAGAATTCTTAGCCTTCTGTGATGCTGATGATGTGGTCGCAGAAACTTGGGTAGAGGCGATGTTTGATGCACTTTCTTACCATCGATTTGTCGCTAGCCGTTTTGATCATCAGAAGCTGAATGGTATGGATGATGGTGTTCAAACCAGCCATTTACAAGATATTAGTCCTCGTTTTTTACAACATGCAGGCGGCTGTGGAATGGGCGTTCATGCCTCAATTCATCGGGCTGTAGGCGGATTTGATGAAGAGATTGCATGGCTTGAGGATATGGAATATAGCTTTAGAGTGCAGGTCTCTGGATGTTCTTTGTTTTTTGTCCCACAAGCCGTCATCCATGTCCGACATCGTGCCACAGCCGCACTTGGATTTAAGCAAGCTCAACGATGGGCTGAATTGTTTCCCTTAATCTGCAAACGATATCGATCATCTGGTCTTAAACGATCTTCAGTTTTGAAAATGGTGAAGACTTATTTAGGAACTATTAAACGTGTAATTCAATGCGGCCTTAAAGGAGAACTTAAGCCTTGTCTTTGGGAATTAGGATGGCGTTGGGGATATATTATCGGCTGCATTCGCCATCGATCGATTCCCTTTGTTGAACTCCGATCCTCTATGGCTAAATCCCGATCGCCTTTTCCTGAACCCGGATCGTCTTTTGCTGAATCCCGATCGAAGTTGGTTTAATTTCACTGTTTTAACAGACTGTATTCACGGAATCAACCATTTAATCATTTTGTCAAGCACGAGGTCATAATGAGCGGAATTTCAGGACTATATAAAAAATTTAAACATGCTATTGCTTGGCGAGTAATGGCTCAATCTAATTTTCTTTTAGCCTATATTCAACGCTGTCGATTTGATTGGTTCATTCGACCTAAAGCAATCCCAATAGAATCCTTAAACGGATCTGCTTTAGTATTTGCGCCCCATCAAGATGATGAAACTTTGGGTTGTGGTGGTTTGATTGCCCTGAAACGACAGCAGCAGATTCCAGTTAATGTTGCATTTCTGACCGATGGCTCAGCTTGCTATGGTTCGATCGCTCTTGGGGGTGTCACCATAATGCCCACCGAGGACATAGTTGCAATACGGAAACAAGAAGCAATAGAAGCCTTAGGACGACTAGGGGTAAGTGCAAACTCAATTCATTTTTTAGATCAACCTGATCAATTTTTAGACCATCAAGCATTAGAGCATGATGCCTTAATTAATAGTTTAGTGGACTTAATCAATGAGATAGCGCCACAGGATATTTATGTAACTTATCGGTATGATGTTCACGGCGATCATCAAGCGACCTATCGTCTAGTTCATGAAGCAATTGTCCGATCGGGACGACAAGCCCGATTGTGGGAATACCCAATTTGGAGCTTCTGGAGCCACAAGCACCTGTCGAGCCTAGTGCAAAACCAGCGGAACAATCTCTATCAGCTACCCATTCAAAGTGTTTTAGCTCAAAAGAAAACGGCACTAAAGTGCTATAAATCTCAATTCCAAACTGTTCCCGGCACCCTGAGTCCTGTTCTGTCAGCAGACTTTATGAACTATCTTTCATCTTCTACAACTGAAGTCTTTGTAATGACCCAGTTTTAGAACTAGTCCTCAAATCGAACTAGGAGCCTCCGCACAGATATAGACAGATACAGAATCTACGGAGGCTTTCTAATTAATTCAACAAGCCATTACTGTGCCGCACCAAACACTTGCGTCCAATAATGCCGATATTGATCCTTAGAGGGTGCATATCCCACTCCTAATTCACGAAATTTAGGATTCAGAATATTAGCGCGATGACCAGGGCTATTCATCCATTGGGTCATAGTCGCAGTTGCTGTGCTGCTTCCGGCGGCAATGTTCTCACCGATCGTAGAATAGACGTATCCGGTGGCATTCACCCGAGAGACCATCGTCCCGCCACTGGGTGAAGTATGGCTGAAATAGCTTTTGCTCACCATGTCATTAGTATGATTTTGAGCGGCTTGGCTCAATTTACTATTCAACGTCAAGGGCTGAAGGTTTGCCTTTTTCCGTTCTACATTCACAAGAGCTAAGATCTGTTGCTGAACGCTATTATTCTGAGAAGGTTGAAGGGTTTGTTGAGTGGGTGCGGGGGCTGGTTTGGGTCTACGCCACAATTGGGCATTAGCTGGAGCGATCGAACTTGCTGTGATGCCGATAACGGTTGAGACGATCGTGACAATTGGAATTAGTTTCATGGAAGCTCTAAGTTAATGTTAATTGCTTGATAGTAGTCATTCCCATAACTACCACGACGATCGGTTAGTTTAAATAGTTCCCGATCGAAATTTGTGAGGCTGATTTATTTATTTGAGTGAAGTTCCCGATCAGAACACTAATCTAGTTTGACTGAATTTCTGACAAATTTCTGATTTTCTAGGTCACTGCATAATCTCTGTGATTTCTTAATCTTCTAGCCCATCGGTTTTGGCCTACGATATATTGCAAATTATTTCAAATAAATTAGGTTTTCAATATGACCACGATCACCCCACCGCGCCTTCCCCCACTCCACGGACGCGAAGCCGAACTCCAGAATGTACTTCAAGTAGAAAATAGTGTTTTTTTGAATCGCAGCAATATTGACTTATCGCAAATCCGATCGGGCTTTGCTTGTGCATTACATATGCATCAACCGACCATTCCGGCGGGTCAAAATGGTGAATTAATTAGTAATCTTCAGCATATGTTTGAGCATTCTGGCGAAGGCGACAATCACAATGCAGGCGTATTTGCTTGGTGTTATGAGCGGATGGGTGACTTTATTCCAGAGTTAGTCGATCGCGGTCTCAATCCACGAATTATGCTTGACTATTCCGGCAACTTGCTCTGGGGACTTCAGCAAATGGGCCGCGATGATATTTTAAATAAATTGAAAGTTTTAGCCTGTAACCCGCGCTATCAACCCCACGTCGAATGGCTCGGCACAATGTGGAGTCATGCGGTGGCCACGTCTACCCCCATTCCTGATTTGAAATTGCAAATTCGCGCTTGGCAACATCACTTTGCAGATATTTTTGGATTAGAAGCATTAGGCCGAGTCAAGGGATTCTCACCGCCCGAAATGCATTTACCCAATCATCCTGATACGTTGTATGAGTATCTCAAAGCACTGAAAGATTGCGGCTATCGTTGGCTATTGGTGCAAGAGCATTCCGTGGAAAATCTCGATGGTTCGCCATTAACTCAAACGCAAAAATATGGACCCACTCGATTAATAGCCCGGAACAGCAACGGTGAAACGGTTTCACTAACGGCATTAATTAAAACCCAAGGTTCGGATACTAAACTTGTGGCTCAGATGCAGCCCTTTCATGAGGCAAAAAATCTGGGTCGAATTACGATCGGAACTCATTCCATTCCATCACTGGTTAGTCAAATCGCTGACGGAGAAAATGGTGGCGTGATGATGAACGAATTTCCACGAGACTTCGGACCAACTTGGGACAAGGTTGCTGAAATCACCGATGTCACTGGATTTAATGGCACCGAATATCTCGAACTGATCGAGGCGGCGGGCGTGAACTCTGAGGATTATCCTGAAATTCAAGCCGTGCAGCAACACCGGATTTGGCAGCGGGTCAATGATGTCGTCACACCAGAGTCCGTGGCAACGGCTTTTCGGGATATCAAGGCAGAGGATCCGCAATTCTCGATGGAAGGTGCGTCTTGGACTAACGATCTCAGTTGGGTGCAGGGCTACGAAAATGTTCTGGAACCGATGAACGAACTCAGTGCTAAGTTCCATGCGCGTTTTCCAAATGGGGATCCCGGCAGCTCGAATTACTCAGAAGCCTTGCTCTATGTCATGCTGCTCGAAACCAGTTGCTTCCGCTATTGGGGTCAAGGCATTTGGACCGATTACGCCCGATCGCTCTACGATCGAGGTATGGCAGCGATCGGCTGAGCTTAACTTAACTTTGAATGGGATCACTGATATTAGATTTAAATTTTGACGCGTAAAATACGGCTTTTGATGAGGTGGATACGATCGCCAAACCCATAGGATGGTATGCCCCACCCCGTCTTAGAGATTTCATCCAGTAAAATTTTGTCAATGTTCGCTCTGAAGCGTTATTCTGTTCAGGGCGAAACTAAACAAAATTTAGCAATTTGTTTCCTTAGTTACATGCTTTTTTATAGAAAAACTGGCAGGCTTTGGATAGGTTTCAGTATCATTTTTGTGGGCGAATTGGAAGTTAACGTATGAAGACTATTCATCATTCTATCTTGGTCAGCATCGGGTTCTTGTTGGCCCTTGGGTATAGCCCGATCGTTCAAGCGGCTCCCGGCAACTCCATTAAGTCGTCACCCGAACTCCATCCAATCGCCCAGCTAGAACCCAATGCAACAACGACTCCGGCGTCTCCGCTCCTTAGCGCCCCGATCGTTGCCCCTACGAACCCCATGCCAACAGGTTTAGGCAATGAATCCGTAAGTAAGGACACTGTGATTCCAGGCCAGAACACTGTTCCCTATGCAGTTCCCCAAGTTATACCGTCGCCCGATACAAAGCCCGATATAAAGAAAGCGGCTCCTCTTTCTACACCGATCGCGCCCTTGTCTGCTCCCACACCAATGCCACCTGCAACGCAGTTTCCTGTGTCAGCACCAGATTTTCTCACCACTCCAGCCAACCCACTTCTGTTCCCGACGAAACCTGAAGAGGTAAAGCTACAAGGCGTACGGTCATTGACTCTCACAGAAGCCATCGAACTCGCCGAACGAAACAACCGAGACCTTGACGTCAGTCGTCTCCAAGTCCAGCAACAGCAAGCCGCTCTCCGAGAATCCCAAGCCACCCTTTATCCAACCCTTGACTTGCAAAGCAACGTGAACCGATCGCTTTCTGCAGGTGGGACAATAAGCATTAAAGCGGCTCAAGCCGATGCGATTACTCAATTTGGAAGTGAAGCCTCCGCCCGATCCTTAAGCCCTCAGTCCTTCCAACGCAACATTGCCGCCGAGTCCACCTCATGGGACACCAGCCTACAGCTCAACTATGATCTCTATACCTCTGGAGCAAACGCTGCACGACGCAGAATTGCCGCCGGAAATCTTCGTGCCGCAGAATTAGCAATGGAACGGGTCCGTGAGCAGCTGCGGTTAGATGTCACAGGTCAATATTACGACCTCCAAGATTCCAACGAACAGGTCAATATCAACGAACAATCTGTCAGAAATTCTGAGCAGAGTTTAAAAGATGCCAGTGCCCAAGAACGCGCAGGCTTGGGGACAAGATTTGATGTGTTGCGATCGGAAGTGCAACTGGCCAATAACCAACAGCAGCTTACTAATTCCTTGGCCAATGAAGAAGTGAATCGGCGTAGAATTGCTCAGACTTTAAGCTTGCCAGAATTTATCACCGTGAGTGCAGCGGATCCTATTCGCCCTGTCGGTAACTGGAAAATGAGCTTAGAGGAAACGATCGTTACCGCCTACAAAGAACGGGTCGAACTCGAAGAACAACTCGTCCAACGCGACATCAGCGAAGCCGGACGCCAGCAAGCCCTCTCGGCCCTCGGACCCAGAATTCAATTACAGGCTAAGTATGATTTGTTGAAAATTTTTGAACAGCCTGTCAGTGAGCCATCCTCTGGCTATTCGCTCGCAGCAGTGGCAACTTGGCGGCTTTTTGATGGTGGTACGGCCCGATCGCAAGCCCAACAGCAAAACATCAGTAAGCAAATTGCCGAAACCCGCTTTACCCAAAGCAGAAATAATATTCGGTTTCAAGTCGAGCAATCCTACGCAACTTTGACATCAAGCGGAAAGAATATTGAAACTACGACCAAAGCACTCGGACAAGCCTGTGAAGCTCGACGATTAGCAAAGCTTCGGTTTGATGCTGGGGTTGGCACTCAGACCGATGTCCTCAACGCCGAAACGGATCTAACCCGATCGGCTGGTAGTCGCGTTACCGCTATTTTGAATTACAACCGATCGATCGCTCAACTACTTAGAGCCGTCAGTAACGTCGATAAAAGCTCACTTGTTTCCACCAATCCCTATTCCCGAGCCAATAGTCAGAGACCTGACTTCTGTTCCCCCGCCTATATAGACATTCGTTAGGGACAGAAACTCGTAAAACGTCCACCGCAATTCATCCTGTACTCAACATCTATTCCTCAACACTCACATTTTTATATGTCACCCACTAACCAAGCCTCAATGACTGTTAAAAGAAGTCTTCTAGCCCTTGCGACCTTCACGCTTAGTTCCGGCCTGAGTCTCCGTGCTGCTGTTGCGGTTAAACCTACGCCTAGTGAGCCTCTGCCGCCCGCTGCACCCTTGCAAGTTGAGTCAGCTAATGTTTACAGCAACGATGTCCCAAAAGAATCCATTATCGACCGTACAGATTACAGCATTGGGGCCACCGCACGGGACATGACGATCGACCCCTTGGCAGGTCCAAGTGAACAGGTGAATATTGACATCAGTAGCCGTGAACAAAAACCAGGTTTTTCGCCTGCTTCTGAAAGCGCCCCCAGAAATGCTCCGGCTCAGCTTAATCTTGGCGAGGGCATCGGAGGCTTAACGATTTCTTCAAACCAAGGCATTAGCTGGACCCCTAGCGCCCCTAGTGAACAAAGCGTCATTACACCCTTGCCAGCCTATTTCAACCAAAAACTACTGCGCCCGTTCTCTCGCCTCGGACTCCAGAACGTCAAATTTATCTATCCCCTCGCAATTCCGTCCCCCATCAGTTCACTCTTCGGCTGGCGAATTCATCCCATCAGTGGTGCAAGCCGAATGCACACGGGAACGGACATTGCGGCCCCTGAAGGAACACCCGTTCTCGCGGCCATGTCGGGAAAGGTGCTGTTAGCGGATAATTTGGGCGGTTATGGTTTGACGATCGCACTCGAACATAGCGACGGCACCCAACAAACTCTCTACGGACACCTTTCCGAGATTTTTGTCAAACCGGGTGAATTGATCCAACAGGGAGCCGTGATTGGCCGGGTTGGTAGCACCGGAAATTCGACAGGTCCACACCTTCACTTAGAATTTCGTCAGCTTACGGATGCGGGATGGATGGCGATCGATCCGGGGACTCAGCTAGAAAGTTCCATGAACGATCTCGCCAAAGCGCTCAAAAATAGTCCAACCCCTCAACAGCAAGCCCTCAAATTACAACCTCAACCCCTCAACCAACCCTCAAAATCTCTGAAATCCCAGTCCTTGAAGCTTGAGCTACCCAACATTTCTCTACCTTTAATTTCAGCTAATTAATTTCGGTCCAGTAGACAAAATTGACTCAACTCTATGGTGGCATACAACATTCGTTGCAAGCAGGGTTCTAGCTTGCGCGGTACAATGGCGCAGGGGATACTCAAAAAATCCTCTTGCACTATGATAAACGTTGCCTAGAAACGCTTCTATGGATTTCGCCACACTTCTAAGCCAGTTAAACACTGGTGCGATCGTGCCCGAGGGCATTGTTATTGCAACCATTCTTTTCGTTATGGTTTCCGATTTGATCGTCGGACGCACTCGTTCAGCTCGGTTTACGCCCTATGTGGCGATCGCTGGATTGCTGAGCGCTGTAGTTGCGTTGTATACCACTCAGTGGAACATCGAAAATCCGATCGCGTTCTTCGGGGAATTCAACAGTGATGCCCTAAGCGTTGCCTTCCGAGGCATCATTGCGCTGTCATCCGTCGCGACGATTTTGATGTCCGTTCGTTACGTTGAACAATCCGGTACCCCCGTTTCAGAATTCATTAGCATCTTGCTAACTGCGACCTTAGGCGGAATGTTTCTGTCTGGGGCCAATGAGTTGGTGATGATCTTTGTTTCCCTGGAAACACTAAGTATCTCGTCGTATTTACTCACGGGTTATACCAAACGTGATCCACGATCAAATGAAGCTGCATTGAAATATTTGCTCATCGGGGCATCCAGTGCAGCGATTTTCCTCTATGGATCGTCGTTGCTCTACGGATTATCGGGCGGGAAAACCGAACTCGGAGCGATCGCGGCGGCCATGAAAGATGCAAATCTTGGTTCGTCCATTGGCATTGTGATTGCGTTAGTGTTTGCGATCGCGGGGATTGCTTTCAAAATTGCGGCTGTGCCATTTCATCAATGGACTCCAGACGTTTATGAGGGATCGCCCACGCCTGTTGTTGCCTTTCTATCTGTTGGGTCTAAAACGGCAGGATTTGCCTTGGCAATTCGATTGCTGGTCACGGTTTTCCCACTGGTAGATGAGCAATGGACGTTTGTGATGACCGCCTTGGCCATTCTCAGTATGATTCTGGGGAACGTGGTTGCTCTGGCTCAAACCAGCATGAAGCGGCTGTTGGCGTATTCATCGATCGGGCAGGCTGGGTTCATCATGATTGGTCTAGTGATCGGCAGCGATGCGGGTTATTCCAGCATGATTTTCTACTTGCTGGGCTATCTATTCATGAACCTCGGAGCCTTTAGCTGCGTCATTCTCTTCTCCCTCAGAACGGGAACTGACCAAATCAGTGAATACTCTGGTCTCTATCAAAAAGACCCGCTTCTCACCTTGGCGCTGTCGCTTTGCCTGTTGTCCCTCGGTGGGATTCCGCCGTTGGTTGGGTTCTTTGGGAAGTTGTATATTTTCTGGGCGGGTTGGCAAGCGGGAGCCTATGGCTTGGTGCTGTTGGGTCTTGTTACCAGTGTGATATCCATTTATTACTACATTCGTGTGGTGAAGATGATGGTGGTGAAGGAGCCGCAGGAAATGTCGGATTCTGTGAAAAATTATCCGTCTACCAGTTTTGATGCGGTGGGTATGCGTCCGTTGCAAGTGGGTTTGATTAGCGCGTTGGTCGCAACTACGATCGCAGGTGTTCTTTCTAATCCATTGTTTACGTTTGCTAATGCGGCGGTTGCAAAAACACCGATGCTTCATGCGGCAAAAGCTGTTGCTACGGGGACTAAAGCGATCGCTCAAACGCCTTCGCCGAAGCTTGTTAGTAGTGTTCTAAGTTCTAATTCATAACCTTTAGAGTTAGTAGTTCAATCAGCCGATCGTTTCTTTGTTGGGACGATCGGCCTTTTATTGGGAATGATTCAAGCTAGCTAAGATAGGATTGAGACCTTGCTGGGAGAACGCGTATGAAGATCGCTGAAATTTATACTTTGGCTCAAGCGCTTGCTCAGGAGAAGGCGAGCCAGGTTTTAACCTTTGCGCAATCGATTCGGGGTGAGTTGGGGAGTAGTCGATCGGCTTATCTGCCGGAACGGCTATTGTTATTACAGGCTGGGGTTCTAGTTTTGCCTGGGGTTGTGGATTAGAGATTTGGGAAAGGGCGATCGACTCCGGGATTTTTTAGTTGAGTCGGGGGTAACGAGTACGGGTCTGAATATCACTATTTTTCGTAGTGATATCGACAGGCGATGATCGTGAGTGTGGAACCATCGACTGCGTAAATCAGACGGTTTGTTTCATCAATGCGGCGTGACCAAAATCCAGACAGGTTTTCTTTTAGGGGTTCAGGTTGGCCTAAGCCTTCAAATGGATGACGTTGAGCATCAGTGATAAGTTTATTAATTCGTTTGAGCGTTTTCTTATCTTGTCCTTGCCAGTAAAGATAATCCGTCCAAGCGTCGTTTGTCCAAGCTAATACTTTAGTCATCGGTTAGGTCGTGATGGACAACTTGGTTCGATCGATATTGGGCGATCGATTGGCTGAGATGGGCAGCATTCGCCGGACTCTTTAGAAGATATACCGTTTCCATTAAGCTATTGAAGTGGTCAAGTGACATCACGACGGCATCTTCAGCGTCTTGGCGAGAGATAATAGTGTAACTAGCGTCATCAACGACTTGATCCAGAATATTTTTTAATCGTGTCTCAGCGTCTAAGAAAGTAACAACTCTCATGGGCTAATCTCTGTTACGTCAGTATGGTAATTATAATCTGCTCCTAACGGCTTTACTGGACTCTGGATCGCCCAACTTCAAAAACTCGCCAAATCTTAGTGGAAGCGATCGGCTTGCTGAGGAAAAGGACGATCGATCCTCGTGGAAGTGCGCAGACGACATCAAGCGGATTTAATGCTGAGATTACCGATCCGCCAATAAACTGCTGATCAAATCCTGGTTTTAGTAATTCAGTTCAACAAGTTTTGAAACGTGGAGATATATTAGTAGACGTGATACACCCTGTAGTGGAAACAATTGGTATTGTAAGCAGTATTTAGGGTGCTGGCTTCATCAAAGTCAACTCCAATTTAAGTAAGGGAAAAACTTATAGATAGATAGTATTACTCTAAAATAAAATCTACCTATTAAGTCAAAATGCAAATTTGCAAAAAACCATATCGAAGTAGATTATGAGAGACTTCAAAAAAATATTTAATACAATAAAGCGTGAATCACGCATCAAAGAATGCTTTTTTAGTAATGACAATTGTTCTTCCAAAATAATTAAAGCTCATTCAATTCAAAATAATCGAATTCTTAATCAGCTCGCTGAAAATGGGCGTATCTTACAGCTTAAATTTTCAGATTCTAATGATCAATTTTTAATTATAGAAGAAGATGTTGGTAGAAAAATAGCCACAGTGTCTACAAATTTTTGTGGGTTTCATGATTCAACTATCTTCAGTCCAGTTGAATCAAGAGATTATCGAAAAAATAATTGTGAACAAGAATTTCTGTTTGCTTATAGAGCTTTCGCAAAAGAATATCACGTAAAACGTGAATCCAAGAACTTCTATGAGGCTATGAGGCAATTCGACAATGGTAAATATGATCTACCTTCGATTGAGTATGTTCTCAAAGCAACTAATAATACCTTGAAGAAAATAGAAAAGGATAAAATAGGTTTCAACAAAGCCTTAATTGAATCAGATTTTGGAATAATAAGAACACATACCATAGAATTTTATGGATTTTATGGCGTGGCAGCTTCATCAACTTTTGCAATTGAATATGACCTTCGAGGAAATGAAATTAATAACTTATCAGATTTAGATAAAGATTTAAAATTTGTTTTTTTAACTGTTATTCCACAAAAAAATAGGACATTTATCCTTATAAGTTTTCTGCGTAAAGACAAGAAGTTATTTTCTTTTATTCCCAATCAGATTATGAAGAAAAGTATTAAAGAACAAAAATTAATTATATCTAACCTACTTCTATCTCATGTTGAGAACTTAGTAATATCTCCAAAATTGTGGAGAAAAATATTGCCAGAAGACCAAGATAAAATCAAGAATATGTTTCAGAGGAATGTCTATTCCTCCATGAATCATTTATCAAATATTAAAGAGATTAATTTATTTATACAAATGAATGAAGATTGATTCAGTATTACATTTCTGGTTTATGGCAGATCGCCTCTGCCCTCCACCTAAAAATCCTGATCTCAGCGATCAATCACCTATTCCTGTAAAAATGCCTCACTTCAACTGAAGGAATCTTCAGCGATCGCCCTTGCCACGATCGAAGGCTGCGGAAGTTCTTCACTCATTACTTGATATGTGATCGCCAGTGACTCTAATGCTTCAAGTCTATTCGTAACAGCTTCCTGCTAAATCTCTCTATAAAGTTTTAGCGTATCCCATGGGCTGATGAGAGTTTTGCGATCGCCCTACCCTAAACCGCTGAGAGAATTCGACCGTCAGGTAGAGCGATCGGCTAATGGAGTTTTGCGATCGATTAGAGGAGTCGATCGAAGCCACTAAACTCAAACAATCTGATTTGCTGAATGCTGTTATGTCGCGGGTGTAGCGATCACTATCAATCCAAGACCGATCGATCTAAGTAGTGTAAAAAGACTCACGCCAAAAGCTATTTAGGTAATACTAAAATCTAGGTGGCAATCCATTGAGGTGAAATCATGACTCTTGACGACTTGACCCCAGCCATAGAAGAAGAAATTAAGACGATCGCTGCTCAACATGGTGCCTTTAATGTACGAGTATTCGGATCCGTTGCGAAAGGAGAAGCCACCCCAAATAGCAATCTAGATCTACTCGTTGATTATGACTTAGACAAAATAAGTCCTTGGTTTCCGGTCCGACTGATTCGAGATATCGAAAACTTACTTAACATCAAAGTCGATATTGTAACCAGTGAGGGACTAAAACCTAGAATTCGCAACGAGATTTTGCAGGAGGCTCGAACCTTGTGAGAAACGATCGAGAAAGAATGCAAGACATCCAGGAAGCCATCAATAAAATTGAAAAATATGCAATTCGAGGAAGAGAAGAATTCCTAGCCAACGAACTAATACAAAGTTGGATACTCCTGCAACGCCGCTAGCTGCTCTAGGAAAACCTCGATCGAGACTATGGTCGGGGCCGATCGTTATTGCTCCAACTTATTCTGCAACTGCCACAACATAAGGCGATCGTAAATCAATCACCCAATTTTCATCGACTACTTCCAGATCCTCATTCAAAACCAGCAGTAACTGACCAATACTTTCCTTTGAGCCGGAGTCAGTGATCGTCAATTCATACTTCAATTGGAGCCATCGACTTGCGGCGCTAGAATTCATCCCCAACGATCGACTAATCAATTCGGGCTGAGGTGCAGTTGTAAAGCGAATACTTTCGTAAGGGCGATCGTCCTCATCCCAATATCCCTGGATTTCAAAATCACAAGCAATCAAATGCGAGCGGGCTATTTCGTAGGGATCGATATGTTCTAACGCTTGGCTCACATTTTGCCAAACTGAATGGGCCTTAAGAGTGATCGTCATACAATCTACCTCACCTAGTGATTCGTCATCTTACCTGGAAACTCAAGCCTTCCTTCTACCATTGTGCCGTGAAATCGACGATCGCCCCCTTTCCCTAACACCTTAGATTTAAAATCATACCCAGGCTCTTCCGACGGTACGAGTCCAATGCTCCCCTTCGGCGAAACAAACCCCTTACGAATTGCCCGAAGATGCTTTCCTAGAGGATCATAAAGAAGCCCAAGCCGAACCTGATTGTAGCGGAAGGAGACCCGTCCATTCCCCGAAAAAGAATAGATAATACCGTCATCAACCTCCTGCCAGCGAAGCGGCAAGTCTTGAGCTTCTGTAATTGATTTATCCATATCGTCAACTTTCAGGATGAATCACAGGATGAATCAATTGTATGGCTACTTCAGGAAAACCTCGATCGAAAATATTGGGCCGATCGATTCTTCATTCCAGAACAAACGGCCCTCATTGAATCGCCCTCACCATCCCACCGGATCAAACACGATCGTACAATCCCAATCCGAATTCACTCGTTTCACCGATCGTACATACTCCTCCGCCTGATTACGTTTGCGAAATCTCGCCAGAACCGATCGCTGACAATCTGGCAACAATCGAATGACCGACCAAGGAAATAGCCTCGCACGATAGACTGAGCCTGCCGCATCCGGCAACTCCGCTGGTATCATATCCATACCTCATGAATTGTGGGGAACGATCGCCTTGATGTTTTCCAGGCAAGAGGCGATCGCAAAATTCAATGACAGATGTAGCTTGACTAGATCTAGTCACTCAATAACATTCATTAAATGACGAGATCTAGTCATTGTCAAGCATGGGTTTAGTTCGGTTAAAAATTCGTGAGCTAGCAGAACATCGGGGATGGAGCCTGCGGGAAGTATCCGATCGTTCTGGTGTTGTATACAGCACGTTACGAACCTATGCACGATCATCCGGTATGGCGATGGTCGATGCGACGGCATTGCTTAAATTGGCGCGGGCGTTTGAGGTGGCGATCGAGGATTTGATTGAAGTGGTTGAAGAGTAGAAGAGGGACGATCGGCTCCTGTAGATTTACAGCGGAAACCGTAAACAACTTTTGTAAATAGATTATTCTAGAAAAATTTAGCGCTGACTACACACCATCAAGTGAATTGCGTTTGGCCACGATCGCAACCCAAGATTGTTGGCTTTTTGGTAATCCTGGTGGACGATAGTAATGATGATCGACTGTAAAACCTACATTTTCAAGACAAGGCAACATTGTCTCGTACTCCCAAAAAGAAGTATACCGATCGCCCGTCATCCTCGACTCAAACCCTTCCCCTGTGCCCCGTGCTAAGGACATCACGATCGCCCCACCCACCACTAAACAATCATATAAATTCCGCAATACATTCACCATAGAAGCTTGCGGCACATGAATCAACGACGCATTCGCAAATACACCATCGAAATATTGATTTGGTAAATTCAAATTCAGAAAATTCTGTTGCCAAACCTCACAGCCTGTTATTTGTTTTGCCATTTCCACAAATGCCGGAGTCGCATCCAGTCCGATCGCCTCATACCCCAATGTTTTAAACGCCATCAGATCCCGCCCAGGCCCACAACCAAAGTCCAGAATGCGTCCGGGATTCTTTGGCATTGCAGAAATCAACGCATTGCGATTTTGAGAAACATCATGATTCCAAGTGCCAATGCGAAAGCTTTCTGCGGTGGCTTGGTATTCTGAAATAGTGATTTGTTCAAGAGATTGCATAGCGCGATCGATCCAAATGTATATTAATAATCAATTCACTATTTAGCAACTTTATTCAACAATGGAAATCCCATCGCTTCCCGCTTTTTAAGATGCGCCGTAGCCACTTGTTTAGATAGATTTCGGGCACGGCCAATGTAGCGCGTCCGTTCTGTGACTGAAATTACGCCTCGGGCATCTAATAAATTGAAAGTATGAGAACATTTCAGCACATAGCCAAAGGCCGGAAGGACTAATTCACGCTCCATCAATCGCAGCGCTTCTTTTTCATATAAATCAAATAGATTAAACAACAATGCTGAATCTGAGGCTTCAAAGTTATAAGTACATTCTTCAATCTCACCTTGCAAATGAACATCACCGTAAGTCAATGCATCATTCCATTGAATATCAAAGATTGACTCCACACTTTGCAAATACATCGTCAGCCGTTCCAAACCATAGGTAATTTCCACAGATACAGGTTTGCAATCAATGCCGCCACACTGTTGAAAATAAGTGAACTGCGTCACCTCCATGCCATCAAGCCAAACTTCCCAACCCACACCCCAAGCGCCCACAGCCGCATCTTCCCAGTTGTCTTCCACAAACCGAATATCATGATCCTCCGGTTGAATGCCCAAGGCTCGCAGTGAATCTAGGTAAGTTTCTTGAATATTTTCCGGCGACGGTTTGATTAAGACCTGATATTGATAGTAATGCTGGGTGCGGTTTGGGTTCTCACCGTAGCGCCCGTCTCCCGGACGACGACAAGGCTCAGGATAGGCAACAGACCAGGGTTCAGGACCGATCGCCCGTAGGAAAGTGTGGGGACTCTTGGTGCCTGCGCCTTTTTCGGTATCGTAGGGCTGAACAATCAGACAGCCCCGATCGCTCCAAAATTGATTCAATGTGGCAATGACGGACTGAAAATTCACCGAAAAGCTCCCGAAGCACTACTGGAAATCTGTGTTTTCTCTATTGTGCGGCATAGCGGTGATGAATTAGAGCCGTTGTCAAAATTTGGTTGAGTGTAAACCTTAATAGTTCTTAAATCATTTTTCTAAGACAAAGCGCGCGCAGTACTAAGCTAAGATTTTCGTAACCTGCTCTACATGACCTGTCCATCGTTTTTGATAGTACTTGAATTATTTTTTTGATTCAGGGAACTATATTAATATTCGATCGTCGTAAGCTGTCTGAGCGGTCACCCAAGCCTGACATCATTCATTCAACATTTGAGAAGCATTTTATGAACTCCCTATCTATCCATCCTTGGCGATGGGTTGTTTTGAGCAGCGTGCTCTTAACGGGCTATTTATCGATTCCAGCCCAAGCGAGCGAAATACCTCAAGACGGATTTCAGACAAACTCCGCTACAACTTTAGAGACGATCGCGAATCTTGAACCCGATCAGTCGATCGATACCGCCACAATTGATGCTGTTACATCGGTATCTCAACTCTCAGATGTTAAGCCCACAGATTGGGCATTTCAAGCTCTTCAATCCCTAGTTGAGCGCTATGGTTGTATCGCGGGCTACCCAGATAAAACCTTTCGGGGAAACCGGGCAATAACTCGCTATGAGTTTGCGGCAGGTCTGAATTCCTGTATGGATCGAATCAATGATTTGATTTCCTCTACAACTGGCACGGCTAAAAAAGAAGATCTGGAAAGTTTACGAAAACTTCAAGAACAATTTTCCGCTGAACTCTCCACGTTGCGCGGTCGGGTTGATAATCTCGAAACTAAAACGGCAACTCTAGAAAAACAACAATTCTCCACGACGACTAAACTCAATGGTCAAGTGATTCTCGGATTGCAAGGGCGCTCTAGGAATAATGCGGCATTTTTCCCGACGAATGGTCCTGCAACGACTCCTGATCCGGGTACTAATGTGACCCTTGGCTATAGCTCCAATCTTAGTTTGACTACCGCGTTTAGTCCGACTAGCCTCTTGCTTGTTGGGTTGCAAGCCGGGAATTTGACTACTGCTCCTTCTCTTAATAACGATGTGCGGTTGTCCTATGAAAGTAATACGGGCAACAATTTATTCATCAGTGATCTTACTTACCGCCAACTCTTAAGCCGTAACATTGCGGTTATTGTCGGGGCAGAAGGGTTGAATGCCATTAATGTCTTCCGAGGGGCAAATCGGGTAGAAAGTGCGGGTGCGGGTCCAATTTCGGCCCTCGCACAACGTAATCCGATCGTCGGGATCGGGGCCGGAAGTGCGGGAGCTGGTTTTGACTGGCAAATTATGCCGCGTATTAGTTTGCAAGGGGTCTATTCAGCAGGTAATGCGAATTCTCCAAATTCCGGTGCTGGATTATTCAATGGCCCTCACAGTATGGGCGCACAGCTTACTTTTGCTCCGACGCAATCAATCGATTTAGCATTGCAATATGTTAATGCCTACAGTCCGACGGGGGACTTGGGCACGGGAATCGGGGATTCTCAAGTAGTAGGAGACGGTCCAATTAATACAAATGCCGTTGGACTATCAGCATCTTGGCGGATGAATCCCCGCGTGACACTGGGCGGATGGACCGGGTTGACTCGATCGACGCTTCCTGGTGTTTCTGGCGGTGTTGATACGTTCAACTGGATGACCTATGTGAACTTGCCCGATTTTGGGGGCCGAGGCAACTTAGCAGGTCTCTATGTGGGTCAGCCCCCGCGCATTACCTCTAGTGATTTGCCTTCGGGACAAAATTTACCCGATTTATTGCGAGGCGGTCTTGGGTTGCCGGGTGGTCAAGAGAAGGCGACCACGCACATTGAGGCGTTTTATCGGATGCAGGTTAGCGATAATATTTCCGTTACTCCCGGTGTAATGGTGATCCTTAACCCTGCCAATTCTAATAGTGACACAATTACAGTTGGTGCAATCCGAACGACGTTTACGTTCTAGCGCCTCTTATAGCGACTCAATCTTATTGCATTACGTTGTTGTACTACTCATTTTTAGGAATAGAACTGATATGAAATTCTGGACTTTTGGAATAACTGCGTTCACGTTGCTTTTGGCAAGTGCGATCGCTCCCGCTGCACAAGCACAAGTTAAGATTACGGGTGGTAATGGCACGATCGTCAATGGCAACATTTTTGTGCCGACGACGGGACGGTTCATCAGTCCGGCTGGTTCGCCCGATCGTGGCACTGTGGAAAAGAGCCTAGTCTATGGCGATAAGGCGGCATACGAAGGAGTTCTGATCAAGACGGAGTTGGGGAATCTTCCAACGAATCTCTTATTTCGGGCGAATCTAGTCCCGACTTTTGACACGACTGCTGGTCAGGCTCCGATCGTTGGAACTAAGGGAGAAGTGAATGGATTAGTTTCCTTTAAAGCACTCACCAAAAGCGGTCGTCCTGCCTTTTATAACAATATTCCAACAAAGCTCAATGTTGAACTGACCAACGTTCCCGCCTCTAGTAGTTCTGTTCTCACCACGGAATGGAATGCATTTGATTATCGCCTCACTGAAATTGGAGTGGGTTCGACGCCTTCTACCACAACGGTCGTAACTCGTGAAACTGATGTACGGCTCTTGCAATATCAAGACAAGGGGAAGAAGCCGATCGATCAGACGGTATTGGGGAATAGTATTCCAGCGAGTGCCTATGTTGTGAAGCGCGATGGCATAAGCTACAGCGGTGAAATTAAGTTTGACATTAATTCTGGAGTCTTTGGTGATGGCACTATCAGTAGTGCAAAACTTATAGAGGTCTTGACCAATCCAACAACCCCACCGACTAATCCAACAAATAATCCAACAACTCCACCCACTAATCCAACAAACAATCCCACTCCAAATCCCACAACCGAAACGCCGAGTACAAAGCCGATCGTTATCGGAGTCTTACCTGTAATTATCACGACTCCTAAAGGTGGTGATACGACTTGGTATACGATTCCTGTCACGGTTTATTCACCGATGTTAAAAAAGGATGTCAAGATCATTGTTCGCGGTAAAAAGGTCAAGCTAGACGATCGGGATTCTGACGATCGCAAGCCCAAAGATAAAAAGGTCAAAGATCAGAAATCTAAAGATAAGGAATCCGACGAAAAAATTGTTCTTGATCCAGAACAAGTGGTCTATGTCGATAATACGACGCAAAAAACCTACGTTACCGTTGGTTTACCAAGTCGAGTCTTCCCAAATTTCATGGGGCTTGAAGAAGTTGATCTGAAGAAAGACTAATTCTTAAATTCTCGTCTACTCTTCACCAGAACATCAAGCCCGATCGCTCTCTAACCCAGTACGATCGGGCTTTTTTATCAACTTCAACGTCCTGCATTTCGTTTTAATTGTTGTAACTCTTCTTCTGTTTCCCACAGCGCAAACTTCTTCTCTAACGGATCGCTCGGTGTTTTTGCCGTCGGATTCATATTTAGCCAAGAATTTGTGGCTGAACTACTAGAGCGGACAGTGGCACGCTCTGATCGGGCTTCTTCGAGTTTGACTTGTAATTCTTGACGACGGTGTTGAACTTGAAGGGCTAGTTTTTCAGCTTGGGGAATCCGATCGCGCAGGAGTTCCATTTGGCCCCATACCTGATTTCCCTCACGCAAAAGCTCCGATTCGTGAGCCTCAGCTAATACTACGAGATCATTTCGACCCGCTTTTCGAGCCTTTTCAATCCGAATATGCCAGCGTTTGATTTCTTCTCCGGTCTCTCGGATTTTGGATTCCACGGTTTGCAATCGAGATTTTAAATCTGACAACAGCCGATCGGACTCGCGTTGCTGTTCTGCCAGTTTTTCGTCTAGGGCTTGCAGTTCTAAATGAGGATTATTTTTTAGAAATTCATCAATCTGCGTCTCTAAAAATTTACTGACATCATCAAAAAGTCCCATAACTCGCCTGCTTAATAATCTTTTCGACTATTGTAAAGGCGATCGTCAATCTATGCGATAGGTCAAAAGATAGGATTTTGCGGTACGGTTATAAAAGTTTTTTGATGAGGATTGAAATGAGCGGAAACTGGCAAGATTGGGTATTTACAGTGGGATATGTTTCGATATTGGGATTTGTGATTTTTATGGTATTGCGACCGAGCAAAAATGAATAGCCTATGGAATCTATCAGAATAAATTGTATTGTTAGTCTTGAAAGCTATTATCCCGCCGCCACTAAACGCGATCGGATTTCCAAATAGACTAATAAAGCATTCACATCAGCAGGATTCACACCCCCAATTCGCATAGCTTGACCAATGGTAAGAGGCTGCACTTTGGCGAGTTTTTCCCGAGCTTCTTTGGACAGGGTTTCGATCGCATGGTAGTTCAAATCGGCAGACAATTTACGATGTTCTTGTTTAGCTGTTTGAGCAATTTGATGGGTTTGTCGTTGAATGTATCCGGCATATTTAATATCAATTTCTGCACCTTCTCGCTCAGCCCGATCGAGGTTCACATCCCCTAATTCAAATTGTTCTAAATGAGTATAGTGGAATCCTGGTCTTTTGAGCAATTCGGCCAATGTTACCGATCCGTGAATAGCTTGCTGAGTTTGGGTTATAATTGCTTTCCCTGTTTCCTCATGTTCTTTGACACGTTGAGTATTAAGCCGTAGTTTTTCCTTAGCGATGTTGGCCATTTTAGTTTGAAATAGGTCCCAACGTCGATCGTCAATCAACCCAATTTCACGACCTAATGGGGTAAGTCGTTGATCGGCATTATCCGATCGTAGAATCAATCGATATTCCGATCGGGAGGTGAGCATTCTGTAAGGTTCGCGCAAATCTTTAGTACAAAGATCATCAATCAATGTTCCTAAATAACTACTTTCGCGAGTAAAGATAACCTCTTCACCGCCTTTTGCTAATTTAGCCGCATTAATTCCCGCAACCAACCCCTGCGCCGCCGCTTCTTCATAGCCTGTTGTTCCATTAATTTGCCCCGCACAAAACAATCCCGAAATCTTTTTAGTCATCAAAGTCGGGAAGCATTGAGTTGCGGGTAAATAGTCATATTCCACGGCATAGGCTGGACGGAGCATTACGCTCTTTTCCAATCCTGGCAACGTTCGCAACATTGCTAATTGCAATCGCTCGGGCAGTCCTGTGGAGAAGCCTTGCACATAGATTTCAGGCGTTTCACGACCTTCGGGTTCTAAGAAAATTTGATGACTTTCTTTATCTGCAAATCGAACAATCTTGTCCTCAATACTCGGACAATAGCGTGGTCCTTTTGAATCGACCCAGCCGCCATATACGGGGGATAAATGTAAATTGTCTTTAATGATTTGGTGAGTTGCGAGTGTTGTTCGGGTCAAATAACAAGGCAATTGTTCGCGGGGTGTCCAAGCGTCTGGATCAAAGCTAAACCATCGGACTTCTTCGTCTCCAGGCTGTTCTTCTAATACCGTAAAGTCTATCGATCGTTTGTCCACGCGTGCAGGAGTTCCAGTTTTCAATCGCCCAGTTTCAAAGCCCAAACGATTTAAGGTATCCGTTAATCCGATCGCCGCAAATTCCCCAGCCCGTCCTGCTTCCATAGAGCGATCGCCCACCCAAATTCGCCCACCGAGAAATGTCCCCGTTGTCAAGATCACGGCTTTACAAGCAAATCCAACCCCAAAGTAAGTCTCAACTCCAATCACTTCTTCATTAGCATTCAACACTAAATCCGTGACCATTCCCTCACGAATGAACAGGTTCTCTTGATTCTCCACGACTTGACGCATGGTCATCGCATATTCGCGTTTGTCAGATTGGGCGCGCAATGCCCAAACAGCCGGACCACGGGATGCATTTAAAATTCGTTTTTGCAAATAGGTTCGATCACTAACCCGCCCCATTTCTCCGCCGATCGCATCGACTTCATGAACCAATTGAGATTTTGCCGGACCACCGATCGCAGGATTGCAAGGCTGCCAAGCAATTTTATCCAAATTAAGGGTGAGCAACATGGTCCGACATCCCAGCCGCGCACTCGCTAAAGCCGCCTCACAACCCGCATGGCCGCCCCCGACGACGACGACATCAAATTCATCCAAAAATTCCACTGCGCCGCTCATGCCTAATCCCCATTTCAACCGAAAACAATTCATTGCCGATCGTGCTAATTATTCTAGCATTTTCACTGACTTCAGATTATGCTGCCTCACCCATTTTTAATATATATAAATTCTTGTGCTTTAGAATTAATTGATTTAGTATTTGCGATCGTTTTTTGCAACTTAGGAACATCATAGTAACCTACACCAACAGACCAATCAGGTAACTCCAATTCTGTCGCAAAAGCTTGATGTCTGGTTATTTCTGACGGATATTTATTACGCAAAATCTTCTTCGTTTTTACTAAATCGAGATTTAATTTTAAGCAATCTTTCAATTTTTCAGCCCGACTAATCTGATTTGTATCCATGTCCTTCATTTCATCATCGTCCTCCTCATTCAAATCTAAAAAGAACTTATTAAAATAATCAGGTCTAGAATCATAAGCATCTACGATCGCTCCCTTCTCAAAAAGCCAATACCGCAAAATACGATCGTCATGATTCAGTACTGCTAATACAGGCACATTCACCGATTCTGATAGCAACGTCCCAACTTGAATAATTGAGAACAATGCTTGACGATCGGTCTCCTCATCATAAACAACCACATAGCCCACTTGAGGCGGAGAGACGATCGCCACCCGTCCAGCATCGCGTAAAACTGTCGCCACCTGCTGCGAGTCCGATGATTTCACCGAGAAATTAACGTAAAACTTTCCCATAGATTCCAGGCATGAATGTGAATTTGATTATAGACGTAATAGGGAGTAGAAATTTAAATCGATCGTAGCGATGAATTGTATTTCCAGTTCTTGATAATCATTAATAAAAAGATCTCTTTTTCAAAGATTAACAGATTGAATTTTTAGTGTCCATATTTAAGATACAAAGCATTTTGAAAGCGCTCATCAGGATCATATCTTCGTTTCAGCTTGAAAAAATACTTGGCTTGGGGGTAGGCGCGATGAAATTGATCAGGTGTTGCGTGAAGTCGATAGGGCAGATAGTAGCGGCCCTTCACCTCAAGTGCAGCGTTAATTAATTCTTGGGTTAATGCCTGCATTTTTACATCATCAGACGGACTGCGTTTTTGATGGAAAAGCATCACTAAACCAAACATTTCTCCATTCGCATAGCGTAGAAAACTATCTCGATCTGGATAGACATTGCGGATAGTAATATTTAATAAATCAACCTTGTGTTTTGGGAAGATTTGACGACACTGCGTCAGAAATATCTCTAGTGATTCGGCTGGAATAAAGTATTCATGTAAAATCTCCGTCTCTGTTGGATTATTATTTTGAAATAATTTAGCCGATCGATTGAGGATTTCATTTCGTGAAACATTACTCCCAGCCTCTCCCCCATTCATTTTTTCCAATTGCCAACGTAGATTTTTTCCATAATCATTTCCAATACTTCCACGGAAAATAGTACGTGCGATTCCTGCATTAGAGGTGATTTTGAGCGGTAATTGCCGATCGCTAGAAACAGCATGATACGTTGTCAAAATGGCTTCTTTTAGAAAATTATCTGGAGCAACGGATAGTCTTCCATAGGCCATACCTGTGTTTGCTGAAACTTGCTCTCTATACTGTTGGATATAGTTCGTAATGGGAATTACCGATCGTTCTGCGGTATAAAGTGCATTTGGAACAACCCGTAAATCCACATCTAAAATAATTCCAAAAAGTCCATATCCGCCTAAAACAAGTGAAAATAATTCTGTATTCTCTTGCCTAGAACATTGAACAATGGACCCATCGGCCAACATCAATCGGAAACGCTCAACGGTACTAGCAAACGGGGCATGATCATGTTGCCATCCATGGGCATTTGCACTCATTGTCCCTCCGACTGTAAAATCATTATTGGATTGCATTACTGAAACCGAATATCCTTTTTCATTCAGATAGGGAATCACATCTAACCAAGTAGCACCCGATTGAACCGTTAGAATGTCAGCTTTAGCATTCAATAACATTTGCTTAAACTGGCTCATATCCAATGAGATACCATTAGAGTATGTAGTCTGTCCTCCCATTGTGTGACGTGCTCCTGCGATTGTCACCTTTTTACCTTGAATTTGGGCATTCTTTAAAGCATTCTGCAATTGAGTTTTTGCAGTCAGAAAATCATCTGAAATCTGCATAATATTCATAGGTGTTGAATTCAAACGACTAGCATCATCCACCATTCCGGCCAGTGAAGTTCTCATTTCAGACCGATCGTTCAGAGCCGTGAGAGTAAGATGAACTATAGGACGAGCGCTGATCACTACCGCAATTGAAAGTATTACGCAAAAACACAAAAACAGAGTCCTAGTTCGATGATGGCTTAGTCTTTTGTATGATTTACGAGGCATGGGAATATATTAATAGTCTTTCTATTGTCTCGAAGATTAATCATGCTAATCACACACATGGTGCCACTGTATCAAGTGTCAATTCCATGAAATTCTACTCCACGGCCTCACATTGTTTCGCTCTTGCCCACAAACTCAGCTCACAAACAGCGCAAGATCCCACCGCACCAACGAACCCTCCAAAAATCTGCTATCGATCGTACCGCTAACTGAAAATTTTCCTCCGGTACCTCCGTCTTTTGCTTGATGTCTGCTGACGGCTCCGTCCGAGCCTGCCCATCTGACCAACCCAATTGCGATGTAAGTGGTGCCCAAACTTCCGGCGACTGGCTCAATTTTTCATACTCTAGTTCAACACCTCGCAGCACTATCGCCATTAACTGCGATCGATAGCCAAATCGATCCTGACTATAATCAGGGGAAAACTGGACTAACTCCAGTGATGAAATTTCAGTGGGTGCTCAAAAAAATAGTAGATATACTCAGACTTCCCCTACAATCGAATTCGGTAACTAAAAAGACCCGTAAAATATTAGAGAAGTACGCATGGTAGACCTGACTCGTATTCCCGCCCAGCCAAAACCCGGCTTACTCAACGTGCTGATCGAAATCGCAGCCGGAAGTAAGAACAAGTATGAATTTGACAAAGACCTCGGCGCACTAGCCCTCGATCGTGTCCTGTCATCTAGCGTCATGTATCCCTACGACTACGGCTTCATTCCCAACACCTTAGCAGACGATGGCGACCCACTCGATGGCATGGTGATCATGGACGAACCGACCTTTCCCGGTTGTGTCATCGCAGCGCGCCCCATTGGCATGATGGAAATGATTGACGGCGGCGATCGGGATGAGAAAATCCTCTGCGTCCCCGACAAAGATCCTCGCTATGCCCATGTCAAGTCCCTCAAAGACATCCCCCAACATCGTCTTGACGAAATTTCTGAGTTCTTTAAGACCTACAAGAATCTAGAGAAAAAAGCCGTTGAAGTCTTGGGCTGGAAAGATGTCGATGCAGTGCTGCCTCTAGTCGAGAAATGCATTAAAGCTGCTCAGTAGATCAGAAAGTAGACCAATTCTATGGCCTCACTTGACTGAGATCACAGACGATCTGATCTAGAAGCAGCATAGTAGCTAAATCGATCGTGCTGCTTTTTGGTGCATGGTCACACTCTTAAACCGCTAGCGTTAGAATTGAGAATAATCCTGATTCGAGTAATTGACTCAGTATAAATTTCTATTACTAGGTCGCTAGAAATGGAAGAATACCCCCTAATCGTGGATTTTTCCTGAAAATGAGAGTGTGCCAGTTCACATGGGCATACTATAAGCTAGGTTCATTATTACTGCATTAAGCGGATTAAGAGTCGGGAAATGGTTCACTCAACAGAGTTTGCGGTTCAATTTTGGGGCGTTCGTGGAAGCGTCGCTACTCCAGGGCCATCCACGGTTCGATATGGGGGAAATACGTCCTGTGTCGAAATGCGGGTGGCTGGGAAACGTCTCATTTTTGATGGCGGGACAGGGTTGCGGGTTTTTGGTCAACGGCTTTTAAAAGAAGCCCCGATCGAGGGCCATTTATTCTTTAGCCATTCGCACTGGGACCATATTCAAGGGTTTCCATTTTTTCGACCCGCTTTTATGTCCACTAATCAATTTCATATTTACGGCGGAGTAGCACCCAACGGAGCCACCATGGAGCAGCGGCTAAACGACCAAATGCTCCACCCAAACTTTCCCGTCCCTATGCAAGTCATGCAGGGAGATCTCCAGTTCCACGACGTGTTTCCCGGCCAAGTGATTGACCTGGGCAATGGGGTAACGGTGGAAATGGGTTCGCTCAATCATCCCAATACGGCTCTCGGCTATCGGGTGAGCTGTAATGGTCGTAGCGCAGTTTATGCGACAGATACTGAACACTATGGCGATCACTTAGATGAAAATCTTCTGTACTTGTGCCGTGATGCGGATGTCTTGATCTATGACGCGTGTTACACCGATGAGGAATATCACGACAAGATGTTCTCTAAACGCGGATGGGGACACTCCACTTGGCAAGAGGCATTACGTTTAGCTGAAGCGGCAAAGGTTAAGCATCCGATTATGTTCCACCATGATCCAGACCATGGGGATGAATTTCTCGATGTTGTGGAGATGCAAGTTAAGGGGGCTTATCCAGGGGCTTGTTTGGCTCGGGAAGGGATGGTTATCAATCTCTTGGGCAAAGAGCATACGGAAATTCTCTGGCATCCGCCTTTGGAGCTAGAACCAGATACGGAAATGATGGCACAATAGGAACGATCGATTCTAGGGATTCCAAATCCCT
This sequence comes from Synechococcales cyanobacterium GL140_1_metabat_312, assembly GCA_025351345.1. Taxonomy (GTDB): domain Bacteria; phylum Cyanobacteriota; class Cyanobacteriia; order Leptolyngbyales; family Leptolyngbyaceae; genus JAAFJU01. The sequence continues at coordinate 34,166 of JANXWB010000055.1, forward strand.
AAATGAACTCATTAGTCATCGGCAAAAGGCTTTTGGAGTCATTAACCGATCGTCCCTTTCTCAATTCAGTGTTCTTGATTCTTCCGATCGTTTTACAACCGATCGATCAATTCATCTACCGTCACCTGTGCTTGTTTTAGAATGCTATTCAATGTGCCGAGCTTCAATTAACGATGCATGGGAACTACACATCCGATCGTCTCGTTCTCATACTTCTTCTGCATCACAATATGACTACCTGTTTGGCGTACTTTTTCAAATCCTAAGGTTGTCAATACTCGAATCACATCGCGACTGGAAATTCTAGGCAGCCTCGGCATAGCTGACCTCAATATTTGTCACAAATCGAGGTGATATGTCTGGCATTGGAAATGACTCTAGATATAACTGTGTTGCAGCTTTCAAACCCTCGATCGCAGCTTCAATAGTTTCCCCTTGATCCACAGTTCCGATTTCAGGACATTCTGCAATGTATACATTATCTTCCTGATAAACGATAATGGCTAATTTTCTTGTCTTCATTATTTTTCAGCTCATTAAGAGTCTTCGATGGAGAAAGGATATATCTTTGCCTAATTATAATGCGATCGTCCCTTTCTCAATTCAGTGTTCGTTATTCAGGGAGGCCCGATCCCCCTAACCCCCTTGAAAAGGGGGAACCGGAGATGGAGAGGGAATGATGGTTGGGGAATGAATTCAAATTCAAGCAGAACTAACAATATCAAAATCATTTCTTGTTCCCCTTTTTTCTTGTCCCCCCTTTTTTGTGGCGTAGCCTGCCCGGAGGGCGTAGGGGCTAGGGGGATCGAGCTTCCTGCAACAAACGCAAGATTTCCGGGAAAACTAGGTTTGTGTTGTGAGGGAGTTGTTGATGGGTCGATCGTATGGGTTGAATCATTCACCGTTATTTTTGGCTTACGATCGAGATCTAGTTCACCGTGCGAAGGAGATGCGTAAGAAGCCGACTGCCGCAGAACGTAAGCTTTGGGAAAATTGTTTATCGAAGTTTCCCCATCGGGTTTTACGGCAGCGTCCTATTGATCATTTCATTGTGGATTTTTATTGTGCAGCGTTGCAGTTAGTGATTGAGGTGGATGGTGATGTGCATGAGTTTGAACAAGCGCAGGTTTACGATGAAATTCGATCGAAGATTTTGCAGAGTTATGGTTTGCAAGTTTTGCGAGTAACGAATGCGGAGGTATTGGGGGAGTTTGAGAAAGTCTACGAACGGGTTTGGGCGTTTTTGGATTTGACGGATAGGTCCAATCCCCCTAACCCCTACGCCCTCCGGGCAGGCTACGCCACAAAAAAGGGGGAACCGGAGATAGAGGGGGAATGATGGTTGGGGAATGAATTCAAATTCAAGCAAAACTAACAATATTAAAATCACTTCTTGTTCCCCTTTTTTTCTTGTTCCCCCTTTTTAAGGGGGTTAGGGGGATCGAAATTATGTCGTAGGAAGTGAGGCTATAGCTTATTCTTATTTTCAGGCTGGAAAGCAGATATACTACAGTTTACATCATCGCTGCGCGAGAAAAGAGCAAATGACTACCGTCGCCCCCCCCCGCCCATGAGGGTAATTCTCCTCTCGGAGAAAGAGTAGATGAAAATTTGTATTCTTCGTAGCTCACCCAGTTATCGACACCTCGTCGCCATCCCACTGCTTCCATGAATTTCTTGTAGTCGTCATTGTATGACATTGGACTCCCGCATTTCTCCCAGATCTTTTTCTGCACTGAGAACCCAAAATGGCCATTACTCGCTGTTACCCAGAGGTTATCGATCGCTCTTAAATCCTCATAAGGAAAGTTCTTTAAATCTTCTGGATCAAACCCTTGCCCTTCGTCCTTCCCAACCGTCGTAATCATTAATCGATAAGTCTCTTGGTCAGCCTCACGCCATTCACCCGCTTTAAGCAAGTCACGCAATTTGGTATGGTCCACTCCTTTTTCAGATTTTAAAATAATTGCATCGATCGCAGAAACCACTTCAATATCATCATGTTCTACTTCAATCTCGATCGTTGGACAGTCCAGCCCACGCTTTAAAAAGGCAACGCCTCGATCGCTTACTCCCCACCCACTGATCAACTTACGCCAGTGTGGTAAATGGCCATCCACGGTATTAAGACTGAAATTATAGAAATTCGCGTAATCTCTGCGCCAATCTACTAATTCATCAAATAATGGCCATACATCAGATTTCGACACTTCCAAATGTCCCAAATTTTGTGCAAAGAGTCTTCCTTGAATACCTAACCCAAACTTACCATCACTAGCTTGTGACCATAGACCATCGATCGTATTCAATTGATCTTGGGGAAATTGACGAATCATCCAAGCATGTAAGTTCTCATCTGGCTTACGATTTGCCATTACTAAAAACAATCGTAATGTCTCATCATTAGCTTCTTTCCATTTGTGGAATTGTAGAAGCTCTTCTAGGCGATCGAACTCTACTATTACAGGCTCAACCTGAGGATCACTCGAAGGTAATGCCGCAAGAACTTCTGCTTCCACCACTGCAACATCTTCATCCAAAAGTCCCAGAAGTTTTTTAATCTCCATCAGATTCTGAAGTTGGGTTTCATCAAATGGATATCCTTCCTGTTTGACTCCTTCAGTAAAAATTTCGCGATATTCACTAATCTTTTCCTTACGTAATCGAATGGGTTCTAAAACGCGATCTTTAATTTCCGCAACAGCAGAGTCTTCTAAATTCAACTGTCGTTGCAATAATCTAAGTCTAGTAAGTCCAAAACCTCTAATCTCTTCCCCGAATTGCTGAACCAATTCCTCAAAAACAACTTCATACTTTCGTCTTGGATCTCCGATCGCCACCTTCGCAATCCGTAATCCCTGGCCTGCACCCTTCGCAAACCACTGCGGTACCATAGCCGGAGCCTCCGACTGCACTTTTTGGCTGACATATTGATGCAACTCATCCAGCGTAATTTGATCACTTCCATGAGTTGCCGCTGCACCCGTTCTCAGCCCTTCCACTAAATAATGTCCATAGATTGATAACTCTCGCCCCTTTGATTCAAAGGCATAAGCCATCGAACTCGTCGCCGTCATCACTACCCGTCCCTCACCAAAAATCTCTTCTACAGCCATCGAACTCGTCACTACCCGTCCCTCACCAAAAATCTCTTCTACATCGATCGCGCCATCATCCATCGGCACGAGATCCCCAAATGCTCCACTAAAACAGCAATTCAAAATAACAGCTTGCCGCGTTGCCCGACATTTCCTCATCCATTCACTTAGATCATGTGCCGACATTGCAGTTGTCTTGACTAAGTTCTCACCTTTTTTTTGGGTATCTATCGTCGCAAAATGCAATTTACGATCGCCATCTTTTACGCCATGTCCTGCCAAAAACAACAGCGAAAAATCATCTCTGCTATGACCCAAATACCAAGTCTCAATCTTAGGCCGCAAGTTTGATGAGGGCAGATCTGTCAGAATCTCCACCTCAAATCCCCCAATCTCTGGATTTCTCAATAAATCTCCCAAAACCCGGACATCTTCCAGCGGAGATTTGAGTGGACCAAAATTATTTGAGTAAGTTCCTGTGCCGATCAATAAAGCCTTGCGTGCCATCGTTCTTACTTCGTTTGAATCAACTGGATCATAAACGTATCAATTGTCTTAACCGCTTCGATTTGCTCCTTAAGCTGTGTCGAGTTTTGATACTCCAATACCACCTCACGGCCATCTTTCTTATACGTGATCTTCTGAGCCGCATTCGGCTTCAAAGTCCACAGCCACTGAAGCACCTTCCCCACGTTTGCGATCGACACTTCAGCCTTCAGCACTCCCAAAACCAATGCAGCGGCTCCAGACATTGCGCTATCAGGAACACTCTCTTCCCGAACCAACCCAGCATCTTCCGCCAAATCACTTCGCAATTCTTCTACAAGCCGCAGACTATAAGCCTCTAGCGCATCTGGCTCCAAATCCAATCCAGCATGATTTAGGTCAATAATCAGTTCAGACAACATTATTGGCCTCAAAACTCTTTCTACAACTACATCGTAACTATTCCCTAATTCTACACCCACCGAAAACTAAATTTCGGGGAAAAGCTACGATTTATTCTAAGGCGGCAAAAAAGCACCGATCGAGTTGAATATTAAAATAAAAAAGCAGTAACTCCAAACAATGAAATTACTACCTTCTATGGTTAAAAGAATCGATCGAATTTGAATGCTTTTTTAGTCTTCGTGATGTGCAAAACGGTTGTAAAGGAAATCCAGGGCTTGATTTCGCAATTGAATATAGCGTGGGTCTTCCATCACCACCGCCCGATCGCGAGGTCGATCAAATGGGATTTCTAAGATTTCTCCGATTTTTGCCGACGGTCCATTACTCATCATCACGAGTCGATCGCACAGGAAAAGCGCTTCATCAATGTCGTGGGTAATCATCATCACGGTGATGCGATGTTCTTCCCAAATGTCGAGTAATTCTTCTTGGAGTTCTTCTTTAGTGATGGCATCCAATGCGCCAAAGGGTTCATCAAGAATTAGAATCTCCGGTCGAATGGACAACGCACGGGCGATCGACACTCTTTGTTTCATCCCACCCGAGATTTGACCTGGCTTTTTATCGATCGCCTCATCTAGGCCCACCATGTGGAGATTTGCCCGAACAATTTCATCCTTTTCTACTTTGCTTTTTTCAGGAAAAACGGCACTAACGGCTAGGTGAACATTTTCATAAACCGTTTTCCAAGGCAAAAGACAATAGTTTTGGAAGACGACCATCCGATCGGGACCGGGCGTGGTGATCGCTTTACCATTCAGTAAAACTTGGCCACTAGTCGGCGTATTGAAACCGGAAACCATATCCAGCAAAGTGGATTTACCGCATCCTGAATGACCGATTACGCAGACAAATTCGCCTTCTTTTACGCTTAGGTCTATGCCATCAAGAACAGTGTAGTCACCTGTTTTCGTCGGATAGACTTTGCTAACTTGATCAATCACTAAAAAAGGCTGATCTGTCGTTTTCTCTGTCGCTACGATCGGACTAGTCAAGGTTTGCATGAATGGGTTGGGAATGAAGAATGGTGAATTGATGTGAACTGATAACGGTGAATCTAAGCAGCAGTTTTTAGGCGGCTAGAGATCCGTTTTAGAACGGGTTCGTCAAGTGGAATTTCTGTAATGGAAATGTCCCCGCAAATGGTCAGGCTACTTAGATAACTGATGGGATCGTCGGGATTGAAGACAACACCATCAAACAGCTTGATTACGGTCCGATCGTCCACGCCATCCTGTAATCCGAGTTCCCGAGCGGCTTGTCCGTAGGTATCACGGTAGTAGACTCGTTCTACGACTTCGCTCCAGTTTGATGGGAAGGGGGTGATGCCCCAGCGTGCCATTTGGGCGAGAATCCAGACGGCTTCCGATCGGCGGGCACAGGTCGATCGTTCGACATAAAATTGATTGAATCGCACCAATAGTTCTGGGGCTTGATCCTGGTTGCGTTGGAACGGTTCGATGAAGCCGGGGCGGAGTTGGGCGGCAGGGATATCTAGATATTCTGGTTTAGCAAGCATCTGAACGATTTCTTCGCGGTTACGACGATCGTCACAGTATTGACAAGCTTCGATTAAGGCTTTGACGAGGGCGACGTGGGTTTTTGGGTTCTCCTGCGCCCAATTCTCGCGAACCCCTAAGACTTTATTTTGATGGCCGTCCCAAATTTCCAAATCAGTGGCGACGACAAATCCTGTATTGTCCTTTACGGCTGCGCTGTTCCAGGGTTCAGAGGCTAGGTATCCATCAATGAATCCTTTGGAAAGTTGGTTTTTCATTTCTGCCGAGGACATCAGCGAGAGCGACAGATCGTGGTCAGGATCGATGCCACCGGAGGCCAGCCAATATCGCGTTAATAAGCTGCCCATGGAGACTTTATCGACTAGACCAAAACTGTGGGGCAAATCGGGGGTCGCGGCGATCGCTTTTTTAAGTCCTTTCAAGTCCCGAACTCCATCGTCATAAAGCTTTTTACTTAGGGTAATGGCGTTGCCGTTGCGGGCGATGACCATGGCGGTGACGATGGGCGTAGGACGTTTACGATCGGCTCCAATAGTCATGGCTAGAGGCATTCCAGCCAAAAGCTGAGCGCAGTCGAGACGTTGATTCGCGAGACCATCGGCGATAGTCTGCCAGCTCGAATCCGCGATGAGTTCGACTTGCATCAGACCATGTTTTTTGAAAAATCCTTTTTCTTTTGCCACAATCAGCGGGGCGGCGTCGGTGGTGGGCACGTAGCCTAGGGTAACGAGGGATTTTTCTACGGACTGAACGGCTGCGATCGCGGGGGTGGTCATTTTCTCGACTTCGACCTTACGTTTACGACGTTTGTCGCGTTTTTGTTGGTTGAGAAAACCAATAATTTCAGCTCGGTTTACGTAATATTTAGGGTCATTGACGACCTCCATTCGCTTCCGGGGACGCGTGAATTCGATGGTGAGAATTTGGCCGATGTGGGCTTCGGGCCCGTTGGTCAACATGATGACCCGATCGCTGAGCAACAAGGCTTCATCGACATCGTGCGTCACCATGACACAGGTGGTTTTGTATTCTTGGCAAATGGCCATCAGTTGTTCTTGCAAATTCCCACGAGTCAAGGCATCGAGCGCCCCAAAGGGTTCATCAAGGAGCAACACCTTGGGGCGAATTGCCAGGGCACGAGCGATCGCCGTTCGTTGTTTCATCCCGCCAGAGAGTTGACTAGGACGTTTGTCGGCAGCGGCCCGAAGTCCGACGAGATCAATGTGTTGTTCGATAATTTTCTTACGCTCATCAGCGGGCAGGTCTGTCATTACTTTATCTACTGCTAGGGCAATGTTCTGACGAACGGTGAGCCACGGGAGCAATGAATAATTTTGGAAGACCATCATCCGATCGGGACCGGGAGCAGTAATTTGTTTGCCAGAAAGTACGACTCCGCCAATACTGGCTTGTTCAAATCCCGCAATAATATTCAGTAAGGTGGACTTTCCACAACCAGAATGACCAATTAAGGAAACAAACTCACCTTGATTGATTTTAAGATCCACATTTCGTAATGCGACATATTCGCCGCCATTCTTGAGGGGATAGATTTTGTCAATGTGATCAATGTCTACAAGAATTGTCATAGGAATAATGTCCAGGGTGTGAATAATATTTGCTGGGGATGCGGGGAAATGTAGTTCCTCGCTATTGAACAAGCCTATTGAAGATTCCAGATATGAGCCTATTCTGCAACCACTAACGAACCCAACCAACCGACAATCCGATCGAGCACTAAGCCGACTAAACCGACACTAAACACGGCTAATACAATTTTGCTGATACTGTCATCTAGCATGGAGGTGTATTCATTCCAAATATAAGCACCAATTCCGCCAGCACCTGTGGAAAGCATTTCAGCCGCCACGATCGCGAGCCATGCTAAGCCGACTCCAATTCGTAATCCGGTGAAAATATAAGGAACTGTTGATGGGATCAGAATACTAAATAGAAAGTCTTTACCGGACAGTTTCAACACTTTCGCGACGTTAGTATAGTCCTTTGGGATTTGCTGAACTCCAACGGCGGTATTAATGATGATGGGCCAAATTGCGGTAATGAAAATTAGGAATATTCCGGCATTTTCAGCAGGTTTTGACGTTTGCAAAAATAGAATAGTAGAAATCGGCAACCAAGCCAATGGAGGCACAGTTCTCAGGATTTGAATGAGTGGATCAAAGCCCTCGCGCAAAAATTTGTTAACTCCGATCGTAACTCCAATCGCAATCCCTAGAATTGAAGCAGCAACATATCCAATCCCAACTCGGGTCAGGCTATTTAGAAGCTGCATCCAAATACCAGTTTCTGAAAACCCACCCGTAATGGTGCCAACGGTTTGGCTAATGACTTTAATCGGTCCTGGCATTTTTGAATCGGCGCTTGAACATAGCAATTGCCAGATCAGAAGTGTTACGGAACTACAGACAACAGGTGGAATTAAACTTTGAAACGTCTCGATCATCTTTTCAGCGATCGGGCTTGCGGGACGGACAGAAGCGGTTGCCATGGTGGGATTGCCTTTAAGGTTAAGAATTAAGAGATCCCCCAGTCCCCTTGGTAAGAGAGGACCGGATAGGGCGAATATTTGACATCAATTCAACGTATTGCAATATTCTCCTAGGCCCCTTACCACGGGAGATTTAGAGGGATCGACTATGCTTTTTTGATTTTCAAGCTAGCCAAATATGCTTTTGGATCGGCTGGATCAAAGGTCACGCCGTCAAAGAAGGTCTCCTTACCGCGAGAATCTTCTTTGGGAATCTGAGCATCAGGAATTTTAAGGGCTTTAGCCGCTTCACGCCAGATGTCCGATCGGTTGACGGTATCAACCATTGCAAGATCGGCTTCCGTGAACATCCCCCAACGAGTATTTTCTGTGACGAACCATTTGTCGTGGCTCTTATAGGGGAATGATGCATTGTCACGCCAGAACTTCATCAGGAGCGGCGATTTCTCAAGCTTGCGACCATCACCGAAATCAAAGTCACCTTGCATCCGAGATAGAATGTCAGACGATGGTGCTTTGATGTATTGATCAGCTTCGGTCAGCTTGCACATCTCAGCCTTATTTTCGTCCTTGTCGCACCACATTTGAGCTTCCATTATCGCCATGAGGAGTGCTTTTGCAGCCTTGGGATTCTTGTCGGCCCAGTCTTTGCGGACGGTGAGAGATTTTTCGGGGTGGTCTTTCCAGAGTTGGCCAGTCGTGAGGGCGTTATAACCGAGTTGCTTAGTGACGAGACGCTGGTTCCAGGGTTCACCAACGCAGAATGAATCCATGGATTTGGTTTCCATGTTAGCTACCATTTGGGCGGGTGGAATAACCTTAATGTCCACGTCTTCGTCAGGATTAACACCATTGGCAGCAAGCCAGTAGCGCGTCCAGAGGTCGTGGGTTCCCCCAGGAAAAGTCACGGCACATTGGAATTTTTTGCCCGCAGCCTTGATTTCATCAACCTTCGACTTGAGCTTGTCCGCCTTAACCTCAAATTTCTGATCCGCATATTTACTAGAAATAGAGATGCCTTGACCATTTAGATTTAAACGGGCCAAGATGTACATGGGGATTTTGACATTTCCCTTGGTGATCTTGCCGGAGGTCAACATATAGGACATCGGAGTCAAGATGTGCGCGCCATCTAGACCGCCTTTATCGCCGCCGAGTTCTATATTGTCACGGGTATTAGCCCAAGATGTCTGTTTCTTAACCTCGGCGCCTTTTAGCCCATACTTCGCGAAAATACCTTTTTCCTTAGCAATCACCAAGGGTGCACAATCAGTGAGTGGAATGAAGCCCAGAGTGACTTTATCCGTTTCGGGACTGTCACCTGTACCACTGTTGACGGCTGGGACAGAGCTTGTATTAGAACTGGTGCCGGAACTACAGCCATTGGCCAACATTGTTCCGGCTGCCGTTGCACCGACCGTTAGAAGAAATTTTCGTCTTGAAAAATTAGCCATGAGTCCGTATGTCCGATCGATGAGTATAAATTGAGAATTAGCTAGCGAAGAGCCTGCACTCTGGAAATTAACTAACAGTTTCAATAGTGAAAAGTTAATTTAATTGAAGACTTTATTTTGTATGGAAAAGTACAAAAAACGACGCTAAATGCTTTTCTTAAATTCTACTAATCCATATATTGCAATTTGTATACTTTGTAACTTTTTAGTGAAAAGCTAACATAAAAACCTTGAGAATCCTTGCCACCAAGAGTTATAGAAGAAAGTATGAGAAATTAGTGATTTTGAGTAGAGGTTTTAAGACAGACAGGTAGCCAGTAAAAATAGTAGATTTTTTAGTTTGTAAATGAGCAATGGATCTTTATCATAAGTTTTCTGTATCGTAATAAACAGTTTTAATTATTAATTGGTTTCTAGATTCGATCGCATTTGTTCTAAATAAATCCAATAAATTGGATTTTGTTAAATCAGATACGGAATCTAGGAAGAATCCAGAGTGAGTTGATTAAATTAATAGGGTTATAAAAAACAAAAAATGGCCAAGAACTAGAAGATAATTTCCGGCCATTGTATTTTTAAAGATTTTAAGTTCTCAGTTCAGAGATCGGTTCACTGTTTCTATTGTAGTAGGTACGATCGGGTGCAGATCCTTGTTGGATTACGACCATACCAAGCAGGACTATATTGAGTCATGGCTACTGTCTTTCGATGAAAACTTCCTGATTTATCGTATCCAAAGCTTTTAAGCCTGCCTTAGCGATCCGAACATCTTCATTTCCATGTGCGCCTACTCCAATACCATCTACAGCAACATCATTGATATAGATAGGAACGCCACCATCCCTCACAAGTATATTTTCATCCAAATATCTGATGTCTTCCGGAATACTGCCGTCTTTGATCCCCTTAGCAATAACAGCCGTTTCTTTGTTCTGTGAATTGGCGGTGTAAGCTTTTTTATAACTGGCACGTATGGTATGGACGCCAGCTTGATGGTCCATCAAGACCGCTAAAGTTTGACCAGAACGATCGACCACCGTTATGCAGACAGCTAGTTGATCTTTTTGAGCTTCTACAGAGGCAGCATTTACAATGTTCCGCGCCATTTCACTAGACAGTAAAGGAATGTATTCTTTCATATCACTTCTATCTATCAAAATATTATGAGCCGTTTCAAGAGATTTTAAACCAACTCTTTCTGCCTAATTCAGGTTTATTAGACCTTGGACTGATTCTTTCAGTGTATTGTCTAAAAGAGTCTCGATCGTTTGCTGCCATGGAGTATTAGCCCTCACCCAGTACATCAGATTACTTAGTAAGTCTTCAAAGTAATCTGCCAATCGCTATCCACCTCTTGTACATGGAGATTAAGAATAGTCTGAAGTAAATCAATTAATTTCATGTCAGGACATACACCTCTCATCACAGGCCGTATTGGCTGTCCATAATAGTCACGAAATTTTCTACTCAGTACTGCAATTGTCACACATTGTTTTGGATGATTTACCATTAAGCTCTTAATGATTTCCATTAAAGCAATCTCCAAGTCATTTACTGATTTAATCTTAGGAACTAAGATCGGTCGATATTCTGAAATTCTTTGCGCTAGTCGAGCTGAAAGTTTTTCAGAACTCTCAGCCCCTGCTTGAGAATGGTAAGAACCAGGGACTGCTGCCTGGAAAAGGGCTACATAAAACTCTTGTGGTAGTGGAGTGCCGTAGATCGAGAAGCGCCTGCTACTTATGAAAAGACTTTTCAGACTATCGTTATAGCCTTGAACTTTTACCATTTCTTCAAGTGACACTTTATATTTTTCATAAAATAACTCACTAAGCTTAGACACAGTAATCCAAGGATTACCGTTCCTGTTGGATTCAATAACTACAAAGTTTTCCAGATCTTCGAGTAACTGTTGAAGCAATGAGTACGAAGACAAATCTTGATAAGACTCCATTTTTTAAATTTCATCCAACGGCTAACATGTGAGATCTAGCTACAGGTGCGTTACTGAGTATTTCATAATGCTATGAGTGCGGTTTCCCGAACCGTAAAAATCCTGAGTTTTTCAGCAAACTTCACAGTTAGTCAACTTTGGAGCCGAACAGACTATTTTCAACTGCAACTCCTACCGATCGCAGATCTTAGACCGATAACTTATCTACATAAATACCAAATAAGTAGAGATCGCCCTTCAACCTCACTCCAAACCCGATCGCACTCTCCTTACACCAAGATCCGTTGAAAGAGTTTTTCGAGTAACCCGCTGGTCCAACTCATGCGATGCTAAAAATGAACCTCTGCTTTGTCAGGCTAATAATGAAGCGACTTTCAGCCTTTGAGTAAGATATCAAATAGATTCTATAATAAAAAACCTCCTAAATTTAGAAGGTTTTAATAGGATTTGAATTGATTTAAATCAAATGTTAGAAGTTACCATTGGTGGCATTTGCTTTAACTAGCCGATCGCTCACGGTAGCAATATCAATTGAACCCAATTCACCTTCAGCACGAGTGCGAATACTTAGGGAGTTAGATTCTATTTCCTTTGCCCCGACAACCGCCATAACAGGGATTTTGTCCTTTTCAGCATTACGAATCAGCTTACCTAAACGATCGCCGCCTAAGTCCACTTCTGCTCGAATTCCGAGTAATAACATCGCCGCAACAGTATCCTTGGCAAATTGTACAAAATCATCGCCCACAGGAAGTAATCGAATCTGTACAGGAGCGAGCCAAGTCGGGAAATCGCCCGCATACTGTTCAATTAGGATGCCAATCAATCGCTCTAATGACCCAAATGGGGCGCGATGCAACATCACCGGACGTTTGCGGGTGCCGTCTTCTGCGACATATTCTAAATCAAACCGATCGGGCAAGTTGTAATCAACCTGAACCGTTCCCAATTGCCATTCGCGTTCTAAAGCATCTTGGAAAATGAAGTCTAGTTTTGGTCCATAGAATGCCGCTTCACCAATGCCTTCAAAATGCGCCATGTCCACTTTTTCGACAGCATTACGAATGGCATTTTCGGCTTTATTCCAAGCCTCATCCGAACCCAAATATTTGCTGGGGTTTTCGGGATCGCGGAAACTCAGTCGAGCGCGGAAATTTGTTAATTGCAAACTCTTGAATACGCTGAGAATCAGTTCCACAACACTCATGAATTCTGCATCTAGTTGTTCCGGGGTCACAAACAAGTGAGAATCATCAACGGTAAAGCCCCGAACACGAGTCAATCCGCCAAGTTCACCCGATTGTTCATAGCGATAGACCGTTCCAAATTCAGCCAATCGCATGGGCAATTCGCGATACGATCGTAGTTCTGATTTGTAGATTTGAATGTGGAAGGGACAGTTCATCGGCTTCATTACAAAACCAATCTCTTTATCTTTCTCGTCCTGACTTTCGGCCATCATTGGGAACATATCTTCAGAATATTTCTGCCAATGTCCCGATCGTTTGAATAAATCAACTTTTGCAATGTGGGGAGTGACTACCGGAAGATAACCGCGTTTTGTTTGTTCTCGTTTCAAATAGTCTTCCAAAATCGATCGTAACAGTGTTCCCTTCGGTGTCCACAATGGCAATCCAGGACCAACATCTTCTGAGAAGATAAACAATCCCATTTCCTTACCAATCTTGCGATGGTCTCGGCGTTGGGCTTCTTCTTTCCGACGTTTGTACTCATCAAGTTGCTCAGGCGTTTGCCAAGCAGTGCCGTAAATACGTTGAAGTTGGGCTTTATTTTCATCCCCGCGCCAATAGGCTCCAGCTAGAGATTCGAGTTCGATCGCTTTTGGATCAAGGTCGCCCGTATTCTCAACATGGGGACCCGCGCAGAGATCCCACCATTGATCGCCTAAATGATATAGGGTAATTGGTTCTTGTAAGCCTTCGAGAATTTCGAGTTTGTAAGGTTCATTTTGAGCCGAGATTCGAGTCTGTGCGTCTTCGCGGGTGACTTCTTCGCGCTTGACGGGAAGTTTGCGATTGATGATTTTAATCATCTCTTTTTTGATGGTCTTGAGATCCTTTTCAGTGAACGATTCAGGATTATCAAAGTCGTAGTAAAAACCATTTTCGATCCAAGGACCGATCGTTACTTGAGCCTTCGGGAAAAGCTTTTGAACTGCCATCGCCATGACATGGGAGGTGGTGTGGCGAATTTTCTTGAGATCTTCGGATTCGCTAGTTTTTGGAAGATGGATTTTTTCAGATTCAGACATTGTGTTCTCCAGAGAAGCGATTGGCGATACGATTGCCAATGCTTGTGTTTAAGCCCTTTAGTGTAGCGCTTATTGGGTCTGGGCAGATTTATAGCGTTGATTTTTGCTTTTTAATAGTTATCGTCCAGCCATTGGAATAGATCATAAATTTGTTTAAAGTTCAATACACAGGCTAATAGCGCGATCGTGCAGTTAGATCGTTCACTATGAGGTAGTCCTAAAGATGTGAGGATATAAAAGAACAAAGAGTCAAAATACAGGCTAGATGCTGATTTGTCTTAATTGCCATTTAGAAAAATAGAGATAAGAAAGTGATTCTTGCACTGTACTCCCTAAAACAGGCTCGATCGTCTGCCTAAATCGTCTGCCTAAAATCCTCAACCTAGACAGACTAAAATCCTCATCCCAAGCCCGATCGCACCTACCATTACACAGGGGTCCGTTGAAAGAGTTCTTCGAGGAAGCCACTGCTCCAACTGAGTTCTTTGGACGATCGAACGTGACCGCGACCACAAATACATCACAGATATTGAGTTTAAGCTGTTGTGATACATGTGATCGGTTCACCATAGAAATAGTGAACCGATCGATTCAATCTTTAAAATTTCCGATCGGTCTAACGTCTCTGGTCAGCGACTATAAGTAAATTTTGCCCCTGACCAGCGTACTTCAAAGTTCCAGTGCATTTCAGTTGTTAGCCCTTGTCTGCATCATAGTAATCCTCGTTTTTTTAGCTTGGCCATAGCATCTTCAGCAGCTTGTTTTTCTGCATCTTTCTTACTACGGCCTTTACCTTCACCATAGAATTTACTATCCACATATACCCTAGAAAAGAACTCTGGAGCATGATCTGTACCACCTAATTTTTCTGTAATATAGTTAGGCGGAACCTCTGCTCCATTCGCCTGTACGAATCCCTGAAACTTATTTTTTGAATCTATATTTGACCGAACTGCCATAACACCCTTAGGTACAGAGTCAAATAGTTCTTCTACTAAAGGACGCAGTATTTCAATGTCTTGCTTGTTATCTAAATAGTAAGCCCCAATGACAGATTCAAAAGTGCTGCTAAGAAGATTTGGATTTTGATAACCGCCTTCACGGATTGCTCCTTGTCCCAGTCTCATTCTGAAATCCAATCCAACTTCAATAGCGAACCTAGCTAATTGTTTTTCATCTACAAGTGCTGCTCGCCGTCGTGTCATTTCGTCTTCTCCTATTTCAGGATGAATCTGATAAAGGTACTCAGCACTGATGAAATTAAGGATTGAATCACCAAGAAACTCCAGTCGCTCATTATCTCCACATTCTCCAGGATTTTCATTGACATAGGAGCGATGAGTTAGGGATTGGCGTAGAAGCTTCTCATCATTAAATATCAAGAGTTTGTGCATTTTTTCTCACTCCATTAACTACAAATTGATTTAGGTACAAATGACCGCTGATGAATAGAAGCTATTAGCACGAAAGTTGTTGCAATGCCTCAATCCAGACATTTAATTCTTGTCTAGCCATGTTTCTATCAGTTAATTCCTTTTCTTGGTGAGCAATATAGGTATTTCGGAATTTATTAATTCGATCGATGATTTCCAGAAGTTTATGTCCGCTTTGAATCCAAAATTGGTTACGCAGAGCTGTAAAAACACCGTCGATTTTTGTAGTGCAATTCAAAGAATAGTCTAGGCACGATCGCAATAACCCAATCGGTGATAACCCGTTATTAGACATCAATGTACGCTTCAGGCTTTTCGCCAGATCACGATACTTTCTCTGTAATTTACGATTGACCCCATCCATATTTGGCTCAAACCAGTCTTTTTTACCATCTTTAGTAGTGGGCAACTCTGGCTGAAGAAGACGCATAATGTAGTCTTTTGCTGATTTATCGATCGCACCTAGCAAGGGTGTGAAGACTGATTCATAAGTCATGCCTTGATCTTCGCTACAGAAACCCAAGAGCTTTATAGATTGATCGGCGCGGCTGCGATAGTGAGGAGGAAGGGTATTCAGAATAGCTGGATCGATTAGGTTATTTACTGAGGCTTGCACCTTATCTGCCGAAACCAACTTGCGGCTCGATTGAGCTTTTTTAGAGGTTTTTTGTTTGGATGTCGTCATATATTGCTTTCGTTTGCTAAATAGTAATTAGCAGCGGAATATCAATAATAAGCAGCAGCAGCCCTTTCATGGAGAAACTACTAATTTATAGCCTACTGGTAAACGTCTCAAGCGCACTATCTTCAAGCCTCACACCAGTGCATATCTAGTATGCGGAACCAGCGTGTACCCAAAATAAAACCTTTTATCTAAGATAAACGCTGAGCCAGAATACTGGATATGCATTGACCTGAGAATTAAAGATAGTACCCATGAGACGAACATCTAGGAATTGATATCCGTCTACATGCCCACACCATAACCTAGCTAATTCTGATCGTCAAGATCTAAAACTCAAGATTATTTTGCGCCCATATTTCTATTTCCCGATTTCGCTCTCACAGATAAATCCAAAGCCTAACAAGTACATAGACGGACAGTTTCCGCACAAGTACCCCGATCGCCTGCTTAAGATCCTCAACCTAGACAGACTGAAATCCTGACCCCAAACCCGATCGCACTACCCTCACACAGGAGTCCGTTGAAAGAGTTTTTCGAGTAACCCGCTAGTCCAACTGAGTTCTTTAGCCAGAGCAGCAGTCCCAGAGACCGGAACTAAGCTAACCGCACAGGCTTTAAGTTCAGGCTGCTTAGACACTGGACAAGCGATCGGATGGGTCAACACATTCGCCTCAGCATTCTCCGCCCACAGCGCCCCCCAATGCATTGGCATAAAGACCGTTCCAGGTGAAATTCCCTTCGTCACGACCACCGGAAGCCGCACAAATCCGCGACGCGATCGGACTTCAACCCAATCTCCTTCCTCAACAGACAAAGCTTTTGCATCACGGGGATGAACCTCTAGAAAAGGCTTCGGATGCATTTTCATAATTTTTTCAATGCGGGCCGTGCGAGACATAGTGTGCCAATGGCCATACAGTCGCCCGGTGGTCAAAACATAGGGGAAATTGCGATCGGGAGGTTCGGCAAGTCCTTTAGAGTGGCAGGCGATGAACTTGGCACGGCGATCGGGAGTGTGGAATTTCAAATCCCCATAGAGACGATTCGACACCCCAACAGTTGGAAGATTGCCCTTAGGCGCAGGCCATTGCGTTGGACCATTTACCATCAAATAGTCGTGACTCAGCCCCGTCTGGTCGCAGGGTTGGCCTTTTGTCAACCTCGCAAATTCGCTATACACTTCCGCTGAATCATTAAACGAAAACTCCCGAACAAATCCTAAGCGCTGGCCAACTTCGGCAAAAATCACCCAATCCGCTCGGGCTTCTCCTGGCGGCGTTCGGAATTTAGGACAAAGCGTAAGACGTCGCTCGGAGTTGGTCATCACGCCCGTTTTTTCACTCCATTGAGCCGCCGGGAGCAATACGTGAGAAAACTCCGCCATTTCCGTCGGGGAGTAGCATTCTTGATGGATCACAAAAGGACAATTGCGCAAAGCTTTTTTGACCCGATCGAGATCAGGCAAGCTAACCGCCGGATTCGTCGCAACCACCCAAAAAAGTCCAATGTCGCCCAATTCCATAGCCTTAATCATCTCCCACACCGTCAATCCAGGCTGAGCTGAGATTCGCCCCGGTGGAAGCTTCCAAAACTCTTCAACCTGCCGACGGGACTCTGCATTTGTGACGAATCGGTATCCCGGCAACAAATGCGCCAATCCCCCGGCTTCCCGTCCGCCCATGGCATTGGGTTGACCAGTCAGAGAAAAGGGTCCGGCACCAGGGCGACCGATTTGGCCAGTCAGCAAGTGAAGATTAATCAGAGTTCGGGCTTTTGCCGTGCCTTCACTCGATTGGTTGATGCCCATGGACCACATGGAAAGGACATTTTTGGCTTTCCCCCAATAGCGGGCAGCTTGTTTGATTTCGGCGACGGTAATGCCACAGATTTCAGCGACTTTCTCGGGAGTATAGTCTTTAACGATCGCACGGTATTCTTCAAATCCATCGGTAAATTTTTCAATGAAATGCTGGGCAATGTATTGAGGCGATTGTTCACTCCATTGCAACAATAAATAAGCAATCCCATGCATCAGATCGATGTCGGTTCCAGGTTTGATCGCGAGGTGGAGATCCGCATGTTTTGAGGTATCTGTTGCGCGAGGATCAACGACAATCAGTCGGGTTTGAGGATTTTTTTTATGGTTTTTTCGCAGGCGATTAAAGATAATAGGATGACATTCAGCCGTATTAGTTCCAATTAAAAATGCGCAGTCTGTAATGTCAAGATCGTCATAGTTACAGGGTGGTCCATCGGCTCCAAAACTCTGCGCATAAGCTGATACGGCGGAAGACATGCAAAGGCGGGAGTTTGCATCAAAGTTGTTAGTACCCAAACAGCCTTTTAATAATTTTTGTGCGACGTAATAGTCCTCGGTTTGAAATTGGCCGGACCCGTACATAGCGATCGCATCTTGACCTTGAGTCGCGACTACTGTTTTAATTCTCTCCGCGATCGCATCTAAGGCGACCTCCCAAGTAACCCGCTTGAAGGGGTGATCCAATGATTCGCGCATCATCGGGTATTTGAGTCGGTCTTTGTGAAGGGACTCTCCTATGGTGGCGCCTTTAACGCAAACTTGACCAAGGCTAGACGGATGAGTCCGATCGCCCCTCGCTTGCCAAATCGGAGTGCCATTAGAATCGCGCGTAATTTTTTTCCCTGGCATGGCCGGGGGTAAGACCTCTAATCCGCAGCCGACGCCACAGTAAGGACATTGAGTTTTAGCCGTTTCAGTCATACAAATCAGGCAATGGTAAATCGACGTGCGAGGAACAACCACTATATAAGTTATATAAGTGCTTGGACGTAAGTAGCTGAGGGTATCAAGGGTAACCATTTCAAAATGTTACTCAAGAACATTTCGGGGCGGAAAGGCTTGAAACGGTCTATTCAGGGGTATGAAGATTTGTCCTGGGCAGGATATTTTATTCTGATGGACAATTGGGTTGACGAATGGCCGTCC
The DNA here is from genome assembly GCA_025351345.1 of Synechococcales cyanobacterium GL140_1_metabat_312. Lineage (GTDB taxonomy): Bacteria > Cyanobacteriota > Cyanobacteriia > Leptolyngbyales > Leptolyngbyaceae > JAAFJU01. The sequence continues at coordinate 53,007 of JANXWB010000055.1, forward strand.
AGTCAGAGGTCTGCACTAAACAGCATACTAACTATGGTATTGAGGCATCAGCATTCTGTTGTTCTGCAACAGACAATTTGAAGTTATTACAAGATAAAATGCAAGAATATCAACGGCTAGGAGTTAAGTTAGGAATATTGATCAATCCTAAAAACAAGCAAGTGGAAATCGATCGATCGGGACAAACAACAGAACTACTAGAATAGAACTATTAGAATCCCCTGCTGCGATCGACTGTAATGAAGCAATGCCAGGATTTATGTTGAGTATGACTCGAATTTGGTAAATAGGATTTCACCCATGTCCCCAGCGCTCACCCAAAAGATCACCCGACCACTCATTTCTCCCCTCACGATCGGCCATGGAAAGAACGCCGTCACACTTCACAGTCGGGTTTTACAATCACCCTTATCAGGGGTAACAGATCTAGTATTTCGGCGGTTAGTGCGGCGGTATGCACCGGACTCGATGATGTATACAGAAATGGTACAGGCGGCGAGTTTACAGCATTTAAAAGAAACGCCAATCATTATGGATATTGATCCAGATGAACGACCCATTAGTATTCAATTATTTGATTGTCGTCCAGATTTTTTGGCATCAGCGGCGGTAAAAGCTGTGGCTCAGGGCGCAGATACGATCGATTTAAATATGGGTTGCCCTGTCAATAAAATCACAAAAAATGGCGGCGGATCTTCTTTATTGCGTCAACCAGAATTGGCTGCGCAAATTGTGCGTGAAGTGGTAAATGCTGTCGATGTTCCCGTTACCGTTAAGACTCGCATTGGTTGGGATGATAATGAAATCAATATTTTAGAATTTTCACGACGGTTACAAGACGCTGGCGCTGAAATGATTACGATTCATGCCAGAACTCGGGCACAAGCTTATAACGGCCCTGCGGATTGGGAGTGGATTCGTCAGGTTAAAGAGCAATTAGATATTCCCGTGATTGCAAATGGCGATATTGATTCGGTAGAGTCTGCGGTGAGATGTTTAGAAATCACGGGAGCTGATGGTGTGATGTGTTCGAGGGGAACGTTGGGCTATCCGTTTTTAGTCGGTGAGATCGATTACTATCTCAAATATGGAATTGAAAAAACAAAACCAACTACGATCGAAATTCTGCAATGTGCCGCCGAACATTTGCAAATGCTAGCGGAATACAAAGGCGATCGAGGTATTTATCAATCTCGAAAACATATGACTTGGTATTGCAAAGGATTTACAGGAGCCAATGAATTACGAGCTAGTTTGAGCCAAATCCGATCGGTTGAAGAAGGCCAGGGGTTAATCAATACCGCTATTCAAAAGTTGAAATCGTAACTAGAATAATGGCTATCAAATCATCACTAGCCAGACCACTACTATTATTATCTTCAATAGATCGCAATTCATTGGGGTAGTCCGCTAGGATTTTAATACATTAAATTTCAATACATTAATCGGTCATGAGCTGTTGCAGGTTTTCATAAAACAAGTACCCTTAGTAACAAACCATTTACTGCTCTGGGATTTCTTATGACGACTCGCCGCGCTGCTTCAATTCTTTTGGGTTCACTTCTCACCCCGATCGCCGCAACCCTCACCCTGACCGGAGTTGCCAGCGCTGAAATCATTGCAAGACCCGTCGAATTTCCAGCCGTCAGCCAATTAGTCCCAGACAGCATCGTCGGCATTGTATTCGTCAATCCCGAACCTCAGATCTGGCAAGACCTGACCAAATTCAACAGCTTCCCACAAGACTTCACCACTCCCGGCTGGATGTTCTCAACGCTAGCGTCCGGTCTGAACTATCACGGCGACATTGCCCCCTGGGTTGGCGGACCTGTTGGCGCTGTCATCATGCTCAATCCAGACCAAACCAAAACCACTTACGCCACAATAGCCCCCGTCAAAGACCCCAGCCAAATGCCACGGTTCTTCGATCGGCTCAAACTCAGCAAGCAAAAACTCCCCACAACCCGCCTCTACAAGGGAACTAGTATCCTCTTCTGGGAACCCGAAAAAGTACCTGATTTCTTTTCCGAAGTCTTTGAACCTTCACCCCAAGAACCAGTCAAAGCTCCTACTCCTTCAAGTGTCAAAGATGTCAAAGCCCCGACATCAACCATCGCAACTCGCACCACACCGAAAAAAACGATCGAAGTCGGTGGATTTGCTGCCGCCTATTTAAAAAGCGGATTTGTCGTCACCTCAGAAAGCATTAGCGCCGTCCAACAAATCATCGATGCCGAAGCCTCGCCCGATCGCCGTCTCTCCAGCGTCCCCGGCTTCCAACGCATGATCTCCGACGATCGCTATCCCACTGCCCTAATCTCCGGTTATGCCAACCTCGGCAGCCTAGTTAAAAGCAATCAACTCAGCCTCCCCTCCTCCTTACAAGCATTTAACAATTTCCCACTCTTCCAAAGCCAAACCCCCGAACAACTCAGTCAACTCATCAACAGCGGCTCCGACGGCTTAGACGGATTTGTCTGGGCCGTCCCCGAAGGCATCCAAGCCCAAGTCGGCGTTCATTTCAAATCCGCAATCCCCGATTCATTCATTCAAACCGTCAACAGCCCCAACGCCCTCATCTCAAGACTTCCCGCCGTCAACTACGGTATGAGCGGCAGCACAAACCTCGCATTCTTCTGGCGCGCCCTCACTACCGCTTTAGAAGCCAATCCAACGACTAAAAATGGACTGAAAAGCTTCCGAGACAGCAGCCAGAACTTCGTAGGCATTGACGATCGTGACATCTTTCCCTGGATGGACAAAGAATACGTTAGCTTCGCATTCCCCTCCAAAGGCAGTGTCCTAACCCAAATTGATCCTAAACTCGCGATCGGATTTGGCGCATTCTTCCAAACGAGCGATCGGCCCGCTGCAACGGCTGCATTCAAAAAAGTCGAAACTGCATTAATCAAACTATCTAAAGGTGAATTCAAAGTCGCGACCCGCACGATCGACGGCACAACGCTCACCAGTTGGGAAGTTGAAGGTCCGAGAAGACCCAACAAATCTACCAAATTTACTAAACCCACCAAACCCACTCCTAGCAAATTCGTCAGCATCTTCGCTTACCAATGGACAACCGACGACACCCTAACCATTCTCAGTGGAGCCGATACTGCAAATAGTCTCCTGCCTAAACCCTGGCAACCCCTTGACCAATCCAAACATTTCCAAGACGCGATCGCACCCTTACCCAAACAAAACATGGGTTACGCCTACCTCAATCCGCCTGCGCTACTCGCCCTTAGTAATCAATTTGGGTTGTTCAAAATGCCCCCATCCAAAAATAGTAAAGACAATCTAGAACTAGATTTGAGTACTATGATCAGCAACATACTCAGCATCGCCGCCACCAGCGCAGTTCAACCCACCCAATTCACATCCGAAGGCTACGTTAAACTGGCAACCCGCCCAATTCCAAAACTCACCGCACAACAATTCATCGATCGGGCCAATTTAAAAGCCGAAATGTCTGACGAAGACTGGGCTATTGCAAACTATACCCGTGCTTTAAGTTTAGAACCAAATAATGCCGATGCTTACTACGGTCGTGCAACGGTTCAAACGAGTATAAAAAATTATTTAGGCGCAATTGAAGATTACGATCGCACTATTCAACTTGAACCGAACAAAGTAAATGCCTATCTCGATCGTTCCAAATCAAAACAACAGACCTACGACTATATCGGATCACTTACCGATGCAAATAAAGCGATTGATTTAACCACCAAACCTGAACTAAAAGCTAATGCGTATGAATTGCGATCGGTTGCACAATTCAATCAAGGTAACTACAAAGAAGCTCTGAATGATTTCAAAGAATCAACACTATTAAATCCATATCGTGATAGTCCAAGTTTTTCATGTTCTATAGAAGCCCGATCCGGCAACCCCAACGCACTTGAGATCTGTAATCAAGCTGTCAATGATCCTTCAGAAGGCGGTGAAATGAAGGAGCCGACCGCTGAACTCAGCGCTCATCTATGCTTAGCTCGCGCTCAGAAAAAGGATCCAGAAGCTTTTCAAGATTGCGGTAAAGCCATCACAAATGATCCAGAAAATCCGATCGTCTATGAGGTTCAAGGTCTGGCTCGATTGGCGGCAGGCGATAAAAAAGGAGCCATGTTCTCTCTGGAAAAAGCGCTGAAATTGTATACAATCTTGGGCGATCGGACGGCGATCGATCGGGTGCAGGCAAAAATCAATCAAAACTAACGATCGGGCATTGAGAATGGTGAAATAAATTTTCTTTATTCTCAATGCCGATCGGGAGAGGAAGGCTTCACCGCCAGCCAGCCAATGCTCAACAACAGCAAAGACTAATGCACTTTGCCAAATGGGGGAACGATCGTTTTTTTGCGGGACATGAGATCGTAAAGTACAACTAAGAAGTCCACAACCTTGAAAGATCCATGCCCGCTAAAGATTTTTATCATGACACCGTTAAAACTGCGCTGATTAAAGACGGCTGGGTGGTTGCGGATAAATCACTGACGTTTATGGTGGGGAAGCGATCGGCGATGATTGATATTGCGGCAGAGAAGGTTTTGATTGCGGAACGAAACACTCAGAAAATTGCGGTGGAGGTGAAAAGTTTTCTCAGTCCGTCGCCGATGAATGATTTGGAAAAGGCGTTGGGGCAATTTATGCTGTATTTCGATATCATAGCTGAACGGGATCCCGATCGCGTACTCTATCTAGCGGTTCCGCAGGCAACGTATAATGGGATTTTCTCGGAAGAGGTGGGGGAGTTACTCTTACGCAGAAGACCTGAACTGAATCTAGTTATCTTCGATCCAAATCTTGAGGAGATTACACTATGGAAACACTAGAGCGAAATTCTAATGTCACGATCGTGGACTTCTCTGCAACGCTAGAACGAATATTACGATCGTACATTGATGCTTTAGATTTAGGTTCTGAGGTTCGGGTTTATTTGGTCACAAGTGACGATCGACATCATTTTATGTTGATGCATGAGGGTTGGCAGGACGATCGACGACTGTATGGGGCGATCGTTCATGGGGAGATTCGGGATGGGAAGATTTGGGTGCATTATGATGGGACGGAGGCGGGGATTACGGAGGAGTTGGTGATGGCGGGGGTGTTACCTGAACAGATTGTTTTGGCGTTCCAGCCTCCCTATGCGCGGAAGCACACGGGATATGCGATCGGTTAATGGACTGGGACGACCTCCCTATTCTCACTTCTTCATTCTGAGCAGGAGCCTAGGGTTTCATCGTAGTCCAGCCAATGCCTAACAACAGAAGAACTAATGCACTTCACCATTCTGAGCAGGAGCCTGGGATTTCATGGCAGTCCAACCAGTTTATACTTGAGAAAGTTGGGATTGGGGCTAGGTGATGCCGAAGAAGATTCGGGAGGTGAAGGCGGCTCTGAGGAAAGCGGGGTTCAGTAGTAAGCCTGCAAAGGGAAGTCATGAGAAGTGGAAACATGAACTGCTTTCTCAGAAGATTATCATTGCTGGAAAAGATGACAGTGATGCAAAGCCCTATTTGGAAGAACAAGTCCGCGAGGCGTTAGAACTGCTTGAAAAGATAAACAACGATCGTTCCCAGGAGGACAAGCTATGAAATCTCCCTATACTGTGGTTATTCAATGGTCTGAGGACGATCGCTGTTTTGTGGTGTTTTTGCCGGAATTTGCTGGACGGGTGATGCAGCCTGTGACCTATGGGGACAGCTATGAAGAGGCGTTGAGTCATGCTCAAGAAGTGTTGGAGTTATTGATCGAGGATGCGATCGAAGAAGGAATCGCATTACCGTCACCGATCGCATTCATCGATCGATCGTTTTTCAAAGTTGCCTGAGCGATCTCCCCTTCTCACTTCTGCATTCTGAGCGGGAGCATGGGGTTTTATGGCAGTCCAGCCAATGCCCAACAACAGCAAAGACGATCGCACTATTATTGATGAAGAACGATCGAGGTTTGATTAATTTCGATGTAGCTGTGGTGGGTTAGAAGTTTGATAATTTGGGGGAGTTGAGCATCGACAATGAATTTCATGCAGCGAGTTTGTGGATGCTTTTGACGTGGCTAAGACGGGCGGCGAAGAGGAGGACGGCGTAGAGGTCTTCGGGTTCTAGGTCTTCGTAGTCTTCTAATATTTCGGCGTGGGTCATGCCGGATCTGAGGAGTTCGAGGATGAATTCGATCGGATACCGAAGTCCCCGAATACAGGGTTTTCCGTGGCAGAGGTCGGGGTTGTGGGTGATGCGATCAAGGAGGTTCGGAGTCATGACACTTGAGGCGATCGGTGATTGGTTCCATCATATCGCACCCCAAAACCGATCGTGAGGTAATCGCCCCTCTACCCCTTCTCACTTCACTTGTCTCACTTCACCATTCTGCGGCGCAGGAGCATGGGGTTTCATGGCAGTCCAACCAATGCCGAGCAACAGAAGAACTAATGCACTTTGCTAAAGGGGAAACTGTGGCTTTTTATTGGGGAGAGTTCGATCGTTACCAATTTTGGGTGCGACAGAACCCCGAGGATTTATGGGTAATTGATTGAGATTTCTAAGTTTGTTTTTACAAAGTTCAATTCCTGCTTCTAAATCGATTTCTTCAAAGTATTGAAGTGCTTTTTCATAAGCTTCTTTTGCTTGGTAAGATTGACCGAGTTTGATATAAGCAGGTGCGAAAGAAGTCGCTAAAATCCGTGCTTGACTATATTGATCGCCGACTTCTTGATAAATTTGCATTGCTTGATCAAATCGTTTTAGTCCATTTTTTGGATCTTTTTCTAAATCGCCGATCGCTATTAACGTATTCGCTTCTCCCAGGCGAGCGCCCACTTGACGATAGATTTCAATCGCCGTTTCATATCGATTTAACGCGTCCTGACTTTGCTTAAGGAATTGCAGCACATCCCCGATCGCTTTTAACGTATTCGCTTCTCCCAGTCGATTTTTTGAAGATTGATACAAAACAAGAGCTTGATCATAATTCTCAAGCGCATCTTGATGCCGATCGTCTAACCGATAATATAGTCTTCCTACTTTAAACAATCCATTCGCCTGAGCATTCTCATCCCCAACTGCCTGAGCTAAAGCAAAAAACTGCTGATAATACTTGCTTGCTTGCCTCATATCCGAAATACTATCAAACGCATCTCCCAACTCCTCCAATACCTCTAACCTAGCCGTTGCATTCAGAAGCTGATCTTCACTCACCAAGGGACGATACTCTTCCAAAAGACGCAACAGTAACTCCAGCCGCTCCTGCTTCACCGGAAGTCGATCACTGCTATAGATCCGACCACTCTCAAAACAATCACTCCTCGCCTGACTTACCGAACCCGCCGCCGACTGAAATCGCACAATCGCCGAAGCCCAAGCCCAAAAATCCCTAGCCCCAACCGCCAACCGCTGCACCGCAAATCTTGGCAACACCACCACCATCGGATAGGGAACCTGCAATCGAAACTGCTCCCGCGTGTAGTTCAGATTCCGCAACACCTTCACCGACAGATCACCCGTAATGCCAATCGACTGCTCTAGCCCCCGCAACACCAACACAGGCTTCAAGCCATCTCTAATCGTTAATTGTTCCAGCTTCCTCGTCACGGCATCCAACACAAACTCCAAATTCGGATCATCCAACACAATCTCAACCAGATCCACATCCTGCGTCCTCGGATGATTCCGCACCGCCTCCATCACCCGATCGGCATCCCCCGAAAAATTAATCTCCGCGATCGCAATCGTAAACCCCTCCGAAAAATCCACAAACGCAATCAATTCCGCAAGGGCTTCAAAATTAAACCCCAAAAACGCAGCCCCCGAATCCTCCAGCGGAACCTCATTCAACATAGTCCTAACTCCCCATTCTCAAATCTCCACCGCTTGCTTAAACAAATCACTCCGCCTGACTAAAGGATTCGGATAGGCCCACCGCCGATCGCCGTTATATTCCAACACCGCAGTACTAAACAATAACTCAGACAATACATCATCATTATTCAATTCTTTCGTCCGTGCGATCGTTGCCAACACCGGATAAGCCTTCGGCACCAAAACCAACTCCCGCTCAAACCGAAATTGCAATTGATTAATCGCATAAACAATATCTTCATCCTGCAACTTCCGATGAGCGCGACCACTTCCCGTCAAACAAGCAGTCCGCATCATTTGCATTAAAAACCGTGGATGTCCTCCGCAAGCCCGACACAAATCCAAAAGATTTGATTCCGATTCAAAAATCTTATCCACTTCTACACGAGATTCAATTAATTGCCTCATCGCTGCTAACCCTTCATCAGAATCCTCCAATTCCAACCGATCGCGTTCATATTCATAAACCTTGACCATCGGCACAATCGTCATATCCTCAAACGATTTACTAATTCCACGCGGCGTATACAAAGACCCGATCGGCACCGTATAGATCATCACACAATTCAAATCTTGTAATTGCGACGCATAATCCGTAAAAAGCCGCTGCGCTACATCCTTCGGCGCTTTATCCAAATCATCCAAAATCACCAAAATCCCTTTCTTATTCGGAAACTTAACCCGCAGCTTCTTCATCCCATCATCCAACAACAGATTAATATCCGTTTTCAACCTCGACACATCTTGCCGCAACACCTCTCGAATCGTTCGTTTATCCTTAGATCCAGCCTTAATATTCGCCACCAACTTAAACAAAAGTTTCGCCAAAAACGGCGCTTCACCACCCAAACTCGTCTCAGCCTCAACATTAATCGATCGTTCTAGGGTCTCCTCAGTTTCATTCGTCACCTCTCGAAACCAACCCTCAAAACTCGTCAACAAATCACTCCGAAACGAAATACCATGCTGTCTGAGTGCGACTTCAACTTGCTTAATAATCAATAAGTACAAATCAGTATATTCAACATCATTAATATCAATCACATCCTGGGTTGTAACAAAAATCACCTCATACTCATTTTCCCAATATTTACCCACCCGAATCAATTCGGAACTCTTCCCACTTCCAATATGTCCCGTAAACAAAATCGCTTTCGATTCCCCAAGCTCCACAAAATCCAAAACGCTATTAAGCCGAGCAATCACATCATTCCGAGCTTCTAACGGAACATAGTACTTTTGATCCGCTTCCGTCAAAGGAGTCACATCACAAATACGATAAGCTTCCTTCAAAGTTTTGGCTTTTTGAGATGGTAAAGACATACAGGATCAGCAAAATAGGGCAATTCCATAATATTTTACTCGGAACTGCCCAGCCCGATCGATCGTAAATTCACTTTTAAGCCGTAACTGCATCTTGGAGCGATCGCACAAATACACTAGAGGGAAAACTAGTCCGAGCAACATCTTCAATTGGCTCCAAACATCGGCCATCCCAAGAAAACTGCATTTTAAATCCAACCGCGATTGCCGATCGTTCCAAAATAGAATTAAACACTAGCAATTGAGGCCAAGGTTGAACCGGATGAATATTAACTTCAGAAACATCCAAACCGGGCATGATCTCAAACCCACAAATGATATCCCCAACAGGTGGACCAAACCCTTCCAGTCGCACAGGCATCATCATAAATGCGGCTATTCGCTCAATGGCATGAACCACTTTTAAAAACAGAAGCTCACAAACGATCGGCGGCAAAAATACATACAGCGTGCCATTACGAACGGTCACCGTCAAATCAGAACTCATAAAATCAGAATTGATCCCCAACAACAGCACCAACCGATCGGCAAACTCCTGTCCCGACTCAATAGATGTAATTCCCCGATCGTTTGCTATCAACAGCGGATCACACCAAATCGGCAACCCATCCGCCCGCCAAAAATATCCAATAGTCCAGGAAGAATCTTCAAACCCAGCATCCATACCATAGTGCATCACGCCGCCCACCCCAATCAGTGGTTCAGACAACCCATACCGATCGAGTTCCACAGGATTCCGATAGTTATGAATCACACGATGCAGTAGACGCTCAGCCCGACGACGGTCTACGCCTAATTCCATACCTAGAGCTGCAACTTTTGCGGTCCAAGATTTCTCAATTTCTGTTCGTTGCGATCGGTGTAGATGTTGCAAACTAAACTCCTGTGGCCAACTGGCCTAATAATTTAAATCCTAGAAATCACTATCTAACGCATCTAACGCAATAGTTAGCGCAACGAATGTCCGCAGCTCGAACAAAACCGATCGTCCACTTTCACGCCCGTCCCACACTGACTACAGAATTTCACATTGTCAGATTTCATATTGCCAGACGCCTTTCCTGGACTATCTTGTGAAGGGCTATCTCGTGAAAGACTTGCTCCGCCATTCACACCAGAATTACCGCTAGAACTTACACGACTACTCGCTTGGCTAGCCGATGATCCACCCATACTCATCCCCATATTCCCCATCTGCATTTGCATAGGATTCATACTCATCCCCATCGGCAGCATCGGGTTCATCGGCGGCATAGATTGCATGGGCGGCATTGAGAATAAACTGCTTGCCACATTTGGCATCTCAGACCGCGCAGTTAATCCCATCACTTGATGACCTCCAGTCGATCGAACAGCATCGCCCATCTCCACCACGCCGGACTGCACCGACAAACTCATCCCCTGAACCATCAGAGACCAGACTCCCGTCGAGGTTGTCACGCGCACAACAGCCCCACCACCCATCACAAAGACCTCCGGCGCAATCTGCCAAGTTCCAGTCATAACGCTGCTACCAGACTGCTGCTGTTGCCCCGATTGCTTCATCAACACCGTTGCATTGGTCATATCACCTTGGTTTTCTAGATAAAGCGTTTGGCCACTTGGCAGATCACAGCTATAGATCACAGCAACATCCTTTTAATAAAAATAGAGCTAAATTTCGATCGACCCATCAAACCGAGACAACAATAGAAAATCAGCAAGAAAACATTAAGTTAGCTGGATCCATAAATCGGGTAGATTTCGAGTAGTTCGCTTTATTATAATTTCTACTCCTTTACAAATTTTTACTGAACTATGAATTAGAACTTAACTAATTGCAATCAATTCGATAGCTTTCATCATATTTCGTAATCTTTACGGCCAAGAAATTATCGATTCAACACTTGGTTTAAAGCTCAGAACGCTGTAGTGAATGCATTTTTGATCTCATCTGATCTATCTCATCTAGTTGTCTCCATCCACCACAAACTCCATCGCCATATTTTGCGAACCCCCAAACTTCACCTGCATTCCTGGAAAAAGCTGTACTTCCTGATGATTAATTTTTTGCCACCCCCTAGCATCCAGTATCCAAGTCCCATACCGAGACAGATCTTTGAGAAAATAGGTCGTCGCATTGGGATTAGTGAATCCATTACGGCAGAATATCTCGGCATGACGACGAGACACCCCAGGATCGTCGAGTACTACATCATTCCCATCGCTTATTCCCACGCTCATTAAGCCACCTCGCAAAATCCAGGTCTGACTTTTATCGATCGATCGTAATCCTGCTACAGCAACCCGTTTAGCAAACTGCGTGGGGTTCATGGGAATTTGGGTCAAGCCCTCGGCTAAGGGTTTCACCAATTCTCCATCAAACTCCGGGTGCATGTATAAAACCGGAAGCGTCCAAGCTTGTTGATTGAATTTAAATAAAGTCAACAGATTTTGACGAGCGATCGCCACCGCATGATCAATCGACAATCGTTCTGCCAATGCCTGAGCAAACGTCTGAATAAAGGCTAATGCCTCATCATCAGTAATGGAATCTCGCATGGCCAACACCGCCGGAACCCCGTGATGCAACAGCACTTCCGCCAAACTGCTCCGGGGAATCGTCTGCCCCGATCGTTGATCCGGCAGCGCGCCCCAACAAGCATTAAACACCGCCAATTTCACCCCCACTCGCACCAACACCTGAGCCAATTCAGTCCCATTCATGGTCCCTGTCGGACTCAAAAACAACATCCCTCCATCGGGAGCCGGAACCCCATGCCCTGCATAAAACAACACGTTATATCGACCAGAATTTAATTTCTGCAACAGCTCAGCGGGCGTAGGCTGGACTAAGGTATCGACAAAGCATCCCGCTGTTGTAGCAAAGTGGCTGACATTTTCCAGTACCCGACGTAAGGCTACAGCTTCTTGTTCAAGACGTAGACGAACGGTCTTAGTGTCAGAGTTAGTTTCGGGGGGCGCAGTGGTTATGGGTCCATTAGCGATCGTTGCATCTTGTCCCAATACCACCAACACATTCACCATCTGGTCCGATCGCATTGGTCGCAAGGCACCGACATCGGTAATAGTTCGACTAAATAACACCTGTTGTCCTAATGAGATCGCAGGCACTCCGGCTTGAGCTTGCATAATCTCCCAGGGAATTCCAATTAAATCTGGATCCCGCACATCCAACCGCACTCGCAACGGCTGATTTCGACCCATGGCAATCCCTTGACTTTGATTTAATGCAGTTTGAATTGAACCACTGAACAGCCATTGCCAAAGGTGAATTCCTAAGGTTTGCATCAATCGAACACTATAGGGCAATGCACTTCCGAGACTATCAGTTATCGAGGCTCGATCGTGAACCACAACTCCAGACAAATAGGGCACCATGGGCACCGATCGCATCGCAAACATTTCTTGCCAAGCGCCCCAAACCTGGGCCATCGCTTCTTCCCACAAAACATCTTGCAGCAAATACCCAGCCCGATAAGGCGCATTAATTACATGTACCGCAAAATGACAGACTCCAGTGGCGCGGAGACGATCGATCGCAAGATTCAGAGAAGGAATGGTCATGGAAACTCACATCGGGCAAGTGCATACAGATCTCTATAGTATTTCTAAATGCGAGTATTTCTAAATGGGAATACTTCTAAATGGGAATACTTTTACGCATAGCTATTTCTGAACATCTTCTGAACATCCGTGTTTCACAAGATAAATCTAAATCTCACTTAGACTTCAACAGAGGGCAAGCAGCCAGCGCAGTACGCGGCAATTCTGATGTCACGGCAACAACCTGAGATAACAACATTGGCTCGGCATACCACCCCTCAACACCGGGTTTCAGTTGCTTAGAATCGCCGATCGTTGCCACACTACAAATTTGGAGCTTAATCCAAGGCTTTGTGCCTCGCACTTGCCTATCGACCACCCGCATTACCGCTCCCGGAGCTACTTCACCAACATTCACCTCAAAGGTTTCAACAGGGGTACCGAGAAGGGATGGCGGTTTAGGAACCAGGATTAGATTGGCTGGAATTTCTGAATTGGGCTGACCGACAGCAGACAAATTGGGGACTGAACTAGAGGTTGGATTTGGAGTTAAAGTTGGGTTTGATGCTGGTACAACTTTAACAAGCTGATTTACTTTTAATCCATTTGAGAACGGCGATAGACTAGCGACGGGAACTGGCGATTCTACTTGGCGATCGGGCTTGAATAGTAATACTAATACTCCGGTAACAATACCAATGGCGGCCAAAACGGAAAATAGAAAAATCCATCTCCCTTGAGAACCATTAGATCTTTGAGTTCCCTGCAATCGTTTACCTCTTCTAGAGAGTTCAACCAATTGAGTTGAAAACGATGATGTTGAAGGAACTGGACTCGAATTACGATCGTCTCTACGTTTAGACTTAATGCTAGACTTTGAACCCCAAATTGGGAATACTGCCGATCGATTTGGAGAACTATTAGACAGTACATTTTCATCTGGAACACGACAATATAATAATCCAACCGTTACATTATCATGACCATTATGAGCATTAGCAATTTCAATTAGACTTTGACAAGCATCCGCAAGCTGAATTCGACCCTGTAATACCGGAATCAATTCCTGCGCCCAACATTGTTCAATCCGATCGTAATCAGTGAGTCCATCAGAACAAAGTAAATAAATACAGTCTTCATCAATAAACGAAGTTTGAATTCTTGGATGCAAGAGAGAGGATGAGACCATCCCTAAAGCCTGTGTTAATGCACCAGTTCCATTACGCTGAAGGGCATCACGATATAACGTATAGCCTAATCTAACTTCCCGAGAAGCAATGTCATCATCAACGGTAAGTTGATAACAACCTCGGGTGGTGATTCGATAAGCTCGACTATCTCCAACATGAGCAAGTTGTAATCGTTGACCTTCAACTCTGGCTAAAACAACAGTTGTGCCCATACGTTGTCGATCGCTACGGCCTTCTTGATCATTACGATCGGAAATTGCATCATTACTAATTTGGATGCCTTCTCGTACAATTTCAGTGGTATCAACCTTTTTTTCATATCCGATTGCTTTAGGAATTCGAGTATTCAATACTGTTGTTAAAGTTTCGATCGCCAAATTAGAGGCAATATTACCGCCTTCATGACCCCCAATTCCATCACATACAATCAATAATGGTTTTTCTAGATCAATTGACTTCGATCGAGAAATAGTTGTTTTTTGGGTAGAAGTTGGATAACAAGCATCTTCATTCCGCTTTCGATTTGGGCCTTGATCGGTTTGAGTAACAATTTCGATATCCAGTGATCCAGAACTATGGTGGATCATCTCTTGATCCAGCCATTCGCGTAATAGATAACTTTGATCTTCCTCGGCCTCGTGGATCAATCGCTCATACATTTCTCTCAAACGGCGCATTATCGTTAAATCTGGTTTTATATCCGATCGATCGCTGTAATGAATTAAATGGTGGAGAAGAACTGGAAGAGTATTGTCGATTGTCTCTTTTGAATCAAAACGAAGTTCTAATATCTTAATTAATCCGCCATCAACCCGAAGACAGTATGGGTCAAATAAAGTCTGTGAAACCCCGAGAGTCTTGGTTTGATCCCAAATCGTAGCAATCTGATAAATCCAATTTAAGAGACGAATAGTACTAGCAGAACCCCAATATTCCTGCAACGTAGGCATTAGGGTTCCTGCTTTAGGCCCGATCGTGGTCTCATTCCCTAGAATCCCTGAAATAACATAGGGATAAATTGCCGTCTCTTCTAAGACGATGCAATTCTTTCCATCAATCTCCAAAACACAGTAAACCTTAGGTGCATGGGGAACGGCGTAACTAAACTTTAGATAGGTTTCCAGGGATAGAAAAATCTCAGCAGGCACTTCCGGTGAATTTTCTGGATAACAATCTAGCAGAGTATTTTCTTCTAAAACTGCATACCGATTCCCAAAAACCATGCCAGGAAAGAGTCGAGAACGATTGTTTCCCACTAGCCACAAATAGCGTTTTGGTAAAAAGGTGTGGCAGCTATAGCAAAAATTAGCCGTACGATCGTTAGGCTGTTTGCAAAATGGGTTAGGACAATGTAGCTGGATATCTTCCATAGAAATAGGGATACGCGGGACAGTTCGCTATATTTTATTCTTCTCTTAGGGATACAGAATTTTATCTTCCCTAGACTCTTTCTATAGAAGAGATTAGTGAAGATTTGGCTCCTAAGAGTAGAATTACATTATAAGTATAATTACGTGTTGGGTTCGGACGTACATGGCGAACAGCGATTTTCAAGTTCAATGTTCGCTTTCGGATCGTGAGCTACAGGTTCTTGAACTCGTGGCTTCTGGTTTAACCAATCAAGATATTGCTGAGAAGCTGGATATCAGTAAACGGACTGTAGACAACCACATTAGCAATATTCTGACTAAAACGGAGACCGATAATCGGGTCGCGTTACTTCGATGGGCATTGCAGTGGGGCAAGGTTTGTCTAGAAGGGGTGAATTGCTGTGTGTTTCCCTATCAATCAGCGGACTAGTTTTTACCTATTTCTTATCAGCTTTTAGTGAGTTAGAAAGGCTAGGAAGTTAAGCTAAGTGATTAAGGTTGGGATTGGTGAGGTACGATGACGATCGCTGTGACGGGAGTGAGTGGATTTAAAGATGGCTGGAATTCAGGTGAGTCGGGGTACGCGAGACATTTTGCCGACTGAGGTGAGCTATTGGCAGTTCATTGAGGCGACAGCACGCGAAATTTTGGGCCGTGCGGGGGCAAGTGAGATTCGGACTCCGATTTTTGAGCAGACGGAGTTGTTTTTACGCGGGATTGGTGAAGCAACGGATGTGGTTGGGAAGGAGATGTATTCCTTTAACGATCGGGGCGATCGCGGACTGACGTTGCGGCCAGAAGGTACGGCGGGTGTGGTGCGATCGTTTATTGAAAACAGTTTGTATGCCCAGGGTGATGTCCAGCGGCTGTGGTATGTCGGACCAATGTTTCGCTATGAACGGCCTCAAGCAGGTCGTCAGCGGCAGTTTCATCAGTTGGGGCTGGAAGTGTTGGGGAGCGGTGATCCCAGGGCTGATGTGGAAGCGATCGCCATTGCGACGGATATCTTGAAGGCGATCGGACTCAAAGATTTGACGTTTGATCTTAATTCAATTGGTGACAAAGACGATCGGACCCAATTCCGCGCGGCTTTGATTGCTTATTTAACACCTTACAAGGCAGATCTAGATCCCGATTCCCAGGATAGATTGACCCGAAATCCGCTGCGAATTTTAGATTCTAAGAACAAAGAAACCCAAAAAATTCTCCATGATGCGCCGAGTATTCTGGATCATCTGAGTGACTCATCAAAGGCGAGATTCGATCGTGTGCAGCAGCTTCTCGCAGATTTGAGTATTCCTTGCCAAATTAATTCTAAACTAGTGCGCGGCTTGGATTACTACAGCCACACGGTGTTTGAAATTCAGTCAGCAGATTTAGGCGCACAGGCGACGGTTTGTGCAGGCGGACGCTATGACGGTTTGGTGACAGAGTTGGGTGGGCCAGAAACGGCGGCGATCGGTTGGGCGATGGGGCTGGAGCGACTAGTGATTCTGCTGCAAAAGCTTGGAAATTTGGCGATGGCTTCGACGGTCGATTTTTACCTGGTGTCTCGGGGTACGGCGGCGGAAGGTCAGGCGTTGCGGCTTGTGCAGCAGTTACGACAGGCTGGGTTTAAGGCGGAATTGGATCTCAGTGGTAGTGCCTTTGGTAAGCAGTTTAAACGAGCCGATCGATCCTCTGCAAAAGCTTGTTTGATTTTGGGGGATGCGGAGGCAGAGAAGGGTACGGTGCAGCTCAAGTGGTTAGCATCCGGTGAGCAGGCGGAGTTGGTTCAAGCAGAATTGGCGAGTCACTTTCAAGGTTGGCGCGATCGGCTCGATGGTGTTAGCTGATCATGAATGAATAATTCTATTGGCGCATCGCTTCCTTTTACGGAAACTAGGATCCCTTAGGGTTGTGGGAATGGGTTTCCCGATCGAACCATGGGCGTGAGACCGAGCTTTTTGTAATGGGAGTTGGTGAGACTGAGGCGACGCATTAATTCAGCATCTAGGGGTTCGGTGGTGCAAGTGAATCCCAATTCTTCGTAAAATCCGATCGCATTGGGTAAACAGGCTAAATAAATTGGATAACGCGCTTTTTCAATCAATGTTTTGACGAGTGCCGCCCCAAAGCCATTTCCTCGCCAGTGCGGTACCACGAAGACATCATAGAGTTCGCAGGTGCTGTTCCCTTCATAGAGCTTCGCGCAGGCAATTAGGTGGCCGTTGCTCTCAATCACCCAATAGTCCGACCATGTGACCAAAGGGTTGAGCCAATAGATGAGTGACAGTAATCCCAAAAAAATTCCCAAAAATATCATGGATCCCAGCAACGCCAACGCCAATGCCTTTTGAGACAGCATCGCCACCAGCCAAAATCCACTGATAAATCCGATCGTAGGACGTTCCCAGCCTTTACGATCTGGCTTTAGCGTCTGTCCGAGCTGTTTAACGAGTGATGCAATGGCCCGATCGTCATAATCTTGGGCGCTGCGTAGACAAATGCCTTGCTGTAGTTCCTTCACGGGCGATCTCAAGCCTTCTTAGTATCATGAACTTTTCTGAAGCGATCGGTTGCTTTTGGAAAACCATTCGATCGCTCAGCTTATTATTGAAGACGATTTCTCTTCAGAATCTGTTAGGAATTATTGCGTATGTCATTAGTTACTGCTTACAAGAACGACCCTTTTGTGGGTCATCTTTCTACACCTGTTAGCGATTCCGCGTTTACTCGTGCGCTAATTGGCAATCTCCCGGCTTACCGTAAAGGATTGTCTCCTTTGCTGCGTGGCTTGGAAGTCGGCATGGCCCATGGATATTTCCTGGTTGGCCCTTGGACATTATTGGGTCCCTTGCGCAACACTAACATGGCTGCTATGGCTGGCTTAGTGGGCGCTATTGGTCTAGTGATGATCGCCACCATCTGTCTTTCGGCTTATGGCATGGTGACCTTTCACAATGATGAATCGGGCAAAAGCCATGATCTTCAAAGTGCTCAGGGCTGGAGCAAGTTCTCCGGTGGTTTCTTTATTGGAGCAACGGGTGGTGCATTTTTTGCCTACTTGATCTTGACTAATTTACCAATTCTTCAAACCATGATGCAAGGCGGTTTGAGCTAAGTTTGCTCTAGCTTAAAACTGTGTTTGTTTTATCCTAAACCCCGATCGCGTAATTGCTATGCGATCGGGGTTTTAGTGTTTTTATTGTCAGGATTCGTCGCCGTCTTCTTGTGCTGAGTTAGACTAACGAAATTCTTATGACTGAAGATTCATCATGGCTGGACCAAACAACTGGGAATTTCTATTGCAACAGGAAGGCGATCGATCCTGGTTGCCATTGGAATCGCCGGATGTCGAAATTTTGGAAGGACGTTATCGGGTCATGGTCAAAACTGCTGTGCCTGATACGGTGATGGACATTCGGATTACCCATGAGTTTACAGATGAGTTGCCGACTAAACGACGGACTCAAGTGCGATCGGGTGAAACCAATGCAAGGGGCCTGTTGCTGGTGATTCCATTTACCCAAATGCAGCCGGGAGTCTGGGAACTGGCGATCGGAGTGCCCCATGATGCAAGCCGTGATGAAGCTCGTGGTGCCACTCACCACTATTCAGTTCAGTTGCACGTATTGCCCAAAGAATCTGATGTGGCGGGCGAATGGGAACCCGACTGGTCTCAGCCCGCACCAGCGTTGAACTTAGCTTCAGAGCCAGAGCTAGCGTCAAGCCCAGAGTCAAGCCCAGAGGCGGAGTTGGGGTCGAGTTTGGCAATGCCCGATGAAACAATGCCCGATGAAACAATGCCTGATGAAACAGAGCATGACTTAACAACCTCCGAAGACGATCTTTTCGCGAGTTTGGATGGCTTGATCTCGGAATGGCCAACTGTGCAGCCGGAATTGCTGTCCGAATCTGTAGAATCCGAATCTGTAGAAATCATAGAACTAACGCCCATTGCCTCGCCCCCAATTGTTTCGACGGTTGCAGAACCGATCGTCCCACAATCGATCGTCACAGATTCACCAATCGATCGCCAAACCATTACGCTCTCTCTTCAACCGAATAGCTACGAGATTCAGAGGGAACAGACGATCGTGGTTGAGTGCCTCGTTCAAGCCAATTGTCCTGGATCATTACCGGAATGTACTTTTGTCGTGCGAGTGCAAGATCCGCAGCAGGGTGACTTAGTGGTGGAACGATCGACCCCCTTTACCGCAATTACATTGCCCCTTGAGATGCAACTCAGTTTGCTGCTTCCGGCTGAATTACCGAGTTCCTCCATGCTGATGGGCGAAGTGTGTTTAATGGACGATCGGACAGGCGATACGTTAGCGATCGATCGGTTTACATTGTTTGCGCCATTGAGTGATCTGTTGGCAACCCTGCAAGACCTTGAATCCCAGACCCGATCGCCCCTTGTGGACGAATTACCCCATCCGCCCGCTGAACCCTCTGGTCCAGAGCTGGACGATCAATTTCTAGGTCTGGTCAATCAACCCGTCACTTCTCCCACCTCTTTTCAAGTTCAGCCAAAATCCCAACTTCCGCCGAAACTCTACCAACCCGACCAAAATCGTGACGATCGGCCTTCCCCCTCGTTGCCCACATTCCTAACGCCTCCCACCCCTGAAGCTGATGTCCAGACTCTGTTTGATGATTTTGCCATTGATGATGTGATGGCCGATGAATTCTCGTTTGATGATCCTATTCAGTTAGAAGATGCGATTCTCGAAAATGCCTTAGATGTTCCGTCCGATATTCCGTCAGAAGTTCCACCAGAAGAAAATCTGTTGCTTCCAGTTCCAGTTCCAGCGTTGGCATCATCCGAAACGGGCATTAATGAAGGGTTCGATCGGTTTGACGATGGACTAGAGGCGGCGTTTTTAGATAATGACTTAGATCAAAATCTTGATTTAAGCCAGTCAGAATTCGCCTTTAATATCAATGCACCGTTGGACTTAGATGATCCAGATGATCTGCTCACCATCGACATTAATGCCCAACAGATTACCGATCGATCGCCCTCAGACGATCGCTTTGAATCGTTAAACTTGGGCGATCGGTTCATGGACCGCATGAGTGCCTTGGCCGAAGAGACCAAAACCGAGTCCATCAACGCCATCCCCCCGACAGATGCACCTTCCATCAATCCCTTTGCTTCCACCAGATGCTCCTCGTCCGCCGAGTCTGTGGTGATTATGGATGATCTGTTCAACCTTGCTCCGACGGCGTTGGATAAAGGCGACAATCCGCTTCTGATTGGGGCCGATGAACTGGTGCCTACGCCAAGTTTAGAGGTTGAGGCGGTGAATGAAGTGGTGGCGGGGCAGTCGTTGATGGTGAAGGTAAAGCTGCCGATGATTCAGCCGAAGCTCTATGTAAAACTTTGGATCAACGATCGGCAAACCCGCACTTTGCTAGATGGTCCGCGCTATTTAGTGGATTTTGTGCCCGATGCTCAGTATCGCTCGATGGAAGCGACCACGACATTTACCGTACCGTTGGGCAGTTTGGAGATTCAGATTGAGGCGATCGCCATTGAGACTGCCACAAAGCGAGAAGGCTACAAGGTCTCGTCTCCCTTGGCCGTGGTGCCCCCAAATCTACCGGGGATTGGACTAGAGGATTTTAACTTTTAGATTTCTGATGGTTATTTTTGGCTCTTAGATGTTCCACGGGTGTGGAAGTCGGTGGCGTAAATTTCGGGTGCGGTCATGTCCTTCGATAATCTCTGTAAACTGCTTGCTGAAAAACATCCAAAACCGTTTGCCAATTGGCTGTTGGGTCATATTCCCGATGAAATTAGCATTCTCAAAACCGAACTCAGTATTGAACCGATTCGAGCCGATTCCGTCACTTTTTTCAAAACAGAAGGTCATATTCTTCACATCGAATTCCAAACTCAATGGCCGATTATTCCACCGATGCCCTTGCGAATGTTGGATTACTGGGTTCGTCTCTATCGGCTTTACGGGATTCCGATTATTCAAATTGTTGTAGTCCTACTCCCTCCGTCTGCTGAAACTATCATTGAAAATAGGTTCCAAATTGGATCCACATTTCATGAATTTACCGTGGTGAAAATGTGGGAACAGGACACCGCGTTATTTTTAAATGATCCAGTCTTGTTGCCGTTTGCCGCTTTGACTCAAATAGAAAAATCTGACGCATTATTGCAACAAATATCAGAGCGGATCGATCGAATTGAGTCCGTTGAAGAAAAATGTCAAGTCTCGTCCTACGTGCAGCTCATGGCGGGTTTGAAGTATGATAAGAACATTCTTAAGCGTATTTTCCGAGAGGACATCATGCGAGAATCCGTAATCTATCAGGAAATTTTTCAAGAAGGTGAAGCCAAGGGTGAAGCTAAGGGTGAAGCTAAGGGGCGCCAAGCATTACGAGAAGAAATGGTTTTAGCGATGCTCAATGAAGGGATTAGCTTAAATGCGATCGCTCGCCTCACAGAACTTTCCCTAGATCAAATTCTCCAAATCCAATCCGGTCAAAATCAATAATTAGAGTTGAAACAAATCGCTAATTATTCGTCTAGTTTTCGTCTGTGGAGGTGATTTTGAGTTTGATTACCACCGATCGCATTTCAAACTAACAGACCGATCGATCTTTTAAAAGTTTCAACTCATTAGTTCGTGCCGGGTCTTCAAATATGATGACTTTTAGATGAATGTAGAATGAAAACGATCGTAATTTAGAGACACTAAAAGCATAGGATTTAGCAAGGCGATTTAGGCCCGGAGTCTCACAGTCAGCCAATACTTCACCAGGTTTAGAGCCGCTATAAAGTCTATTATCCAGCACCATCATCCTTTGGCTATGACAAATCCGAATTTTAATATTTTTCAAGATATCAGCCGATTTGTGGAGCAAACGTCCCAGACGATCGGATCTGGGTTGCATGAATTTGTGGAGCAGGGAACGGAGGCGATCGGACAGGTGGTAGAACCTGTGGCAACCCACCCGATAACGCAATTTGTGACGAAGGTTCCGGGGGGGAGCTGGTTGATGGCGGCGTTAGGGCAGGTGAATGTGGAGGAGGTGCAGCGGGAGATCGCGGAATTACGACGGATTTATCCCCAGGATACAGATGGTTCGTTGGCGCAGCGGGTGGTGATGGATACGGTGTGGAAGGCTGCGGGAATTGGTCTGGCGACGAATTTTGTGCCACCTTTGGCGTTGATGTTGCTGGCCGTGGATTTGGGGGCGATCGCGGTGTTACAAGCGGAAATGATTTATCGAATTGCGGCGATCTATGGGTTTGCGCCGACTGATCCGACTCGGCGGGGTGAAGTTTTAGCCATCTGGGGATTAGCAACGGGGAGCAGTGGTGTACTGAAGGCGGGGATGAGTGTGGTGGAGGTGATTCCGGTTTTGGGTGCGGCGGTGGGTAGTGCGGGGAATGCGGCGCTATTGTTCGGGCTGGGGCAGCTCGCTTGTCAGTTTTATGAGCGTAAGCAGAAATAGGATTATTCTGATACAACGTTTACATAAACTGTCGCCACCGCAAAATCTCGACTGCGGTATCAAACCACGGATGAGTAGTGGGTACTGACTCAATCACTACTTTGCTTAAATTCGGGTCCGCTTCAATCCATTGTTTATTGCCCAAGTACGCCAGAATATGTTCTCCGTCACTGGTCGCCGCTAAGTCTCCTAGTTTAATCCGACTGTGGTCAAGTGCATTGAGGCTCACCGCCGAGAACTGCCGCTGGGTATACTCACGATATTCTCTTAATAGTGCATCTGCCGCCGCATCACACCACCACATCTCTAGTCCTCGTCGAATTAATGCTGAATTCAAGGTCTGAAAGCCATGATGCAGATTCGCCTGAATTAATCCCTCCCGCACTAATCCTGAGCTATCAATCCCAAAGTGATTTTCCCCGCCCAAGACATAAGGTACACCCTCATAACTCCTGAGCATTGCGCCATAATTCGGTTGTAAATCTTTGCCTGCCACCAGGTTTCCCGGCAACATCAGAAAAATACTAAATCCTGTAAGAAATGCGATAGTACTCCACCGCATAATCGTTTGTTTCCACAAAAAATAAAGTAATCCCGCAATCACGACAATGCCTATCAGGACGATCGTCAACCGCGTTATCCCATAACTCACCGATTGCCGAATCATCACCACAAACAGCGCGATCAGTAAAGCCCAAGGAATCAGCAGCGATCGGCGATTAATTTTCATAGAAATAGAAGATATGTAGGAGTTCACGAGAGGTCAGTTAACCTATTACAAAATACGGTAGTCCTAAACAAGTAAGGATGCGTTGTAGTAGTGAACAAAGTACCAAATGGCACCAATATGATTTTCCAATTTCTTGGAGAATGATAACGTCTTCCTGACTAAGCGTGAGACTCGTTGGCGCAACGTGCAATTCAACCGCTCAATGTAACTAGTTTTACCACTTTCCTTGCCGACACTGTGATGCCGTTTGCCAGGAAACACCTCGTTGTAAGCCGACCAGAAATCCGTGTAGGAAACCGCACACTGTCGATATACTCCTGGCAAAGCATCCCATAATCCTCGCGCTCCATTACGACTGCGATCACCGATATAGACCCCGACAATCTCTCGTGTTTCGATATCTAATGCCAGCCAAATCCACTGCTTATTGCTCTTGTTGCCCACAAACGACCACATCTCGTCACCTTGAATGGTCAAACGCCTTTTTTTTTAGCCGTCACCGTTACCTGCTGGGGCACTGCCTCATATTTGGCATTGACATAGCTTTGGAGCCAAGGTTCTGAAACACCGACTACTCTGGCAATCCCAGCTAAGGGAATCTTCTCCAGCAGCAGTTTGTCAATCAACGTTTTAGTGGCCTGACCAATAATTTTGTTTTGTGGGTTTTGCACAAACTGTCTGCCACACTCGCGGCACTTAAAGTTCTGCTTGCCATT
>JANXWB010000087.1 GCA_025351345.1 Synechococcales cyanobacterium GL140_1_metabat_312
GTTTACGCATCCTGCTTCCTATTCTTCGTTGTGAATGGTCCCGGTAAGTTTTCTGTTGACACTCTAATTTCCAATGTGTTGACCAAGCGATCGATCGCTGCCCAGTCCAAACAAGAAAAAAGCTTGGAAAAAGCCTATCAATCCTCTCCTGGTAAGGTTGGATCTGAGCGCTAAGATTCATTGAGTCTCTAGATTCATCCAAGATTCCCCGTATTTCTAATTCAGAATGCGGGGAATTTTAAATAGAGGCTGTTAGATTTTAACGAACAAGTATCAAGATTTGAACCTATTTTTAGTCCCGCTCGATCGCTCTTATAAAATGATAAGGAGTATAGATGCAAAGCCGGGTTGGTCATCTTATAAGTCAGTCTAAGAAATAGATCAAAGGCCATCCTGTCGAACATATCTATCTGTAGAAGACTAAAGCAATAACCCTAAAGCAAAAAACAGCGAGGTTCTTGTCATGAAATCAATGATTTGGCGACCCGAAGCAAAGGACGAACAGGTCAATCAATACTTAGACCATGAAAATCATGCGCCATACCCAACAATTCTTATATCGATGTTTGGGTTGTTTTGTTTACTGACAATGTTGGTTTTGCTGGGTAGTTTTTAGTGATTTTTAATAGAAACATTTTGATACGATCGGGCGAAGCTCTCCAAGTCCGATCGTATTATTAGTGACGAGTAGAATGAGTAATAGCATCCCCACTTCAAACCCTATTTAAATAATTTACAACCGCTAATAGTACCTATATACTCTAGAGAGATACTCTAAAGAGATTGAGTGAGCTTGAGGTGGATTTGACGATTGGAAAAAAGATCCATAAAAATTGACTCACTTTACTTAGATCACACTAAACTAGAGCGCATCTTTGTATTATGCATCGTTGCATTTTCTGTATGCTTAGTGTTGCATCGTCACCATATCGAGACTCCGCGTGTTTGTTAAACGGTTAGAGCTGACCAACTTTAAATCTTTCGGAGGCACGACTCAGGTTCCAATTTTGCCCGGGTTCACGGTTATTTCCGGCCCAAATGGTTCTGGAAAGTCAAACCTATTGGATGCAATTTTGTTCTGTTTGGGGTTGGCTGGCTCTAAGGGAATGCGGGCAGAGCGATTGCCGGACTTGGTGAATCAGGCTCAGAGTGGACGAGGACGCACCGTTGAGGCGAGTGTGACGGTGACGTTTGACTTGTCGGATGATTTGGACTTGCTCAAAGAAGAAAATATTGATGGCACCGTAACCCAGGCGATCGTTCTGGAAAACAATGAATGGAGTGTGACTCGAAAGCTCCGAGTGACGCAACAAGGGACATACACCTCAAATTATTTTATTAATGGCGAATCCTGTACACTCACCGAATTGCACGAACAACTCAACCGTTTACGGGTTTATCCGGAAGGATATAACGTGGTATTGCAAGGGGATGTAACGCGAATTATTTCGATGAATCCCCGTGAGCGACGGGAAATTATTGACGAATTGGCCGGGGTTGCCTCGTTCGATCGCAAAATTGTCCAGGCCCGCGAGAAGCTCGATGCGGTTAAAGATCGTGAAGATCGCTATCGGATTGTTGAACGGGAATTGATGGATCAGCGCGATCGATTGTCGCAGGATCGGACTAAGGCCGAGAAGTACAAAAAAATGCGGACCGAAATGTTGGAAAAATCGCAATGGGAAGCGGTTTTTAAATTTCAGGAAACTCAGAAAAATGTCGAGAAAATCACCGGACAAATCACCCGCAGTGAAACCGAAATTACGACATTGACCCTGCAAATTGAAACGTCTGAAACCCAGATTAAAGCCCTTGGGACTGAACTTGATGCGTTAAATGCCAAAGTCCGATCGCTGGGTGAAGCCGAACAAATTGCCCTTCAATCTCAACTCGCCACCCGTGAAGCTGAACTGCGCCAACTCGATCGCGCAACGTTAGATTTGCAAAATACAGACAAAGAAACTCAAGCCACGATCGCTCGCATTCAAACCGAACTGGCCGAGCATACTAATTTACTGACCCGTGCAACCCAGTCTCAGCAAGCCCTAGAGCAAACCTTACAAATCGCCCAAACCGATCGGACCACGGCCCAAGATAGTCTCAATCGTGCCCGAGATGAAGCCAGCCAATCCGCTGCTAGTGCCGAAGCTTGGGTTCAAGAACAAACCGCCCTACGTCACCAAATCGACACCGTATTGTTAACCTTGGAGCCGCAGCGTACAGAACAAGCCCGGTTGCTGGAACGATCGAGTCAATTGGGCAGACAAATTGATGATCAAGTGCGATCGCGAGATGGATTTGCGCTGCAATTGCGCGATCGGCAGGCAGAACAGGCAAATTTAGCCACCGATTTGACCCTAGCGATGCAATCGGTGCAAACCTTGGCGCAGGAAATTGGTGCGATCGATCAGGAATTGCAGATTCAAAAAGATACCCAAGCCCGATTGCAAAATGAACAGCGCGAAAAGCAGCGCAAACTCGATAAACTCGAAGCCCAGAAGCACGCCATTCAGGAAGCACAGGGAACTTTTGCAACTCAACTAATTTTGAGTATGGATTTGTCGGGGGTTCATGGATTAGTTGCGCAACTTGGAAAAGTGACTGCCAAATATCAATTGGCGTTGGAAATTGCTGCCGGGGCGCGTCTGGCTCATATGGTTGTGGATGACGATTCCATTGCAGCAGCGGCGATCGAAATTCTGAAAAAACAACGCGCTGGACGGGCGACCTTCTTGCCGTTGAATAAAATCCGCGCTCCTCAAATTCCCGATGCCGCTAAACTTAAAACCTTAAATGGTTGTGTCGGGTATGCAATTGACTTGATTGATTGTGATGATAAATATTGGGATGTCTTTGCCTATATTTTTGGTGGAACAGTAGTTTTTGAATCGATCGATCGTGCCCGTCAAAATATGGGCAAATTCCGAATGGTGACGTTGGATGGTGAATTATTAGAATCCAGTGGTGCCATGACGGGGGGAAGCATGGGGAAATCTTCGCTTCACTTTGGATCTGGGCAAGTGCGAGAATCGGCTGAAGTGGCCAGTCTGCGGGGACGATTGGCGGAAATTGAAACGGTGTTATTCCGCTGTGAAGATGCGATCGCGAGCGCAACCATTGCTCATCAGAATAAAACAAAACAACTGATTGAAGCGCGACAAAAATATCGTGAATTTGAAATCAACAACTCTCAACTGACCAAAGAAATCGATCGCATCAGTGGTCAGACGGATTCTTTGACCCACCAAGTCCATCAGCAAACCAATGAGGGTGAGACCGTTGAACAACGTCTTGCATTTTTAAACTCAGAATTGCCCCAACAAGAACACCAAGTTGCGGAATTGCGTGCAGCGCTTGAAGCCTTAGAACACTCTCAAAACCATAGCGAATGGCAAGGAATTCAATCCACTTTGCGCCTGTTAGAGACCGAAGTTGAGACTAAAGAGAAAGCACTACGAGCGATTGAGCAACAACTTCTGGATTTCAGCAATCAGCAAATCCGATCGCAAGAACGCCTCGACCAAGGCAGAATTCGTCTTGAAGAACTCCGCACCCAACAACTAAATTCGCTTCAACAAGTCACTGCGATCGATATTCAAAAAGTCGAAATCCATACCGCCCTCACCGAACTCAAAGTACTCCTGACTGAACTCGACAAAACCCTTGGTGAAGAACGGCACAAACGAGATGCTCTCGATCGGCAATTGCGCGAACTCCAAACCCAACGCCAGCAAGCAGATTGGCAACGGGGTAAAACCCAAGAAGCCCTAATATCATTACGCCAAGATGCCTTGACATTGCGCGAAACCTTAAATGCTCAAGAACAGGAATTACCTGAACCATTCCCGGAAATTCCTGAGGATGCAACGCGAGATTTACCAGCGCTCCAACACGAGATTCGATCGTTACAAAAGCGTTTGCAATCTATGGAACCCGTCAATATGATGGCCTTAGAAGAGTACGATCGGACCCAAGAACGATTACAAGAACTTACGGACAAACTCACGACTTTGGAAGAAGAACGCACTGAACTTCTATTGCGGATTGAGAATTTCACGACATTGCGAGTCCGGGCATTCCGCGAAGCCTATGATGTGGTAGATGTGAATTTCCAAGAAATTTTTGCCACATTATCTGAAGGGGATGGTCGTCTCCAGCTTGAAGATTCACAAGATCCATTCAATGGTGGTCTAAATCTAATCGCCCATCCAAAGGGCAAACAAGTCCAACGTCTTGCATCGATGTCTGGGGGTGAAAAATCTCTGACTGCCTTGAGTTTCATCTTTGCATTGCAGCGTTATCGCCCTTCACCGTTCTATGCGTTTGACGAAGTGGATATGTTCCTAGATGGTGCCAACGTTGAGAAACTAGCCCGCATGATTAAGCATCAGGCCACATTGGCACAATTTATGGTGGTCAGTTTACGACGACCTATGATTGAATCAGCTCAGCGTACGATCGGGGTGACTCAAGCACGCGGTGCCTACACTCAGGTTATTGGAATTCAACTTGAACATAGTATTGAGAACAGTAGTGAGAAAAATGTAGTAGCAGGTTAATCCTAGAATCGATTGGCCTAGCGTTTAGTCATAGATCCCAAGCACTTTATCCTATTGATCTTTAACGTTTTTGTTGTTCCAAGGCATCAATCAAACGTATCACCATCCATTCATGGCTTTCATCAAGAGATTGCGATCGTTGAAAAATTTGATTTTGCTCTAATTGTGCATATCCACAATAGGCTGCATTGAACATCCGGGCCGAATGGACAATCTCAGATTCACTAAATCCCCAAGGGGTGAGGGCATTGGAATAAATTTGCATAATCCCCTGATGCAATCTCGCAAATTCGACATCCTCTAGAGTCATGTGATGGGAAGCTGCGATCGTCAAAAGTTCAGGATAGTCTTTCGCACAATGACGATAACTAGAAGCCACGGCCATAAGCTGCTCTCGGCTAGTCATCATCGGCTTCAACGCAGTCTCAGCATAGGTTAAAAACTGTTGCCAACCATACAAAGCAACCAGTCTACGTAAATCATCATTCCCCTTCACATGGTTATACATCGAAGGCGGTTGAATGCCTAACTCTCGTGCCACCCGATTGATGCCGAGTCCTGATTGTCCATCCGATCGCAGCACCGCTATTGCAGCATCTACGATAGCAACCCGAGTTAATGTTGCACCTTTAGGGCGAGCCATAAAAAATTGAGGCTAGATGAATTGAGACTGATGAGTTTATTTTAAGGGATGATGATCGGAAAGTAACTTTTCGACTCGTGCCCCATCCACTCGGGCAGTCATACGCTTGTTCTCGTCCACATCTCGAATGGTTTTTGACAAACTCATAGTTGAAGCTAGCGAAAATGTAAATCCTACGCCTAGATAGCCTTTCATCCAGCCATTAACAGGCAAAAAGAATACCCCGATCGTTACCGCTGAGGTCGAGAGAAAAAAGGAAGCCCACGTCTGAAATATCCATGCGGCGCTGTGTTCATTAGGCATCGACAAATCCCGCGATCGAGTCATAACAGTATCCCCAGGAAACTAACTGGATTAGTTGGACATTCTTAATCTAATCCAGTTAGTTTTAGCTGTCAAGATCTATCTGTCAAGGCTTTGCCGACGGACAATATAACGCTGAACAACTCGTGGTAAATCGCCGCGATGACCCATCACAATCAAAATATCGTCGGATTCGAGTCGTTCATGGCGGGCGGGATGAATGTACATTTCGCCACTCGCCTTTCGCAATGCCACTACAATAAAGGTCCCTTTACCTTGTTCTTCTAGGCCGCCAATGGTCCCATTGATCAATGGCGAATTTGGGGCGATCGCAACTTCATCCACCTGCACATCCACTCGCGCCAGCAATTCATTCAAAGTATTGCGACCATCTTCTTGATCTAAAAAATCCAACGTCGCTGGATGCATAATCATGTCCGCAATTCGGGTCGCACTAATTGATGCAGGCAAAATTACCTGATCTGCCCCAGCTAATCGCAACTTCTTCTCCGTCGAGGGCAACTCTCCCCGCGCTAAAATCCGCAATTTTGAATTTAATTCTCGTGCCGTCAACGTAATGAACACATTCGCCGCATCGTCAGGAAGGACCGTCGCTAAAACATTGGCCCGATCGATTCCCACCGATAACAGCACCTCTTCATCCGTCGCATTTCCGGTTTTTACCAAATATCCATGAAACTCTGCCGCTTCCGTCCGTTCACTATTGTAGTCAATCACCACAAAAGGAATACCATTTGCTTCCAGCTTTTTTGCCAAAATCTGACCAATCCGTCCATAGCCACAAACGATCGCATGATGTTTAAGATTTTCGATACCACGGGTCATCCGTCTTGCTCCTAATGCTTGTTTGAGTTCACCTTCTGCAATGGTTTGAATAATACTTCCGATGATATAGACCGACGAAGATGTCCCGGAAACAATGACCATCATGGTGAATATTTTGGCCTGTGGGGTATTGATCACGCACATCTCACCATACCCCACACCAAAGACCGTAATCACGACCATGTATAGTGCATTGAGCCAATGGCATCCATTCAGACGATAGCCAATCACGGACAAGAGAATGGTGGTGAGAAAAATTCCAACGCCCGTAACAATGCGCTTGGGTGCGGTATTCAACACAAGAGAGAACTCACAAGAAATTAAGAAAGACGTAGACTGAAAGCGTAACCCGCTTAGAAACATTAGCAGAGAACATCATTATGTCGCTGTTTGGATTTGGTAAAAAATCGGCTCTGCCTTCCCCTGAAACCGCATTGCCGGGACGATCGCAGGAAATGCCTGTTCCTGAAAAACATTTCGTAAATGGTCATCCACTTAAGGAAGATTTGCCCGCAGGCTATCAGCAAGTGATATTTGGTCTAGGTTGCTTCTGGGGTGCGGAACGTAAGTTTTGGCAACAAGACGGTGTGTATAGTACTTCCGTCGGCTATGCCGCTGGTTATACGCCAAACCCAACCTATAAAGAGGTATGTTCCGGAGCCACAGGACACAATGAGGTGGTGCGAGTGGTTTATGACCCGGCAGTGGTTAGCTATGAGACCTTGCTACAAGTGTTTTGGGAAAGCCACAACCCAACTCAAGGAATGCGTCAGGGCAATGATAGTGGTACCCAGTATCGATCGGGAATCTACACCTATTCTGAGGCTGACAGAAAGGCCGCAGAACTGAGTCGCGATCGGTATCAAGTCAAACTCGCTGAATCTGGCTATGGAGCCATCACCACGGAAATCCTGGATGCACCGCCCTACTATTACGCTGAAGATTACCATCAACAATATCTGGCTAAAAATCCGGGTGGCTATTGTGGTCTCGGGGGCACGGGCGTGGCTTGTCCGATCGGCCTATAGGTTGTCCCACTAACTTGGCTTACAACAGAGCATTCGTGGATTGGTGTCATTTGTGGATTGGTGAGGTCGATTTAATCGGTGTCGCCATCGAATTAGAGTTCTACAGGAATTGATCTGATTAGAGACTGTGTAAAATCAAAATTTGATCGAACCAGACGATCGTTCCGTTCAAAGAATTTTGGACTAGCCTTAATCTGATTTGGACCAAGGTGATTCCTAAATGACTTGTAAATGACTCATAAATACCAATGTTGGGGCTGATTCTTTAGAGTTCAGCCCTTTTTTTGAACCATTCAATTAAAAATTCAATTAAAAATGTTCCCATTTGCGAAATTCCCGATATACTCAAGTCATTCTTTTAATTGACCAGCATCATGGATTTCAGCGTACTCACTCCAGATTTTAGAAAACAGCTTGAACAACAACGTAGCCGATTGCATAAAGAGCGCGATGAAATTGTCGCTCAAGCGGCCCAAGCCGTAGATGCAAATATTAATCATATCAATGCACTTCTGGGTGAGACGACTGCTGCCGTCGCACCAACCAAACGACCTTACAATCGTAAGACCGTTGAAGAACCGTCTGAAGTGCGGACTAAACGTGCTTACAATCGCAAACAGCCCATGATGAAGGCTCCTAAAAAGTCTAAAATCATGGACCAAGCGATCGCATCTGATTCAAATGCTCCTAAAAGCAAATCAACAGTAACTAAAGCAAAAAAGGTCAAGGCACCAAAGTCTAAACCTAGTCCGGCAGACTTCCCAACATTGAAAGCTGACTATTCAACGTTGACCCCTGCACAGGCGATCGCAGCATTATTCCAATCTGCACCGAAGAAAGTGTTCAATGTGGATGATGTGATTGCAGGCATTTATGACACGATCGACGAACAAGAAATGGCCAGAACTCGTCAACGGATTGGCGTGACATTAGGTCATTGCGCGCGTCGTCAAGAATGCGTCAAGGTCGATGGTGAGATTGCTCAGTATCGGTTCAACGGTTAAGACTGTTTATGGGATTGATCGTAGAGATTCTGCGATCGGTCCTATTTTTTGGAGAGCTGTCAAATTTCAAAAACATTCAAATTATCAATTGACTCAATCCATCAATCAGGCTGTTGTGGAATATCTACGAACCGCGTCTAAGATTTTCCTGTCCTAAAAAATGTGAGTTTAACAATCTAATATAGAAAATCAGTGCTTTGTTTGCATTCCATCCAGGTGTAGGATATAGCGTCAAGAGTGCACTCAAGCTGAAATGAATTATAGTTCTTGTTCTCTTATTCTAAGTGGCATTTTTTAAACAAAACGGGTCATTTGAACCCGATAACGGTCTTTTTTTGTAATAACAACTTCACCGACTTCCACGCGTCCTTTGCCCCGAATTGCAATTAGGTCGCCGCTTTTGATGGCATGACTAGAGGATGAAATTTCGCGCCAGTTGACTCGGACATCGCCGCTTGTGATCATATCGACCATTTTGCCGCGAGACATACCAAATCCAGCAGAGGCGATCGCATCGAGTCGCATGGAGGCTTCGGTACTAGTGAGTTCTTTTTTCTTGGGTTCACGAACTTTAAGTTCATTTAGTGGAATGCGGCGGGTTTTGACGGGCACCGATCGCACTTGATTGAAATTCAATTCCAAAAACTCAACTAGCTCCGGGACGACGATTGCCTGTGCCCCGCGTTCACCCAAAACCAATACATCACCCACTTTATCCCGGACTAATCCAGTTCCGAGGAGCGCGCCTAAGAAATCTCGATGGGTCGCTGAGTCAAACAAGAAGTTTCCGGCAATATCTAACGCCACTAGTTCGACCCCCGATTCCTCCAATGGAATTTCGCTACGGGCGATCGCAATGCGTTTACGTTCGGCTTGGGGATAGCCACCAAAGGCGACCAGTTGAACATCATTTAACCGTGAAAAAATACGCATTGCTTCGGCCCATTCTGGCGGTGACATAAAGTCTGTGCAGACCACTTCCCAAGTTTTGATAGCGAGTTCAGCCCGATCGATTACTTGCGCCATAGTGTCCCGATATTCAACGCCTTTCAGCAAGTCTTCACGCGGTAGCATTGGATTTTGGCCTTTTATAGAAAGTAGCGTACTTGAACATCTTATGATGGGATGAAACTTTTGAATTTCCTATGACTACGAATTACACCGTTAACTACACGACAAATTATTTGGTGGCGGCCATTGCCGATCGGATTATCGCGGAAGAAGCCTTGGTTTCGTTGCGCCGCGAAGAGATTCCCGATCGGGCTACGGCGATTTTAGGAAAAGGGTTTAAGACGTTGGAAGAATATACTCTTCCGGATCCAGTTGAGAGTACCTGGAAACGCTTACGTTGGACTGCAACTTGGTTGGCCCCGTTTGGGTTTCTGGGAGGAATGGGATTTAATGTCGTAACAGGATTAAATACGTTTCCTTGGGCGGGCGATGTCGGGAATATTCTCATTGGTGGGCTGTTGGGGGCGATCGGTGGCACGATGGGGAGTATTTTGGCGAGTGATGGGTGGTTGGTGATTTTGAGTGGGAAGCGTTCCATGACCCATCGACAGCGCATTGATCAGGGGCAATATTTGGTGGTGGTGAAAGGCAGCGAGACCTTGATTCGACGGGCAACGAAGGCGTTGTTGAAGTACGAGACCTTGAGTTTGGAGAATTATCCAGAGTAATGAGATTTTAATAAATTCCCGTCAAGGTAAATACTGTTCAATAGATATGATTTTTTATTAATTATTGGAACGGGTGATGCATGAGGGAAATACGGTGAGCTGTTTACCTGTGATGCCGATCGGTGATGCCGATCGTATCTTTAATGATTTTCGCTATCGTGAACGTTGTGTGATTCGGGTTGCTGAGATTTTGCTTATAGAAATCTAGCTAGTGGGCCGTGAACAAGACGAGATTAATGTTTAATTGAGAAAGGATGAAGGACGATCGGGCAATGGCTCCAGCACTTTCGTCAGTAATTCTCAAATTATGCGGGTGAATCAGGTTTATTTTTACGGATTTTTTCGGTAAAGCTTTTAATCGCATCGTATTGGTCGTTCATGCGGGAATGCTCTGCGACGAGTTCAATATCTATGTCAGGGATCAATTCACTTTGTAGTACTTTTTCATAAAGTTCATTTTCTCGAAGACAGTAAACTTCAATCGTGCCATCTTCCCAAAACCAAACTTCTGGAATTTGTAATCGGGCATAAATCGCGAGTTTATTGATGCCGCCGCTTGTCACGGTGACTTCAATCGCGAGGTCGGGAATGGTCTTTTTGCTGCCGATGTTGTAGCATTCATCGGGTTCTATGCGCGCGCCATCTTTCTTTTTGCCTTGTGTTTCGCTACCTTTGCTGTAAAACCGAATATCACGCTCTCGTAAGAAGACTCCTACAAGATCTCCAACTGTTTTCTTTGGGGATTCGTGTGCTTCGGAGGGAGGGGCCATGATTTCTACAATTCCATCGATATAGGTTAAGCGGCTCCCTGTATGTTCAAGGATGATGTCGAGCTGCTCTAGTTGCTCCCAAGTGATGTCGTGGAGTAGGGTAGGATCTGGATTTTGGGCTTCGGGTTCACGAAGCAAGGGAATTGCACTAGGACGGGTAAGTTGAGCAATCATGGGTCAACCTTTTGAATGATTGGCGCTATGTTTATGATAGCCGATCGTCTACGAGCGACTTCTGGTTATCGGGTTTCTTGTAGTTCAAGTCACTAAAGGCCCATTAAGGTGAATGCCGCCCAATCACGCGGGGATGGATATTGTTTTAGGGTGGTGAGCATGGCGCTTCGGAGGGCAACGGCACGATCGGGATTGGTTTGTAAGGCGCGGTAAAAGTCGGTCATGAGTTCTGCGGTCGATTTGTCATTAACGGCCCAAAGTGAGACAATTAAGCTAGAGGTTCCGGCGGCTAGCCACGATCGGGATAATCCCAAAACCCCATCGCCTGTTAAGGTTCCCCGGCCCGTGTCGCAAGCACTCAGCACCACGAGTTCAGCATTTAAAGACAAATTGAATACATCATTGGCTGTTAGTAGTCCATTGTCGCCGGGGGACGGGGCCAATGCGATTGCACCGGGGGTATCGATCGCTTCGATTTGACCGTATTCCAGTAGGCCGTGGGTTGCGAGGTGAATGTGGGTAGCCCGTTCAAGTTTTGGGTAAACCTTAGCGCGAGTGGCGGCGGCTCCAATGATGGCAGTGGTGTTGAATAGTTTGGCAATGGCAACTGCTTCAGTTTCGGAGGCTGGGAGTTCAGGAAGATTTTCCGGCATGGGCGCGGGGTTGCCGACAATCAGAGGGTTTGGCGAAGTTGAGATTGGGCGCGGTTGAATTAAGCCCAAGACTTGAATAGATGGTGCGTAGGCAAGAGTATATTCCTCAATCAAGTAGGTTCCCTTTGGATCGGGAAGCGCGGCGAAGGGAACAAGAAAGAGGGATTCTTGCGGGATGATAACGATGCGATGACCTCCGGTCGGTCCTTGACCATCGGTGGGATTTTTGGGTAGGAGATCGGCGATCGGTTGAATTAGGGTTTGGTAAAGTTCGGGGAGCGCAGGATAAAAGAACGCAGCGGGAACAGGATTTGGAGAATCGGGGATGGCTGGAAGATTGAGACCATCGGCAAGGGTGGGGCAGTTCGGGGAAAGGCAACGAGCAACGGTGATGGTGAAGTCTAGAGGGCCTTGCGTTTTGCGTTTTGAGATTAAATCTACTTGTCGCATTGTGATTTTCCCGTTTGGATTCA
The DNA here is from genome assembly GCA_025351345.1 of Synechococcales cyanobacterium GL140_1_metabat_312. Taxonomy (GTDB): domain Bacteria; phylum Cyanobacteriota; class Cyanobacteriia; order Leptolyngbyales; family Leptolyngbyaceae; genus JAAFJU01. The sequence continues at coordinate 12,133 of JANXWB010000087.1, forward strand.
CCACCCAAATTAGGAGCTTGGCAGGATTCGCTCGTTGTTTTCCTCGGAATTTAAAATCTTCATCAGGAACGATCGCATATTCGATTAGTGTAGCGTTTTGTTTTTTTGCTGTTTCGCGTATTTTTTCTAAGGTGATGGTGGGGAGTTCGCCCATACTTTTTGAGGGATTTTGGCGTTGGGCTAAGAGTTCGGCGAAGGCACGGGCGCGACCTTGCTCGGCGGCTTCGAGGGCAGCTTCGGGTTTGTTGGCTTCAACTAGGACTTTTTGCAGCAGGCTATAGGTGTTGAGTTGGGTGTCGAGTTTTGAAACTTTGTAAGTATCGTTGAGATTGATGCGAAGGCGATCCATAAGTTGAATGGATTGATGCAGTACGTCTTCTGCTTCTGTGAGTTGGTTGGTGGCACGCAGGGTATGGCCGAGGTTGTTGAGGGCGGTGGCTTGGAGTTCGGGGTCATCGAGGGATTTGGCGATCGCGAGACTTTTTTGATGATTGGCAAGAGCAATCGGGTAGTTTTTTTGGTCTTCTTCAAGCAGTCCCAGATCGCTGAGGATTTTGGCTTGCAGGATCCGATTGTTTTGGGTTTGGGCGAGTTTGAATGCTTCGTTATAGAAGGGGAGGGCTTTGGTGTAGTTATGGCGAAAATGATGGATGGATGCGAGATTGAGCGTGATGTTGGCCACTGTGGACCGATCGGATTGGGTTTGGCTAATTTTTAGGGCCGCTTCAAGATTTTGCAGGGCATCATTGTCTTCTCCAAGGGTGGATTGGAGACCTCCGAGGTTGTTGAGAGCCAGGATTTCGAGCGGTGGGGATTGGGTTTCGCGGGCAAGACGGAGGCTTTGGGTGTAGGCACGACGGGCACGATCGTAGTTTCCTAGGAGTTCTTGGGTGGTGCCGAGGTTAAGAAGGATTTGCCCGAGGTCTCGGCGATAGATTTGTTTTTGTTGTGCTTCGTTTGTTTGCTGCATCAGTTGCATCATTTGCTTGGCGGCGGCAAGATGACGATCGGCGGATTGACTATATTGGCCAAGGTTTTTGTAGGCGATACCGAGATTACTTAATAATTGGATTTGGTAAAGAGGATCGTTTGGGGATTGTTTCAGAATTTTTTCGAGCTTAGTTGCAGCGGCTTGATAGCGTTGTTCTTGAAGTTCTTGGGTCGCTAAATCTGGAGCGGCGATCGTTGGAATTGATAATAGCAAGACCATTGATAGGGCGATCGTGAAGAGTACAATCGTCCAACGGATTTGCAAGTAGGAAATCAAACGAGAAATCATTTGAGAATCTTCAGAATTTCGTCATCACTATTATCGGGGATGCAGGGATTTTTGCTAGTACGTTTAGGTGTTGTTGAATCAGGCGATCGGGTTGCTTCGGTTGGCAGAAGTGCGATTACTTGCGGTTTAGGACAGGTAGTAAGTGTCGATGCAGTGCGGTTTTCGAGGTCGATCGTTGCGACTTTTGAATCTGGCTTTGGATCTGGTGTTGGATTTGGTTTTGTAGGCAATACCCCAAATGTTTGATCTTGGAGACCAATGCTCAGACTTCCATCAATAATGTCCGTACGGACGATCGCTCCGATGGTTCCACTAGCTCCCTCAGAAATCACGATCGGGGTATAGGTCGCATTTTTGGCAATATCGAAGGGGTTCAAAATAAAATCACTAAACTTCTTCGTCGGATCAACGGGTTTATAGGGATCGCCCGCCCCTAACGTTGATTTAGCACCGAGTTCAAACCGAGCATCTCCACCTTGAAGCGTTACACCTTTAATAGGTTTATTTTCAATCCCACCGCCGCCTGCATATCGAATTCTAATATCCCCAATATCAACAGCGATACTAACGGGAGATAAAACATAGTATTGAGTACTAAAATTCCCAGGGATAGCTGCTTTTACCTCGGATGTGAGCTTTCCAGTTTTAGTTGCCAAGAAATCAAACACACTGTTTTCGGCATTTAATAGGGAGTAAGAATAGTTATTCTTAATAGTGCCGATCGCTCGAAATGTTCCTCCAGCGAAGATGTCCAATGCCAATTTGTTCCCGTTTCCCGATGGTGATGTCAAAGATCCTGCTTTAATGCTATCGACTTCGATATTACCGATCGGTGCTGTAATCGTTGTTGTAACTCCATTGTTAGTGGATCGTAATTTTCCAGTTTTAATATTGCCATTAGTGCTAAGGATTGATATTGCTCCTGTAGGAACTGTCAAGTTGCCGACTTTCATATCCTGATTAGTGATGATTTGAATACCTATTTTATCGTCTTGTGGGGCAGTAGCTTGAATGTTACCTAGATTGACATTCCCCGATAGGATGGTGACTCTTCCTGTTGCAATATTAATCTTGTCATTAAGATCAATAAATTGAACAGAGCCATCTGAGGCTGTTTTCAGGAGGAGTGATTGAAGATTCTTTGCAAATGGAAAGGTTAATTCATTATCGGCAAGGTCTTCGATCGTAATCTTTTTGTTTGCTTCTAGGATCACGTTACCGGATAGCCCTTCTAACGCAGTTTCAGAAATCGTGAAGATCCCCGTTCCTCCATCGGTGGAAAGAATTTGGCCATCGGCGAGTTCTGCATCATTTATGCCCCCATTGCCATTAACAATGCGAATCTCATCGGGATCGAGCAAGACATTGCCCATTTTGCCTTGTGCTGCGGAAACATCCACCGTTCCAGTAAACCCAAGTTTCTCGCGTCCTGAGACTTCGACAAATCCACCATTGCCGCTTTGTTTACCGCCGTTTGCCTCAATACTCCCGGCATAGCGTGTCGTGCCATCAGACCAGACGATCGCCCGTCCGCCATCACCAGAATCGATCGCATTAACTCGAATTTTACTATTGCGATCGACCACGGTAGTTGTTGCATTAGGGATACTGCCTTTACCCTGATAATCCCCACCCACCCGCACTGTACCGCCAGCGGATAATCCTGAAGCATTCAACGTTGCATCAATTATCCCCACTGTTTTTCCTAAGATATCTATTTTGCCACCCTTTTCTCCAGCGACATTAATAATATTGGAGACTACAGTGACAGCAGATTGATTGGGGATTTTAGTTTGCGATTTTATAAGTGTCACCACCCCATTCTTAATTTCAACTCCTGATGCACTTTCTAACGGAGATCCGGTTAAGAGTTGTGGCAGTGAAACTGGATTACCAATCGCGGGATTAATCGCATTTATAGCTTCGATCGGTAAAACATAAGTTAATAGGCTATTTCCAGGCGTAATTTGAACAGCTTTTCCCCCTTCGACAGCGGCGATCGTAACGTTTCCACCTGATGTTGCAATAGTGCCAGTATTGATGACCGTTCCGGCAATTAGATTAAGCGATTGATTTGGCGATAATTTTAGATTCCCAGTGTTAACGATCGCCCCAGGATTCGCGCTAGTAAATGCAAATTGATTCGGTGTATTGGTAAGATTAGTGAAATTATTACTGCCCGCCGCATTGAACCAATTGTTATTGCCAAACCCGATCGCGTTTGCCGTCGTCGCTGTAAATGAACCCGGCACATTCAAGCTTGCACCATTCCCAAACAAAATCCCAGATGGATTCATCAGAAATAGATTAACCCCACTGGAAGATTGGATAATTCCCTGGATTTGTGATGGGGTTCCACTTGTAACTCGGCTAAGAATATTTTGAATGTTGACATTATTTGGAATGAAATTGGCTGTCTTGCCTGCATCGACATTGAAATTAGTAAAACTATGAAACTGATTGATGCCGGAGACTTGATTTCCGGTAATGTCCGATCGATTCCCAACGACATTAATAGTTGTGCCACCATCTGCGGCTTTGATCGATTGGGCGATCGCTGAACTTACATTACATGACCAAATCAATGCAAATGTCGGAAAAATAAAAAGTCGCATATTGATTACACAAAATAAAAACTTTATGAGGCCCGATCGGAATGTAGAGAAATGCGATCGGTATCCTCACTTATATCTTCATTTTTATAGATATGCACTCAAAAATCTCATACCTTAAAAATAATTGACTAATTCAAGTTTCGACAACATCTATGGTGCTTTTGGTAATTCCAGTTTGCGGCGATCGGCCACAATAAGTCATTAATGCTGAAAATAGCACTATGCCAAACAGATATTTCAATGGAGCCGGGAGCCAAAGTTGCGGCGAAATAAACGCTTCAATAATCCCCGCAAAAATCAGCAATACCACCACCCCAAACATCAATTTCGCCGCTTGAAGCCCATATAATTTAAATGCATCTGCCCGCCGATACTCTCCCGGAAATAGCAGCGCCTTGGCAATTAATAACCCGGCTCCTCCAGAAATAAAAATAGCCGGAAGCTCCAGCGATCCATGGGGAAACACAAACGCCCAAAAGGGATAGGCCAGACCGCCTTGCGCCACCAAAACCCCGATCGCCCCTAATAAAATCCCATTAAAAATCAAAATATAACTCGTAAACAATCCCGCCGTAATGCCACCCGCTGCCGCCCGAAACGTGACGCTGAGATTGTTAATCATGATGGTGCTAGAGGCCATGGGTTCGTCGCCCAAAATATGTCCCATCCAGAGCTGTTTTTGCTTCAACACCAAATTAATCATGCTCTCCGGCACCACCAGCGACATAAAAGCGGGATCTCGCCATGCATACCACCAAGCCACGATCGCCCCCAGCAAAACCATTGCCGTCGCTAGCCCAATATAAATAGCCGTCTCCTGTACCACCTGCGGAAATCCCCACATCACAAAATCCCGCGCCGCCCGCCAGTCCTGACGACGAGAGCCTTGGTATACTTGACCGTAAGCGCGACTGGTGAGGCTTTGTAAATGGTGGGTGAGGGTTTGGCCGAGCTGATGGGTGCGCGCACGGGCAAGATCTGCGGATACGGTGCGATATAGGCTAGACAACGATCGTATTTCCGTTGCACTGAGGGACTTGAACCCTTGCTTATCAATCTTTTGCAGGAGTGCCTCTAGCTCTTTCCAGAGGGGTTCTTTTCGATTAATCCATCGCTGAAGATTCATAGGACGATCGGGGTATCGTTAGAAGACAATAGTATTATTTCCACCAGTTTAATTCGGTATGAGAAATCCAAGCAATCAAGTCA
>JANXWB010000052.1 GCA_025351345.1 Synechococcales cyanobacterium GL140_1_metabat_312
CCATGGATACCATATTGATCGTTTAGTAAAAGAGCTTCAAAAAGTATATCCTCAAATCATGACAAAAATCAGATTTTAGCTTTCAAAGAAGCATTCAAAACAGGAGAAAAAAGAACAAGGAAAGTCAGGATTTATTCCAGCCATTGCCCGTTGGATTGTTGAACGGTCGAATGCCTGGATGGAACGCTGCAAGATATTAGTAAAGAACGATGAAAGAACATTGAGAAATGCGACGACAAAAATGAATCTCTGTTTCGTTAGGTTAATGATAAAGAGGCTTTCAGTCTCTGACTAAAATGTCAAATGGGTTCTATAAGCCTCAATCCGATCGATCGGACCTCTATTGATTGGAAAGGAGCAGCGATCGTCTTTGATTTAAAGCAATTTTTATAGCCTATGAAGATCATTTGATGCATTACTCAAGCCGTTTTCGTAACGATCGGAGCCAATCTTGAGCTTGATCGTAGGCTGTCGTACCGATCGGAATTTTCTTGAGCATACGACAGATTTGAAAAGGACCCAAGGACTACTATTTGAGCTTGTATTTCTTTTCCAATGCCGATCGTGCTTCTTCCCGATCGTCAAAATGAATCTTTTCAGTTCCAATAATTTGATAATCTTCGTGCCCTTTCCCCGCAATCAATACCCCATCGCCCGGATTAGCATTCGCGATCGCATTTGCAATAGCCGCTGCCCGATCGACATTTACAATAGCCACCACATCACTCGAAATCCCTGCTAAAACATCCTGCAAAATTTGGTTTGGATCTTCAGTTCGTGGATTATCTGACGTAACAATGGCTTGGTCCGACAATCGGGCTGCAATGCCACCCATCAATGGCCGTTTAGTCCGATCGCGATCGCCGCCGCAGCCAAACACACAAATCATATTTCCAGCAATAAAGGGCCGCGCAGCCGTTAATAGATTTTCTAAACTATCCGGCGTATGGGCATAGTCCACAATCACACTGACATCTTGTAGATCGTTCACCTGCACGCGTTCCATTCGTCCCGGCACCCCAACAAATTCAGGAAATACCGCCGCCATTTCAGCTAAATCTAACCCCAACGCCAAACCTGTTCCAATACCCGCTAGAAGATTCGCAATATTAAACTGTCCCACTAATGGCGATCGGAATTCAATACTTCCCATCGGCGTATGCAAGTTTCCATTCACGCCATTCCCGGTATAAACAACATCAGTAATATATAAATCCGCTTTTGTTTCAGTACTATACGTCCAGACCCGATCACCTAATCGTTCAATTAACCGCAGACCATACTCATCATCTTTATTAACGATCGCCCATCCCCGCAAATAAGTATCACTAAATAGAAGAGCCTTTGCTTCAAAATACTCCTCCATATCCTTGTGATAATCCAAATGATCTTGGGTTAAATTTGTGAATACCGCTACATCATATTCACAACCCAACGCCCGACCTTGGGAAAGTGCATGGGAACTGACTTCCATCAATCCATAGTCACACCCTGCTTGAATGCCTTCATTTAATTGTTTTTGAAGGTCGATCGGGAATGGCGTGGTATGAGTTGCGGTTTGATTAAAGCCTTTCCACCTCGTATACAGTGTCCCGAGCATCATCGGCATTTTGCCAGCACGATCGAGCAAAAATTCAATAATATGGGTTGTCGTGGTTTTACCATTCGTTCCCGTCACGCCCACCATTTTGAGCCGATCGGTTGGGCTATCGTAAAAGCTCACCGCAAGACGCGCACAGACTTCAGCAGGATTTTCAACGGGGATGAGAAGTTGATCCGTTGCTTGGGTTTTAGTCGCCGCTGCTTCGGAAACAAGGGCTGCGATCGCCCCAGACATTATTGCACTTTGCCAAAAATCTCCACCATCAACGTGGGTTCCAGGAATCCCGATGAAGAGATCTCCGGGTTTTGCGCTATTAGAATTGGTGGTCAATCCGGTGACTTCAAGCTTGAGTGCAGGATGCTCAAGTAGTGTCGAAATTCCGGCAGTGGCGAGTAAGTCCTTCAACAGCATGGGCAATTCCTTCAAATCATCGGATGAATCAATTAATCAGTATGTATCAAGTCGTCGCATCGTTTGTCTGTAACGTAAATGGCTGTAGCATTTGGGTAATTTGTGCGATCGAGGCCCGAGGGGACTGTCTCGGTGTAGGAAGCCGCGCTCCAGAGTCTGTCTGCACATACAGTACAGGAATCTCGTATTGGTAAGCTTTGAATGCCGCCTCATCTTGGGTAATGTCGCGAACGTCAAGGGTTATTGCGATCGTCTCAATCGATCGGAGCTTTTCTTCTAGTCCTTCGCAGAGATGACAGCCCGGTTTGCTATAGAGAATCAGATTCATAAAATGTTGGAGTATTGTACGATGTCCCGATCCCCCAATCTCCCTTGATAAGGGGAAACTGGAACGGGGGGAAGCTAGAATTCAACTCGACCTAGAATTCAACTCATAGTCTCTCTTATCAAGGAGAATTTAGGGGATCGTCCTATTTTTGATTTGTTACAGAATGCAGCCCGCACTCTTTTTTCGTGGCATCTTCCCACCACCATCGGCCTTCGCGCTCATGCTGATTCGGCAATACCGAACGAGTACAAGGCTCACAACCAATACTAATGAATCCGCGTTCATGGAGGGGATTGTAGGGAACATCCCAAGTGCGAATGTAAAGCCAAGTTTCTTCCGATGTCCAGTTTGCCAAAGGATTGAACTTCACTAAATTTTTACCAGGCCCAGAAAATCCAGGGTCAGCCTGCACAGCGGGAACAGAGTCTCTAGTGGATGGGCTTTGGTCTTGGCGTTGTCCCGTAATCCAGGCATCCATGGTCGCGAGTTTCCGACGCAATGGCGCAACTTTCCGCACTGTGCAGCATTCTTTGTGACCATCCTCGTAGAAGCTAAAAAAGCCTTTCTCTTGTGTAAATTTTTCTAAGGCTTCAGTGTTCGGAGACATGACTTCAATCGTGATGCCGTAGTGTTTACGAACCCGATCGATATACTGATAAGTCTCAGGATGCAAACGGCCTGTATCCAGACTAAAAACCTTAATGTCTTTTTTGATTTTGTGCGCCATATCGATCAGTACGACATCCTCTGCGCCGCTGAAGGAAATGTAAATATCATCAAACAAGCCCAGTGCTTTTTCCAGGATTGCTTGAGGACTTTTGCCCGTCAGTTCAGCCTCTAAGCTAACAACATCAAGGCTAACCGCATCAGGGACGGCGATCGTGGTGGACATAATCTGTGTTTTCTCTAATTCAATGCGTAACATTCTATCAAGCTGTCTACACTTAGATTCGATTTTCAGATTCGATTTTTATCTTAAATCCAACCCGATCGCCGATTTTGCACTTGATCTAGGGCTTACGAATTTGCAGCATTTGATTGCCACCTTTTTGAAATTCGTAATCAACGTCCACAATTTTTACATCGAACCCTTTTTCCGAAAGATTTGTAATAACAGCATCAACATAGGGCGATCGGGAACAGTTGAGTTTTAGCAATGGAAAAATGCGAAGTTCTTTAGAAACGCGCAAAAGTTCATGAATTGAATCAAGATGAAATTCAAGGGTGAGTTGATCTGAATATAAAAACAACAAATGAGAACACAGACACAAATCAAACTGATTATCGGTAAAGTCTAAGCTAGGCAATGACTCAGCCTGATACCGTCCAGCTTCTTTCCCTAATTCATAATCCGCCAAAAAATCTTCCATTGCGTCAAGTCTTGCCTGACCTAACTCATCGACATTTTTGAAGTTTTTCCAAATATACCGATCGGGATTTTGCCTGACTTGAGAAATTACGGTTTTGTAGGTTTCTTCAACCCGTTGCCGAATCTGATCGGACGAAAATTCATATACAGGATCGATCGATACAACAGAATGATTTTGCTTCGTCATTTCAGCATTAAAGCTCGCCGGACCATCCCCGCACCCTAAGATATTTGAATTTAGATCTGCATCCGTAAGACTAAACATCAATTTGTATTCTTCTAACGTTCGGCCCCAAGGGACTACTTTACTGAGTTTCATAAAATTGCGATCGTTCCTAAACTAGTTGCAGTTGTAATTGTACGTTCTCTCAGCGCAGTCACGCGATCATTCGCAGCCAGACTAAAGTCCCCGTGTTACTGCACTGCCTGCGCCTTGAAACATGATCCAGGATAGGAAAAAGTTTGAAATAAAAATTGCCAATAATGATGTCACCACCGCTGTCGTTGTCGATTCACCAACGCCTTTCGCCCCGCCTGTTGTCGTCAATCCCCAACTGGTTCCAATAATCGCAATCAGAAATCCAAAGACGATCGCTTTCAAAGGCGCACTACACAAATCCCACACGGTCAAAAACTTTCGTGCCGAATCCAAAAAGACCATGTTTGGAATGCCATAGATCAAATTCGCCATCGCCATGCCCCCCAAAAGCCCCGTGCCCAATCCCAAAATTGTCAACAACGGCAGCATTAAACAACAAGCCACCACCCGAGGCGTAACCAAATAATCAATAGGATCTGTCCGCAACATATATAGCGCATCAATTTGCTCCGTCACCTGCATCGTGCCCAACTCTGCCGCAAAAGCCGAACCCACACGACCCGCGATCGTCACTGCTGTCAACACAGGAGCCAATTCCCTCGCCAAGGACAACGCCAACACCCCGCCTACTGCTGACCCAGCCCCAAAATTCAAAAACTCCCGCGCTACCTGAATCGTGAACACCATGCCGACAAAGGTCGAAGTTAACAACGCAATCATCAACGACTGCGGCCCAACAATATACATCTGTTCCAAGGTGTTGCGCCGATTGATTTTCCCCTTTACTAGATGAAGCACCACTTGCCCCATCAACAGGAGCGCCATCATCATGCGGTTGAACCACAGGGAAAAGGACGATGTTGGAGTAGATTTTTGAATTAATTTTCGGTCAGGATTATCACTCATTCCGCAAGTCAAAAAAATCTAAAGCAGTCAAAAAATCTAAAGCACGCAAGTCTAATTGCTATTTACTCATGAGATTACCGCGTTTGGGTCCGATCGTGCGGCAACTTTCCCCATTTCCCTACTTCCCGATGCGCTCTACCTCTTGACGGATTAGCACAAGATTCAACTACGTCACGAAATCTTGATATTTATGATCCCTTCGTCTGGCTTTGACGATCCCCGATCGCTTTTATGTCATGAAATTTTGACATATTGATCCCCGTATCCCTATAAAATGGTAGAACCCTCACAAATTGATAAATTCGATCGGTTGATCTCCAGCAGCAATAGCCGCACTATGGGTTCAAGTAACGGAGATCAAGCAAGGGGATCACACGGTTTCATTAATCATGGGATTATGTCATTCAGCTTAGTTTGTGATCCCCAGTCTGGGTCTGATGACGGATTTGGTTCTAAGTTACGAGTATAAAAAATTATCTTCTCAGAGGTCCAAACCCATGAGCGCTCAAATTCCTTTAGAAGATATGACTCTGCGTCAATTGCGCCGTGTTGCCAGTGCAGTCGGGGTTTCACGATATAGCCGAATGCGGAAAGATCAACTTTTATCATCTATTCTTGACAAGCAAGGTCCGGCCCAAACTATGATTGAAGCCTCAAAGTATGGTTTACAAGCAGTCTCGACGGTAGATTTATCGTTGGCAGATGTAGATAATTCATTTACGGGATTGCCTAATGGCTATGGTGATAGTCGCATCGTAATTTTGCCTCGCGATCCCCAGTGGGCCTATGCATATTGGGATATTTCTAATCAACATAAAGAAGAATTACGTCGTCAAGGCGGCGAGCAATTAGCCCTACGGCTGTTTGATGTGACGGATTTGGATTTGAGCATTCAGTCCCCCCACAGCGTTCAAGAGTATGGCTGTGATGAAATGGCTCGTGAATGGTATTTGCCTTTGCCTGTAAGCGATCGGGAATATCTATTAGAAATTGGCTATCGAACTTGGGATGGTCGCTGGTTGAAATTGGCCCGATCGGAATCCATGCGTGTGCCTCCGGTTTATCCATCGGATTGGGTTGAAGATCAATTTGTCACCTTGGATTGGGAAGAGCCATTGGAAGGCAAAAGTGTATTGAAATTAGTGTCTCCTAGTCAAAAGGCGAGTGAAAGTACAGCGACTTATCAAGCTCAAACTGAACTTCATAATCATATCTTCGGTATGGTCGGTGAAGTAGAAGCGCAGCGTGTTGCAGGTTCTCTCCATAGCGCTATGCAAGACGCTCCAAGCCCTGCACCCCATCTCGATTCCGTCAGCTCCTATGTGTTCCCATCGGGCGCTGGATTGTGGGCTTTACCAACGTTCTCGGGTTTGAATATGTCGGGTGTTGGTCTATCGTCTGGGGAATTGGCAAAACCACAGCCGCGTAAGTTCTGGTTAGTCGCTGATGCGGAATTGATTGTTTATGGTGCGACGGAACCGGATGCGACGGTGTATGTGGACGGTGAACCGATCGTACTTAATTCTGATGGGACATTCCGATTTCAGATGTCATTCCAAGATGGTCAATTGAAGTTCCCGATCGTGGCTGTGGCGGCGGATGGTGAACAAAATCGAGCGGTGCGGATGGACTTTGAGCGAACTACGTCCGATCGTCGCACGAATACTAAAGCTGAAGCCGTTGAAGAATGGTTTGCGACTCCTTAGATATTTTCTCTGGAATGAGGAGTAAATGGCTTGTAGTTATAATAATGAATGTTTAAATCTCGTTCATGGTCAAGAAATTGATTCTCCCTTCCAATCCCTTCAGCGGAATACTCTACGGAGCCACTGAAGGGATTTTTTAGCTGATTGTATCGATCGGTCACTGTTTGGCCGCCATCTGCGCGACATAGATTTCTTTTAAAACCTCCTGCAAATCTTTTTCTGGACAATGTTCCAGAAGCTTATAGAACACTTCCAACAACTTCAAAGCACTGTCGCCCATCATAGGACTCAAGGCCCAAATATCTTCTACCCAGTCTTGAGGAACGGTCTCATCAAAAACAAGTCGTTCAAATAAAAGTTTGATTTCAGATTTTTCAAGGGCCATGACGATCGCAACTATCATTCAAAATGAACGCTTTAACTCTACCGCATGTCAGTCCGATCGACAGAATGAAACAAAAAAACTAGGGTTATTCTCCTACCCTAAACAGTTTGAAATAGTTCCGATCGTTCTACTGACACCGTTCGGATTAATTGATGCAGTGAAATCCGCGCCTCATCGCTATTGTTAATAACCACTTCTTTTTCAGGATGAAATAATGCCTCCATTATCGGAATCACTTCCATATCTAAAGCTTCTCGAAATACTTGTGCAGGCAAAACCAAATGCGAACTCTCTCGTAAATCATACAAAAGCGATAGTTGTAAACGTTCTGGTATAACCTGTGCCATCGCCAACGGACGGACCCAACAGCGCGATGGCTTCCATCCGGTCAGTGACGATCGTTCCGGCACCATCTGCACCACTTCCCCAAATACTCGTAAGTCCCCTTGTTCTAGGCAAACGACTTGATTGGGTGAAAATTGAACTAAAGATTCTAGATCCACGATCACAAAACTACCCTAAATATCTCATCCAGTCTAATCCAGTTAAATTAATTTAGCAGATCCCTACATCGCAACCGCCAATATCGCAGCTTCCCATATCACAAGCACCAACATCACAAGCTGCTGGATCACAACTCACTAGAATCGCAATCGATCGCCTCAATTATGTCTGAGGTACAAGGCAAATTAAATATCTCAAAACTATCTCCTAAACAACCACAATTAGAATTCAATGAATCGCAGAAACAAGAATTTTGATTGTTTTATTCCGATCGCCGTCAAGTCTTTCATATTCTGGTCGATCCTGATCGTTCCGACTCGCCATAATCGTCAAATAGGCCGATCGGCAATCTCGAAAACGTTGCCGACCATCCGGCCAAGCATCCGACAAGCCGCGCTCCAAAATAGTCCGTTTCACATATTGATAACAAGATTCAGTTCCCTGTAGAACCCGATAGGCACAGGAAAAGCCCTTTAAAGGGGATAAATATCGTTGATAGCCCACAATTACTGTCGCTGCTACATAACTTGGCCAATGAAAACGATCGATCGAGGAAGAACCCATAGGAAATCTCTAAAACTTGCTCCACTTTAGAATTCCCCATCAGATCCCGATCGATCGCTTTTCATTCCCGAGCATCTTTACAACACGCTCCCATTAAGTGTGCTTAATTTACTCAGAACTCTTATTACTCAGAACCCTTAGGCTTTGCTTTATTTAATCGAAGCTGACGACCCATCCACTCGGCTGAATCCAACGCTGCGATCGCCGCATCTTCTGCGGTATCTTCTGCCATTTCCACAAATGCAAATCCCCGAACCCGACCCGTCTCACGGTCAGCCGGAACCGAAACTCGTTTAATTACTCCATATTCCGCAAAAACTTCACGGAGATTCTCTTCGGTTGCCTTATAAGGTAAATTTCCAACATAAATCGTCATGGCGTAACCTTCTGAGCACAAGATAATGGAAATTGTGTCTGTCCACAGGTCAACTTACTGCGACATACGGTGCTTATGCTAACCAATATAAGGAATAAAAATAGTTTCCTTAATGACAAACTAAGGGTATTACCCGTTAAATTTTTAATAAGTTTTTAATCAGATATCAGGGCGATTGATAGGGCAGATTGATTTATCAGGTTAGGGACACTTAGTTTAAGGCGGTTCTCCCCATAAACTTCTCCATGGAAAACCCTTAACGACTCGCGCTACTATTACAGACGTGTACAATCCCTGCCTACTTCATTACTTACGGAGTATCTACTCGTGCTGAAGACGCTTGTGGCTGATTTCCAGATAATTTTCGATCGCGATCCCGCTGCCCGAAATTGGCTAGAAGTCATTTTCTGTTATCCCGGCTTCCAAGCGCTCCTCATGCATCGGCTAGCGCATCACCTGTATCAATTGCGGTTACCCTTTTTTCCCCGATTAATTTCGCATATTGCCCGATTTCTCACGGGGATCGAAATTCATCCCGGTGCGACGATCGGTCATGGGGTTTTTATTGATCATGGCATGGGCGTGGTGATTGGTGAGACGGCCATTATTGGTAATTATGCGCTGATCTATCAAGGCGTAACCCTGGGTGGAACTGGAAAAGAGGGCGGTAAACGACATCCAACAATCGGCGAAAATGTGGTGGTTGGGACCGGAGCAAAAGTTCTGGGAAATATTGAAATTGGTGACAATGTGCGGATTGGTGCTGGCTCCGTTGTCTTGCGAGATGTTCCGTCTGATTGCACGGTAGTGGGTGTACCTGGACGTGTTGTTTATCGAGCAGGTGAACGGGTTGAGCCGCTAGACCACAACCGCCTGCCTGATTCCGAGGCTCAAGTGATTCGGGCCTTGCTCGATCGAATTGAGTCGCTGGAAAATCAAATGAATGAGATGCAAGCCCGCAAAGCGATCGAAGTCTGTTATGCCATGGAAGCCGTCCCCTCGGGTGGTATGGAAAGTGACGGGAATCTTCTGCCGCCGAATACTAGCCCGATCGGGGAATGCAGCATAAATTCTATGTCCCCCTGCTGTAATTTGGCAGATAAGGTGATTAATGAATTTCTAGATGGTGCTGGAATCTAGAATGGGATTGATTGAGCTTCACCATTTAGGATTACGGCTCGGACAACGACTCGATCGCAAGGGTAAGGTTCTTACGCCGGGAACTCCTGTTTTACGCGATGTCTCTTGGACTATTCAATCGGGCGATCGGTGGGGTCTGGTTGGTCATGCGGGTTGCGGCAAAACCTCCTTACTGCGGTTACTCAATCGGCTGATTGAACCAACGGAAGGCAAGCTACTCTGGCAAGGCACTTCCTATGGAGATATTCCTACGAGTCATCTGCGACAAAATATTCTCTACGTCGCCCAAGAACCCAAACTCCTCGGCATGACTGTTGAGGCCGCGATCGCCTATCCACTTCGATTGCGAGGCATTGAACCCACCCAGCTCAAAACTCGATTGGACCACTGCTACAGCAGATTTGAGCTGTCTCAAGAACTATTACAAAAAAATGAAGTTGAATTGTCTCTTGGACAGAAGCAATGGGTTTCCCTTGCTCGTGCCCTTGTGATTGAACCGACGGTTTTGTTGCTGGATGAACCGACAGCATCCTTGGATCTACGACAATCCGATCGGCTCTATAGGATTTTAGTCGAGTTGCCCAAAACAACCCTAGTTGTGGCCAGCCACCAAACTGATTGGCTCAAACGACTGTGCGATCGGGCCTTGGTTCTTCATCAACAGCACGCTACAGAATCGGTTGACTGGTTAGCGATCCAGCACCAACTTCAGTCATCGATACCGTCCCCAGATGATGGGTGGGATTAAGTCCATTTCCTATCAATCCTTCCGTCGGAGGGCGAGGAGTCGTTAGTCCCTCTAGATTGAGCCGATAGCCGACATTCCGGACGGTTTGAATTAGACCGGGCTGATGGGAATCAGTTTCGACTTTTTTTCGCAATGAAAGGACGTGGGTGTCTACGGTACGAGGATTGTCGATTTCATCTGGCCAAGCGCGACGCAATAGCTCCGATCGGCTGAGAGGCGCACCATTGGCCTGGGCTAGCACGTATAGCAAGCTGAACTCCTGGGGCGTGAGTTCAATTTGTTGATTGAAGAAACGGATTCGGCGATGAACCAAGTCAATTTTCAATGTCCCGTAGTCCAGAGCGGCAGGGGGCGTTGAGTTTCTAAGTCGTCGAGTCAGCGCTTCTACTCTCGCTAAGAACTCCTGCATCCCAAAGGGCTTGGTCAAATAATCATCTGCCCCCGATCGTAATCCCTTGACGATTTCGGACTCTGTTGATTGAGCTGACAGCATCATGAGCAATCCCTGACCCTGCTGCTGCATCCATTGACAAAACTCAATCCCGCCACCATTCGGCAAATCATTACTCAGAATAACCAGCCGAGGCTGGCGCGCCAAAAATAGATCCTTCGCCTGACCACAGTCAATCGACTGAAACACTTGATAGTTCGCTTGCTGAAGGTGCCAACTCAGGAGCGATCGTAGGTGTTGATTGCCTTCAATAATTTGGATTGAAACAACTCCCACAGGATCCTCATGGAGTGAACTTACATTCACACAGTAACAAATTCATCCCTGGATCATTTGTAAAGCTAGTTACGTCTTTCAATCTAAATTGTCAAATTCAGATATTCTTACTTGACCATTTTTCCTTATCTAGTCCTCTATACCGTCGAGTCAGACGCAGCGATTTTAAGTGATGGGAAATTCTTACCGCCTGGCTCTCCCCCACCTCTACTAGTCATTTATTAGTCATTGAAGTAGCTTCTAGCACTTTAACTAATGCTAAATCTCGTAAGCGATACTATAAATATAAGCCACCGATCGTCAATACGTGTTCCAGAGATTTCGGGGTGACGACACAATTGCCTCTCGCGTATTCCCTGATTTCTATCTGACAGCGGCTCAGGTTCTAAGTGCAAACCGTTAGACGTTTATTCTGAATCTAAGGAGCGCTTATCCTAAGTTTTAATGAGATTGAACTAAGTCTTAGACAGGCCGAACATCTCACCCAAATCAATATGATTTATTAACGTTAATGTAATAATGGTGTAATCCCTACTTCACTTGTTGGGCTTTTGACATCGATCGGATCTAATATAGAATAGTGACAAGCCTGTTCAAGTAGTTTCTCGAAATTCAGTCTATGCTTCAAGACTCCTTAACGATCCGCTACTATCAACGGCTCACCGACGCTTCGGTGGAACTGTGGAATCGCGGGTATCGGTTTGATGACATTCGTCTCTATCTCGATGGATACATTGCGGCGCTTCGCCATACCGACACTCTGGAGGCATACCATCTCAATCGTCTTGAAGAAGAATTGATCCGCTATATGTATGATCCTTCTAACTTTGAAGCGCCTGAGCTTGAACCTGAACATGAGTATCAACGAAATGGAGGGGGGCGCTTTTGGTAAATTTTCTACAGAATTGTAATCGGTTCGATCGCTTGAATTAAGATCAAACAAACCCTCCAGTAACATCTAGTTTCGGAGGGTTTTTGATTAATAGCAATCGAATCTGAACCCTGATGGCGCAAGTGCTTACCTAAGAGGTAGATTTCTAAGAGGCTAGTGCGACTTCGACCATTTGCTGTAGTTCGCCTTTTTGGTATAGCTCGATCAGAATGTCAGATCCACCCAAAAATTCTCCATTCAGATAAACCTGAGGAATAGTGGGCCAGTTGGAGAATTCTTTAACGCCTTGACGAACCTCTTGATCGGCTAAGATATCGCAGGTTTCAAAGGGCACGCCGAGGGTATTGAGGATTTGCACGACATTGTTCGAGAATCCACACTGGGGCATTAGTTTGTTGCCCTTCATGAAGACCATAATTTTATTGTCATCAACCATTTTTTTGATTCGAGCTTGGGTTTCAGGATTCATTGCGGTTTATACTCCAGAGAATAAGAACGATTTTGAGTGAATTGCTATCAGAAGCCAATTTAGAAGCTAAATAAATTGCAATTAGACAGCAGCTTGGCTGGCTTCCGAGGGTGTCATGGTATTGAGCTGAAACGCGTGAATAGCCTCACTTTTAACGGCTTGATTGACGGCGGCGTACACCATTTGATGTTGCTGAACCCGACGTTTTCCCTCGAAGCTTGCGGACACGACGGTTACTTCAAAATGGGAGCCGTCGCTGCTCACTACTTTAACCTGAGAGTCCGGGATTTCGGATTTAATGAGGGCTTCAACTTGGTCCGGATGCACGATGTCTGCTCCTAATGTAATAGCTGTTGTTCGATCGTGACTTTTAACAGTGACACTTGAACACTAGTGTCTAGTCTAGCAGCACCTCGCGACGGGGAACACTGATGATTAATTCAAATCCTTTAACAATACGCATAGGAAATTGCTAATGAGCCTCGCCTTTACAGCCGGGTCTAGTGCCCCCACGATGACCGCTTCGATGACGGCTCAGGTTCGACATTTGCAGACGTTGATTACCTCTTTCCATCCCCTGATTGCGATCGAAACGGTTGAGGAAGAACGGGTCCAAACTTTGCTGCAAGGGGCGATGGCTGAGATGAATATGCCGATGATGGAGTGGAGTATTGCCCATGGATTAATCCGATCGTCGGCTTCTGGCGATAACCGTTGGCAACAGGACTGTGCGCCGGGAACAAACCGGATTAGTTACGATGGCACCCACGATCCGAGTGCGGTGTTGACTCAGATTAGAGAGCTGAATTTGAAGGCGATTTTTTGGCTTAAGGATTTTGCGGTGCATTTAGAAAATCCGACGATCGCCCGTCAGTTTCGTGAATTGGTCCAAAGTTTTTCTGAATCCCGATCGGCTCTTGTGATTACGGGGGTTCATATGACGTTACCCTCGTCCATTAGTCATGATGCGGTGTATTTGGATCTCAAGTTGCCGGGGCGCGAGGAACTGATGCAGGCGGTTCAGGCGGTGATGCGATCGCTGCGGAGTAAATCCCGAATTCAAGTTGAGTTACAAGATGCTGATATTCCGCAATTGGTTCAAGCGTTGACGGGAATGACTCTAAAACAAGCACGACAAGTCTTGGCTTATGCGGCGATGGAGGATGGAAAACTGACGATCGAAGATGTGGATAGTATTGTAAAGCGCAAAGCTCAGGTGATTCGTGAGGATAGTGTTTTAGAATTTTATCCGGTGGATAATACGCCGTTGCAATTGGGCGGTTTTAATGGGTTGAAGCAATGGTTGGCGCGTGCACAGCTTGGATTTACGCCCCAAGCGCAAGCCCTGAACTTGCAACCGCCTAAGGGAATTTTGATTGTGGGGATTCAGGGGTGTGGGAAGTCGATGTCGGTGAAGGCAATAGCAAAGGCTTGGCGGATGCCGTTGTTGAAGTTAGAGGCGGGTCGGATTTATGACAAACATGTTGGGGAGTCGGAGCGCAATTTTCGCAGTGCGTTGAATATGGCGGAGTCGATGTCTCCGGCGGTGTTGTGGATTGATGAAATTGAGAAGGCGTTTGGTCAGTCGGAAAGTGATGCGGATGGTGGATTGTCTCGGCGGTTGTTTGGCTCGTTTCTGACTTGGATGCAGGAGAAAAGTCAAACTGTATTTGTGATTGCGACAGGGAATGATTTGTCACGGATTCCGCCGGAGTTATTACGTAAAGGTCGTTTTGATGAAATCTTTTTTGTTGATTTGCCGGATGCTCAGGAGCGCGGTAGTGTATGGCAGATTCATTTGACGATGCGAAAACAAAATGTAGCGTTGTTTGATTTGGTCCAATTGGTTATGGCGACAGAGGGATATAGTGGTGCTGAAATTGAACAGGCGATCGTGTCCAGTCTTTATGCGGCGCTGTATCAAAAGCAATTATTAACAACTGAGATTTTAATGAATGAAGTCCGATCGACGGTTCCGCTTTCAGTGTCGCGTCGGGAAGATGTGGAGCATTTACGATCGATCGCGAAGGAGCGGTTTGTGAGTGTGAGGTAGGGGCGATCGGGTTGAGTCCTTTTTCTTGAGGAGAGAGACTTTGAATTGGGGCTAGGGGCAATTGGGAAACCACCTACCGTACTTGAAATTCACGAAATCGGAGGTTTTAGGCTATCTGATTGAGAATTTGATGACAGATATTTTAGACAGATTGATGATTATCAAATATGATTATCCAGAGAAAAGAGTTGGGGAAGTTCGCTGCACCCAATAGATGTCTCATCTACAATTTGAAGCTGGCATTGAACACATGAGCAAGGTAAGACGATTCCTCAATTGGGTTCTCAATGGGCTACCTTATCCGAGGGCTTGGATGATGGCGTTCAAATTAGCAATACCAGCGTATCTTGGTGCAACTGTAATTCTCATATTTGAGTTCTGGCGATATCTAGTTGGGGGATGCATACTTACCATTGCCTTCATAACTATAGATGACAAAAACATCGGCAATAAAACTATAGGCAATGAACATGTTCTAGCTCCTTTTTTGTTTTCTGCTTTTGTACTATTCCTAGCTCTCATATGGTTTTTAATTATGGCAGGGTTGTATTCCCTTTTCCTTAAGCT
Source organism: Synechococcales cyanobacterium GL140_1_metabat_312 (assembly GCA_025351345.1). Lineage (GTDB taxonomy): Bacteria > Cyanobacteriota > Cyanobacteriia > Leptolyngbyales > Leptolyngbyaceae > JAAFJU01. The sequence goes on from JANXWB010000052.1 coordinate 15,068, forward strand.
TCTATGGTCCAATCCTCCACAATGGCTCAGGTTACCAGAATTCAAAGCTTTGATTATTCGAGACTTTGGAATACTAGTCTTATCACTTTTACCAATTGTTGTGTTTTTTTTCTTCTATGTTTTGTTTACCACTACTGGTAAACAAATATTGGGTGATTTTGATACACCTAGATTAACGCGAAGATTAGTTAATGATTTATTCTTACTAAGATTCTCATGGCTTTGGCTTGTTTCTGCGGCTTACCTTTACCAATGGAGGATCAGAAAATCTGCTGTTATAAAGCGATCGTAAATCCAACTCATTTATGGCGGTCGTAATCCACCACTGCCGTTACCCGAATCGATCGTCCCATCTTTCAATGTCGTGTGTGGTATGTTTGCGATCGCTCACCGATCATTTCGATTTGTTCATTTGTTGCTGGAGCTGTTGGACTTCTTCGATCGATAGACCCGTACAGGAAGCAATGATATCGATAGCCACGCCTCCTCTCAAAAGATTAAGCGCGATCGATCTCTTTTCCTCTCTCCGCTCATCTCTTGCGATCGATAAATGGTGGACTCTTGCATGATTTCCCTTTTGGTATCGCGTTGGGTGTCGAGTGTTGGCGATCGATCTTAGTGGCTTGTTAGTGTGAAGCAGCATCTAACTGTTGTTGGAGTTGTTGCACTTCTTCGATCGATAAACCTGTAGAAGAGGCAATCAAACCGATCGCCACACCTCCCCTCAAAAGATTAAGCGCGATCGATCGACTGTTTTCTTCTTGAGCTTCTCTCTGAATCGAACGGTAAACGGTGGATTCTTGCATGATTTCCCTTTTGGTATCGCGTTGGGTGTCGAGTGTTGGCGATCGATATTAGCGGCTTGTTAGTGTGAAGTAGCGTCTAACTGTTGTTGGAGTTGCTGCACTTCTTCGATCGATAACCCTGTCCCGTGTGAAACTGCCTCAACGGAAAATCCATCTCGCAAAAAGTTGAGCGCGATCGATCTCTTTTCCTCTCTCCGTTCATCTCTTGCAATCGATCGATAGACAGTGGATTCTTGCATGATGTCCCTCTGCAATATGCGATAAATAACTTCATCTTCTAATCTTAACCCAGCTAAAATCCCTGACGCTGCAACAAGATTTGCTTTCGTCACAGGGTCAGCAACTTGGTCGATCCTTTGAGCTGCTTGGCGTAGCGTTGCTTCTATATCAATAGTATCGCCCAGAGCCGCAAAAGGTATGAGTCCGGGATATTCTAAAAACAGTGAGGCGGGTTGCTCCCATAAACGTATTACTTCAAACTCATGTCGAGTCCGTTCCATCGTAAAGCTGGTTTGATAAACTAACTCTGATCCCGTCTGCTTCAGGTAAATGACCACCTGTCGCATATTTTTATTCGGATATTTTCGATACGATCGCACCCGATAATCCAGCATGCGAAACGGAATGGTATTTCGTGGAACTGTTTGGAATTCAATATGCAAAATGTCGTCATCTGATTGCAGCAGAATCAAGGCATCAGCGCGAATCGGATCGAGGGAAAGCTCAGACGGTTTGAGTTCTGTCAGGGTGACACAGGTTCCGAGTAGCCAACTCGCAAAGTCAGAAGAAAAGTGTTCAGCAAGAAATCGGCAGGTGTCATCATACATAATAAGCACAATCATACCAATGGCTATACCGATTTGATTTTGAATAAACCTAAAGCTTGGTGAACGACTGTTACGGGTCCGATCGACCGTTCCTCTTTCGGTGTCGCGCCGGGAAGATGTGGAGCATTTACGAGCCATGGCCCAGGAACGATTTGTTAGTGTGCGATAGGGTTGTGTAATTAGAGCTAAAAATCAGCAACTCTAAATTCAAAAATCTGAAATCCTGGTTTCTCCTTTCGTTTAAACTCCACAGAGGGAGAACGATCGACTAGAACCCATTTAGCTCATTGCTCAGTTTACCCATAGTAGTTTGATTAGAAATAAAAAAGGCGATCGGATAATTCAATCGCCTTTAAGGGTAAGCAGTTGAACTAAGGATTCAAACTCTAGATATCACCGCGAATTTCTTCGACAATACCATCGCGCAACAAGATTTCAACATTCATTTTAGAAATGAGATTGTCGCCCACCTGAATCGCAAAATTGCTGACCACTTGACCTTGATCGACCTGCTGCTCAATGCTTAAGGTCTGCACCTGTTGCAACTGTTGAAGCACTTGGTTCTTTTGCTCCAACAATTCGCTTTTGCCTTGGTTGAACTGCATCTTCACCCCTTCCATTTGTTGAAGAGTATCCGGTCCCGGTGGCTGAATTGATTGCTTTTGCATATCCGTCAGCACCTGTTGCAGTTGCATATCCAGACTTTGCAACTGGCCATCCACTTGATTCAGTTGGGCTTGCAGCGCTTGCTGGGCCTCTTCTTTCCAACGCGGAGTCACGATCGCTTTGATATTCACTTGGCGCTGAATCATCAAGTTAGAAGTTTCCATATCCTAAAATCCCCATATTAGACAAAGATCTCGTTTATGATAGCCGCATATTGCTCCATGACCACATTTCGCCGAACCTTCAACGTCTGAGTCAGGAGACCGTTTTCTATCGTAAATGGCTCACTCAGAAGTCGGAACCCTGCAATCCGATCGTCTGGGCGGTAGCCTGCGCGGTCTTTCACCCGTTGAAGCAGTTCTGTTTTAAACAAATCCTGAATGGGTTTGCTAGACAAATCAACATCGCCGCTGTAGCCCTTTTGAGCCGACCATTGCTGAAGTTCATCAAGGTTGGGGACAATCAAAGCTCCGATCGTTTTTTGATCTTGACCGACCAACATAATCTGATCGATATAGGGACTGCGAAGACAAGCATTTTCGATCGGCAGCGGTTCAATATTCTCGCCATTACTAAGTACAATCGTATCTTTAGCGCGCCCAGTCAAAACCAAATCTCCCCATTCCGTGATGTAGCCCAAATCCCCCGAATCAAACCAGCCGTCGGAATCGATCGCTTTGCGAGTTGCTTCAGGATTATTAAAATATCCCTTCATAATTTGGGGGCCGCGCAAAAGAACAATCCCTTTTTTCCCAGTTCCCACAGGTTGGCGCGAGTCGAAATCGACAATCTTGGTTTCGGTGTACATTAATGGTTGACCATCTGAACCGCGCAGGTTTCGCCAAGGCCGACGAACGTGAGTAATGGGCGAGGTCTCAGTCAAGCCATAGCCGCCCAAAACTTCGACCCCAATAATTTCAAAGAAATCTTCCAAATGATCTGCAATAGATCCGCCGCCGCTGACGACATATTGAATATTACCAATGCCCGATCGAATTTTGGAATACACTAACTTGTCACCGATCTTATGAAATATCCAAAAGAATGGGAGTTTGATCGCTGAAATGAATTTGTCTGTAAAACTTGGATTTAAGTTATCTAAATGTAAATTTTGTAGTGTTCGTTTACTATTGATGTAAGTTTGACTAGCTGCGAGGAAGCGATTGACCAGTTTTTGTTTATCTGCGGGCTGATCTCGAAATTGCTTCTGAATGCCTTCATAAATAGATTCCCAAAGACGTGGAACTCCGACCATATATTTGGGCTTATGCTCCTTCAGGTCTTTTTTAACATAGCGAATATTGGTATAAAATTGAGTGCATCCTCGCGAAAAAATAAAGTATTCAAAGGTGCGTTCATAGGTGTGCCAAATGGGTAAAATACTCATCACCCGATCGCCTTCATTCAATAGCAATACGCAAGAGGCTGTATTCAGTTGATGAATCAAATTGCCATGGGTCAGCATTACCCCCTTCGGCATTCCTGAAGTGCCAGATGTATACATTAATGTGGCCAACTGGTCCCGATCAAACCCATGGGGAATGAGTTTAGCGTTGGGAGCTAAGGCCAAAATTTCCGAGAAGTTGTAAATGGTCCGATCGGAGTCATTGGGTGGTGTTTCATCGGATAGTAAAATAATAAACTTAAGGGCAAAATCATCCAAGCCCGATCGGAGCTTTTTCAGTAGTGCTAAATCTTCAACGATTAAGGCAACGGCTTCACTATTTTTTAAAATAAATAGCAATTCCCGCACATCTGCCTGAGCGCTTCGCACTACATTTGCGGCCCCGGCTAACATAATGCCTTGGTCTGCAACTAGCCACCTCGGTTGATTGTCGGAAATCAGTGCAACACGCGTTGGATAGGCTTCCCCACTCGGAACAATGCCAAGTGACTGTAACCCGGCTGCAAACTGTTGCATTTGTTGATGCAGTTGACCGTAAGTCATCCGAACTTCGGGATCTCGGTGGGTGTCACAAACGGCGGTAGTATTGGCAAATTTGCGGGCTGCGATCGCCCAAACCTCTGGCAGGCTGGTGCATTGAAGATAGTCTTGCGATGCCGCTAGATTTTCGCGTTCTTGGGGTGCTAGGGTTGGAGATGGGCCTGCCATGGGTTCGAGTCCTTGCAAAGGGGATTTGCTTCTATTATTCCCGAAAATTGATCAGCTATTCTATTTATTTATGTCACTAGAAGTACTGTCCCAATTACGCTCTGGTCAGCTTAAAGCCTCACAGAAAATCACAATCGCTGCTGATTTAACTGAATTTCCCCTTGAAATTTTAGAATTAGCCCCCACTTTAGAAGTGCTAGATTTATCAAATAATCGACTGCGATCGTTACCGAATGATTTCGATCGGCTTCAGAACTTAAAGATTTTGTTTCTTTCTCAAAATGAGTTTGATCATTTACCGGAAGTATTGGGGCGTTGTTCCCAATTGTCGATGGTTGGGTTTAAAGCTAATCGGATTCGGGTTGTTTCAGGTGCAGCATTTCCCCCCTTATTGCGCTGGTTGATTTTGACTGATAATACTATTGAAGAATTGCCACCCGAAATTGGCCAACTCAAGTCTTTGCAGAAGCTAATGTTGGCTGGAAATCAATTGAAGGCATTACCCGACGAGATGATCAATTGTACAAATTTAGAATTGATTCGGTTAGCAGCCAATCAATTAGATGCATTTCCAGAGTGGTTACTGACGTTGCCGAAGTTAAGCTGGTTAGCATTTGGCGGAGATTTAGGACAATCATTTAAATTGCAGAATCCGATCGATATTCAATGGCAAGATTTGACATTAGGCGATCTATTAGGCGAAGGTGCATCTGGGATAATTTATTCTGCTATTTGGCAAAATGAGGATGGCCGATTAGATGTGGCGGTGAAAATTTTTAAGGGCGCAGTCACGAGCGATGGGTTGCCCGAAGCTGAAATACAGGCGTGTTTAGCGGCAGGTTCCCATGAAAATCTAGTGGGAGTATTAGGGCAAATTGTAAATCATCCGTCAGGCCAGCGTGGATTAGTATTGCCGTTATTAGATAGAGATTTTGAAATCTTGGGTGGCCCGCCAAATTTTGAATCCTGCACAAGAGATACTTTTGAGAGTCATCGGACCTTTACCCCATCACTGATTCTAAAGATTACTCAAGGTATTGCCTCTGCTGCCGCTCATTTGCACGATCGGGGGATTTCCCACGGCGATCTTTATGCCCATAATATTTTAGTCGATCGATCGGGCAAGCCCGTATTGAGTGATTTCGGGGCGGCTTCGTTCTATGAACCCGGATCGGTGCTGGGTCTTAAATTAGAACAATTAGAAGTGCGGGCGTTTGGGTGTTTGTTGGAAGATTTACTCGATCGATGTCTAGAGAATGAACTGACCTTGATATTGCGACAATTACAAGAATTATGTCTACAACCAGATTCATTCCTACGACCTACATTTAAAACAATTGTGCGACAGTTAGCTGATTGCTAGTGCATTTCAAGAATTATGACTGAACCATAATCTGTATATCTATACCAATTCTAATTCTTCCGAGTACCGAGTCGGCGCTGCAAAAATTCAGGCAAATCACTACGACGGGGCAAGGCTCGGCGAAGACTTTGCATCTGTTCAGAAACCGTTGGCTGCGGTAATGAATCGAGGAGATTGGCGATCGCATCGGGAATCGGTTCACTGAGTTGATCATATAGTTCCAGAATACTCAGCATTTGATTTTGCAGTTGATAAAACCGATCTTTCCAATGTTGAATGGCCGCCTCATATTCACTAGATTGCTGAGCTTGACGCAAGATTTGTTCTTGCATTTCAGTCGATTGATTTCCTAGCTCCAGAATACGACGTTGATCTAAATCTCGATCGTGTTCCATTTCAGTACAAGCTTGTTGAAGAAATGCCTGGGTTTGTAGATGTTTGGCTAATTCAACTTCTAAGGTTACTAATTGTTCCCGCCACCACGCTTCTTCCCGTTCTGCGTCTGTCATTTCTGGTAAGGTTGCCGATTGAATTGAGTCTTCTCGTAGTTTTTGTGAAAGGGCCTGAATTTGTTGTTGGGCTTGAACATAACGCACTTCTAATCGAGCGGATGGTGTGGCACTAATATCAATTTGCTTCCCGACCACGGTCGTTTCAACACGAGTTCCAACCTCGGGTGTGCGATCGTCAATCCGACCTTTCAAATGCAAAATAGCCTGCTGTTGAACATTCGCAAACTCTTCGGTGGCCGCGAGTTGTTCTTCGATCCATTCTTGACGCACAAGTTGCGATCGGACATCATGAACCTGCACCAAGGTTTGATCCAATGCTCTTTCTAATTGGGCAATCCGATCGGCTTGATGTTGAATCAGTTCCATGGAAGCCGTCAGATCTTCTAAAAGTTGTTCCGGTAGCAATTCACACTCTAATAATGACGATGATTGATGACTGTCATCGCTTGTCTTATCTAAGACTATTTCTAATGGCATGGATTCAGGGAGTTCCGCCATAGTTCGGAGCGATCGAGCCGCTAGGTAAAGGAGCATCTTGATTAATTGACCATCGATACTCAACGGGAATACGGAGTCGTTCGAGGTCTTCTTCTATCTGTTTTTGTTGGGTCAGCGCTTTTCGTAACATGATAATCAACTGCTGAACCTGTGCTCGTTGACGAGGATGATCGTTGGTCGCAAACAAAGACTGGCGCTCCAACATTTGTAGCAAAATCTCGTAATGGATATGAGACGGTAAGGGGACTGGAATATGAGACGGCAATGGTAATGACATCGTAGAACATACTCCTAATATAGGGAAATGAAATGAACGTTAAATTCAGAATTTTAAATTTAGGGTGTTAAATTCGATCGTGAATTGAAATAACTCTAATCGAAATAATCTTAAGCTTGGTAAGCCCTTAAGATTCTAGATTTGTATCAGCTTGCCAAAAGTTCCGCTAAAGCTTGCCCCGGATCGCTCTGGCGCATGAATGATTCTCCAATCAAAACAGCAGTTGCTCCGGCAGTGGCGATCGTTTTCAGGTCGCTAGCGGTATGAATCCCAGATTCTCCGACAAGGATAATATTCTTCGCCTTAATCGCGTCTTGTCTTGCCGCCATGAGTTCACCCGTCAGATTAATATTGACAGAGAAGTCCTTAAGATCGCGATTATTAATCCCAATTAACTCCACACCGTCTAAAGCTAAAGCACGATCGAACTCGGCTAGGTCATGCACTTCGACTAATGCAGCCATGCCTAACTTTTTAGCAATCTTCAAAAACGACTGCAAATCTTCGTCGGGTAAGATCGCTGCAATCAACAACACGGCATCTGCCCCTTGAACTCTGGCCCAACAGATTTGGTATGCGTACAAAATGAAATCTTTACACAGCAACGGCAAATCTACAGCGCTGCGAATCTGACTCAGGTTTTCAAAGCTTCCCTGAAAAAATTTGGCATCTGTTAAGACCGATAAACAAGATGCACCACCAAGTTCATAGGATTTTGCGATCGCAACGGGATCAAAATCTTCTCGAATCACGCCTTGACTGGGAGATGCTTTTTTAACTTCGGCAATGACGGCGGGGGATGTTTTTCCCGATCGCAGCGCTGCCACAAAATCACGGGTTGCTGGCACATGGGCTAGTTTCTTCTGCATTTCAGCCAGAGACAGCTTCTCGCGCATCTGATCAACTTCGTTTTCTTTGTTCCAAACAATTTCTTCGAGAATGTGATTAGGCTTGGACTCTGGAGTGTCAATCCGATATTCCAAATCTAAAACCGAAATAGAGGGCGTAGGCGGACGACGGCGAATTTTAAGCATGGGATGATCCTAAAAGAGAATTATGAAGCTTAGGACTAGGGAAAGGCTCGATCCCCCTAAATCCCCCTGGGATAAGAGGGACTATGAGTTGAGTGTATGAGTTAGGGCAGTGTTTTTAGTGTCCAGCGCCTGCTCCTGCTGCTCGTTTGAAGGCTTCATCTAAAACCTCCGATAGCGTCGGATGAGTGTGAACGGTGAAGGCCAAATCGTGAACCGAATGATTCATTGCCATCGCATTTGCGGCTTCTTGGATTAAATCTGCCGCATGTAAGCCAAAAATATGGACCCCCAGGATTTCACCGTTGTCAGGCCGGAAAATCACCTTAGCGAGTCCATCAGTTTCGCCTTCTGCCAACGCTTTTGCATTGCCCTTAAAGTAGCTTTTCACAGACTGAACTTCAAAACCCTCCGCCTTGCCTTTTTCCTTGGCTGCTGGCTCCGTCATCCCCACAAAACTTACCTCAGGATGAGTGAAGGCTGCGGCAGGAATCACATTGTAGTTAACAGTGCGAGGACGGCCACATAAGGTCTCCACTACTGCCATGCCCTGAGCTGAAGCGGTATGAGCCAACATCAATTTACCCGTTGCATCTCCGATCGCCCACAAATGCGGTACGGTTTCACCATTTTCTTGCACTACTGCCAAATAATCGTTCACCGGAATAAATCCAGGTCGATTGAGCACCACACCCATTGATTCTAAACCCATATTTTGGGTGGCAGGCACGCGCCCGGTCGCAATCAAGCAAGCATCAACTTCCAGAACTTCGGTAATTTCTTTCGTTTTTGCATCCATCAACTCAATGCGCACAGGCGATCCCGGAGTCACGGTTTTGGCAAACACGCCCGTTTTCGCTTCAATGTCACGGTTCTGGATTAGGGTGCGCTGAGC
>JANXWB010000009.1 GCA_025351345.1 Synechococcales cyanobacterium GL140_1_metabat_312
GACGGTCTATAACGAGACCGTGGTTCCAAAATTAATGGAACAATTCAGTTATACCAACATTCACCAAGTTCCCAAGCTGACTAAAATCAGCATTAACCGGGGATTGGGTGAAGCGTCTCAAAATGCTAAAGCATTAGAAGCGTCCATCAAGGAAATCTCAACCATCACTGGACAACGCCCCGTCGTTACCCGTGCTCGGAAGGCGATCGCAGGCTTTAAAATCCGCGAAGGAATGCCTGTTGGGATGATGGTGACGTTGCGTGGTGAACGCATGTATGCCTTCCTCGATCGGTTTGTTAACCTAGCACTTCCCCGCATTCGCGATTTTCGTGGGGTTAGCCCCAAGAGCTTCGACGGACGAGGCAACTACACCGTTGGTTTGCGTGAGCAGCTCATCTTTCCTGAGGTTGAGTATGACAACGTGGATCAAGTCCGTGGGATGGATATTTCAATTATCACCACGGCAAATACAGACGAAGAAGGTCGGGCCTTGCTGAAGGAATTCGGAATGCCCTTCCGTGAGAATTAATCGGTTCATCGAGAAAATGGCAGCTTATAAAGAGCGCACCCAAGAGGCAAATTAATGGCAGTTAATGACACCATTTCAGACATGTTGACCCGTATTCGTAATGCAGGTCTAGCTCGTCATGAAATTACCAATGTGCCTGCCACCAAGATGACCCGTAGCATTGCAGCGGTTCTCAAGGCGGAAGGATTCATTGGCGAATACGAAGATTCGGGTGAAGGTATTCAGACGAATATCGCAATCACCATCAAATATAAAGGTCGCAATCGCAGTAAACCGCTGATTACGAACCTGAAACGTGTAAGCCGTCCTGGTTTGCGTGTGTATTCAAACTGTAAGGAATTGCCTAAGGTTTTAGGTGGAATTGGGATCGCTGTGGTCTCAACTTCCAACGGCCTTATGACCGATCGCCAAGCCCGTCGGGTAGGTGTCGGCGGCGAAGTTCTCTGTTACGTCTGGTAGATTCGTCATCAAGGTTGATTCAGTATGTCGCGTATTGGTAAGCGTCCGATTCCGGTCCCTGATAAAGTCACGGTGACGATCGAAGGTCAAACCGTAACTGTCAAAGGTCCCAAGGGAGAACTCTCCCGCACATTGCCTCCTGAAGTCGAAATACTTCGAGAAGGCGAAACCATTCTCGTCAATCGACGGAATGAATCTCGTCCTGCACGTCAGCGCCACGGCTTATGCCGTACGTTGATTGCTAACATGGTTGAAGGAGTCTCCCAAGGCTTCATCAAAAAATTGGAAATTCAAGGCGTGGGCTATCGTGCCGCAGTTCAAGGCAAAATCTTGAATCTGGCTATGGGCTATAGCCATCCGGTGAACATCGATCCTCCAGAAGGAATTTCTTTCTTGGTGGAAGGTACTACAAACGTTACCGTCAGCGGAATCGACAAAGAAGTTGTGGGTAACACCGCAGCTCGGATTCGTGCCGTGCGTCCTCCTGAGCCTTATAAGGGCAAAGGAATTCGTTATGCTGGCGAAATCGTCCGAAGAAAGGTTGGTAAGACTGGCGGTAAGAAAAAATAAATCATGAAAGCAAGAAGTCGCAAAGAATTAACTCAGCGTCGTCACTCTCGGATTCGTCGCGCTCTGTCTGGAACGGCTGAACGTCCCCGGATGGCGGTGTTCCGATCGAATCAGAACATTTATGTTCAAGTGATCGATGATGTTTCGCATAGCACTCTAGTCTCAGCATCTACTGTTGATCCTGAAATTAAAGGCAAGTTTGAATTAGGTTCTAATTGCTCCGCAGCAGTAGAAGTCGGCAAGCTGATTGCATCTCGTGCGAAGGCAAAGGGCATTGCACAGGTTGTATTCGATCGGGGTGGAAATCTCTACCATGGTCGGGTGGCAGCTTTGGCAGACGCGGCCCGTGAAGGCGGTTTAGATTTCTAAAAGAGGATAAAATGGCTAAAGGTCGTAAGAATACCAAAGCCCGCGAAGAGAAATCTGAATGGCAAGAGCGGGTTGTACAAATCCGTCGAGTCACGAAGGTTGTCAAGGGCGGTAAGAAACTCAGTTTCCGGGCGATCGTTGTCGTCGGTAACGAAAAAGGTCAAGTTGGCGTAGGTGTCGGCAAGGCTAGTGATGTGATTGGGGCGGTCAAGAAAGGCGTTGTCGATGGTAAGAAGCATCTCGTTGAAGTGCCTCTAACCAAATCCAGCTCCATTCCTCACCCCACAACAGGCCGTTCTGTCGGTGCGAAAGTGCTAATGCGTCCGGCGGCTCCGGGTACCGGAGTAATTGCTGGGGGCGCGGTTCGGACTGTCTTGGAAATGGCAGGTGTGAAAAACATCCTTGCGAAGCAACTCGGTTCAAATAATCCTTTGAACAATGCTCGCGCTGCTTTAGAAGCACTCGAAACTCTCCGCACCTTCCAACAAGTTGCAGACGAGCGCGGCATTACCCTTCAGCAACTGTACTCCTAGAGGTAATCCATGAGAATCGCTGATGCACAGCCCCAAGAGGGTTCTACTAAGCGCGGTCGTCGCGTAGGCCGTGGTATTGCTGCCGGACAAGGCGCAAGCTGCGGATTTGGAATGCGGGGTCAAAAATCCCGATCGGGTCGTCCGACTCGTCCCGGATTTGAAGGGGGTCAAACGCCTCTGTATCGTCGTCTGCCAAAATTAAAGGGTTTTACTCTGGTCAACCACAAAGAATTCACCATCATCAACTTGGATGATATCGAAGGACTTGCGGCAAACTCTGAAGTCACTCTTGCTAGCCTTTTAGAAGCTGGAATTCTTACCCAGAATGACGGCCCTCTCAAAGTCTTGGGCGGTGGTGAACTCAAAGTAGCGCTTACGGTTAAAGCTAAGGCATTTACTAAAAGTGCAAAGGCTGCGATCGTTGCTGCTGGCGGAACCTGTGAAGTGGTTTAGTTTGAATCCTGATTTGGGATAAGACAATAGGGGGCGTTCTTGATAAAGGAACGTCCCTTAGTTTTGTTAAAACGGCATAAAATCTTAAAATGAACTGCACTTCAAGGAGTTTACTCAATGGTCGTCAATCGCGATAAAGCTCCCACAGCGCAAGAAACGTTGCTTCAAATGGTTCAGTCTCCTGCACTGCGGAGTAGATTGCTTGTCACCATTGGCCTGCTCGTTTTATTGCGTCTTGGTATTTTTATTCCTATTCCAGGTATCAATCGAGCTGCATTTGCTGCAAGTCTAAGCAACAATGCTGCATTAGGGTTTCTGGATTTGTTTGCTGGAGGTGGTCTGAAAGCATTGGGCGTGTTTGCGTTGGGGATTATTCCTTACATCAATGCGTCTATTATTATTCAACTTCTAACGGCTGCTATTCCTTCTCTTGAAGATTTGCAGAAGAACGAAGGCGAGGCCGGACGGCGAAAAATTTCCCAGCTCACGCGCTATTTAGCCGGAGGATGGGCTGTTATTCAAAGTACCTTGCTCACGATCGGACTACTCGGTGGATTAAGCGGTGCCAGTGGCTTTGTTTACCATCCCGGTATTTGGTTCGTGATTGAGACCGTCTTGACTCTGACGGCTGGATCCATGTTCGTCATGTGGGTCTCTGAATTGATTACAGAACGAGGAATTGGTAATGGTGCTTCGTTGCTGATTGCGCTCAACATTGTTTCGAGCTTGCCTGGGAACCTGGGTAAAACCTTAGAACTTGCTCAAAGTGGCAACCAAGAGCGATTGGGCGGCGTTGTAATTGTCTTGATTGTCTTTTTGGCTATGGTCTTTGGTATTGTTTTTGTCCAAGAGGCCATGCGTCGAATTCCAATTCTGATCGCTAGACGACAAATTGGACGGGTTCAGGCCAATGACAAGAGCAGCTACCTTCCCTTGAGGCTCAATCAGGGTGGTGTGATGCCCATTATTTTTGCATCTTCTGTCTTGAGCTTACCGTCGTTTCTGGGGGGATCATTAAACAATCCCGCCATCAGCAACTTCATCGGAAACTATCTTCGCCCCGCGACGATTTCCTATGATTTGATTTATTTTGTGATGATCCTGTTTTTCAGCTATTTTTATGCATCTTTGGTGGTTCAGCCCGATGAGATGGCAAAAAACCTGAAGAAAATGGGAGCCAGCATTCCCGGTATTCGCCCTGGACAAGACACGACTCGGCATATTCAAGACATCCTCAATCGGCTAACATTTTTGGGTGCCCTCTTTCTCGGAGCCGTGGCCATTGTTCCCCAGGCGGTGGAAGGGATCGCCGATGTCCGTACTTTCCAAGGGTTTGGAGCTACATCATTGCTGATTTTAGTCAGCGTTGCGATCGACACTTCTAAACAAATTCAAACGTTTGTAATTTCTCAGCGATACGAAGGAATGGTGAAAAATTAGTGAGCAGATTGATTTTCCTCGGTGTTCCGGGTGCAGGTAAGGGGACTCAAGCCATGATTCTGTCCGAGTCTCAGGGTATTCCTCATATTTCCACTGGAGATATTTTGAGAGCGGCGGTGAAAAACCAAACAGCTCTTGGACTCCAGGCTAAAGGCTTTATGGATGTGGGCGATCTGGTTCCTGATTCTTTAGTGATTGATATGATTCGTGAGCGGCTCCAGGAATCGGATGCTTTAAAGGGATGGATCCTAGATGGATTTCCACGGACTTTAGAGCAAGCCGGATTTCTGGAAAAACTGCTTCAAGAGATAGACCAAGTTTGCGATCGTACTGTTAACCTAGATGTCGAAGACGAAATCGTTGTTAAGCGTCTAGTTGAACGGGGTAAAGACAGTGGCCGATCGGATGACACCGAATCCACTATTCGCCATCGTTTGCAGGTCTACCGTGATCTGACCGAACCCTTGATTTCGTTTTATCAGTCTCGGGGATTACTCGTGACTGTTAATGGAGATCAACCTATGGACGCAGTTACTAGCGCCTTAAAAACTGCGATCGGGCCTGTGTAGCTACCCGATCGCGTTACACTCTGACCTAAGCCGCACCTATTTGAATGGATTCCTAGGAGGAACCTTTGTCTAAAGAAGACCTAATTGAGATGGAAGGCACTGTTGTAGATTCGTTGCCGAATGCGATGTTTCGCGTAGACCTCGACAACGGCTTTAACGTGCTAGCCCACATTTCCGGCAAAATTCGTCGGAACTACATTAAAATTCTTCCCGGCGATCGGGTCAAAGTAGAGCTATCTCCCTACGACTTGCTCAAGGGCCGCATCACTTATCGGTTGAAAAACAAGCGTTAACTTCCAACTGAGCGCCCTTCAGCCACGTATTGAAACGTTTAAGACCCTTGTGTATGTACTACTGAGGGTCTTTGCTTTGGTACGGTTGGCTAAAGTTTTTGAGAGCCGACTTATTGAGATGAGGTGCGAATGAAACGATCGATTCCATTGTCATTACGATTAAAACTAAAACTCATCCTGCGGTTTTGCGTTGATGTGCGATCGGGGCAATTCACCAAAATCGTACGATCGTCGCCAAAATCGGTTCAACTCCAAAGTCAGCAGTTTGAGTCAAGGGTCCAAGTCGTGCAAGTCCTCAAAGTCGCCAACTATTCTGAAAACAAGCGCCAAAACCTAACGATCGCCGCCAAAACTCTTCAAAACGTGAATATCCAACCGGGCGAAATCTTTTCATTTTGGGCATTAGTCGGTGCACCTGTAGCAAAACGGGGCTACCTAGAAGGCCGTGCGCTGGTCAACGGAAACCTTAAAGCAGTCATGGGCGGTGGTCTTTGCCAACTTTCAGGAATTTTGTATTACCTCACCTTGAAAGCCGGACTCACGCCGATCGAACGCTATCCCCATTCCACCGACATCTACACCGAGGCCACCCGCTTCACCCCGCTTGGCTCAGATGCCACGGTAGTTTACGGTTACAAAGATCTACGATTTATCAATAGCCTATCCCAACCCATCTGTTTTCGTATTGGCATCACAGCAGACCAAATCACAGGCGAACTTTGCACCCCAAACCCCATTCTGGTCTATCACATTGAATTTCGGATGCAGAAAAAATCTGACCTAACCCAAGTAGAAACCTTTCGATCGCCGATCGTTTCCAACAGCCAATCCAGCGCTACAGGTCTAGAACCGATCGCAATTAGCCACTATCGCTAGCCTCATCCATCTTCCAAACGCTTTCTCAGATTCTCACCTCCGCATTCTCACTTCAAAATTAGATTTGACAGTTCACAGCATCAACGTTAAGATATTGTGTTTGTAATTTAAGGCTAATCGAGAAGCATGAAAGTACGAGCTTCTGTCCGCAAAATGTGTGACAAATGCCGCGTGATTCGTCGTCGCGGTCGCGTAACGGTTATTTGCGAAAACCCCAAGCATAAACAGCGCCAGGGTTAACGAAAACAGCCACCAGGTCAGCCCCGCCTCCGGGGAAAGCCTGGATTGAACGCACAACTTTAGGGTGTGCCCCCTCTGTAAATATAGTTTTCACAAGGAGAACGAGTGTGGCGCGGATTGCAGGTGTAGACCTTCCCCGTGATAAACGGGTTGAAATTGGTCTGACTTATATTTTTGGAATCGGTCTAACCCGCTCCAAGGCAGTGTTGAAAAAAACCGGGATTAGTCCTGATATTCGTGTTCGTGACCTTACGGATGCCGATGTAGCAACACTCAGAGAAGTGGTTGAAGCCGACTACCAGGTCGAAGGGGATCTTCGTCGCTGGGAATCTATGAACATCAAGCGGTTGATGGACATTGGTGCTTATCGCGGTCGTCGTCATCGTATGGGCTTGCCTGTTCGGGGTCAGCGAACACGTACCAACGCACGGACCCGTCGAGGCGGTCGTCGTACGGTGGCCGGTAAGAAAAAGGCACCGCGTAAGTAATAGCTGGAATAGGGAATTAATATCTATCGGTTTCCTCCGTTCAGTCTTCGAGTTTGTTCACGTTGTCCCACTACCGCTTGAGAAATGGCTAAACCTACACGCCGAACTGGTGCGCGTAAAGTTAAGAAGAATATCCCCACTGGGGTTGCGCACATTCAATCTACGTTCAATAACACCATTGTTACTATTTCAGATGTTCAAGGGGAAGCAGTTTCCTGGGCATCAGCTGGTTCTAGTGGATTTAAGGGCGCTAAAAAAGGCACTCCTTTTGCTGCTCAGACTGCCGCTGAAAATGCAGCTCGTCGTGCGATAGAGCAAGGAATGCGTCAAATCGAAGTATTAGTGAGCGGTCCGGGATCGGGTCGTGAAACAGCAATCCGTGCGCTTCAAGGTGCTGGATTGGAAATTACTTTGATTCGGGATGTTACTCCTATTCCTCACAATGGTTGTCGTCCGCCAAAACGTCGTCGCGTTTAGGTTTGTTGCATCGGTGTCTGGGCACGGCAAGCGCTTAGAGCACTGTGATGCAACATTTTTCGCAACCAGTTATGAGTGAAGGAAGGGGGAATTCCGTGGCACAGTTTCAAGTTGACTGTATCGAAACCACCATCGATAAAGATCAAAGTCAGTATGGCAAGTTTGTCTTAGAGCCGCTGGAACGCGGCCAAGGTTCGACGGTGGGAAATGCACTGCGTCGTGTGTTGTTGGCGAACATAGAAGGTACGTCGATTACAGCGGTTCGGGTTGCAGGCGTTGCCCATGAATTTTCGACGATTCCGGGTGTACGGGAAGATGTTTTGGACATTCTTCTCAACTTGAAGAAGGTGGTTTTGAAAAGCTACTCTGGCCAACCTCAAATTGGTCGGCTAGTGATTCAAGGCCCAGCGGATGTCACTGCTGAGAGTTTTGACTTACCTTCTGAAGTGGAAATCATTTCTCCGAGTCAACCAGTTGCCACTGTCGCAGCAGGCCATACGCTGGAAATGGAATTCCGAGTTGAGAGGGGTAAAGGATATCGCGGGGTGGATCGGATTCGAGCTGATGAAAATGCAGCGATCGATTTCATGCAACTCGATTCGATATTTATGCCTGTCCGTAAGGTTAACTATTCCGTTGAAGATGCGCGGGTGGGCGGATTGCTCGGCCACGATCGTCTGATTTTGGAAATGTGGACCAACGGTAGCTTAACGCCCCAAGAAGCGCTTGCTCAGGCGGCCAATATATTGGTTGATCTGTTTAGTCCTCTGCGGGATGCACGATTTGATGAAGTCGATACCGACGAGGTTGATACGGATCATCCTGAAAGTCAGATTCCCATTGAAGAGTTGCAACTATCTGTTCGGGCTTATAACTGTCTTAAGCGCGCTCAGATTAATTCCGTCGCAGACCTTCTGGATTACACCCAAGAAGACCTGTTGGAAATCAAAAACTTCGGAGCGAAATCTGCTGAAGAAGTGGTCGAAGCATTGCAAGATCGCTTAGGTATTACCCTCCCAAAAGAGAAAGCCGCTAAGGCAGGCGGCTAGTCAAAATGCCTGTTGAGGGACAAATTGAGAATTGAGAATTGTGAATGTAGAATTCAGGATTTTTAGTGCAGCTTGATTCCTCTTGTTACTGTTTACTTTTGAAATAGGTTCAAGACCATGCGTCACCGTTGTAAGGTTGCCCTTTTGGGAAAACCAGCGGATCAGCGAAAGGCACTACTTCGTGCCTTGACCACAGAACTGATTCGGAATGGCAAAATCACGACTACCAAAGTTCGCGCCAAAGCGGTGCGAAATGAGGCAGAGCGGATGATCACCCTAGCTAAAGAAGGCACGCTATCTGCGCGTCGGACCGCCTTGGGTTACATCTACGACAAGCAACTCGTTCATGCGCTTTTTGAGCAAGTGCCCGAGCGCTACCAAACCCGTAAAGGTGGATATACCCGCATTCTGCGGACTGTCCCTCGGCGGGGTGACAACGCCCAAATGGCGATTATCGAACTCGTGTAGGACTGTGTGGAGACCAATTCTGTCGTGACAAAACGCAGTTATGAAAAACCGTTGGAGACCCTGACGGTAAATTCAAAAGAGCGTGCGGAGCGACGAGTTGCGCTGATTGTTCAGTATTTGGGCACTCGGTTCTATGGTTGGCAACGTCAGCCAGACTATAGAAGTGTTCAACAGGATCTAGAGACAGCGATCGGGTCTGCCCTCAACTGTTCTCGGGTCGTCACCCATGCCGCAGGTCGCACCGATACAGGTGTCCATGCGGCGGCACAGGTCGTTCACTTTGACGCTTGGACTTGCATTCCAGCGATGCGATGGATGAGCATTTTGAATGGTCGGTTGCCGGATGACATCATGATCCGTGCGGCTGTTCCTGTTCCCGATGATTGGCACGCCCGGTTCTCAGCAACCTATCGGCGGTATCGCTACACGCTGTACACCAATTCCATGCCCAACTTGTTTGCAAAGTCAGTGTCTTGGCATTACTATCACGCTCCTTTGGATGAAACTCTTATTCAGAAGGCGTTGCAACCCTTGATTGGCCGTCATCACTTAGCGGCCTTCCATCGATCGGGTTCGGTTCGTCCGCATTCGTGGGTTGATGTTCAAGATGCATCCTGTAAGCGACATGGTGATTTTATTACCATTGAAATTCAGGCGAGTGGATTTCTGTATGGCATGATGCGTCTCTTGGTTGGACTTTTGGTTCAAGTGGGACGAGGCGATCGCAGTATTGAGTCTTTTACAGAACTCTGGACTTGTGAGCGCCGGGATCAGGTGAAATATGCAGCTCCACCTCAGGGTCTTTGCCTGTTACGAGTCGGATATGATCCCAATCCTTTTCCTATAGAGACTTGGTACGATGCTCAGCCTGCCCTGACATTACCGACTACATTTCCTGATTGATTTATTATTTGAACCCCAGGCTAATGGAAAAAACCTACCTTCCCCCTCAAGATGCACCCCGCAACTGGTATGTTGTGGATGCTGCTGATCAGCGTCTCGGTCGTTTAGCGAGCGAAATTGCTTCGGTTTTACGTGGCAAAAACAAGCCAAATTTCACCCCTTTCATGGATGTGGGTGATTTTGTGGTTGTAATTAATGCCGAAAAGATTACGGTTACAGGCAAAAAGCGGACTCAAAAAATCTACCGTCGTCACTCCGGTCGTCCCGGCGGAATGAAGGAAGAAACCTTTGACAAGCTTCAAGCGCGTATCCCTGAGCGGATCGTTGAAAAAGCCATCAAAGGAATGCTGCCTAAGAATTCTTTGGGCCGTCAGCTTTTCACCAAGTTGAAAGTCTATGCGGGTGATGTTCATCCTCATACTGCCCAAGATCCTCAGGTGATGATGATCAACACGATTCCAGGGAAGGTCTAACTCATGGCTGATGAAGGACGCGCAGTATATCAAGGTACAGGTCGTCGTAAAAACGCGATCGCACGGGTGAGACTAGTCCCCGGTACCGGATTAATCGTAATCAATGGAAAGCCCGGAGAATACTATCTCCAAGGCAATCCAGCTTATTTGGCGGCTGCAAAAGCGCCTCTTGAGACTCTCGGTTTGGAAGGCGAATATGACATCCTTGTGAACGCACATGGTGGCGGTTTGACTGGACAAGCAGATGCGATCAAAATGGGAGCAGCTCGTGCATTGTGCGAACTCGACCCTGAAAATCGTGGTCCTTTGAAGATCGAAGGATTGCTGACCCGTGACCCTCGTGCGAAAGAACGTCGTAAGTACGGTCTGCGTAAAGCACGGAAAGCGCCTCAATACTCGAAGCGGTAAAATGCGACTGGATATTTGGTGGCAAAGATTCTGGCTGCAAGTCGTCTATGCGATACGCGGTGCTTTGCCTCCATATCTTAAGTATGGGCAACTTTTTTCTTTTGAAAATAAGATTGATCTTTCATTCTATTAATCTACGGAGCTTATCCAATGCCTAAACCTGGAATTCACCCTGAGTGGCATAACGAATGCAAAGTCGTCTGCAATGGCGAAGAAGTATTGGTTGTTGGTTCCACCAAAGCAAAGATGAATGTGGACGTATGGTCTGGCAATCATCCCTTCTTTACGGGAACGCAGAAGATTATCGATACCGAAGGCCGGGTCGATCGGTTTATGCGCAAGTACGGCATGAAACAGCAGGGTTAGCCCTCACCATTTCATTGCGGAATCTCGTTCCAGTTTTGGGGCGAGATTCTTTTTTGTTTGGTCTGTCTGCGCTCTGAATTTGATCCCCTAAATCCCCCTTAGTAAAGGAGACTTTGAATTTAGAGTTGGATGTTTGATGTGAGTCTAAATAACCGGATCATAGTCCGGTCCCCCCTTATTAAGGGGGTTAGGGGGATCGTGTACTGGTTGAAAAAGAGAGTATTTAAATGGCTGAAGCATATCTAATTGATAAATTGAATTCGGTTGTACAGACGTTTCAAGAACTGACGCGACGACTTGGAGATCCGGATATTGCCTCCGATCCAGGAGAATATAAACGTGTTGCGACCACCCGATCGTCCCTTGAAGAGACGGTGAATACTTATGAATCTTGGAAAAAAGCCCAAGATGATTTGTTGTCGGCGCAGGAAATTTATAAGGAATCGGCTAGTGATCCTGATTTACAGGAAATGGCTGGGTTGGAAGTTCAAGACTTGAAGGACGCGATCGGTCAACTTGAAATTCATCTCAAAGTTCTATTGCTGCCGAAAGATCCCAATGATGACAAAAACATCATGTTGGAAATTCGGGCCGGGACAGGCGGTGATGAAGCTAGTATTTGGGCTGGGGATCTGTTGCGAATGTATACCTACTACGCCCAGTCACAAGGTTGGAAGCTCCATTTATTGAGTGAGTCTTTAGGAGATTCTGGAGGCTTTAAGGAAGCGGTAGTTGAGGTTCAGGGCGATCGGGTCTATAGCAAACTTAAGTATGAAGCGGGGGTTCATCGGGTTCAGCGAGTTCCGGCAACAGAATCGTCGGGCCGGGTTCATACGTCAACAGCTACTGTGGCCGTGATGCCCGAAGTGGATGAAGTTGAAATTCATATTGATCCCAAAGACATCGAAATGAAAACCGCTAGGTCCGGTGGTGCGGGCGGACAAAATGTGAACAAGGTCGAAACTGCGGCGGATTTGATTCATAAACCGACGGGGATTCGGGTTTTTTGTACGGAAGAACGATCGCAGCGTAAAAACAAAGAGCGGGCTATGCAAATTTTGCGGGCAAAGCTTTTTGATATCAAACTTCAGGAGCAAAACGAGGCGATCGCGTCAGCTCGGTTGTCACAAGTCGGAACTGGGTCTCGTGCTGAAAAGATTCGTACGTATAACTACAAAGATAGTCGCGTTACGGATCATCGTTTGAACCTGAACTTTACGTTAAATACTGCTCTTCAAGGCGACATTGACGACATCATTCAAACTTGTATTTCTCGCGATCAGCAATCGCAGTTGGAAGCGTTAGCGGCGGAAACTGAAGGATAAATCTTAGAGGTGGCGATTAATCCTGATGCGATCTAATTTGGTTTGTGTCGGGACGATCGCGATCGTTTCCATTATTTTTCCAGCACTGGCCGTTACGGCTACTCAAGTATTGATGAACTGACGATTTCCTCACATTCAGCAGAATTCCCCCTTCGGCATAAGATGGATGCAGTCTTTACGTCCCGATCGTCCCATGCCTGATCTTTTCGCAGAACAACTTCTTAGTTTGGCCAAACAAGCCGGAGCCGAAGATGCTGAGGTGTTTCAATCGCGATCGCAATCTCGCCCGGTTTCCTTTGAAGCCAATCGCCTCAAACAACTCGAAAGTACTCAAGCAGATGGGACGGCGTTGCGAATTTGGAAGAATGGTCGTCCGGGATTAATTGTCGCTTACGGAGAAGTCGAAGCTCAAGCCTTAGTCGATCGGGCAATTACTCTAAGCGACTTAAATGAATCTGAAGATCCTGAACTCACTTCGGGAACCCAGAAAAGTTACCCTGATGACGGCCATCAAGTTGAAGTTAAAACGTTGCTTGAGTGGGGAAATCAGGCGATCGATATTGTGCGGGATAAGTACCCGGATGTTGTGTGTGGTGGTGGTTGGGACTGTGAGACAGAAAATACCCGCATTATTAATTCTCGCGGACTTGATTACAGCTATCAAGACACTACAATTAGCGGTTATCTCGAAGCCTCTTTAGTGAAGGGCGATGATTTTTTGACAATTTATGATGGACAAGCGACTCGGGATTCGGTCTTAGATCCCATTGCGATCGTGTCCCCGATTTTGCAGCGTCTAGATTGGGCACAGCGTAATAGTCCTGCCCCAAGTGGCCGACTGCCTGTTTTGATCACGGCGAAGGCGGCTGATTTACTCTGGGGAACTCTTCAAGCGGCGCTGAATGGAAAACAAGTGCTAGAAGGTGCCTCGCCTTGGAACGATCGGTCCGGGGAAGCGGTTTTGGCCTCAAGTATCCATCTGAGCCAAGACCCGAAGAGTGGTCCCTATGGTTGCCCCTTTGATGATGAGGGCATTGAAACCCGTGCGATGAATTTCATTGAGGGCGGGCGGTTGAAGCAGTTTTTTCTCGATCGTAAGACAGGACGAGAACTCGGAAGCCCCACGACAGGTAATGGCTTTCGGAATTTGGGTAGCAATCCGATGCCGGGGTTATTTAATTTTATTGTGGCGGGCGGTGATGCGAGTTTTGAGGACTTAGTG
This sequence comes from Synechococcales cyanobacterium GL140_1_metabat_312, assembly GCA_025351345.1. Taxonomy (GTDB): domain Bacteria; phylum Cyanobacteriota; class Cyanobacteriia; order Leptolyngbyales; family Leptolyngbyaceae; genus JAAFJU01. The sequence continues at coordinate 13,511 of JANXWB010000009.1, forward strand.
CGATCGATCGATGACGGCATTATTTTGGATCAGATTTTGGGCAGTGGACCTGGGATTTCAGGCGATTTGTCAGTCAATGTCGATTTGGGCTATCGGATTGTCAAGGGCGAAATTGTCGGGCGAATTAAGGACACCATGATTTCAGGTAATGTTTATCACACTTTAAAAGATGCAGTTAGATTCGGGAATGATGGTGAATGGAGTGGATCCTGCTGGACTCCTTCACTGGTAGTCGATGGATTCTCTGTAGTCGGGAAGACATAGTAGATGCGTGTATTTCTATTACTATGAATGAGTCAGGAATTTTTCAAATTGTACAAATGTGAACCCTACATTAAGAAGATTGATGTGGTATCGTTTGTCAGCTTGGATAAATTTCCGGCAGATATTTTTGGTGTGTAATTAGGTAGTGAACATGGCTATTCAATCTTTAAAGGCAATTTTGATTGCTCCTGTTTTGCTGGGAGCTTCTGTAATTCTTTCTACGGCTCCGGCGAAAGCAGAAGTTTCGGTCGCATCGTTGGCTCAAGAGTCGAGCGACATGGGTGCAGTGACTTCTGTTTCTCAGCTTTCTGACGTTAAGCCAACTGACTGGGCATTTCAAGCTCTCCAGTCTTTGGTCGAGCGCTACGGCTGTATCGCGGGCTATCCTGACAAAACTTATCGCGGCAACCGTGCGATGACTCGTTATGAGTTCGCGGCTGGTTTGAACTCTTGCATGGATCGCGTCAATGATTTGATCGCCGCCGCCACGGGCGACATGGTGAAAAAGGAAGACCTCGCCACCCTTCGTAAGCTTCAAGAACAGTTTGCCGCAGAACTGGCTACCCTTCGCGGTCGTGTTGATGGTTTGGAAACTAAAGTTGCAACCCTTGAGAAGCAGCAGTTCTCCACCACTACTAAGCTTCGCGGCGAAGTAATTTTCGCACTTGCTGGTGCACTGGGCGATCGTAAAGCTACTGCTACAGGCCCTGGTGCTGGTTTAGACAAAAATACGACCTTCAGCGATCGGGTTCGTCTCACCCTCGCAACCAGCTTTACCGGAAAAGATACGCTACTTACTCGTATTGCAGCTCGTAACGTCCCAAACACAGGAACTTCGATCGGTAGCAACATGGGCCGCTTGAGTTTTGGCGACGGACCCGCACTCCCAGCCAGTAGTGGTCTTGCTGAGAATGGAGTTGCGATCGATAAAGCCTACTACCGTTTCCCATTGGGTAATGCTCGCGTTACCGTTGATGCAACGGGTGGTGAGTTCTACAACAACATGGAGAACTTTAACGGTCAATTGGCTAGCGATTCAACTGGAAGCATTTCTCGCTTTGGTCGTTTCAACCCGATCTATCGTTATGCTCAAGGTGGTTCCGGTGCAACTGTAAACTACAGCTTCACCCCTCAAATTGGTTTGACGGCTGGTTTCCTTGCTAAGAATGCAAACGACCCAACTGCTGGAAACGGCTTGTTCAATGGTGGTAATGCAGCCATTGCTCAACTTGAGTACAAGGCTTCCAATAACTTAGGCCTGGGTTTGACTTATGTTCGCGGCTACGATCGGACTGGTGGTGTCGCAGTGACAGGCGGAACAGGTAGTGCACTGTCAAACAATCCGTTTGGTGGTGTTCCAACAACTTCCGATAACTTTGGTATTCAAGGATCCTTCAAGTTAAGCAATGCAATCAACTTGGGTGGCTGGGTTGGCTACACTAGTTCAAATCGTGAGACTATTCTTGGTGGAAATTCCAGTATCTGGAACTGGGCTGTCACTCTTGCATTGCCTGACTTGGGTAAGAAAGGTAACTTGGGCGGTCTGATTGTTGGTCAGCAGCCGAAGATTACGGGTGGTGTTGGCGCTGAACCGGGAAGCAATTTATTTGTTGAAGGTTTATATCGCTATCAGTTGAATGACAAAATCTCTATTACTCCTGGTTTGATGGTCATCTTCAATCCTGAGAACAATAACGCTAACCCAACCTCCTATGTCGGGACTATCCGCACAACCTTCCAGTTCTAAAACTGTGATGAGTTGAGTTAGGTTCTATTAAACTAAAAAGCGTCCTGGAAAACTGGGGCGCTTTTTAGTTTTAAATTATTTTTCGACCGAATGAGCTTCCGATCGTTAATGAGATTACACATCAGTAAACAGATTCTAATTCCCCACTCTGCTATGATTCCAAAACACGATCGGTTTTAACAAAGATTATTTGTTAGACGAAAGAGGGAAAGAGTAGTGAAAGTCTGCCGCTGTCCCGCAACTGTAAATTAAGATACCCCCCATCTTGATAAGTCAGAATGCCTGCCGATCGTGTGATGTGCTTTTGAAGAGCATTTATTCACGTCTTATCTGCGAGGTACAGGATGAAGACAAAAAAACAGAAATGGCTGGGTTTAAGCGCGATCGCAGTTCTAAGCCTATATATTGTTTTAGGCTCCGCAAATCCTGCCGCCGCCATGCATATTGCTGAAGGCTATTTACCCGCTGAATGGGCTGCATTTTGGTATGCTGCATCATTACCATTCTTTTTGGTTGGGTTACGATCGCTCACTCGCATCACCAAAGCCAACCCCGAACTCAAACTATTATTAGCACTAGCGGGCGCATTCACCTTTGTTCTGTCGGCCTTAAAAATCCCATCTGTCACCGGAAGCTCTTCTCATCCAACCGGAACAGGACTCGGAACTATTCTTTTTGGCCCATTGGTAATGACGGTAATGGGCAGTTTAGTACTACTGTTTCAAGCGGTATTGTTAGCTCATGGTGGCCTAACGACTTTAGGCGCAAATGTTTTTTCTATGGCGATCGTGGGTCCTTGTGTTGCTTATGTGGTTTATCACTCAGTCATGAAAATTGGAAATCAGACCGTTGCGGTTTTTATGGCGGCAATGTTTGAAGACTTGTTCACCTATCTCACCACCGCTGTTCAATTAGCCTTAGCATTTCCAGCGGTACAAGGTGGATTTATGGTCTCTTTTGTGAAATTTGTGGGTGTGTTTGCTATTACTCAAATTCCCCTTGCGATTAGTGAAGGATTGCTAACCGTATTGGTTTGGAATTGGCTTCAGAACTATGGACAAGAAGAATTGAAAACATTGAAATTGATTAAATCATAGAGGCTTAATTCATGAAAAAAATACCTAATAATTGGTTGATTACGATCGGAATTTTGGCATTATCGATCGGACCAGTTTTACATTTCCAAGGCAATGAATTCAATGCAACCGACAGTAAAAATTCAACCGCCATTGAAGAATTACGGCCCGGTTATAAACCTTGGTTTGAACCCGTAATCAAACCCTCGGGGGGCGAAGTTGAGACTTTTTTGTTTGCGACCCAAGCGGCGATCGGGGCTGGAATTGTCGGGTATATCATTGGGCTTTATAAAGGCCGAACTGAACGTCAATCCGGACAATCTGACGATTCATCTTCATCTCAATGAGTCATCAGATCGATAGTTTAGCGTATGGCAATCGTTTACGATGGTTGCCACCCAGCCACAAATTATCCTTTGCTATTGTTCTGTTAATACTCTCATTAATCTCGTCGCCTATTGTTCAAGGATTGATTAGCATTTGGGTTTTCATATGGATTGTTTGGTATGCGGCAATTCCAGCGAATATCTATTTAAAATTGCTAGCGTTGCCCTTGAGCTTTTGGATTGCTAGTTTGCCTGCATTTGTCATCAATGGTGCTGATGTGCAGACGCAGGCGGTGATGGCGGATGTTTGGCAGGGCGTGGGGATGAACCTGGGTCGGCTTTATATCTATGTGAGCAACTATGGATTACAGCAAGTTGCTCGACTGTTGATTCGGACATTGGCTTCGACCAGTTGTATGTATTTCATTTTACTAACGACACCATTCACAGAAGTGTTACAAGTTCTTCGTCAATTGCGATGTCCAGTGTTGTTGACGGAGTTATTGTTGTTGATGTATCGCTTTATTTTTACATTGCTCGCGATCGTCGATGATCTGTGGATGGCGCAAAACTCTCGCTGTGGCTATCGCACTTGGCGGCGGGGCATGTCTAGTCTTGGCATTTTAATTGGGCAATTGCTCCAACGCGTTCTGATTAACTACCGTCAAGTTTCACTCAGTCTTGCGGCCCGAGGGTTTAACGGTGAGCTTCAGGTGTGGAATTCCCGGCCTCACCGATCGTCTGCCCGATATACAATTGAAGCGATCGTGGGTTGTAGTATTTTTGCGATACTTGGCCTAATTCTGAATCTCTAATTCTGAAGAGTGGTCTACCAATACAACCGCAAATGAAGAGCAGAATCCTTATTTGTGGTTGTATGTGTGGGTAATGACTTCTTTGTGAATTAACTAGAAGCTATATCCTAAACTGAAATTCAATCCGCGATCTTGAGCATTTTCCTTACGATCGCTGTTGTATACCAATGGAATGCCATAGTCAACACGGACTAAAAATCGAGGCAACGGTTCCCAGATTAGCCCTAAGCCAGCGGACGCTAAGAAGGTTTCGCTAGGTAATTGGGCGGGATTTTGAGATTGATTCCAAACCCATCCGGCATCGACAAAAGGGACAAGTTGAAAAATAGGATTTCCAATTTGATCGCGTTGAATAGCGATCCGATTTTCCAGAGAGAACCGAGCGCCATTATCTCCCGATCGTAAATTCTGACGATAGCCGCGCAATGACTGTCCGCCGCCAATCACAAACTGTTGGGATGGCAATAATGGATCGCGCGATAACTGTACGTCAGCTTGGGCAATAAGCAGTTGATTAGTGCTAAGGCGTTGAACTCGTTGCATTTGACCCAGCCAACTGAAGAACCGACCGTCGGGTTTGGAGGTGTCGCTGACGGTGGCATCAAAGGCGTTGAGTCCGAGACTAAATTGCGATCGCAATGCCCATGCCCCTGACCTGTCGCGTTTCGTATAGTCCTGGCCAAATTTCAATACGCGAGTTCGGCCCTGGCCATCAATATCAGTTCCACTGCCAACAGTTGTTAACGGAATGCCACTAATGGTTGTGCGACCATTTTGAATTGCAAAGGCTAGGGAAAGTGCAAATTCTTCGCGGGGATTGCGAATCAGGGGTTGACGATAACTCAATTCATAGAGTTCTGTATTGCTGCGAATATCTAAACTATCAAATGGTTTTTCAATGACTTGGCTATTACTTGGGGCAACTCGCAATTGAACTGTGCCATTCATTGCATTAACGGGCAGGCGATAGCTGAAGTCGAGGGCATTGGAGCCGCCGGGGAACGATCGGTTATAGGCCGCGCTGAGTTCGTCGCCTAGACCTGTGACGTTGCGATAGGTTAAACTGCCGCCAAAGCGTTCTGAGCCGACGCTGGGGGATGAATAGTTGTCGATGCTGATGTTTCCGGCGATCGGATTGGATTCTTTAATTCGTAGGGTGAGGATACTTCGACCTGTACCGGAACCGGGCCGTAAACTTGCTTCAATTGAGTCAATCAAACTGTCAGCTTTGAGCAGTTGAAGTTGATCTTCAATTTGGTTTTGATTGAGTGGTATTTTGGTGCCGAGTTGAATGCGGCTTTGAATATAGTTTTTATTCAGGCGTTTGAGTCCTTCGATGTCGATACGATCGAGAGAACCTTCGACAATTTGAATTTTAACAATGCCATTGACAATCGTTTGTTCACCTAAAACGGCGCGGGAGCTAATATATCCTCGATCGAGATAGAGCGCGGTGATTGCATTGGTGAGGGTTTGCAGGTCTTGTAATTTAACAGATTTGCCTTCAATGTCTTTTGTTAATTTTGCAAAGTCTTCGGATTTGAAAACCGTGCTGCCTGTGATTTCAATTTTTTTGACTTCGATCGCAACGCCTGATCCTTCGGTGGGAGTTGGGAGTTGGGTTGGGGGAGTTAGGACTGGGGGAGTGCTGGGGATGGGTTGGGGGATGGGTTGTGGCTGAGGGATGCGATCGAGGTTGGGATTAGGGACGGGGGTGATTTGGGTGGGTTGGACTTGGGCTTTGACAGGGATTGCACTTAAGATCAGGCTGGCGAGAATGGTGGAGGTAATGAAAGATGACGAATAGATAGACATTGAATTATGGAAATGGGGTTATTTGGATGGATGCGATCTCCCCCAGCTCCCTGGGTTAAGGGAAGACTAGAGTTTTAGGGAGATTTTTATGGGAATGGTTAGCGATCTCTACGATTTTGCTCGCTTTTCTTGGGTTTGCTCGCTTTTTTTTGGTTGGAATCACCGCAACTAGATAGACCTCTATAGTCGTCGGACAAGGACGCACCTCTTTCTCGAACAACACAGAGAATTGGCTTAGTCAGGACGATCGTAGGGCGGAGGGTTCGGATCTCTTTCGCTTCTAGATTAAGCGTGCGATCAGTTTTGGGTCCGGTTTTGGGTTCATTGGTGATTGGGGTGGGTTGATCCGCTTTGTTGGTTAAGGCAAAGTCCGCTGTACCTGTAATGCCAATTACACTTGCTTTTACAGTGTAGGTTCCTGGTTTAGTATTTGCTTTGATGCCGATCGTAGCGGTTCCAGTCGCATCAGTCACCGCAGTATTTGAACCGAACACGCCACTTGCCCCGCTGCCTGGAAGTGAGAATGTTACGGTACTGCCTTGGACGGGATTGCCAAATTTGTCGGTGACAGTTGCAACTAGATTAGCAAAATTCTGATCAACAGTTGTAGTTTGACCTGAACCACTATTAGCGACGATCGCATTTGCAACATCCGCAATATTGGTTAAGTTGAAATCAGCTCCGGTTGTAACGCCACCTACTTTTCCAGTTGTTGTAAAACTTCCAGCTTTGGTGTTGGCTTTAATGACGATCGTTGCAACACCGTTTACATCTGTATTCGCAGTATTGGTCACGAATACGCCGCTTGCGTTAGTTCCAGGAACGCTGAACGTAACGGTGCTGTTGGAAACTGGATTGCCAAATTGGTCGGTGACGGTCGCGACTAAGTTATTGGCAAAGTTGGTATCGACTACAGTACTTTGACCTGAACCTGAAGTGGTAACGATATTTTTCGCAACATCCGCTAAGTTTGTCAGGGCATAGTCAGCGGTTCCCGTAACTCCAGTAACGCCACCTTTTGCGGTGAATCCACCCGATTTGGTGTTGGCTTTGATGCCGATCGTAGCGGTTCCAGTCGCATCAGTCACCGCAGTATTTGAACCGAACACACCACTTGCCCCGCTGCCTGGAACTGAGAATGTTACGGTACTGCCTTGGACGGGATTACCAAATTTGTCGGTGACAGTTGCAATTAGATTGTTGGCGAAATTCTGATCAACAGTTGTAGTTTGACCTGAACCACTATTAGCAACGATCGCATTTGCTATATCTGCGGTGTTAGTTAAGTTGAAATCAGCTCCGGTTGTAACGCCACCCACTTTTCCGGTTGTTGTAAAACTTCCAGCTTTGGTATTTGCTTTAATGGCGATCGTTGCAACACCGTTTACATCTGTATTCGCAGTATTGGTTACGAATACGCCGCTTGCGTTAGTTCCAGGAACGCTGAACGTAACGGTGCTGTTGGAAACTGGATTACCAAATTTGTCGGTGACGGTCGCGACTAAGTTATTGGCAAAGTTGGTATCGACGGTGGTATTTTGACCTGAGCCGGAGGTTGTTGCAATGTTTTTAGCGACATCAGCAAGATTAGTTAAGGCAAAGGTTTGGGTCGGTGTAACGCCGTTAGCAGTAGCCAAGACGTTGTAGGTTCCTGCTTTAGTATTTGCTGTAGCCGATAGACTCGCGGTGCCTGATGCGTTGATCGTGGCTTCATTGACAGCGGTTGCCAAGCTTGCAGCGGTCGTTGTGTTGGGTGCAGTGAAGGTGACGATGCCGCCTGCGACAGGTTCGATCGCGTTATTCGCTGTCACTTTAACCGTAAGGGGTGTGGCGGAGGCTTGACCAACAGTGACATTTTGTGGGGTGCCTGCGGTGGTGGTAAAGGTGAACCCTTGGGATTCAAATGCACCGATGTCTGCGGTGCCGACTCGGGCTTTGCCACGTTGATCGAGGGTGTTGCTGGCGGCGTTGCCTGCATTAATG
>JANXWB010000014.1 GCA_025351345.1 Synechococcales cyanobacterium GL140_1_metabat_312
GACCAGAGACAGAATGCATCATTGATCTAGTCGCTGAAATAATTGCAAAATCACCTGAATTAGCTACGGGTAATTGGGTAGATTTAGGAACTGGAAGCGGAGCCATTGCGATCGCTCTAACGGATCTTATGCCTGACGCTATTATTCATGCGATCGATACTAGTTTGGATGCTTTAGCCATTGCAAAACTGAATTCAGAACAATTGGGCAATAAGAATCGGATTCAGTTCTATCACGGCAATTGGTTTGAGCCGATCGTTCATCTGAAGGGGAAACTATCGGGTATGGTGTCCAACCCGCCGTATATTCCCAGCAAAGCAGTATTAGGTTTGCAGCCGGAAGTGAGGGACCATGAACCGCATTTGGCGTTGGATGGCGGTGAGGATGGTTTAGATTGTTTGAGACATTTAGTTACGACTGCAACCGAATACCTGGTGCCATCGGGATTGTGGATCGTGGAAATGATGATGGGACAGATGGATACGGTCGTAGAATTATTGGAAGATACGGGCTACGAACAGATTGTCCGATCGCGGGATCTCGAAGGTGTAGAACGGTTTGCGATCGGACGGCGATCGGACGGCGATCGGACAGCGATTGGACAATCTGAGGGCCGTGGTAGTCTGGAATAGAGTTTTTATTCTTTTTATACGGTGTAACCCGTGGCCTACAGCGATTTTACTGTTCGGAAAGTCAAACAAGCCTTTGGAATCATCACCATTGAAGGTGGACGTTTTTTGCCGGAGATCAATCCTATCTCACCGAGCGGAATGTTGGTTGAGTTCTTAGAAGAGACCTTGCCCTTAGCGGTTGCATTACCCAGTGAAAAAGCAAAATCAGAGCTATTGATTAGCCCAATTTTGGTAGAAGTGCGAAAGATGTTGCGTCGAGAAGTGAGCTTTTTTTCGGGACAAGACTTTACGGTAGATGCAGAGGTGGGCCTGTCTGGAACCTGTGACTTTTTAATGAGCCGATGACCTCCGGTCGGTCGTAGACCATCGCGTGAGCAATTTGAAATTGAGGCTCCTGTCGTAGTGATTGTTGAAGCAAAACGGGCTGATTTAAATTTGGGAATGGGGCAATGTATGGCTGAAATGGTCGCAGCACAGCGGTTTAATCAGGCGGCAGATATGGAAGCTGTGACAATTTATGGGTGCGTTAGTAGTGGAATGCTGTGGCGTTTTTTGAAGCTCGATGGCAATGAAGTGACGATCGATTTGGAAGATTATTCAATTAAACCCGTCGATCGGTTGTTGGGATTTTTGGTCTGGATGGCAGCGGGAAAAACGATCGCATATCCTTAACAGGATGAATGGAAAAATGGCGATTACTTTTTCAGCCAAGTCTCTAGATCTTCGATCGTTCCAAAATCGAGAAGTGTGATCTCAGCATCATTAATCCTAATCCTGTCCGCCAAAGGATTTGCCAAAGGGAGATAGGTGAAGAGGAGGGCGATCGCAAGAGCAATTATTGTAGAATAGCCTGACAGTAGAAAATATCCCATGACTAATCAAATTCAGGCATATTTGCAAGATGTTACGCAGATTTATCAAAAGGGTAATGCAACGGAACATACCTATCGTCCTGCTTTGAAAAATTTGCTTGAGTCTTTTGGTGATGGGGTTTTGGCGGTGAATGAGCCGAAGCGGATTAAGTGCGGTGCGCCAGATTTTTGGATTGGTCAGGGGATGTTAGAGATCGGGCATATTGAGGCGAAGGATATTGGGGTTTCGCTGAAGGGGTTTGAGAAAAAGGATCAAATGAAGCGTTATTTGAATGCTTTGGGGAATTTGATTTTTACGGATCATTTAGAATTTCGGTGGTATGTGGATGGGGAATTACGGTTATCGGCTGCTATTGCGACGTTTGATAAGCAGAAAAAGATTAAGGCTGATTGTGATGGAATTGCTCAAGTTGATCAACTGTTAAGGCAATTTCTTTTAACTAAAGTTGTGCAAGTGACGACACCGAAGGCTTTGGCGAAACGGATGGCGGCGATCGCGCAGTTGATTCGGGATGCGATTAATACGGCGTTAAATGATGACGATCGCGGTGGGATGTTGCGGCAACAGTTAGAGTCTTTTCGGGCGGTGTTGATTCGTGATTTGACGGGTGAGCAGTTTGCGGATATGTATGCTCAGACGATTTGTTATGGGTTGTTTGCGGCGCGGTGTAATACGGATCAGGTGAGTACTTTTTCGCGGGAGACAGCGAGTTTTCGCTTACCCAAAACGAATCCTTTTTTGCGCGGTATTTTTAATCAGATTGCGGGTTCGGAGTTGGACGATCGGATTGTTTGGGCGGTGGATACGTTGGCGACTATTTTGCAACAAACGGATATGTCGGCTATTTTGAGCGATTTTGGTAAGCGCGATCGGCGTGAAGATCCTGTAGTGCATTTTTATGAGACTTTTTTGGCGGAATATGACCCGAAGATGCGCGAGTCACGGGGGGTTTACTATACGCCTGAGCCTGTGGTTGGCTATATTGTGCGGAGTGTGGACTATATTCTCAAGCAGAAGTTTGGAATTAAGAAGGGGTTGGCGGATGCAAAGAAGATTCAAGTTCCTAATCCCAAGGGTGAGGGAACAATTGAGTCGCATCAGGTTTTAATTCTCGATCCTGCGGTGGGGACGGGGACGTTTATGCATCGGGTGATTGAGCATATTTACGAGGGTTTCAAGAAGCAGAAGGGGATGTGGTCGGGGTATGTGAGTCAGCATTTGTTGCCGCGTTTGTTTGGGTTTGAGTTGCTGATGGCTCCTTACACGGTGGCGCATATGAAGTTGGGGTTGCTGCTAAAAGAGACGGGCTATGATTTTCAGTCTGAGGAGCGTTTACGGATTTATTTAACGAATACTTTGCAAGAGTCTTTTCAAATTGCAGATCAGACGATTAGTTTTGGTTCTCGAATTAAGGAAGAGGCTGAGGAGGCGAAAGAGGTTAAACAAGAGCGTCCTGTAATGGTGATTATTGGTAATCCGCCATATTCGGGACATTCGGTAAATACAGGAGATTGGATTAAGGGTTTGCTAAATGGGAAGGATATTATCTCAAATACGAAAACCGATAGTTATTTTGAGGTTGATGGGAAGCCTTTGGGAGAGAAGAATCCTAAATGGTTGAATGATGATTATGTGAAGTTTATTCGCTTTAGTCAATGGAGAATTGATCAAACGGGTTACGGAGTTTTGGCGTTTGTCACTAATCATGGTTATTTAGATAATCCAACTTTTCGAGGAATGCGTCAAAGTTTGTTAAAGACTTTTGATGAGATTTATATTTTGGATTTGCATGGTAATAGCAAGAAGAAAGAAACTTGTCCTGATGATTCTGTCGATCAAAATGTGTTTGATATTCAGCAGGGTGTAGCGATTGGTATTTTCATTAAGTATCAAAATAGTCAGCAGGAAACAGCAACGGTTTATCATGCTGATTTATGGGGTAAGCGTGAGGTTTTTGAAAATAAGAAACTTGTTGGGGGTAAGTATCAGTGGTTAGATGAGAGTGATATTAGCTCAATGATTTCTGATGCAAACAAGCTGCAACCAAATGCACCATTTTATTTGTTTAAACCTCAAAATATGGATTTAAGAGCAGAATATGACAAATATTGGAAAATCGATGAACTAGTTTTGATTAAATCTGTAGGTCTTAATAGCCATAGAGATCATTTCGTTGTTGACTTTGAGGAGAATATTTTAAAAGAAAGAATCCATAAATTTATAAATGCTTCAAATGATGCTGAATGTTATGAAAAATTTGATTTGCAAGATAGTAAAGATTGGAAATTATCAAATGCTCGCAAGCTACTTCGTTCCTTAGAGTCTTGGGATCGTAAAATTATTAGTTGTTTGTATCGACCATTTGATAAACGGTATTGCTTTTTAAGTGATGCTGTTATGGATCGTCCAAGAATGGATATTAATTCACACTTGATGAATAAAGAAAATATTTCTTTAATTACAACTAGACAAACAAGAGAAAATTTTGCAGTTTTAACTACTGATTTGGTTTGCGGTCAACATAAAATAGTTTCTGTTTATGATGGCTCCTATATTTTCCCTCTCTATCTCTACCCAACCGATAAACCAACTCTATTTGAAACTGAACCAAGCAAATCTCCGCATGGTCGCCGCCCAAACCTAGCACCAGAATTTATTAACGAACTCTCCGAAAAACTCGGCTTAGAATTTTTCCCAGATGGCAAAGGCGATCGAGTCAAAACCTTTGCACCAGAAGACATCTTTAACTACATTTATGCCACTTTCCACTCCCCAAACTATCGCCAACGCTACGCCGAATTTCTCAAAATTGACTTTCCGCGAGTACCCCTCACCAGC